>NZ_KE384013.1:121704-417141 GCF_000423405.1 Mesonia mobilis DSM 19841 | reverse complement strand
GTTGTTGATTTTCTGTCTTTTAGTTTGATAATACAGACGAACCTAGACTTTCTTTCTACGATAGTACCAATAGCACTTTTTTGTCCTTTACCAATGACTAAATCACCTTCCCAGTGGCCTATTTCTTGCCTATCTTCAATGTGTTTCGGTCTTTCTTTGATATTGATGATATCTTTTATTTTAGTACCTCTTTTTGTTTTCGCATTAACTCTTCTACGCTGCGATTTTTGATAGGGTAGTAGCTTGATTAGTTTTTTGTTTAGACTAGCCTGTCTGTGTCTGTAAATATGCATATAGATAGCTTCGTAGGATATTGACATCTCTGGATCATTTGGGTACTTATCTTTTAATCTTTCTGAAATTTGATCAGGAGACCAACCTTCCAATAAGCCTTTATAAACAAAGAACTTGAGTCTTTTGTATGTATTTATTTTATCAAGATTTCTCTTGTTGAGATAGTCATCCTTTGCCAACCAGTTAGCTAAAGTTGCATCATATTTATCTATCAGAGTCGATCACCCATTTATTGATCTGTCGAGTAATGGTAGATCTAGATCTTTTCAGTTTTTTAGCGATGAAAGCTTTAGATTTATTTTCTTCCATTAGGGTTTGAATAATGACCCTTTCTTTGAAAGTTAATCGTTTGTATTTTTTAGTTTTCATTTAAACAAATCTAAGAATTTGATTTGTTGCGTTGAGTTATTGAATCTAAGTTGCTTTTCTTAAATTGTCTTTAACTTCTGTAAATATATAATCTTCTAATCGAGCTGCTTTTTTATAATCAAAATCATTCATTAGGCACACAAATTATTCAATCTCTATTTTATCGATCTCTTTCATAATTCTATCGGTTTCTGAAAGTGCCACTATGATTTTTTGATACTGAAAAACATCTTCAAAAGTTAACTCTTGATCTTTACGATCTTTTAACCATTTTTGAGCCGGTTGGTAACCTCCTATATAAAACTCCCAAGCCACTAAAGGCACATTATTAAAATACTGAGTATCGTTTATCCAGACTTTATCCAAAAGATGTGGTTATTGGAGAGTTTGTACCAGCAACTATTTATAAGAAATTAAATAACGGCTGTATGGTTTTGGTTTTGGTAAACCATCAACTTATTTTACGAAGACTATATATTACCAAAAACAAACTCACTTTACGAGCAGACCACAAAAGTGTAGACGATTTTATTTTTGAGTTAAATGGGTTGAAGAATTATGGAGAATACGTTACGTGTTTTACAAACGCATCCCTGAACAAAATTCAGCTTCTAACGTTGAAGAGAAGCTGAATTTTCTAGAACAGGAATTTTTAAAACTGAAAAATAAACTCTAAAAAAATCTATTTTTCAGTTTCTTTTTTATCGTATTTCCATTGAGTGATCCCGCCTTTAAGGTCGTAAACTTTTACAAATCCGGAATCTTTTAATATTTGAGCGCTTTTTTCGCTTCTTCCTCCCGATTTGCAATACACGATTACAGGTTTACTTTTATCTAAATCTGAGATTTTATCGGAAAAGTTTTCATCGTAAACAATATTCTGAGCATTCTTGATGTGCTCTGCACTAAACTCCTCTTCTGTTCTTACATCAAGAACTTTCACTTCTTCCATCTTAGAGAGGTTTTCAGCCTCATCTGGGGTTACCATTTCGATGGTTTCTTCTTCTTCTTCTTCTTCTTGTGCAATTCCTTCTTTGCAGGAAACGCAAAAACTTAGCGAAAGCACTAAGACGGCAAGGTATAAGATTTTATTTTTCAACTGTAATTGTATTAGTTGGTTTCTCCTTCCCACTCCATAATTCCGCCTTGTAAGTTATAGGTGTTCTCTACTCCTACTTGGTCTAAAATTTGGCAGGCTTGTGCGCTTCGTTTACCCGATCTGCAATACACATAATAATTTTTAGATTTATCAAACTCATTTACTTCATCCATAAATTTTTGAGCTTGAAAAATATCTAATTGTGTGGAGTTAGGAATATGCTTTTCTTCATATTCTTCATCGGTACGAACATCTAATAAAAATGCATTTTCGTCATTCTCATATTGTTCTTTCCATTCTTGTTGAGATAATTCTTTCATAAGTAAGGTTTTTCAACAAAAGTAAGTTTTTATTTAATACTACAACCAATTGCCTTGGTTGTCTTTACAGAAACTTCCTTACCGGCTAGTAATTCATCAACAGCATTTTCAACAAACTTTTCTTCTACAGCATTTACATCTTGATAATTATCGTCGATCGCTCCTATATATTTTACAATTAACGCTTTATTTTCTTTCTGTAAAATATAAACGTGTGGGGTTTTGGTTGCCCCGTATTGAGGATAGATCTTTTGTCCTTCATCTAATAAATACGGAAAAGTAAAGCCTTTTTGCTTAGCTCTTATTTGCATATTTTCAAAACTGTCTTGCTCATTTTTCTCGGGATTATTCGGGTTAATGGCAATTACAGGATAACCTTTTGTTTTGTATTTCTTGTCTAACGCTACAATTCTGTTTTCGTAAGCTTTTGCATAAGGACAATGATTAGTGGTAAATACAACAATAAACCCTTTAGTTGTTGAATAATCGCTCATAGAAACTTGTTTACCATCTATATTTTTTAATTTAAAATCTGTTGCTACGTCGCCTATTTCATATCCATTTTCAGATGAATTTGAAGCTTCTCCTTCTTCAAATACATTATTGACCGCAAAGGCAGATGCTGCAATTATTATAGCAGCGATGGTTAAGATTTTTAAGGTTTTCATAATTTAAATTTCATTTTTAAAATTCTCTACTTCATCAAGCAGATCTTGGTAAGTATCAAATTTTCGGGGGTAAAATTTTCTGTTTTTAGTATTATAAATTAAAGTAGCCGGTATAGCTCCGTCCCAATTTTCATCTACTTTCGGGATCCAAACATTACTTCTTGGGTCGTCTAACAAAACTACTTTTGCTTTAATATTTCTTTTTTTCACGAAAGGAACCAATTGTGTTTCTTTCATTTTCGGCATATCTAAACTTACTAGTATTACTTCAACATCTTTTTTATTATTCAATTCTAAAAAATGCGGAAGTTCTTCTACGCAAGGGGCACACCAGGTTGCCCAAAAGTTAACGACGTAAGTTTTTTCTTGATCGGTTGGTAAGTTTTTTTCAAGTTCTTCAAAATTATAAGTAGGAATTTTAACAGCTACTTCTTCTGTCGCTGAGTTTTCTTTAGGCTTCTCATCTACACAGGCTACGCAACAGATTATTATCAGTACTAAAATTCTCTTAATCATATAATTTTCAAACTTCTAACAAAGTTAAAGCATCATTTATACTAATAAAACTGATTAACATTAGTTTACAAATAATTGCTTCAATTTGAGGCTAAATCTAAGTTATCGGTTATTCTTAGGCTCAACATCCAATAAATTTTAACATACTATTAATAAATTATTCAACATTTCAACATACATTTGTATATACAAATATTGTCGATACAATGAAAGTTGAAGAAATTTTAAAAACGAAAGCTAATCTTTCACTTCCTAAAAAAGTACTTATTAATTTACAATTAACGAGTGCACAATCGGGAAGCGAAATGATGTGTACGCTTAAGAGTTTCGGGATTTCGGTTCAACAATTTAACGTATTAAGAATCTTACGTGGGCAAGGTAAAAAACCCGCCAACTTAAGTACCATACAAGATCGAATGGTAAACAAAATGAGTAACACGACTCGCCTGGTCGATAAATTAATCGATAAAAAATTAGTCGATCGTTGTGTTTGCGAAGAAAACCGTCGCAAAGTAGAAATTGTAATTACTGAACAAGGATTAGATCTATTAAAAGAAATAGATCCTAAAGTAGAAGAGTTGGAAAAGAAAGCGACTAAAAATTTAACTGAAAAAGAATTAGAACAACTTAACTATCTTTTAGAAAAGTTGAGATCATAAATGACCAATAAAAAAATTTAATTAAACATTTGTACATACAACAATTATGAAAACACACTTAGGAAATCTAAACTGGAGATACGCTACTAAGCGATTTGATGAAAACAAAAAAATTTCTGCAGAAGACCTTTCTGCGTTAAAAGAAGCGGTTCGTTTAAGTGCTTCTTCTTACGGACTTCAACCTTATCATGTATTAGTAATTGAAAATGAAAAAGTGAAAGAACAACTTAGAGAAGCGGCGTATAATCAACCCCAACTTACCGAGTCTTCTCAAGTTTTTGTTTTTGCGTCTTATACTGAAGTGAAAGAAGAATACATTCAAGACTACATGAAAAATGTAGCTGAAACCAGAGGCGTAGATTTAGCAGATCTTGAAGGTTATGCAAATATGATTAAAGGTGCTTCGATGACCTTACCACAAGACCAACAAGCAGTTTGGACGGCAAAACAAGCTTATATTGCTTTAGGATTTTTACTAAATGCTGCGGCAACGCTTAAAATCGATGCTTGCCCAATGGAAGGTTATAATGGCGAAGAATTCGATAAAATTTTAGGTCTTAAAGAAAAAGGATTAACTACTGCTGTTATTGCAACCGTTGGTTATAGAAGCGAAGAAGACGCTACTCAAAACAATAAAAAAGTTAGAAAATCTACCGAAGATTTATTTATCAATATTTAATCACAAACATTTTAATTTATAACTATGAAAACAAACATTTTTAAATCTGTAAGCCTTTTTGCTGTAGTAATCGCGATGATCTCTTTTACAGCAAACCCTATTAAAAAGAAAACCTTAAACACCCAAGAAAGTAAAATTGAATGGGAAGGTGAAAAATTAACCGGTTCTCACGAAGGAACGATCATGTTTAAAGAGGGATACTTAAACATGGATGGCGATAAAATTACCGGAGGTGAATTTATTGTAGATATGACTTCGATCGTAGCTACAGATCTTGAAGGTGAAGGAAAACAAAAACTAGAAGGTCACTTAAAATCTGATGACTTTTTTGGAGTTGCTAATCACCCAACCGCTAAATTAACCATTAAAAATGCGACTAAAAAAGGAGATTCTTATGGAGTAATTGCAGATCTTACCATTAAAGGAAAAACTAAACCGGTAACTTTCGATTTAGAAATGAATGGTGATACAGCTACTACAGAATTAACCGTAGACAGAACCGAATATGATGTAAAATATGGTTCAGGAAGTTTATTCGATAACTTAGGAGACAACGTAATTTACGACGATTTCGAATTAGACGTTACGCTTAAATTCTAAAAAAGATTTGGAAATTTCAATTTCCTACTTATCTTTGAACTAATGAAAATTTTAACTGTACATACTTGGTGGTGGAATAACTTACGAAAAACGTCGTGAGCTAACACCGCTTTGTATATTAACCATATCCAAAAAGGCTTGTCATCACGACAAGCCTTTTTTTGTTGAATGAATTTGAAAATAAGAATATGTATACGCTAAAAACAGACGCTAAAAAAATAATCGCAGATACGATCACCCCGGTAAGTATTTACCTTAAATTACGCGATCAATTTCCGCATAGTTTATTGCTAGAAAGTAGCGATTATCACGCCAATAAAAATAGTTTTTCCTATATCTGTTGCAATCCGATTGCTTCTATCAAAGCGAAAAACAACACACTTTTTATTGAATATCCTGATGGCGAAAAAATCGAGAAACAAATTACTTCTTCTATACATATTCCTTCAGAAATTGAACAGTTTGCACAACAGTTTAAAACGGAAGAAACCAATTACAAATTCATTCACAACGGAATTTTCGGTTATACCGGTTACGACTCGGTAAAGTATTTTGAAAGTATTCAGCTTGAAGAAAAAGAAGACAAGCTCGACATTCCAGATTTTTATTATGCGGTTTATCAAAACATTATTGCCATTAATCATTTCAACAATGAAGCCTATTTATTTTCGCACAATTACAATTCAGAAAGTAATTTAGAAACGCTGCAAGCTTTACTGCAAACTAAAAATTTTGCTCAATTTAGTTTTGAAACCGATGGCGAGATCACTTCTAATATTGAAGATGAAGTTTACAAACAAAATGTAGAAAAAGCCAAACAACATTGTGCGCGTGGCGATGTTTTTCAATTGGTATTATCGAAGCGTTTTACACAAAAATATAAAGGAGACGATTTTAATGTATATCGCGCGCTTCGAAGTGTAAATCCTTCACCTTACCTTTTCTATTTTGACTACGGAAATTTTAAAATCTTCGGAAGCTCTCCGGAAGCGCAATTGGTCGTTGAAAACGAGATGGCAGAAATTCATCCTATTGCCGGCACGATTAAACGTTCAGGGAACGATGAGCGTGATGCAGAACTCGCCAAACAACTGGCTTCAGATGCAAAAGAAAACTCAGAACACGTGATGCTCGTAGATTTAGCAAGAAACGATTTAAGTAGAAATTGTGCTGAAGTTAAAGTAGAAACTTATCGAGAAATTCAGTTTTTCTCGCACGTAATTCATTTGGTGAGTAAAGTAACGGGAAAAAAGAAAAATAATATGGAGACGATGCAATTAGTAGCCGACACTTTTCCGGCAGGAACCTTGAGCGGAGCTCCAAAATACAAAGCTTTAGAACTCATCGATAAATATGAAACCGTTAACCGAACTTTTTACGGTGGCGCCATCGGGGTGATGGATTTTAAAGGCAATTTTAATCACGCCATTATGATTAGAACCTTTTTAAGTAAAGATCATGAGCTTCACTGGCAAGCCGGCGCTGGGATCGTCACCGATTCGAAACCCGAAAACGAACTACAAGAAGTATATAATAAATTAGGAGCGCTTACCAAAGCCTTAGAAATTGCTAAAGAATTATAATATGAATAAAGCGTCTACCTGAACTTGATTCAGATTCTCATCCAGCTTGTGAAATTTAGGATGAGATGTTGAAATCACAAATTCAACTTGAAAAAAAATTCATGAACAGAATTAAGAAATCTTAAAATATGAAAAAGATATTAGTCATCGATAATTACGACAGCTTCGTGTACAACTTAGTTCATTACTTAGAAGATCTCGATTGCGAAGTTGTAGTGAGAAGAAATAATGAAATAGATCTAGAAGAAATTGAAGCTTTCGATAGAATTTTACTTTCTCCGGGGCCGGGCATTCCTTCAGAAGCAGGTTTACTTAACGATATTGTGAGCAAATTTGCACCTACCAAAAGTATTTTAGGTGTCTGTTTAGGGCAACAGGCGATCGGTGAAGTTTTTGGCGCAAAACTTAGCAATCTCAACCAAGTTTTTCATGGCGTTGCCACTCCTATTGAAATCATCGAAAATGAAGAAACGATCTTTAAAAATCTTCCGCAAAAATTAGAAGTTGGTCGTTATCACTCTTGGGTAATTCAAGATTTACCAAATTCAATAATCCCGACTTCTTACGACGAAAACGGACAAGTCATGTCGATACGTCATCAAGATTTTCAGGTGTATGGCGTTCAATTTCATCCCGAATCGGTGCTCACTCCACAAGGAAAAGAAATGCTTAAAAACTGGATAGAAATCCCTGTAAGAAACGAAGAAACGGTCTCTATATAATAATACTTGATCTGATATGTCACACTGAGCTTGTCGAAGTGTCGATTCAGGGTCACATAACAATAACAAGATGCTGAAATTGAAAATTCAACGGAACCAAAGAAATGTAAAAGGTATTTTGAAATAAAATTTTCAGCCAAAATTCTTTCTAAGATAGAAATATATAAAAATGAAACAATTACTCAATAGGCTAACACATCACGAAATTCTGAGCAAAGCGGAAGCTAAACAAGCCCTCATCAATATTTCTGAAGGCAAAGCCAATCATAGTCAAATTGCAAGTTTTCTAACAGTTTATATGATGCGAAGCATTACTATTGAAGAGTTAGCAGGTTTTCGAGATGCGTTGTTAGAACTCGCTGTTCCTATCAATTTATCAGGCTACAATCCAATTGATTTGTGTGGTACAGGCGGCGACGGTAAAAACACGTTCAACATTTCTACCTTAGCATCATTTATTACTGCCGGAGCCGGAGTTAACGTAACCAAACACGGTAATTACAGCGTTTCTTCAGTGAGCGGGAGTAGTAATGTGTTAGAGAATCTAGGTGTAAAATTTTCTAACGATCAAGCATTTTTAGAAACTTGTCTAGAAAAAGCGGGCATCTGTGTTTTACACGCGCCACTTTTTCATCCGGCAATGAAATTTGTTGCCCCGGTTAGAAAAGATCTGGCAGTAAAAACTTTCTTCAATATGTTGGGACCTATTGTAAATCCTGTAAAACCGTCCAATCAGGTAGTTGGTGTTTTTAGCTTAGAACTCGCAAGAATTTATAGTTACCTTTATCAACATACCGATACAAATTTTAGAATTGTACACGCACTCGATGGTTACGATGAAGTTTCACTTACCGGAGATACAAAAATCGTAGGTAACCAGATCAATACCGTGTTAACTCCGGAAGATTTTAATGCTGAAAAAATTAAAGCGGAAGAAATTTATGGCGGCGAAACCATTCCGGAAGCGGTAAAACTATTTCAAAAAATTCTGAATAACGAAGGTTCTAAAGCGCAAAACCAAGTAGTTTGTGCGAACGCAGCTTTAGCTATTTCAACCGCAAAAAAAATAAGTATTGCTGAAGCTTTATCGCAAGCGGAAGAATCTTTAAAAAGCGGAAAAGCTTTAGAAAAATTAAAAATCCTTCAAAAACTTAGCGCATAATGGCTACTATTTTAGATACCATCGTTCAACATAAACTGACTGAAATTCAGCTGAAAAAAAAGTTATTTCCGGTCAGCCATTTAGAAAGATCACCGCTTTTCCAGAGAAAAGGATTTTCGTTAAGTGAAGCTTTAAAAAATAGCAAAAGCGGAATTATCGCTGAACATAAACGTCGTTCCCCTTCTAAACACAACATCAATCAAAAATTGTATGTGAATGAAGTGGTTGCTGGCTATCAAAAAGCCAGCGCTTGCGGAAGTTCTGTGCTTACCGACAATAGCTTTTTCGGGGGTTCTTTGGAAGATTTACAACTGGCGCGAGCGAGTGTAGACTTTCCTTTACTGCGGAAAGATTTCATCATCGATGAATATCAAATTATAGAAGCCAAAGCCAGTGGTGCCGATGTGATTTTATTGATCGCTGCAATTTTAAATGCACAGCAGGTGAAGAAGTTTTCAAAACTAGCCAACGATTTAGGAATGGAAGTTTTACTGGAAGTTCATAACGAAGAAGAATTGCAAGCCAACTTCAACGCAGAAGTTCAGCTAATCGGGGTGAACAATCGCAACTTAAAAACTTTTGAAGTTTCAACTGAAATCAGCAAGCAACTTTCCACATTAATTCCGAAGGAAATCGTCAAAATATCAGAAAGCGGACTAAAATCTGCCAATGATATTATTGAGTTAAGAGAATTTGGATATCGCGGATTCTTAATTGGAGAAACGTTTATGAAAACTGAAAACCCCGGTAAAAGCGCTCAGCAATTTATCGAAGAAATTGAAGGGAAAAAATAAGATGAGATTCCGTGTCAAGCACGGAATGGCAAAAAATAAAAATATGAAACTGAAAGTCTGCGGAATGAAATACGAAGAAAATATACTGGAGTTGGCTCAACTTCAGCCCGATTACATGGGTTTTATTTTTTATGAAAAATCTCCGCGATTTGTTGAAGAACAAATTCCGCAGCTCAATTCAGCCATAAAAAAAACAGGCGTTTTTGTAGATGCAGAACTAAGTTTTATTCAACAAAAAGTTGAAGCAAATAACTTACAAGCTGTTCAGCTTCACGGAAACGAAAGTGCGGAGTATTGTCAAGAATTAAGAAATTTATTTAAAAATAAGCGAGATGAGATCCCGGATCAAGTCCGGGATGACGAATACAACCAATCGCGTCATGCTGAACTTGTCGGACATCCCGAGCGGAGTCGAGGGACAGCATCACATCAAACCAAATCAAATCCCATTGAAATCATCAAAGCGTTTTCAATTAAAGATCAATTCAACTTTCAAGAATTAGAAAAATACCTTCCGGTGGTCGATTATTTTTTATTCGACACTAAAGGACAAAATCCCGGTGGTAATGGTTTCACTTTCGATTGGCGAGTTTTAAAAGAGTATCCGTTTCAAAAACCGTTTTTTTTAAGCGGCGGAATTGGATTAAACGAAGTTGAAAAAATCAAAGAATTTCAACAGCTTAATTTACCGCTTTACGCTATCGACGTGAACAGTAAATTCGAAACCGAACCCGGAAGAAAAAATATAGAAGATTTAATTTTTTTTACAAAGAAAATAAACAGTTGATGAGATTCCGGATCAAGTCCGGAATGACGAATTTTTTTCAATAGCGTCATGCTGAACTTGATTCAGCATCACATCCTACAAATTTTAAAGAAATGACAACACATCAAATCAACAAAAAAGGCTATTACGGTGAATACGGCGGCGCGTATATTCCAGAAATGCTTTACCCGAATATCGATCAATTAAAAGAGCAATACCTAAAGATCATAGGTGATGCTTCGTTTCAAGAAGAATATCAGCAATTATTGAGAGATTATGTAGGTCGCCCTACTCCACTCTATTTTGCCAATCGACTAAGCGAAAAATACAACACAAAAATCTACCTCAAACGAGAAGATCTTTGCCATACCGGAGCACACAAAGTGAACAATACGGTCGGGCAGATTCTACTTGCCAAACGCTTGGGTAAAAAACGAATTATCGCCGAAACCGGCGCCGGGCAACACGGTGTCGCTACCGCAACAGTTTGCGCCTTAATGGGAATGCCGTGCTTTGTGTATATGGGAGAAATCGATATGAAACGACAAGCACCCAATGTAGCTCGAATGAAAATGTTGGGCGCCGAAGTGATCCCTTCAACTTCAGGAAGTAAAACACTTAAAGACGCCACAAACGATGCTATTCGAGATTGGATCAACAATCCCGAAGAAACCCATTACATTATTGGTTCGGTGGTTGGTCCGCATCCTTATCCCGATATGGTGGCACGTTTGCAAAGCATTATTTCACAAGAAATAAAACTACAATTGCAAGAAAAAGAGAAACGAACCCAACCCGATCATATTATTGCTTGTGTTGGTGGTGGCAGCAACGCCGCCGGGGCTTTTTATCATTATTTAGATGAAGAAAATGTGAACCTTATCGCTGTAGAAGCTGCGGGAAAAGGTATTCATAGCGGAGAAAGTGCCGCCACTTCGCAACTAGGAAACAACGGAATTATTCACGGAAGCAAAACACTTTTGATGCAAAGCAAAGATGGGCAAATTACCGAGCCTTATTCAATTTCGGCAGGATTAGATTATCCCGGTGTCGGGCCGATGCACGCGCATTTATTCAGCAGTAAACGAGCAGAATTTTTGTCGGTTACCGACGATCAAGCGATGCAAGCCGGAGCTGAGCTCACCAAACTCGAAGGCATAATTCCCGCTATCGAAAGTGCACACGCGTTGGCCGCTTTAAAGCAAAAAAAATTTCAACCTGATGACGTTGTGGTAATCAACCTTTCCGGTCGTGGCGATAAAGATCTAGAAACCTATATGAAATATTTTGATTTATAGAAATTGCTTCCCTCCTTTTGAAGGAGGGAAAACAAGCTTTGCTTGTAGGGTGGTTAACCCTTCCGTATTTCGTTAAAACGAAATACACCTTCCCTTACAAGGGAAGGAACCTTTAAAATATTAAAACTAAACACAATGAATCGCATCTCTCATAAATTACAAGAAAACAAAAAATTACTTTCTATTTATTTTACAGCCGGTTATCCTCAACTTGATGACACTAAAACTATTCTTGAACAATTAGAAAAATCGGGTGTAGATTTGGTGGAGATCGGTTTACCGTTTAGCGATCCCTTAGCCGACGGCCCAACGATACAAGCAAGCTCTACAAAAGCTTTAAAAAATGGTATGACCACCGAAAAACTTTTTGAGCAACTCGAAGATATTCGAAAAATAGTTTCTATTCCGTTAATCATCATGGGCTATTTCAACCCGATGTTACAATATGGAATTGAAAAGTTTTGCAAAAAATGCGCTGAAATTGGTATCGACGGACTTATTATTCCGGATCTTCCAATGGAAGTTTATATCGAAGAATATCAAGTGATATTTCAGCAATATGGTTTACAAAATATCTTTTTGATCACGCCACAAACTTCAGAAAAACGCATTCGACAGATCGATGAAGCTTCAGAAGGATTTATTTATATGGTGAGTTCTGCAAGTATAACCGGAGCTAAAAATAGTTTTGGTGACGCGCAACAAGCCTATTTTGAAAGAATTGATCAAATGAAACTTCAGCATCCGCAAATTGTTGGGTTTGGTATTGGCAATGCCAAAACTTTCGAAAAAGCGACTCAATTTGCAAAAGGAGCCATTATTGGTTCAGCTTTCATCAAACACCTCACCGAAAACGGAACGCAAAACATTAATTCGTTTGTTGATCAAATTAGGAAGTCTAATTAATCTTTTAAAAGACTTTCTATTTTTAAAAGCGTTTTCCAGTTTCGAGCGGTAGCTTTGGTGTTTAATTTTTTCTCGATAAGCGTAGTTGAAAGTTTTGAATTTCGAACCCCATCGGTATAATTCACGTAAAGATGTTGCGCTTCAATTTTAAATTCTTCTGAAGGAAATTCGAGTTTTTCAAAATCTTCAATGGAAGTTTCTGAAGGTTTTTCTTTGAGAAAAATAAGATGCAATTGCTTAAAATCTTCCGCTTCAGGAAACGGATTTTGAGCAATAACTTTTTCGATTTCTTCCGAAGTTCTAATAATCACCGGAATGTCGTAAGTATATTCTTCTAATAAATGTTGCGCTAATTTTTCTTCAAGGATTGCAGTATTTTTTTCTTCCGCAGTAAAAAACAAATTTCCGCTTTGGATGTATGTTGAAACTTGCGTAAAACCAATCTTCAAAACCGATTCACGCAAATCGGCCATTTTTAATTTTCGCTTTCCGCCTACATTTATTCCTCGCAACAAGGCCACATATTTTTGACTCATCTTTAAAATTTCGGTTAAATTATTTATAGAAAAACAGTGATTTTGTAAAACTATTGATTTTTTTGGCAAGTTGTTTGTAAATGTCTTTTTCAACTTAAACCTTTTATTATGAAAAACTTCAACATTTTATTAGCAGCAATTGCTTTATGCTTATTTTCTTGTAATAGAGATATAAAGAATTCTATTCAACAAAAAGATCAAAAAACTCAAACCAATCAAGTTCCACAAATTCTAGAAGAAGATGTTGAAACTTTAGATTATAACGATGTAGAAGCTCTTGAAGCACCATCTTTATTAGAAAGAAAAACAGAAGCAATAAGTACTTCCAATAATATTCATACAATTCCTGCTCCTCAAGAAAACCGAGAATCGTATCAAGAAATTGAAGAAAACACTTTTAAAATGGTGAATGCTTCTCCGCTTTCAACTTTTTCAATAGATGTAGATAAAGCGAGTTACAGTAACGTGCGAAGAATGATTAATAACGGACAAGAAGTCCCAAAAGACGCCGTTAAAATTGAAGAATTCATCAATTATTTTGACTACGACTATCCGCAACCTACGGGCGTAGATCCGTTTTCGATCAATACCGAAGTGGCGCAATCGCCTTGGAATAAAGACACCAAACTCGTTAAAATCGGCTTGCAGGGAAAAGAAGTTCCGCTAGACGACATTCCGCCTTCTAACTTAGTTTTTCTGATCGATGTCTCAGGTTCAATGAATTCTACTAACAAACTTCCGCTTTTAAAATCGGCTTTAAAATTATTGGTGAACCAACTTCGCGATGAAGATAAAATTAGCATCGTGACTTATGCCGGTGCAGCAGGATTGGCTTTAAAACCAACATCTGATAAAAATAAAATCTTAGAAGCTTTAAATAACTTAAATGCCGGCGGCTCAACTGCGGGCGGACAAGGAATAAAACTCGCCTATAAAATTGCTGAAGAAAACTTTATTAAAAAAGGAAATAACCGTGTGATCTTAGCCACCGATGGCGATTTTAACGTAGGCGCAAGTAGCGATCAAGCGATGGAAGACCTCATTGTTGAAAAAAGAGAAAGTGGCGTTTTTCTTACGTGTTTAGGTTTTGGAACAGGAAATTATCAAGATTCTAAAATGGAAACTTTAGCCGATAAAGGTAACGGTAACCACGCTTATATCGATACGATGCAAGAAGCGCAACGCGTTTTAGGAACAGAGTTTGGCGGCACTTTGTATACGATCGCTAAAGATGTAAAAATTCAGGTAGAATTTAATCCGGCAAAAGTACAGGCGTACCGTTTAATTGGTTATGAAAATCGTTTACTGAATGCGGAAGATTTTAACGACGATAAAAAAGATGCCGGTGAATTAGGAAGCGGTCACACCGTAACAGCGCTTTACGAAATTATTCCGGTGGGTGTAAAAAGTGAATGGTTAAAAGATATCGACGATTTAAAATATTCAGATAAAAAAGTAAAAGGAAATTCTGAAGACCTATTAACCGTAAAATTCCGTTATAAAAAACCAGATGGTGATAAAAGTAAACTTATTACGAAAGTGGTCAAAGATGAAGACATTCAACTTAAAAATGCTTCTACAGATTTGAAATTTAGTGCTGCACTTGCTATGTTCGGGATGCAACTTCGAGAATCTGAATACGCTAAAAACATCTCTAAAGAAAATATAATTGAACTTGCTCAAGCCGGAAAAGGAAAAGATGAACAAGGTTATCGCGCCGAGTTTATTCGGCTGGTTAATTCTTCCATCTAAAAAATATTTGTGTCTACTAAAACCTTCTTAATCAGAAGGTTTTTTTTTATTTAACATCCTATTGCTTGAAATAGAAAAAAAGATTTTATTTGCAGAAATTTTAATCTCTAGGAGGTTTTATTAACTTTTCTTTCATAAAACGAGATTTTTTATTCAATAACTTAGAAACAAAAATTAGAGTTATTAGCGATCAAGAAATATATAAAATGGCTCTGGTGAAGCATCAACTTTATTTCGGAAACTTCTATTTCTATGAAAATTATATCATTGCTGAAGTTGCTGAAGGAGTTTTTTATGATTGGAAAAAAGCATTGATCGTTATCGATTTAGCGGAAGCCTTTTACGGTAAAATGGCAATGCCACACTACATTTCTCACCGAATTCACAAATACCATGTAAACCCGGCAGATTGGCTTAATTTTTTTAAAATGGGTCACACGCTAAGCTCTTACATTTTGGTACACAAGCATCGCTCTTCTATATTTAACCTCAAGTTTGAAAAAATGTTTTACCGAGGTAAAGTTTTACAGTTTTATAATCTCTTCGAAGCGGTGAATTGGGTAAAGTCTTTAGACAAAAAATTAGAAAACGCTTAACAAGATTTTATTAAGTCTTTAATACAAAACAAGTTGGTATTTATCTAATTTAGTGATGAATTAAAAAATATTAATGTTATGGGATTTATTGAAGACAATCATAGAAAAAGAAAACATAAAGATACCGAGAGTGTTTTAGGAAATTTTGGAGATCGTAAACAAAATACGAATAAAGTAGATTTTGACGACTCGACCATTAAAGAACAAGAAAATAAAGAATAATTGGTTTTAAGCCCTACATAAAATCAACCATTAGAAAGCTGTCTTAACTGACAGCTTTTTTAAATGACAAATCAAAATTTGTTCAATATTTATCTGATAAAAGTTAAACAAACTTTACCTTTAAAAAAATTCCCTAATGAGCTACTATACCAGAAAACATATTGAAGACTTAGACAAACAATTTAGAATTAACCTCATAAATAGTTTAAGCGGCTACAAGTCTGCTAATCTTATTGCGACCAAATCTAAAGATGAGATTACAAACGTGGCTATTTACAGTTCGGTAATTCATCTAGGCAGTAATCCACCATTACTAGGTTTTATTTTGCGCCCAACTTCTACAGAAAGAAACACTTATGATAATTTGGTTACTACCGGTGAATTTACGGTAAACCATATTCATAAAGGTATTATAAAAGATGCGCATCATACTTCTGCAAAATACGATGGTGAAATTTCAGAATTCGATAAAACTAATTTAACAGAAGAATACCTACAAGGTTTCTACCCGCCATTTGTAAAAGAGGCAAAAATTAAAATTGGCTGTAAATTGGTGAATTACTACTACATTAAAGAGAACCAATGCAGAATGATTATTGGTGAAGTTGAACATTTGTTTTTCGATGATCATATTGAAGAAAAAGACGGCTGGCTAAATTTAGAAAAAGCAGATACCGTTGCTATAAATGGACTAGATGCTTATGCAGAAACACACTTAATCGATCGCTTTGATCACGCCAAGCCCAATAAAGACGTGAATTCTATTTTAGATGAAGAAAAGTGAACTTCCCACTAAAATTTGCCCGGTTTGTCAACGCCCATTCTCTTGGCGAAAAAAATGGGAACGCGATTGGGAAAATGTAAAATATTGCAGTAAAAAATGCGCGAAAAACAAACATACAATGTAATTTGGTTCAGAAACGATTTACGTGTTTTTGATAATTATTCTATAGAAAAAGCCTGTAAAGAAAACCATCCTATTTTAGCGGTTTATTGTTTTGATCCCAGACATTTTGAAACCACAAAATTCGGCTTTAAAAAAACTGAAAAATACCGAGGACAATTTCTTATCGAAACCGTCCAAAACCTTCAGAAAAATTTAAAAGACAAACTCAATATTAGTTTGTTGGTTTTTAACGACTATCCCGAAAGTGTTTTCCCTAAGCTTTCAGAAAAATATCATTTTCAGCAACTATTTCTTCAAAAAGAATGGACGCAAGAAGAAGTTGAAGTTCAAAAAAATGTACATTATCACTTACCGGAAGTCGAATTTATCGAAACCTACGATCAGTTTTTATTTCATCCGGAAGATATTCCTTACGAGTCTTTCAAAAATATTCCTGAAGTTTATACGCAATTCAGAAAAAAAGCAGAATATCACGTAAACGTAAGACCTCCGGCAAATTTACCACTACCTCAACCAGAAGAATATTTAGTAGAACATACGACCCAAGTACCAAAACTAAAAGATTTAGGTTTAGATGAAGTTGAAAAAGATTCGCGATCTGCTTTCCCATTTCACGGAGGTGAAGAAGAAGCAGACCGACGCATTCAGCATTATTTCTGGGATACTTGTCAACTTCAGCATTATAAAGAAACCCGCAACGGACTTCTAGGATCAGATTATAGCTCTAAACTTTCAGCTTGGTTGGCGAATGGAAGTATTTCAGCTAGAAAAATTTATTGGGAAGTAAAAAAGTTCGAGAAACAAGTCGTGAAAAACGATAGTACGTATTGGCTTATTTTTGAATTGATTTGGCGTGATTATTTTAAATACATTTCTTTAAAACACGGTAATAAGATATTTCAACTTGGTGGTATTCTAAATAAAAATCTCGACTGGAATCAAGATGAAGAAACTCTACAAAACTGGATTAAAGGCGAAACTGAAGAACCTTTTGTAAATGCGAATATGAAAGAAATTGCCGCCACCGGGTTTATGAGCAATCGCGGTCGCCAAAACGTAAATAGCTTTTGGGCAAAAGAGTTAAAACAAGATTGGCGAATTGGCGCGGCGTATCTAGAAAGCATGCTTATCGATTACGATGTACACAGCAATTGGGGCAATTGGATGTACAATAGCGGTGTTGGTAACGATCCGCGAGATCGAAAATTTAATATTCAATCGCAGGCAAAACGCTACGATCCCGATCAAAAATATCAACAAACCTGGTTAGGTGGTCAAAAAGAACTGTTCTAAGATTTAGAACACGATTTTTTCTTAAAAATACTTGGGTGTAAACTAATCATCAAACCTTGAGTAGCCACGTAAATATAAATTAACGTGTTTTTCTCTAACTTTAAAACAAAAGCGCAAACAGCAAGACTCAACAACCAAACTACAAGTAAAGAATAGTAAATAGATTTTTTCATAATAGTCATTTATTATATGAAGATCAAAAGCTGCTTTTGTTACACAAATCAATCATAAAAATTATGAAAAAACTTCGATTTTTACTTGGCGATCAGCTTAATCACAAACATTCTTGGTTTTCTTCCGCAGATAAAAACACCATTTATTTTATGGCAGAAATGCGTCAAGAAACCGATTATACCGTTCATCATATCCAGAAAGTGGTTGCCTTTTTTGCATCGATGCGTAATTTTTATGAGCATTTAAAAAGTAAAGACCATCAAGTAATTTATTATGAAATTGATGCTGAAGAAAACAAACAAGATCTTCTAAAAAATCTTCAGCAATTGATCGATAAATATGAAATTGAAAAGCTTGAATATCAACTTCCTGATGAATATCGTTTAGATGAACAACTCAAAGATTTTTGCTCAAATCTCGAAATTGAAACAGAAGCTTTCGACACCGAACATTTTTATACGTCTCGAACCGATCTAGCTCAATTTTATGAAGGCAAGAAAGAAATGACGATGGAATATTTTTACCGCAATATGCGCAAAAAGCATTCTATTTTAATGCAAAATGAAAAAAATCCGGAAGGTGGTAAATGGAATTTCGATAAAAGCAATCGCAAAAAATGGAAAGGTCAACCCGAGATTCCGCACGAAAAAGGCTTCAGAAAAGATGTTTCAAAAATTGTAGAGCAAATCAAGCAACAAGACATTAAAACGATGGGAAGTATTCAGGAGAAAAACTTCAACTGGCCAACTTCTCGACCCGATTGCTTAAAAATACTTAATTATTTTTGCGAAAATTTGTTGATTCATTTTGGCGATTATCAAGATGCAATGCATACCGAGCAGATCTACTTATTTCATTCTCGCCTTTCTTTTGCGATGAATTCGAAAATGCTTTCTCCGCAAGAAGTCATCGAAAAAGTGGTCGATACTTATCACGAAAACAAAAGTGAGATCGATATTTCTCAAGTAGAAGGTTTTGTTCGGCAAATTTTAGGCTGGCGTGAATATATGCGCGGTATCTATTGGAAAGAAATGCCGGGTTACCGCAGAAGTAACAAGCTTGACAATCAACATCAACTCCCCGATTTTTACTGGAATGCAAAAACAAAAATGAACTGTCTTCATCATTCGATCAAGCAAAGTTTAGACGAAGCTTACGCACATCACATTCAGCGGTTAATGATCACGGGGAATTTTGCGTTGCTGGCTCAAATTCATCCAGATGAAGTCGACGCTTGGTATTTAGGCATCTATATCGACGCGATCGAATGGGTAGAAATGCCCAACACTCGTGGTATGAGTCAGTTTGCCGACGGTGGTATCGTTGCTACCAAACCCTACGTTTCTAGCGGAAGTTACATTAATAAAATGAGCAATTATTGCAAAGATTGCCATTACAATGTAAATAAAAAAGAAGGCGAAGAAGCTTGCCCTTTCAATTCTCTTTACTGGAATTTCTTAGACGATAAACGAGAACATTTTAAAGACAATCAACGTATGAATATGATGATGAGTTTATTAAATAAAATGAATCCTGAAACCTTAAAAAATCATAAAGAGCATGCGGCAGACATTCTCAAAAACCCAAATAAGTATTAATTCTTAGTTAATTGATAGTTAAACGCCAACAATCGAAAATGCATATTTTCTACATTTACTTCAACTAACAAAAAATAAAAACTATGAGAGATTTAATTTGGCTTATCGTAGTAATCCTAATCATAGGATGGCTCATAGGTTATTTTGGTTTTGGTGAAGCGGTAGGAAGTTTAATACACATCCTTCTAGTACTTGCCATTATCGGAATATTATATAGACTTGCAACCGGCAGGAGGCCGTAAATTAATTAACGAATCAATTTAAAATTAGAATTATGAGAAAATTATTTTTATCACTATTTTTAGTAGGAACTTTAGCAACAACATTCACAAGTTGTAGAGAAGAAAAAAGTACGGGAGATAAAGTAGAAGACGCTGCAGAAGATGTAGGAGATTCTATGGAAGATGCTGCAGACGACGTTGAAGACGCTGTAGATTAATCTTCATTTTTTATAATAGTTAAAACCTCTTGAGAACTTCAAGAGGTTTTTTTATTTTTAATACATAAATATTTTATGATGAAAAAATTACTACTTCTCGCCTTGGTCATCTTAACTGCTGTTAATTGTAAAAAGAATGCTGAAAAAACTATTACAGAAACTTCTTCTGAAAAAGAAATTTCTGTTCTAGAAAAAATAGCCAATGCGCACGGATTCAAAAACTGGAGTAAAATAGAAAAACTTAATTACACCTTTAATGTAGATCGCGACTCCAGCCATTTCGAACGATCTTGGCAGTGGCAACCGCAAAAAGAGAAGGTAAAAATGCTCTCGGCAAAAGACACGGTAGCATATGTAAGAAAAGAGATCGATAGTCTTCAGCAAAAGGCAGATCAAGCTTTTATAAACGATAAATATTGGTTATTATTTCCGTTTCAGTTGGTTTGGGATCAAAGTTTTGAACATGTTGTAAAAGAAAATGTAAAAGCACCAATTAGTGAAAAACCGATGACAGAAATTACCATTGCTTATGATAATGAAGATGGTTACACACCGGGCGACACGTATAAAATCTATATCGACAAAGATTTTATCATTCGAGAATGGTCTTATATCGCTTCCGGAAACAAAGAACCCAATCTTTCAACAACTTGGGAGAATTACCAAACCTACAACGGACTCAAAATTGCAACAACTCATCAAAACAAAGAAGGAAGTTTTAAGCTCTATTTCACCAATATTAAGGTGGAATAATTCCTGTTGAAATTATTAAAGTTGAAATATATTTGAAGATTTCTTCTCAAATTCCTACAAAACAATCCTTCAAACCTTTCAATTAATCAAAAACAACTCATGAATTATTGCTAAATTTGTGGAAAACTCATTTTTTAGAACACAAAAATGCAAACAACCCAACATAAAAACACCCTAGAATTTGCGAAAGAGCAAGACCAAAACGATCCGTTAAGGCGCTTTAGAAGTCAATTTCATATTCCTAAAGATAAAAACGGAGAAGAACAGGTTTATCTCTGCGGAAACTCTTTAGGCTTACAACCAAAACTTACCCTAGAATACATTCAGCAAGAATTAGAAGACTGGAGTAATTTAGGGGTTGAAGGTCATACTGAAGCGAAAAACCCTTGGATGCCTTACCACGAATTTTTAACCGAAAAAATGGCGAAAATCGTCGGTGCAAAACCATCAGAAGTAGTAATGATGAATACCTTAAGCGTTAACCTACATTTAATGATGATTTCGTTTTACCAACCTACTTCAGAGCGTTTCAAAATTATTATAGAAAGTGACGCTTTCCCATCAGATAAATATGCCGTAGAATCTCAGCTTAAATTTCACGGTCACGATCCTAAGGATTCCCTAATTTTATGGGAACCTCGAGAAGGTGAAGAACTTTGCCATTTTGAAGATTTAGAAAAAATTATGGAGACCGAAGGCGATCAAGTAGCGCTATTGCTTATCGGCTCGACCAATTATTATACGGGACAATCTTTCCCATTAAAAAAAATCACCGAATTGGGCCATCGTCACGGAGCAAAAGTTGGTTTCGATCTTGCTCACGGCGCAGGAAATATTCAGCCTAATTTACACGAAACAGGACCAGATTTTGCCGTTTGGTGTTCTTATAAATATTTAAACAGTGGCCCGGGAAGTGTTGGCGGCTGCTTTGTACACGAGCGTCACGCCAACAATAAAGAATTAAAACGCTTTACCGGTTGGTGGGGTCATAACAAACAAACACGTTTTAATATGCGTCACGAGTTTGACCCAATTCCGGGAGCAGAAGGTTGGCAATTAAGTAATCCGCCGATCTTATCGTTAGCCGCCATTCGAGCTTCGTTAGCGATTTTCGATGAAGCCGGTTTTGAAAATATTAGAGCCAAATCGGTTAAAATCACCAACTACTTAGAATATCTGTTGAAGGAAATTGAAGGTGATCAAATTGAAATTATCACTCCTCAAAATCCGGAAGAACGCGGTTGTCAACTTTCAATCAAAGTGAAAAACGCTAACAAAGTCTTATTCGATAAATTAATGGCTGTAGGAGTAATTTCAGACTGGCGTGAGCCTAATGTAATTCGTGTAGCTCCTGCTCCACTCTACAATTCTTTTGAAGATGTTTATAAAATGGTCGAACGTTTAAAAGCGCTGTTGTAATGAAAAACAAAGAAAATATACTCATTATCGGCGCCGGTCTTTGCGGATCTTTATTGGCTTTAAGAATGGCACAACGCGGTTATCAAGTTCAGCTTATTGAAAAACGTCCCGATTTAAGAAAAACAGATATTTCAGCAGGAAGGTCAATTAACTTGGCATTTTCAAATCGCGGTATCAAAGCGATGAAACTCGTCGGTTTAGAGCAAAAAGCTTTAAAAATTTGCATCCCGATGAATGGGCGAATGATTCACGATCAAGAAGAAAACACTTTCCTTTCGCCATATAGTGGTTTAGAACATGAATACATCAATTCTATTTCTCGAACAGATTTAAACGCCTTGATGTTAGACGAAGCTGAAAAAATGGAAAATGTTTCTATTCAATTCAATCAAGAATGTTTAGACGTAAATTCTGAAAAAGCGACGGCAACATTTAAAAATTATCATTCAGGTGAAGAAACGACCATCGTTGCCGATCTTATTTTTGGTACCGATGGCGCAGGTTCTGCTTTACGAAAAAGTATGATGAACGATCGTAGTTTTCTATTTAGTTTTTCACAAGACTATTTGCAACACGGCTATAAAGAATTAACGATCGAGCCTTCTGTTGAAGGAGACTTTCAACTTTACAAAAATGCTTTACACATTTGGCCAAGAGGAGAAAATATGCTCATCGCACTTCCTAATTTAGACGGAAGTTTTACAGTTACACTATTTATGTCCTATGCCGAAGGTGATTATAACTTCAACAATATTACTTCCGCAGCAAAAGCAGAAGAGTATTTTGAAAAATATTATCCAGACGCTTTAAAATTGATGCCGAATTTAGGGGAAGAATTTTTTGAAAATCCCACTGGTGCTTTAGGAACCGTTAAATGTTCACCTTGGTATAGCCACGGAAAAAGTCTCCTAATGGGAGATGCTGCTCACGCGATTGTTCCGTTTTACGGACAAGGAATGAACGCTTCTTTTGAAGATGTTGTGGTTTTCGATGAAGCTTTAGAAAATCATACCGGCGATTGGGAAACTACTTTTAAAGCTTACCAAAAAGCGCGTAAAAAAGATACCGATGCAATTGCAGATTTAGCGATCGATAATTTTTACGAGATGAAAGAACACACGGCTGCTCCTATTTTTCAGCAGAAAAGAAAATTAGAAACGGCATTAGAACAAGAATTTCCGGCAGAATATGCTTCAAAATACCGATTAGTCACCTTTCAGGAGCAAATTGGTTATGCTGAAGCAATGCGACGTGGTCGAGCCCAAGACAAAGCGATGCTGCGTTTGATTTCTGAAGAGAAAATTACAGACGATTTAAGTTTAGAAGAAAAACTGAAATTAGTAAAAGAAGAAACTAAAACTATTTTAGAAGAAGATACCGTTGCTTATTAAGATGATAGAATCAACGAATTGTTCGCTAAATTCGGTGAATATTTTCGTCATTCCGTGCTTGACACGGAATCTCATCAGGATAATAATTTAAAACATAATAAAAATGTGATCCTGAAATTGAAGATTCAACGGAGTTAAACAAGCCCGCCTGCCGGACGGGCAGGTTCAGGATGACTTTTTACAAATAATAAACTAAATAAAATGAATCATCAGGAGATAGCAGAGATTTTAGATCAGGCCGCAAGGCATGCTAGACCCACCACACAATTGGCAGCCACGCATCAAATCGATTTAGATGCAGCTTACCGAATACAAAATCTTTGCGTTGGCAAAAAATTAGACCGTGGCGAATATATTACGGGCTACAAACTCGGTTTTACTAACCGAGCAAGAATGGAAGAAATGGGCGTTCACGACCTTATTTGGGGCGTGCTCACCAATTCGATGGAAATATTAAACCAGGAAGAGGTCGATGCCAAACGTTGGATTTTACCTCGCGCAGAAGTTGAAATCGCCTTCAGAATTTCTAAAGATATTGAAGAATCTGTCGGCTTAAAAGATATTACTAGTTATATCGATAAAATGGCTCTGGCAATCGAAATTGTGGATAGCCGCTATGAAAATTTCAAATTCTCCTTAGAAGATATGGTGGCCGATAATTGTTCTGCTTCCGCTTATGTTTTAGGGGATTGGATAGATTTAGAAGAAGACATCGACGACTTACAAATTCATTTAAAAGTTAACCGAGAAACTTTAGCTGAAGGTAAAACCAACGCCATACTTTCTAACCCATTACAATCGGTGGTAGAACTAAGCCGACTTGCTTCTAAAGCCAAAACGGTGATCAAAAAAGGGCAAATTGTATTGGCCGGTGCGGCAACTGCTTCGGTTCATTTTTCAGCTAATCAAAGTATCGAAGCACAAATTGAAAAATTAGGAAAAGTCAGTTTTAAAACGAAATAAAAAACTATACTTATGCCTTCCCTTAAAAAGGGAAGGTGGCTTTTAAGCGATAGCGAAAAAAGACAGAAGGGTAAAAACAAAAAATAAACTATGAGCACAGGAAAAGTAATTGAAGGAAAAGCAACCCCAAGAGGAAAATATCCGCACGTAAAACGCGTGGGCGATTTTATCTATGTTTCAGGAACTAGTTCTCGCAGACCCGACAACACTTTTGAAGGTGTTGAAGTTGATGAGATGGGAACCACCAATCTTGATATCAAGAAACAAACCGCAGCGGTTCTAGAAAATATCGACAGTATTTTACACGAAGAAGGCGCTTCGTTAAAAGATGTGGTCGATGTGACGACTTTTTTAGTCAACATGAACGATTTTGGTGGTTACAATGAAACCTACGGAAAGTTTTTTGAACCGGAAACTGGCCCGACTCGAACTACGATTGCCGTGCATCAATTACCCCATCCGCATTTATTGATCGAGATTAAAGTGATCGCTTACAAAAAGCAGCAATACGCTACGCATTAAAAATTCCCCCTAACCCTTCAACGGAGGGGAATTAAAAAAAGTTCCTTCCCTTAGTAAGGGAAGGTGGATTTTTCAACGCAAGTTGAAAAAGACGGAAAGGTTTTATCTTCCCCTATTTACAAAACTTTCTACCATTAAAATCAATTAGAAAAATTCCTATAAATAATTTTTCTAATTCTATGGAATCAATTTTTCAACATGCGTTATATTTGAGTGGAATTTTTTCAGAATTCTACAATTTTTCAACCCATGCAACAATTACAAAATTATATTAACGGTGAATTGATCTCACCTCTTTCTTCAGAATGGATCGACAATTTCGATCCTTCAAAAGGAGAAGTTTACAGTCAAATTCCCAGAAGTAAAAAAGAAGACATAGAACTCGCTTTTGATGCAGCCAAAAAAGCCTTACCAGTGTGGAGCAACACCACTTTAGAAGAACGCAGCAAAGTGCTTCTAAAAATTGCGAATTTACTTCAACAAAAATTAGTCGATTTTGCGAAAGCCGAATCTAAAGATAACGGGAAACCGCTTGCTTTGGCTTTGAATATCGATATTCCGCGAGCGGTTAGTAATTTTGAATTTTACGCGCACGCACTCACTCAATTTGGAAGCGAAGCTCACGAAAGCGTAGGTAAAAACACGATTAATTTTACCCTTCGCAAACCCATTGGTGTTGTCGGCTGTATTTCTCCGTGGAATCTACCGCTTTACCTTTTCTCTTGGAAGATCGCTCCTGCCCTAGCCGCAGGAAATTGCGTAGTCGCCAAACCGAGTGAAATCACGCCGATGACTGCCTATTTACTGAGTGAAATTTGCATCGAGGCCGGTTTACCAAAAGGCGTTTTAAATATTGTTCACGGACTGGGAAATGAAGTTGGGCAAGCCATTGTAGAGCATCCGCAGATCAAAGCGATCTCGTTTACCGGAGGCACCAAAACCGGAGAGCATTTGGCAAGAACGGCTGCGCCGATGTTTAAAAAGTTATCGCTAGAATTAGGTGGTAAAAACCCGAATTTAATTTTTGCCGATTGCGATTATGAGCAAATGCTAAAAACTACAGTTAAATCTTCTTTTGCCAATCAAGGACAAATTTGTTTATGTGGTTCACGAATTTTTGTGGAAGAATCGATTTACGAAAAATTTAAAATCGATTTTATTGCGGAAACAAAAAAACTGAAAGTTGGTATTCCTTCGGAAGCTTCATCAGATTTGGGTGCGGTGGTTTCTGAAGCACATATTCAAAAGATCTTAGGATATATTGATCAAGCTGAAAAACAAGACGCTAAAATTCTAACAGGCGGAAAACGTGTAGAAGTAAAAGACCACGAAAATGGTTATTATTTAGAACCGACGATTATTGAAGTGAAATCGAATCGTTGTCAATTAAATCAAGAAGAAATATTTGGTCCGGTGGTGACGATAATGCCTTTTAAAACGGAAGAACAAGCGCTAGAAATGGCGAACGATGTTCGCTACGGACTTTCAGCTACGGTTTGGACGAGCAATTTAGATCGGGCGATGCGATTAAGTAATACTTTAGAAGCCGGCATTATTTGGGTAAACACGTGGTTAAATCGCGATCTAAGAACTCCATTTGGTGGGACTAAAGACAGCGGCGTTGGTCGCGAAGGAGGTTTTGAAGCTTTACGCTTTTTTACCGAACCTAAGAATGTGTGTATTCAGTATAAAAACTGAAGTTGAAGTTGAAATCGAATTAGAAACTCAAATTGAAAATATAAAAAATAAATGTCTTCTATAATTTTTGAAATGATTTATCAGCGTCATTCTGAACTTGACTCAGAATCTCATCCAGATGAGAAATAAACTAGATGAGACCTTAAAATAAATTGCGAATGACGATTTTAAATAATTATAGAAACCTAAAATAAAAATTGATGAATTTAAATTTAAAAAATAAAAACGCGCTCATTTGCGGAGCGACCGGTGGTATCGGAAAAGCCTCGGCTTTAGCACTTGCTGAAGAAGGTGTGAATGTTACACTTGTTGCCAGAAACGAAGATAAACTAAAAAAGGTTTTAGAAGAATTAGACCAAAACCAAGGTCAAAGTCACACGTTTTTGGTCGCCGATTTTTCGAATCCGAAGAGCTTAAAAGAAAAAGTAGAAGAAGCTACAAAAACTAAAGCCTATCATATTTTACTTAATAATACCGGCGGACCTCCGGGCGGTAAAATTTCTGAAGCTAAAACCGAAGAATTTGAAGCAGCTTTTACGCAGCACTTAATTTGTAATCATATTTTGGTTCAGGCGTTGTTACCAGGAATGAAAGAGCGTGGTTACGGTCGGGTAATCAATGTAATTTCTACTTCAGTGAAGCAACCTTTAGATGGTTTGGGCGTTTCGAACACAATTCGTGGTGCGGTGGCAAATTGGAGTAAAACCATGGCGAATGAATTAGGTGAATTCGGAATTACGGTGAACAATATTTTACCGGGAGCAACAGCCACCGGAAGATTAACCGATATTATTAAAAACAAAGCCCATAAGACAGGCAAAACGGAAGAAGAAGTAACACAAGCGATGCAAAGCGCAGTACCTGCTAAACGATTTGGACAACCGGAAGAATTGGCAAATGCGGTTACTTTTTTAGCCAGCGAAGCTGCAAGTTATATTAACGGAATTAACGTTCCGGTAGATGGTGGAAGAACAAAAAGTTTGTAATTTCGCTCGCGTGAGGGATAGCAGCGGCATCCTTTTTTGTTATTCAAAACTTCTCGATTAGGTTTGGAGTGAATAACAAAAAAGATATAGCGAATAGCCCGGTTTTGAGTTTTTATTTTGGTAAAAATAAAAACTCAAAACACGCCACAAACCAACAACAAACACAACTATGACAAAGAAATTACGTATCAACGGCCATTCTCATTTATTGCCTTATCCGGAAGAAATTCCGCAGTTCATGAAAGACAAGGAGATTTTTTGGGTAGATGAGGAACGTAAATTTATGCTTCAGAAAAATTGGCGACGACCGGTAACCGATTCGAGTTTTTTCTTGAAAGAAAAGCTGGAATGGATGGAGCGTTATAATCTAGATCACGCCGTAGTTTTAAACCTTTCGCAACTTTACGGGAATGGTTTGCGTGTGGAAGAAATGAAGCAGGCGTTGCGATTTCAGAATGACTTTAATGCGCGCATACAACACGATCATCCTTCTAAATTTACTTGTGGTTTTGTGGTACATCCCGGCTTTGTACGCGGTGCTTTGTGGGAAATTGAGCGTTGTGTAGAAGAATTAGGCATGCGTTTGTTGTGTTTGCCAACGCATTATATGGATAGCATCGGGACCTGGCGTTGTATTTTTGATGAAGAAAATGAGCCGATTTTTGAAATGGCGAGCAAGTACAATTTGGCGGTAGAAGTGCATCCTTACGACGGCGAGAAATTCATAAAATTAGAAAATACGGCTTGGCGATTTCATTTAATTTGGATGTTAGCACAATGTGCTGATGCCTACCACTTTTTAACGCTAAATGGTTATCCTGATAAATACCCAAATATGCGCGTTTGTTTTGCGCACGGCGGGCAATTGGCGCAAATTAATTTAGGCCGAAGAATACAAGGTTTTGATGGCCGCCCAGATTTATTTGAAGGCAAAGTACACCCAAGAAAATCGGTGGGTCATAAGAATATTTTCTTTGATACGTTGGTTCACGATACAGGATCTTTAAAACTTTTGGTCGAAAACCAGAAACCGCAACAGATCATTATGGGATTGGATGATCCTTACCCATTAGGTGAAATGGAAAGCGCTCCGCAATCTTCTTACCCTGGAAAAATCTTAGACCTCGCTAAAGAACGTAAAATTATCACTCCGGAACAATATGATGATATCTGGGAACATAATACGATTAAATGGCTTTGTGGCGATGATGAACAAGCAAAACAAGATTTAGTAAACAGAATTTTAGGCTAATGCATTTTTTACCGCAATCTATCGATCAATATGCTGAAGAGCATTCGCAGGCAGAACCTCAACTTTTAGCAGCTCTTAACCGCGAAACGCATCAAAAAGTGTTGCAACCCAGAATGTTGAGTGGTCATTTTCAAGGTCGCGTGTTGAGTATGCTTTCAAAATTAATTCGACCTCAACATATTTTAGAAATTGGAACATATACCGGTTATTCTGCGTTGTGTTTGATGGAAGGAATTCAAGAAAATGGAAGTTTGCACACGATCGATAAAAATGAAGAATTATACGACCTGCAACGAAAATATTTTGATAAATCGGGTTGGGGAACGCAAATGCATCAGCACGTTGGGAAAGCTTTAGAGATTATTCCGCAGCTAGAAGAGAAATTCGACTTGGTTTTTATTGATGCCGATAAACGCAATTACTTAAATTATTTTGAGATCATTCTTCCGAAGATGAATAAAGGCGGTATTATTCTTTCTGACAATGTACTTTGGAGCGGTAAAGTAGTTGAAGAACTTAAAGCCGGAGATAAAGATACCGAAGTCTTACTAGCATACAATAAAAAATTAGCTACTGAGGATCGCGTAGAAACGGTTTTACTTCCTATTCGAGATGGTTTAACAGTGACTAGAGTTTTATAATTCGTCGAATTCTCGATCGCCTTTCGCCAGCATTTTCTTACAAATTTTGTAAATAATTATTGCGATAATAACTCCTACAAAAGCTCCTGCTGCTAAATCTGAAGGATAATGCACTCCTACATAGACTCGACTCGTCGCAAATAAAATGGGCCATAAGTAGAAAATGTAAACCCATTTATAGCGATGCCTTAAAATTAATACCATAAAAGTGGTGATTGCCATCGAAGTAGACGTATGACCGGAAACGAAACTATAATAAGTGGGTTCTTGAAGAATTCTAATAACTTCCTGAAGACTTTCAACATTATTGGGTCGCACTCTCGCTACAGAAGCTTTGATAATACGTGTTACCCCGAATGTAACTAAAAAACTACAAAGAAAACCTATAAGAACAATAAAGGCTTGTTTCTTTTTGTAAGCTAAAAAAATAAGAATGATGAAAATTAGGTAAAGCGGAATCCAGTTTTCTTCTTGAGTGATAAATATCCAAAAAGAGTCGAGACGCTCGATACCTAAACCATTTAAGTAAATAAATAGTTCTCTATCCCATTCTTTTAATTGTTCGAACATTTACGTGAATTAACGCTTTCTTCTAATGGAGCCGGTAATTTCTTCGATATCATCTTTTACCTGATCGACTTCCTTTTTAATATCGTCGCCACCTGTATTCTCCAAATGTTTTTCAGCACTACTGGTAATTTCAGATTTGATATCGTTCGTGGCATCTTTTAATGTGCGCATGCCTTTACCAAGACCTCTGGCAATTTCAGGAATTTTATCGGCACCAAAAACCATCACTAAGATAAACATAATGAAAGCTATTTCTGCGCCGCTAATAAATAATGGTAATGTGAGCATATAACAAATATAATAAGCAAAAGTAGTATAAAAAAAGCTGACTCGTTAAAGTCAGCTTAAAAATTAAACCTTTATTTTAAAGATTAATCTTTGGTTTGATTTTCTTTGAATTGCTCAAACTCGTTAGGCTCTTCTTTTTGTGGCCAAGAATTATTGTCGGTGTTCACATCGGCAGTTTCCATATCTGGATCTACTACTACACTTTCTAATTCTTTATTGGTAGCCAAAACTCTGCTTACTTCTTGATCGTTTTTTCTCCAGATCTGTGGCGGATAAGTGATTCTTTCTGAAGTACCATCTTTGTATTTATATTCTACAATTAATGGCATTACTAAACCTCCCGGCTTGTTAAAAGTAATTTGATAGAAATGCTTAGGAACTTCCATCGAGCGACGTTCTTGCTCGCTAAAATTATCCATCATATATTCTTTCAACGTAGAAGCGTTTTCTAACGGAGATTTAGTTTTTAAATCTTCGGAATATTCTTCGCTTGCTTCTTCAACCACATAAACCGCAGGAATCTGACTTGGGTCGTCGATACCGTAACGCTTTAATATTTCTTTTCCTTCTTTTGTTGGCTTATCGGTTACAAAGTAAGATTTTACGTCTTTTACTCCGATATCTACATAATCGGTAGTATAGAACCAACCTCTCCAATACCAATCTAAATCTACACCAGAAGCATCTTCCATCGTTCTAAAGAAATCTTCAGGAGTTGGGTGTTTAAACATCCAACGTTTAGAATAAGTAGCAAAAGCGTGGTCAAATAATTCTCTTCCCATTACAGTTTCTCTAAGAATATTTAAAGCCGTTGCCGGTTTACCGTAAGCGTTATTTCCTAATTGGTAAACATTCTCTGGGTTACTCATAATCGGAGCAATATATTCTTGGCTCCCTTTCATGTAACTTGTGATCTTTGTTGGCTCTCCACGACGAGATGGATATTTCTCTAAAGGCGCGATGGCTTCAGGATATTTTTCACCAAACTCTTGCTCTGCCATAAACTCTACAAAACTGTTTAAACCTTCGTCCATCCAACCCCATTGACGCTCGTCACTGTTCACGATCATTGGGAAAAAGTTATGCCCAACTTCGTGAATAATTACACTAATCATCCCGAATTTTGTTCTATCGGTATAAGAACCATCAGGATTTGGTCTTCCGTAGTTCCAGCAAATCATTGGATATTCCATCCCTTGATTTTTTGCGTGAACCGAAATTGCTTTGTGGTAAGGATAATCGAAGGTGTGCTCACTATAAGATTTTAAGGTATGTGCCACTGCTTTTGTTGAATACTCTTCCCAAAGCGGATTTCCTTCTTTTGGATATAAAGAAACCGCCATTACGTTTTTGTTTCCTACTTTTACATTCTGCATATCCCAGATGTATTTTCTTGAAGTAGTGAAAGCGAAATCTCTTACCATTTCTGCTTCAAACTCCCAAGTTTTAGTTTTTGAAGTAGAACTTTTTTCGGCTTTTTCAGCTTCTTCTTGAGTGACAATTAAAACCGGCTTATCGAAAGATTGTTTCGCCTGCTCATAACGATCCATCATCGTTTTTGAGAATACTTTCTTTCTATTCTGAAGTTTTCCTGTCGCATCTAATACGTGATCTGCAGGAACGGTAATACTTACTTTATAATCACCAAATGGTAAAGCAAACTCGCCACTACCCCAAAATTGATAGTTTTGCCATCCTTCAACATCGTTATAAACCGCCATTCTTGGGAAGAATTGCGCAATTACATAAGCATAATTTCCATCTTCAGGAAAATACTCATACCCAGAACGACCTCTATTTACCACGTGATCATTAATATTATACCACCATTTGATCGAAAATTCAAAATCGTCTCCAGATTCTAAAGTTTCCGGTAAATCTACACGCATCATCGTTTGGTTAATGGTATATTTTAAAGCTTTACCATCTTGAGTTACTTTTTCGATATTGAAACCACCATCAAAAGGTTCTTCTACGAACTGAGAAACAAAACGTCCCGGTTGACTTACAGGACTCATCCCATTACCATCTTTCAAGGCAGATTTACTATCTTTTGCTCTTACATTTTGATCTAATTGCACCCAAACGTAAGTTAGCGGATCTGGAGAATTGTTAGTATACGTAATAGTTTCTTCACCATACAATTTTTGGTTTTCATCGTCTAACGTAATATTCATCTCGTAGTCTGCTGTGTTTTGATAGTAAGCAGGACCCGGAGCTCCAGAAGCGGTTCTATATTGGTTAGGCGTAGAAAACTCCTGATAAAGTTGTCTAAACTTATTTTGATTAATATGGCCTTGTTGCGGCTCCTCTTCTTTTTGCTCTTCTTCCTGCGCCAAAACCGCTAAAGAAAATAGAGCGAAAAGAAAAGTAAATAAGAACTTGACTTTTTTCATGAATTATATTTGATTTTAGATTAGGTTTAAAATTTGATCGTTCCTTCAGATTTATCTTTCAGTAACATTAAACTCTCGGTTTCTCCATCTTTTTTAAAATGAACTAAGTTTTTTTGGTCTTCAAATAAATCGGTTAAAACTAGGTTTGAAATCGTTGCTTGTTTAAAATTTTCAACATTTGTAGCTTCAAAATAACAAATTATCAAATCGTCTTCATAGCGTTTACCTATAAATTTTAATGGCAACTGGTTATTGTGAATAGTTATGCTGAATTTATCTTCAAAATATCTTTTAATATAGTTGTTAACTTGTGGGTTATTTTCTCCTCGAATAAGTTGCGCTTTTTCGTCGTAACGCGTTTGCAATAATTTCTCAAAATCGTCTACAAACATTCTGCTAATGATCTGAAGTGATTTTTTTTCTTCCACATATTCAATTTCAGTAACGCTCATATAATATTTATGAATTCCTGAAGTGAAGCTGGAAAGTGAGATAATTAAGGTGAATAATACAATTATTCGTTGAAATTTCATTTAGGGTAAATTTTTCAGATTCTTGTAATCAATAACTTTTTCTTCAAAAAATTCTGACAATTTAAAGTTATTTTCCTTTTTGACTACTAAATTTCTAAAAAGTTTAAATTCTGTGCAGTAATATAAAAAATCTTCAACGTATTCTTCCGGTAGTTCTAATTCGGTCACAAAGTAATCGAGCGGCCTAGAATTATAAGCTTTGATCATTAAATTTCGCTCTTTTTCGTAATCGCGTTGACGGTAAAGCATCGCCATTCTCCCGGAAAGCGTATTGATAATGGGATCTATAGGAATAATTCCACTACCGGTACTTGCCGTATAAATTCGGCGTTGCGCAGTTGTGGGTTTGGGTTTGGTATTTACAGGTAAGCCGTGATCTGCAGGATTAAAATAAGCATTGGTTTCTATGTTATCGGCATCTTTGATGAGATCGCCCGACAGATCGATGTTGCTAATATTTACTTCATCTAACTCATTCACCAAATTAAATAAGAAAATCGTATTGTTTTTTTGCTGAAGTAATTCTTTACTGATCGTAATTTGATAAGATTCGTATTGAACAGAAGAAAACATCACCTCATCTCCTACTTTTGCATCGATACTAAACTCACCACTTTTAGCATTCACTGTCCCGAGTTTCTGAGTTAAGTTTACAATATTTACTTGCGTAAAAGAAATTGAATCGGCTACGATTTTTCCTTCAAATTTTTGTGCAAAACCCTGAGAAACGAGCGATAAAAACAGAAGAACAAAAAAAATATGTTTGGTAGTTATTCCCATTCTTTAAATATAGCGTAAGCTTTTCTTTTTTCAGTTAAAAATTCGATCATTTCTAACTCACCGGCCGTTTTCATAAACTTTTCGAAACCTTCTTGCTCTGCACAAAAATAAAAGAAATCATCTACATATTCTTCAGGAATTTCAAGGTCTTCAGTAATATATTCTCTAGAAACTAAGGCTTGAGCTCTAGCGATTAAAGCTTCAAATTCTGAAATTGCTTTCATCCGTTTTAGCATTGCCATTCTACCGGAAAGAATATCGATAATCGTAAAAACACCTCCGGTCGATGCGGTATACAACCTTCGATCTTCTACACTCATAGGTTCAACGCTAGGAAAACCAAAAGAGGTTGAATTTAAAAATGGCTTAGTTTCTATAGTAGCGGCATCTTCAACCAGATTACCGGTTAAATCGATATTGCTAATTTTTACTTCGGCTAATTCATTTACCAAAGGAAAAAGGTAAATAACATTATTAGTTTTTATGTTTTCTTTGGTAACGGTAATTTGATAAGGTTCATATTGCACTGATGAAAATACAATCTCGTCGCCAACTTCTGCATCGATCACAAATTCTCCATTTTTATTATTTACCGTACCAAGTTCTTTATTGATATTAACAATATTTACCTGAGTAAACGATATTGAATCGGCTACGATCACTCCAGAAAATTGCTCCTGTTGTGAAAAAGCAGCTACGCTAAGTATAAAAATGAGAATCGAAAAGTGTTTCATAAGCCACGTCTTGCCCTAAAAGACGTGCTTATTTTAGTCTTGTTGCATCTTATAAGTTTTGCTTTTATCGATTAAAAATTCGATAAGCGCCAACTCATTGCCTTGCTGAAGCATATTATCTTGCAGACCATTTTCTTCAGCATAATAAATAAATTCATTTATATTTTCACGATCGATATCTAAATTTTTTCTAAAGAAATCGTCATTGTACACTTTTCTAATCTGCACATCGATTTCGTCTCTAACAATTTCTTTTTCTTCATTTTTATTCGACTTGAAAATCTCTCTAAAAATATTCGCAAAATTAAGTCCGTTGGTTAAATAACTTTTATCGATCGCATCGTTTTCTACTTTAGAATGGCTATCGGGTCTAAACTCATAATCTTTTGTATTTGCCATTTCTATACTCGATTGCTGCGGAAAGTTAGCATCGACAGTTTTAATCTTAGCAACATCTACTTCAACATTACCCGATAAGTCGTAAGGTCTCACGGTAACTTCATCTAACTCTGTAACAGACTCGTTGATAGTAATATTCAGTTTTCCTGTTTTGATTACATTTTCATCGATAATCACATTAAAATCTTGGTATTGAATCCCCGAAAACACCAGCTGGTCTCCTTCATCTACAGAAATATAAAATTCACCATATTCATTAGTAACAGTTCCTTTCGTAGTGTTTGAATTATAAACGTTAATATCTTCAGCAGAAGCATCTGCACTTACATTAATTTTCCCTTTAATTAATGTTCGAATATCGATTTGTGCTGAAGTAGCTATCGAGAGTAAAAAAACCGGGAGAAGTATAAGTAATTTTTTCATCGTTAAATTTTTAGTTAAGTTACCAATAACTGTCTTATAAAAAACCTAAAACGCGCGTAAACTTTTGTTAAAGCAAGACTTTGCTATAAATTTACAGAAAAACTTAGAAAAATGAATTGTATTATAGCCAGCACTTCTACCATTCACGGCAGTGAATATCTCGCTTATTTAGAAGAAGCACTTAAAGATTTATATAAAGATGTAACTGAGATAATTTTCATTCCATACGCGCGTCCCGGCGGAATTTCTCACGACCAATACACGCAAAAAGCTAAAGAAGGATTGGCTTTTTTAGATGCTGAAGTAAAAGGCTTACACGAATTTGAAAATCCTGCGGAAGCGCTTAAAAATGCACAAGCTTTATTTACCGGTGGCGGAAATACATTTTTGCTGGTTTCTCAACTCTACAATCAAAAAGTGTTGGAACCTCTGCAACAAGCTATAAAAAGCGGTACGCCGTATTTAGGTACCAGCGCCGGAAGTAATATTTGCGGACAAACAATGGGTACGACCAACGATATGCCAATTGTTTACCCACCAAGTTTTAAAACCTTAGGTATTTTAGAATTTAACCTAAATCCACATTACTTAGATCCCGATCCTAATTCTACTCACAAAGGCGAAACTCGTGAAACGCGTATCAAAGAATTTCATCATTTAAATTCGATGCCGGTGGTTGGTTTACGAGAAGGCAGCTGGCTTTGTGTAACCGAAAATGATATTGTACTGGAAGGCGGACTAAAAGCTCGTGTTTTTGAAAAAGACCAAGATGCTTACGAAGTTGAGAATGGCACTTCTTTTAAAGATTTAAAATAATGGATTATCAAGCCATTTTAAATGTGATCGAAAAGGAGCTGGAACATTTTGATCCCGGCGGAAAAGTACCCGATTATATTCCTGAACTTGCCAAAATACCGGCAGATAAATTCGGGATGCACTTATATTGTTTAGACGGAAAAAACTTTAGTTTCGGCGACCATGACGAACGTTTTTCGATACAAAGTATCTCGAAAGTTTTCACCTTAGCTTTAGCAAAAAAACATGGTGGCAAAAAGATCTGGAAACGTGTAGATGTAGAACCATCGGGAGATCCGTTCAACTCTTTACTTCAACTAGAAAAAGAAAACGGGATTCCGCGTAACCCTTTTATCAATGCCGGTTCACTGGTGATTGCCGATATTTTAATTTCAGAACTAGAAAACCCGAAAGAATATCTTTTGGACTTTGTAAGAGAAATTAGTGACGATCCTACGATCGAATATGACGAGAAAGTTGCTGCTTCAGAATACCAACACGGTTATCGCAATATAGCTTTAGTAAATTATATGAAATCCCTTGGTAATATTGAAAATGATGCTGACGATATTTTAGATTTTTACTTTCATCAATGTTCGATCGCGATGTCTTGTTGCCAATTAGCGAAAGCATTCGTCATTTTTGCCAATGAAGGAAAAACACTAATTACTAATAAAAAAGTGATCGGTGCCAATAGCGCCAAACGTATTAACGCGATTATGCAAACTTGCGGCTTTTACGATGAAGCCGGCGAGTTTAGTTTTCGTGTAGGTTTACCCGGCAAAAGTGGTGTTGGCGGTGGCATTGTTGCTGTACATCCCGGGCAATATTCAGTAGCAGTTTGGAGTCCGCTTTTAAATGAAAAAGGAAATTCTGAAAAAGGAATGAAAGCGTTGGAAGAACTTACTTCACTTACCGGATTATCTATTTTTTAAACTATTTATATGATGAAAAGAATTAGTCTCATTTTATTGAGTTTTTTAGGAATGATCGCTTGTAAAGAGCAAGCCAAGGAAAATAACACCGCTAAAGAAACTACTTCTGTTCATAAAAAAGAACCTAAAGAAATTCAGCTTGAAAAAATTTGGGAAACCGATACGCTTTTAACTACGGCAGAATCTGTTTTGTACGATAAAACTCGTGATCGAATCTTAGTTTCTAATTGTAATCAAGGCGGTTGGAAAATGGATGGCGATGGTTTTATTGCTGAAATAGATTTTGACGGAAATATAAAAACCTTAAAGCTTATTGAAGGTTTAAGCAGCCCAAAAGGAATGGCTTTAATCGCCGATACTTTATATGTGGCAGATTCGAAAGAAATCGCAAAAATAGATTTGAATACTAAAAAAATCATTAAGCGTTTCGCTTTAGAAGATGTTGAAGATCCTCAATTTAATGATATTGTTAAAAAAGATGAAACGCTATATATTTCAGCTTGCAATGCCAAAAGTATCTATAAAATTGAAAACGACAGTTTACAATTAGCCTACAAAGGAAGCTTATCTCGACCTAACGGATTGCTTTTTAGAAATGATTCTTTATTTGTAATGAATAGCAAATCACAAGATCTAAAAGTAATTTCTAAAGACGAACAACTCACAACGCTCACCAAAGACATTGGTGCCGGCGACGGAATTACGAAACTCAATAAAGATGAATTGATCGTATCCGATTGGAACGGACAATTATTTCATATCGATCAAAAATTCAACAAAAAACTTTTATTAGATACACAAAAAGAAGGTTTCAACACTGCAGACATTCAGTATTTTGAAGATAGAAATCTACTTTTAGTGCCAACTTTCTCAGGAAATACGGTTGCTGCTTATCGCATTAAAAAATAAAAAACCTCATTAGAAAACTAATGAGGTTTTTAGAGCGGGAGACCAGGTTCGAACTGGCGACATTCAGCTTGGAAGGCTGACGCTCTACCAACTGAGCTACTCCCGCAAAGCGACGGCAAATATAATATAAGCTTGACATAATTACCAAATAAAATTTCAAAAAATTTGATATGAGTTTTCTGAAATTAATTCTATTTTTAAACAAATAAAAAAATTGAAACTATGAGTAATAAACCAGGAAAATCTCAAGACCTGATCGATCATAAATTTTTAGAAGAACGCAAAGTTTTTCTTTGGGGCCAAGTAGACGACAAATCTGCCAAACATCTTGTAGAGCGTTTTCTATATTTAGACGCACAAGGCAAAGGCGATATTCAGTTTTACATTAACAGTCCGGGAGGCTACGTAACCTCCGGTTTTTCTATTTACGACACGATGCAATCACTTTCTTGCGACGTTTCGACAATTTGTACCGGTTTAGCCGCATCAATGGGATCGATATTACTTTCAGCAGGAACAAAAGGCAAACGTTTTATTATGCCGCACGCTCGAGTAATGATTCACCAACCTAGCGGTGGCGCACGCGGACAAGCTTCGAATATCGAAATTCAGGCACAAGAAATTCTAAAAACTAAAGAATTAAGTGCTCAAATTCTTGCCGATAATTGTGGGCAGTCTTTTGAAAAAGTGATGAAAGACTTCAACAGAGATTATTGGATGAATGCAGAAGAATCTCTGGAATACGGGATCGTAGATCAGCAATATTCAAAATAAAAAACCATGAACCACGAGATCTTACACAAAGAAAATCATACCAACGGTATGTTTTATATGGAAGATGCTGAAGGTAAAGTTTGTGAGCTTACGTATGTAAAAAAAGATCAAGTCTTAGTGATCGACCATACGCAAACTCGCAAATCTTTAGAGGGAAAAGGTTTAGCGAGTCAGATTCTTGACCATACCGTAAATTATGCTCGAGAAAATGGTTATAAAATCGATCCTCTTTGTCCTTTTGCTGAAGTAAAATTCGACGAAAACGAAAGTTACCAAGACGTAAAAGCTTAATTCTTTTGAAAATACATATTGAAGAAGTAAACGTTGAAGAGATTCTTCCCGTAAGGCAAACGGTTTTAAGAAACGGAAAGCCTCGGGAAGAATGTTTTTTCGAAGGCGATTTAGCTGAAGAAACGATTCATCTAGCACTTTACAACAACGAAGAACTCATTGCTATTGCAAGTGTTTTAAAGGATGCTTCTGAAAAAATCGCTACCAATAATCAATACCGATTACGCGGTATGGCCGTCGTACCCAACCAGCAAAGTAAAGGTTATGGCAGGCATTTGTTATTGTATGCTGAAGATTTAATTCAGCAAAAAGCGCCGGCAACGCTATGGTTTAACGCCAGAACTACTGCCATTGAGTTTTATCAAAAAAACAATTTTCAAGTTTTTGGAAAGGAATTTGATATTCCTAATGTTGGACCCCACTTTTTGATGTTTAAAAATTATGAACAGACGTAACTTTATCAACCTCTCTTTACTAACTTCTGCAGCAAGTTTAATTCCTTTACAAAGCTTATTTTTTTTTACTGAAGAAATTTCTACGCAAGAATTGCTTGGTAAAGGTTCGCCAGAACTGTTTGGTAACGGCTACAAATTACGTAAAGCAGCTTATGAAGATTTTATAAAAATGCAGCAAGCGGCTCAAGCAGATGGGATCGCTATTCAAATCGTTTCGAGTTATCGCAGTTTTGATCATCAACAACGCATCTGGAATGGCAAATACAAACGCTATACAGAACGAGGCTTAACTCCTACTCAGGCCATTCATAAAATTATCGATTATTCAACCATTCCGGGAACTTCGCGTCACCATTGGGGAACCGATATCGATATTATCGACGCTAACCCAAGTGCGCCTTCTTCTCTACTTCAACCTAAAAACTATTACGGCGATGGTGTTTATGCTCCTTTAAAAAAATGGATGGATCAAAACGCTGAAAAATTCAATTTTCAATTGGTTTACACCAAAAATGAAGACCGAAAAGGCTTTAAACATGAACCTTGGCATTTTTCATATGCGCCACTTTCAATTCCTTATCTAAAGAAGTATCAAAAGTTAGAAGTAAAAGAATTGCTACAAAGTTCAAATCAGATTTTAGGGAATGAAAACTTTTCTGAAAAATTTATTCAGAAATACATTTCTGAAAACGTTTTAGAAATAAATCCCACACTTTTGGCATAAATTACCGATAAATGACACCTAATTTTAGGAAAATATTATAATTTAGCCTTTTAATAGATATTATCTTTACCCCAAAATTCACATAATGCCCAACAAAGCCATTTTAATGATTTTAGATGGATGGGGTTCTACTCAAGATCCGAAAGAATCTGCCATCTACAAAGCAAATACCCCAAATTTCGACAAACTTTTTAACGAATACCCTCACGCTCAACTTCGTACCGACGGAATGAATGTTGGTTTACCTGAAGGACAAATGGGAAATAGTGAGGTTGGCCATATGAATTTGGGAGCCGGACGTATTGTTTATCAAGATCTCGCTAAGATTAATATGGCGGTTGATAACGATACTTTAAAAGACGAAGCTGTTTTAAAAGAAGCATTTAATTATGCCACAACTAACGACAAAGCAGTTCACTTTCTAGGTTTAGTAAGTGACGGCGGCGTACATTCACATATAAAACACCTTAAAGGTTTAGTACATGCTGCAGACCAAGCCGGTGTAAAAAATAAATACGTTCACGCTTTTACAGATGGTCGTGATGTTGACCCAAAATCTGGTAAAGGTTTTATTGAAGATTTACTTCCTTCTTTAGAAGAAAACAACGCAAAACTAGCCTCTGTAATTGGTCGTTACTTTGCGATGGATCGTGATAAACGTTGGGAACGTACTAAGAAAGCTTACGATCTTATTGTGAACGGTGTTGGTAAAAAAACCGAAAATCCTTCAGAAGCAATTCAAGAAAGTTATGATAACGATACCACCGATGAGTTTATAGAACCTATCGTTGTTACCGAAAATAATGAACCTACAGCAACTATTCAAAAAGGTGATGTAATCATTTTCTTTAATTTTAGAACAGACCGTGGTAGACAATTAACGCAAGCGCTTTCTCAAGAAGATTTTGGTGATTACGAAATGAAAAAAATCCCACTGTATTTTGTAACGATGACTACTTACGATGAATCGTTCGAAAGTATAAATGTGGTTTATAAAAAAGATAATATTAAAGCTACTTTAGGAGAAGCTTTAGAGTATTCGGGCAAAACGCAGTTAAGAGCTGCTGAAACAGAAAAATATCCGCACGTAACATTTTTCTTTTCTGGCGGAAGAGAAAAACCATTTAAAGGCGAAGAACGTATATTAGTTAACTCACCAAAAGTTGCTACTTACGATTTACAACCAGAAATGAGTGCATACGAGTTAACTGAGAAATTAGAGAAAGAAATTTCGAAAGCATCGATAGATTTTTTCTGTATCAACTTTGCTAACCCAGATATGGTTGGTCATACAGGAGATTTTGATGCAGCTGTTAAAGCCTGCGAAACCGTAGATGAATGTTTAGGCAAAATTTACGAAGCGGCTAAAGAAAATTATAACATGATCATTTTAGCAGATCACGGAAATAGTGAGAAGATGATTAATGAAGACGGTAGTGCCAATACCGCGCATACCACCAACCCGGTTCCTGTTATTTTAGTGAGCCCCGATAAAAAAGAAATTAACGACGGAATTTTAGGTGATGTTGCCCCAACCATTTTAGATTTAATGGATATTGACCAACCTGAATTAATGACGCAAAAATCTATCCTAAAATAATGTATATCAGCTTTTTAAATAAAATAAAGTATAGTGCATTAATAATTTTATTTGTAAATTTAACATTAGTTGCACAAGAGGATAAAACTCCTAACGATAAAGATTACACTGGTCTAATTACGCAAGAAGATTTTAGAACAGGCTATACAAAAAAATGGTTCAATAAAGCCTATAAAGCTTACGAGCCAAATGAAGAAATAGTTCAACAAATAAAAAAGCCCATTAAGCAATACCGTATCAAGGTATTTATGGGAACCTGGTGTCCAGATAGTAGAAGAGAAACACCTAAGCTTTTAAAATTGTTAGATGAAGTAAACTTTAAAGAAAAGAATTTGGAGATTTACGCGATGGATCATTACAAATCTACTGAAGCCAATTATGAAGAAGATTTAGATGTACATCACGTACCAACCATTATTTTTTTCGACAAAAAAGGAAATGAAATCAACAGGTTTGTTGAATTTCCGCAGGAAACATTTGAAGAAGATATTTTAAAGATTGTTACCAACCAATCATATCAAAATCCCTACGCAGAAGAGTAGGAATAAAATTAAAATGAATGATTAGTGATAAGTCTTTAACCATAGCCGTAGATTTTGACGGCACGATAGTAGAAAACGCATATCCGGGAATTGGTGAAACTAAAATTTTCGCTTTTGAAACTCTTAAGCGATTAGAAAATGAAGGCCACCGATTAATTTTATGGACGTACAGACACGGCAAACGCCTACAAGCAGCTGTAGATTTCTGTAAAGAAAACGGTCTTGAGTTCTATGCGGTTAATATGAGTTATCCTGAAGAAGAATTTGATCCTCAATTGAGCAGAAAGATTAATGCTGATATTTTTATTGACGATAGAAATGTAGGAGGATTTTTAGGATGGGGAGAAATCTATCATGAATTAACCAATGTTAAGCCAGAGATCCCGAAAACAAGTAAAAAAAAGAAAGGTATTTTTTCTTTCTTTAAATAATATAGAATAATAAGTTAATGATCATTACCAAAACTAGCGAAGAATTAGAGTTAATGCGTGAAAGCGCACAAATCGTATCTAGAACATTAGGAGTTATAGCAAAAGAAATAAAGCCGGGAGTAACAACACTTCAGTTAGATAAAATAGCTGAAGATTACATTCGATCTCAAGATGCAATCCCAGGTTTTTTAGGCATGTACGATTTTCCTAATACGCTATGTATGAGTCCAAATGCTCAAGTAGTTCACGGTATACCCAATGATAAACCTTTAGAAGATGGTGATATCATTTCTGTAGACTGCGGAGCGGTAAAAAACGGCTTTTACGGTGATCATGCTTATACTTTTGAAGTTGGCGAAGTATCGCCAGAGATTAAACAGCTTTTAAAAGTGACTAAAGAGTCACTATACCTGGGAATTAAAGAATTTAAACTTGGTAACCGCGTAGGAGATGTAGGATATGCTATACAAAAGCACGCAGAAGATCACGGTTACGGAGTAGTAAGAGAACTTGTAGGTCATGGTTTAGGTACCAAGATGCATGAAGACCCAGAAATGCCCAACTACGGTAAAAGAGGCCGTGGTAAAAAATTTGTAGAGGGTATGGCAGTAGCCATAGAACCCATGATTAATTTAGGAACAAAACGCATCAAACAACTTCGTGATGGCTGGACTATCCTTACTGCAGATGGAAAAGTCAGTGCACATTTTGAACATGATGTGGCCCTGGTAGATGGTAACCCCCAATTGCTTTCTACCTTCGATTATATTTATGAATCATTGGGAATTAAAAGCGAAGAAGAAGATGAATTTAGAAAAAAATGAGTCCTTTTACCGCGACAACAATTTCGTTGAAGAATGGCGGTATTACTATGAAGACGACTGGGCAGAAGGCTACGAAATAGCCATTTCCAGCAAAGGTAGAGTGATGAATTTTGTAAAAAGCAAAAACGGTGTCATTCTTAAAGGAAGTTCTATTAACGGCTATCAAGTTTTCAACACGAAAATGAAAGATGGCAAACGTAAAAACTTCTACCTGCACAAAGTTATGGCGATTGCCTTTTTAGACAAGCCAGAAGACGGTCTTTTTGTAATTCATAAGAATTACGATAAAAAAGACAACAACATTAACAACCTTGCTTGGGTTAACCGTAAAGAATGGGAGAAACACCAAGACAAGAACCCAAAAGTAATTGCAAAGCGACAAAGTAAACGTAGAACGTATACCAAACTCTCTTATGCTGAAGCAACAATTTTAAAAAAGAAATTATTAGATCCGAACAGAAAGACAAGACTTAAAGTACTTGCCAAACAGTTTGGTGTTTCAGAAATGCAGTTACACAGAATTAAAACGGGAGAAAACTGGGCAGATCTTAAGGTATAATATGATTAAAAAAGTATTTAAATCTGTATTAAATACCATTCCCAGACCCTTATTAATTAAAGCTAGCTATATTGCTAAACCTTTTTTAGTAACCTTTCTTAGAGGAAATAAATACACCGACCCGATCGATGGTAAAAGCTTTTCGAAGTTTTTACCTTACGGTTACGAACAGCAACGAGAAAATGTATTATCTCCTTCTACGTTATCGTTAGAAAGGCATCGGCTTTTATGGTTATACTTAAAAAATAAGACAGATTTTTTCACTGCGAAGAAATCTGTCTTACATTTTGCTCCAGAACAAGCTTTTTACAAGCGTTTCAGGAGACTTTCGAATATTGATTATACGACTACAGATTTAAATTCACCTTTAGCCGATGTAAAGGCTGATATTTGTAATTTACCATTTAACGATAATCAATACGATTTTATACTTTGCAATCACGTTTTAGAACATATCCCCAACGACACTAAAGCTATGCAAGAATTGTATCGAATTCTTAAACCTAATGGTGTTGCTATTTTACAAATTCCGCAAGATTTAAGTAGAGAACATACCTTTGAAGATGATACGATTACAGATCCTAAAGAACGAGCAAAAATCTTTGGGCAGTATGATCACGTTCGTATCTACGGAAGAGATTACTTCAACAAACTAAGAAGTATAGGTTTTAACGTTATTGAAGCTGATTATACTAAAGAATTATCTGCGGAAGAAATTGATAAGTACAGATTAGCAAAAGGTGAAATTATTCCAGTTTGCCAAAAACCGGCAAATTAATCTTCTACGAGTGATTCGTTAAATTTTGGAGTAGTAAATATTTTTGTACTATCATTTTCAGTATAAATTAAATAAGCTTCTACCCTATCTAAATTCTGAAGTACTTTTTTCGACTTTTCTAATCCCATAGCCATAAATCCTGTAGCATAAGCATCTGCTTCAGCACAAGTTTCAGCAAGAACAGAAGCGCTTAAAATATTGCTACGTTCTGCTTTTCCTGTCTTTGGATTAATGGTATGTACAAATTTTTGACCGGTCACCGAGTCTACTCGAAATTTTCTGTAGTTACCAGAAGTTGCCAATGCACGATCTTTAAGTTCTAAAATAGCAATGATCTCACGATTGCCATCTTCTTGGTAAGGATCGTCTAAGCCAACTTTCCACGATTTATCTTTGGTAAGGTTTATTCCTTTAGCTCTTAATTCACCTCCCAATTCAACTAAATAATTTTCTACGCCTTGAGATTCTAAATAAACTGCTAAACGATCTACCGTATAGCCTTTCGCAATAGCATTGAATTCTAAATAACTATTTTTATGAGGTTTTTTAACTTGGTTTTCTTCAGTTAAATAAAAATCTTTAAAACCTACTAAACTCACTAAAGAATCGAGATCTTTTTCGGTAAGCTCATTTAATTCTTCTGCACCAAAACCGTAAGCATTAACTAAATTACCAACCGTTGGGTCAAAATAACCGTCTGTGTTAGCGTAAATTTCTTTAGATAGATTAAATACTTCTCGAAACATTTGATCGACTTTTACGTCCTTATTTCCCTTATTGATTTTTGAAATATCTGAATTCGGCAAATAAGTACTCATCGATTTATTGACCGCTTCAAAAATAGAGTCGAAACCTTGTTCCCAATTTTCTGACTTATCACTGTAGAAATTGATATGATAAGATGTTCCTAAAGCATTTCCTTCTACATATTCCGACTGAAGACTTGGTTTATTTTGGCAAGAAATAAAATTGAAAATCGCCAAACCAACTAGTAAATATTTAAAGTTATTCATAAGCTTGTATTCCTGAATAATTAACTACATAATCATCTTCTGAAGTAACCGGTTTTTCTAAGTCTGAAGAATTTGCAATGCCAACACCTGCATAGAAGGCTTTCGCTTTAAATTTTACAGCGTGATCTCGAATCGTCGTCATTAAAACGTGATCTATACTTTTAGGATCGTCTGGATAAAGTACCGCACGTACGATCACAAAATGAAGCTTTTTATTTTTTAAAGCTACAAATTGCGGGTTTCTTTTAAGCGTACTGTTAATACCTAAAAACTCATAACCGTTAGCCTCTAAATCTTTGCCAACAATATTCATTGCCAGATTATGTAATTCTTGTTCTGATAGTTTAGCCATAAAACAAAAATAAAACTTTGAGTATTGCTAATGTAAAAACTGAAGATAAAAAACAAAAAAAGTCCGATGCGGTTAACATCAGACTTTTATTTATTGTTTTGTTAGATTTTATCCTCCAAAATCATCAAATCGAATGTTCTCATCTGGGATACCAAAATCTTCTCCCATCTTCTGAACAGCTTTATTCATTAATGGAGGTCCACAGAAATAAAGTTCAATCTCTTCGGGCTCATCGTGCTTAGAAAGGTATTGATCGATCACAGCATTGTGAACAAAACCTAAGAAACCGTCTCCTTCAGCATCATGAATATCTTTTTTCTCTTTCCAATTATCTTCTTCTAAAGGCTCTGAAAGAACTAAGAAAAATTTAAAGTTATCGAATTCTCTTTCTAATTCTCTAAAATGCTCTAAGTAGAATAATTCTCTTTTTGAACGACCACCGTACCAATAAGTAACTTTTCTACCCGTTTTTAGGGTTTTAAATAAGTGGTATAAGTGAGAACGCATTGGCGCCATACCAGCCCCACCACCAACATAAAGCATTTCTGCTTCACTCTCGTTGATGAAGAATTCACCGTAAGGTCCTGAAATTGTCACCTTATCACCTTTCTTTCTAGAGAAGATGTAAGAAGAAGCAATACCAGGATTTACATCCATCCAACCGTTTTTAGCACGATCGAAAGGAGGAGTTGCAATACGAACATTCAACATAATCTCACGTCCTTCTGCAGGGTAAGAAGCCATCGAGTAAGCTCTTTCTTCTTTCTCTGGATTCTTCATTACTAAAGGCCAAAGTTTAAAGTTATCCCACTCTTTTTTGAATTTATCTGGTTCACCAGGATGTTCTTCCGGATGAGCCGTAATATCGATATCTTCATATTTTACAGTACACTTTGGCACTTCGATCTGAATATATCCTCCAGCTTCATAATCCATATCTTCCGGAATTTCAACAACAAATTCCTTAATGAATGATGCTACGTTCCAGTTTCTTACTACAGTTGCTTCCCACTTCTTCACTCCAAATACTTCTTCCGGTATTTGGATATCCATGTTCTGCTTTACTTTTACCTGGCAACCTAAACGCCAACCTTCAGCAATTTCTTTTCTTGTAAAGTGTGGTTCTTCTGTTGGTAAAATACTTCCGCCACCTTCTTTAACGATACATTTACACTGAATACAAGTACCACCTCCTCCACAAGCAGAAGGTAAAAATAATTTATTATCACCTAAAGTAGATAATAACGTTCCACCGGAACCTACTTCAATGTTCTTTTCTCCATTAACATTAATTTTCACCGGTCCTGAAGGAACAAGTTTTGCTTTTGCACCTAATAAAACACTAACTAATAATAATATTAATGCTAAAAATACTACTACACTAGCAATGATAACTGTCATAATCTTACTTATTAAATTTTGTATTGTCTATAGATGACAATGTTTGCTCAGTATTATTATCTGCTTTTTCTTCGATCATTTCAACTGAAGAAGTTTCTGTTTCAACAGCTTCTGCTTCTTCTTGACCATCTAATTTTATTCCCATAAAGCTCATAAAACCAATTGCCATAAGACCTGTAATGATAAAAGTAATTCCTAATCCTTTTAATGGAGCCGGAACGTTTGAGTAAGCAATTTTCTCACGAATAGCTGCAATTGCTAAAATTGCTAAAAACCATCCGATACCACTACCTAAACCATAAGTAACTGCTTCTCCTATACCTCCGAAATCTTTTTGTTGCATAAATAAAGATCCTCCTAAAATCGCACAGTTTACAGCGATAAGTGGTAAGAAAATACCTAATGCACCGTAAAGTGCCGGAGCAAATTTTTCAACAATCATTTCTACTAATTGTACCATCGATGCAATTACCGCGATGAACATAATGAAACTTAAGAAACTTAAATCAACATCCAGAAATTCATCGCCTAACCAAGATAAAGCTCCCGGTTGCAATAAATAAGCATCCATTAAAAAGTTAATAGGTACCGTAATCGCTAATACGAATATAACTGCTGCTCCTAAACCAACCGCTGTTTTTACGGTTTTGGAAACTGCTAAATAAGAACACATTCCCAAGAAGTAAGCAAAAATCATATTCTCTATGAAAATACTTCTAACAAATAAGTTTAAATACTCTTGCATAATTTATCTTTTTAAAGCAGTATTGACTATGCTTCTTCTATTAATTTTCTGTTTCTAGAACGTTGAATCCAAATCACGATACCCACAATAATTAATGCCATTGGAGCCAATAACATTAAACCATTATTCTCATATCCTAAAGCGTAAAGACCTGTAGATTCTGCCATAGTAGCGCCTTTATGACCAAGCACTTCGATACCCCAAAGTTTACCAGAACCTAATAGTTCTCTAAAAAATGCTACAATTACAAGAATTATACCGTAACCGGCAGCGTTACCAATACCATCTAGGAATGATTTGTAAATACCGTTACCTAAGGCAAACGCCTCTAAACGCCCCATTACAATACAGTTAGTAATAATTAAACCAACGAATACCGATAACTGTTTACTTAAATCGTATAAAAATGCTTTTAAAACCTGATCTACTAAAATTACCAAAGCAGCCACTACTACTAACTGAACGATAATTCTAATTCGGCTAGGAATTAAGTTACGCATTAAAGAAATGATCATGTTACTAAAAGCCATTACTACCATTACTGCTAACGACATTACCACTGCCGCTTGTAATTGTACTGTAATTGCTAATGCAGAACAAATACCAAGTACCTGAACTGTAATTGGGTTATCATCATTTAAAGGATCTGATAATAACTTTAAGTTTTGCTTAGATAAGAAGCTTTCTTTTTCTTCTGAACTTGAAAGGAAAAGAATCATTTCTTTCTTCTTAGCTTCTTTCTCTGACATTTGTGTATTATTATTTTCTTGAGCCATAAAAATTTTATTTTACTGCTACTTTCATATCAGTTTGTTGCTTAAAATAAGGCAGGTAATATTTTAGCCTTTTTGAGATCATTTTGGTAACACCGTCTCCGGTAATTGTAGCTCCAGAAATAGCATCTACAGCATTATCATCTTTATTGTTACCACCACCGTAACCTTTTACGACAGATACACCCACTAAGTTACCAGAACTATCAAAGATTTTCTCATCTGCAAAGCGTTCCTGAAACCAAGCCTTTGTAATCTCACCACCAAGACCGGTTGTTTCTCCTTTATGATCAAAAACAACACCTTTTACAGTATTCACATCATCTTTTAAAGAGATATAACCCCAAATCGCATCCCAAAGACCAGTACCACGAAGCGGAATTATATAATACTTCTCCCCGTCTACTTCAGCTTCATATAAAGGAAATTGTTGCTCATTATCGTCTTTACCTAATTCTTTAGCTAAATCTACATTGAAGGCTTTATCTCCTTCAGCAATAACTTCACCTTTATTATTTAAAGCAATTTGATTAGTGATGTATTTTTTAAAATTGGCTTCTGCTAATGGACGCGTTAACGGAACCAACTCACCATTTTGTTCTATTGAATCTACACCAACTGTATACAGGATGTTTTGCATTTTCTCCTGCTTCACATTAGCATTTTGTCTATCTTTTAAAGATATAGAAGCAAAAGCTAATACAGACCCTACCACTATTACCATAATGATAGCGAATATAAATGTATATGCGTTACTACTCTTATCCATTATACTGCTGTTTTAACTTGTGCTTTAACTCTCTTCTTACGTTTCTTGATGTTACCTTGAATCACATAATGATCGATGGTAGGAGCAAACACATTCATTAATAAAATAGCTAACATAATTCCTTCTGGGTAAGCCGGGTTAAAGATTCTAATCATTACCGCGAACAAACCAATTAAGAAACCGTAAATCCATTTTCCTTTGTAAGTCTGAGCTGCAGATACAGGATCTGTTGCCATAAATACAACACCGAAAGCAAGACCACCAATTACTAAATGATTATACCAAGGGAAATTCATTAAATCGTTATTAGGATAACTTCCACCTAACAAATTAAAGATAAATGCCATACAAGCAGCCCCTAAGAAACCACTTACGATAATTCTCCAGCTACCAACTTTTGTTAATACTAACAATAAAGCTCCGGCTAGAATACAAATTGTAGAAGTTTCTGCAATAGATCCCGGTATTAAACCAGAGAACATATCCATAGTATTATAAGGAACATCGGTTCCTGCTGCTAGCTTCCCTAAAATTGTTTCACCAGAAACTGCATCTAACTCACTTGCTTCACTCACCCAAACGCCGTTACCAGACATATAAGTTGGGTATGCAAAGAAAGCAAAAGCTCTTGCGGTAAGGGCAGGGTTTAGAATATTCATTCCTGTACCACCAAACGCTTCTTTACCGATTAATACTGCAAAAACAACAGATACCGCTACCATCCATAATGGAATATCTACCGGCATCACCATTGGGATAAGTAAACCGGTTACTAAATAACCTTCATTTACTTCGTGACCTCTAAAAACAGCAAATGCGAATTCTATACCAAGACCAACCGCGTAAGAAACTGCAACCATCGGTAAAACCTTGATTGCTCCTTCTCCCATAGCTTCCCAAAAACCAACTTGTTCTTGAATCTGACTTAAATATTGGTAACCTGCATTCCAAATCCCGAAAATTAATGCCGGAATTAAAGCAATTACCACTGTAATCATCACTCTTTTTAAATCTACCGCATCTCTTACGTGAGCTCCTTTTTGGGTTGTGTGATTAGGCACAAACAAAAAAGTATCTAACGCATTGATTGCGGGTGCGAACTTTTCGTATTTTTTTCCTTTGGAAAATGGCTCTTTTATCTTATCGAGCCTTTGACGTATCCACTTCATAAATATTATGATCCTTTTATCCTACTTCAGTAATCATTAAATCTAAACCAAGACGAATAATTTCTTGCGCCTCAATTTTAGATGTATTCACATAATCTACCAACGCAAAATCTTCCGGTATTACTTCATATATACCAAGATTCTCCATTTTTTCGATATCACCAGTCATACAAGCTTTTAGTAATTGCATTGGATAAACATCTAAAGGCATTACCTCTTCCATTTCTCCAGTCACTACTAATGCTCTCTCTTCACCGTTTAAGTTGGTATTCACATCATATTTCTTATTCGGGAACATCCAAGAAAGTGAAGTCTTAGACATCGAGTGAATATTGTTATATGTAAATGGTAACCAACCAAACATTCTGTAATTATTTCCTTCAGGAATTACAGTTACCGTGTTATCGTAAAAACCAACAAACTGATTATTTGTTAATCTTAGACCGGTTAACATATCTCCAGAAATAATACGAGATGCAGACTCGTTCACTTCACCTACTAACGCAGAAACGTTAGTACCTAAAAGCGTTCTAAAGTATTTTTTATCTTTTGCATCTGCTCCAACTACAGCGATCGTACGTTTTGCATCGAATTTACCAGTCAAGAACAAACGACCAATAATCGCAACATCTTCAGGACCTACCGTCCAAACACGATCTCCGCCATTAATTGGCTCAGTTTCATGAACATGAACCCCAACATTACCTGCCGGATGCGGACCAGAAACATTTAAAATCTCTACGTCTTGAATATCTTTTAAATTTGACGACTTTTTATTTACCGCCAAATAAACCTTACCAGCAGTAAGCTTCTTTAAAGCTTTTATACCTTCTTGAAATTCTGCTTTTTGATCTTGTAAAATAAATTCAGGATCTGCAGCTAAAGGAGCTGTATTGTAAACTGAAATATAAATTGCTTTAGGAGCATCTTCCGGATTAGCGATAATATCGTAAGGACGTTGCTTAATAAAAGCACCACAACCGCTCTCAAAAATTCTCGTTTTCACAGCTTCAGCATCTGAAGATTCAGCGCTCATAGTACCGTATTCTTTATAAGAATTAACAGCATCTGCTTCAATAACAATTTCTAAAACACGACGTTTTGCTCCTCGAACAACTTCTACGATTGTCCCACTAACAGGAGAAGAAAATTTAACAGCTTCGTTATACTTTGAAAAGAAGATTACTTCACCTGCTTGTACTTTAGCTCCTTCTTTTAAAACAAGCTTAGGAACAACAGCGTGAAAATCTGGAGGCTTAATAGCAAAGGTCTTTGATCTCGGAGCTTCAACAAGCGTTTGCTCTGCTTCACCCTTAAATCGCAAATTAAGACCTTTTTTAACTTTAATGTCTTTTGACATAATTCTGTTATAAGTTAATATTCGCGGTTGCAAATTTAATAATTAAATCCTCATGTTATAGCCTTGTTAAATGGAAGTTATTTATTTATACCAATTCTAAATAAAGACGCTTCAGTTTTAAGCAAAATAGTATTTACGAAAAGTTTTTAATTATATTTAGGCCAAATTTCAGTAGTTATATTTCATGAAAAATCTATTCAACAATATTTGTTTTCTTCTTATTGCATATTCAGGTATTTCTCAGGCTTTAGAAACCACTCCGCCAGATTATATTAGAACTATACAATTTCAGGGAAATTCACAATTTAGTGGAACTCCCATTATTGCTCTAGGAGAAACACTAAGCATTTCTTTTGATGATTTAATTGGTGATGAAGCCGATTATTACTACACCATCGAACATTACGATTTTAACTGGCAACCTTCCAACTTAGCTAAGAATGAATATATGGAAGGTTTTGATAATATGAGAATTTTAAATTATCAAAACTCTTTTAATACCCTACAGATATATTCGCATTACACCTTAAACATTCCTAACAGAAACACCCGAAGACTTAAGGTTAGTGGTAATTATATGCTGAAAATTTTTAACGACGATAAAGAGTTGGTCTTCTCCAGAAAATTTATGGTTTACGAAGATATTGCCTTGGTAAAAGCTGAAATTAAACGTTCGAGAAATCTTAAATTTATCGACACCAAACAGGTGGTTTATTTTTCGGTCGATGGTTCTGATCAAATCATTTTTAGAAACCCCGATCAAAATTTGAAAACGCTTATTATTCAGAATAACAATTTACAAACTTCGATTTACAATCTTAAACCTCAATATTCTTTAGGGAATGAACTGGTTTATCGTTACGATCAAGAAGCTGCTTTCTGGGGCGGTAACGAATACCTAGAATTTGATAATAAAGATGTAAGGGCCGCAACGATGAATATTAGAAGTATCGAACTTAAGGATATTTACAATACTTACTTATTTACCAACAAAAATCGTTCTTATGATCCGTACACCTACGATCCCGACATTAACGGTCAGTTTCGAGTAAATACAATTCAAGGAGAAGATCCCACGATCGAAGCTGAATATACTTGGGTACACTTTTCTTTAGCGAATTATGAAAAACTAAAAGGTGGCGAAATTCATATCTACGGAAATTTCAACAATTTTAATTTAGATGAATCTACCAAACTCCCTTACAATTCTAAACGCGATGTTTTTGAAGGTAAACGTTTATTTAAACAAGGTTTTTATAACTACAAATACGTTTTATTAATGCCCGACGGAAGTATCGATGAAGGTTTTAATAGTGGTAATTTCGACGAAACCGAAAACCAATATACCATCTTAGCTTATTACCGTGAAGTCGGTGGTCGCTATGATCGTATTGTTGGAGTTGGAAGCGCTAACAGCAGAAATATTAGCAATTAATTTTTACGGAGAAATCTAGGTTCGTAAAAAAGTATCGAAGCCACCAATGCCTTAACTGTGAAACTCCTCTTGAGAAAGAAGATAATATTGCAGTTATTGCGGACAGTTAAACTCGAATAAAAAACTGAGTTTCAACGATTTTTTCAATGAATTCTTCGGAAGTATTTTTTCTTACGATTCTAGAATTTACCGTACGTTAAATGTACTCATTTTTAAGCCCGGTAAAATTTCTTTAGAATACATTAAAGGTAAGCGAGCTAAATACGCAAACCCTTTTCGGTTTTACCTAAGCGTTTCAATTATTTTCTTTTTACTTTACGGTCTCTCTTTAAACAACAACAGAGATGATGTGTTTATTGATGTTGGCAATCAAAACAACGCTACCATTGAAGATTACAAAAAGATCAAACTACTTGCTGAAAACGAATTAGACACGCTTGGTTTTACTGAAAGATCGACCAAGAAAATTGAAATTTACTTAGCATTCGATAAATTAAATTCTGAAAAAAGCATTTCAAAATCTCTAGAAGAGCTTGACCATAAAGACAATTTTTACAACCGCTGATTATTTAAAAGAGCGATCGCAGTTGACAAAGTAATGACAGAACCCGGCTCATTTACCAGTTATGCAATAGGCAAATTACCATTTATTATCTTCTTTTTTATACCGGTATTCACGTTTATTTTATGGCTTACTTTTGCCGAACAAATTACACGTATATGGAACATTTGGTATTTGCTTTCCACTCACAAACGATGCTCTTTTTCTTAATGTGTTTTAGCGTATTTTTTCATTATCTTTTCAATTCAAACTGGTTAACTGTTTTATTTATTTTAAGTTACGCCGTCTATCTATTTTTTGCTTTGAGAGGATTTTACAAACAAGGCATTTTAAAAACCCTCTTTAAATTTGTGTTTTTAAATGTTATATTTGCTATATTAGCAATCACAACAACAGGCTTAGCTATTTTGGCTTCCTTTGCAGTTTATTAAAATGATTCAACAAGTTACCAGAGGAATAAAAATTTCTGTAAAGACTAGTTTTCAAGGTACTTTCTTGAAAAACTACCAAATTCATTTTGCCTTTGGTTACCAAATCACTATCGAAAATCAAAGCAACGATTCTGTACAACTCAATTCACGTTTTTGGAAGATCAAAGACTCTTTAAACAAAAATCTAATTGTTAAAGGCGAAGGAGTTATTGGTAAAAAACCGGTTTTAAAACCCGGTGAATCTCATACTTACACCAGTGGTTGCCAACTTACCTCTCCGTTTGGAGCTATGAGCGGCTACTACGATATGATTAATTTTACTTCAACAAGAAAGTTTAAAGTAAATATTCCTTCATTTAAATTGAGCGCTCCGTTTGCTTTAAACTAAAATTTTTTCTCGTATTTATTTTACAAGTTCCAATCGTAATTGAAGATTACGCATATCATACCCATGCTCGTTAAATATTTCTGAAAAAGATTTATACGCTGGATTTTCAGCTAAAAAATAGCGAAGAAAAGATTCTGCTTCATAATCATCACTCTGCCTTTCCGTTAATGCTGGTCCTCTAGCAAACTCATCGTCTTCGACAAATTCCATTTGCTCATTTACCTCGCCTAAAAACTCAACTCCAATTGCAATTCCTTCTTCGTAAAAAGGTATATAGCTATTTATATCAACAGATATTTCATCTTTATGATAACGATTTACAAAAAAGACATCACTACTAAATAATTTCCCGAATACCGCCTCGCTTTTAGCATCGTACTTATAAATATTTAAACGCATTGCAGAACGCTTCTCCTGCAGTTCTTTTCTTTTGTGATTAAAACCCCTGCTTTTATTAAAAAAGATCGTAATCTTATTAAAGAAACTATTTTTAATCTTTTCATTAGGAAACAACACACTAACAAACTCTTGCTCAACTCTTAGTGGAAAGCTACCAAAATTCTTAGTTGTCTTTTCTTCTTTAACTACTGTCGTCTCTCTCGTTTTTTCGATTACAACTTCATTTAACTCATCAATTTTTGGCGACAAGTAAACCTCAGGCTTTAAGTTACTGACCAACGATTCGTAAGCCTCAAATCCCATTGCTTCAATTCTAATTACAGTGTCATCTTCAATATTATTAGGTATTCGAAATTCTCCATTACCATTCGCATAAAGTCCTTTACCGTTGTAGAAAATACTAGCATACGAAATCGGCCTATGAGATTCTACATCCAAAATTTTAAACGATTGCGAATAAGATTTTACACAAATAAGACTTACTATAATTAGAAATAGAACATTTTTCATTTTTTAATTCATTTACAACTTCAACATAAAGACTTAGACAAATGATGAATATTACGCGCTCCGTTTGCTTTAAACTAAAAGTTTCGTTGTCGTTTCACCTTTTAAAAGGTTTTCAAACTTCATTTTAATTTCATTTTCCTCAAATTTCACTTGTGTGATACTCGTTGTTTTTAGTAAACCACGATCGATAATAAATCCGTTATTTTTATCATTTTTACCGGCTTCGTGATGAAATTGCCAAACTTTTTCTGAAGTTATTTCTACTAAATTTTGTTTTGAAATAAAATCGTCAAACCACTCATGCCGTTCTTTTTTCATTGCTGAAGTGTACGTCATCGATGCCGACCAAATATGAGGTTTTACTGGTAAATTAGAAAGTTTCACCTCATCGCCATTCCAACTTAATTGCTGAAGCTCTAATTTCTCTTGCCAAGAAACATAGATCATGGTAAATGGCTCGATTCCGACAAAATCATAATTTTCAACCGCTTTATTAAAATCTGAAGCCAAGAGTAGATCTTTCAGAACCACGCCTCTACTCTTTCGGTAATCTTTTTGTCGTTGATGTGCTTTTTCAGCTCCATTCATTAAACAAATTAATTTTTGTTGTTCACTAACAGCGATCCAAGTTCCGCCGGCAATTTCATCTTTCGGATAAAGAAGTTGAATGCCATTTTCAGTATAAACTTCAGGTGCTAAAGTTGGTCGGTTACTTGCTTCATCTCGATTAGAAGTAAAAATAAATTCTGTTGAATTTTCTACGGAAGGAATAAAAGATATTGTACACATATATTCAAAAATAACATAACTACTTCAGCCTTAATAAAACTTAACAGAAATTAATAAAACCTTACATTCTTGTGAGTTTTAAGTTCTTAGATTTTATCTATCTTTATCCAAACAATTATTAACAATAAAAAACCAAAATACATTATGGGGAAAGGATTTTTTCACGTTCCGCCGGCTAACAACGAACCCGTTAAAAGTTACGCACCCGGAACCCCGGAAAGAGAAGAAGTATTACTCACTTATAAAGATTTATATAACAAAAATGTAGATGTGCCACTTTATATAGGTTCTGAAGAAATTAGAACTAAAAAAACGGCAACGATGCATCCGCCACACGATCATAAACACAACTTAGGTGTTTATCATTTAGCTGAAAAAAAACATATCGAAAAAGCGATCGATGTTGCTTTAGAAGCTCGTAAAAAATGGGCTAAATTAGAGTGGGAACAACGCGCTGCGGTATTTTTAAAAGCTGCCGATTTAATTTCTGGTCCTTACCGTTATAAATTAAATGCAGCGACAATGATCGGGCAGTCTAAAAATATTTATCAGGCAGAAATTGATTCAGCTTGTGAGATTGCAGATTTCTTACGTTTTAACGTAGAATACATGTCTGAGATCTACAACGACCAACCAGAATCTGACGAAACTGCTTGGAACCGTGTTGAACACAGACCATTAGAAGGGTTTGTTTATGCTGTAACTCCGTTTAACTTTACCGCAATTGCCGGTAACTTACCTTCTGCACCGGCATTAATGGGGAATGTTGCAATCTGGAAACCTAGCGACAGCCAAGTATTTTCTGCGGAAATTTTAATGCAAGTATTTAAAGAAGCAGGTGTACCAGATGGTGTGATTAATATGGTTATGGGTGATCCTGCAATGATTACCGATGTCATCTTAAAAAGTCCAGATTTTGCCGGAATTCATTATACCGGAAGTACCGAAGTATTTAAAGATATTTGGGCAAAAATCGGAAACAACATTCACACTTATAAAACTTACCCTAGAATTGTAGGAGAAACCGGTGGTAAAGATTTTATCATTGCTCACCCTTCTGCAAACCCTAAAGAAGTTTCTACCGCAATTTCTAGAGGTGCTTTTGAATATCAAGGGCAGAAATGTAGTGCTGCTTCGAGAATATATTTACCAAAAAGCTTATGGCCTCAGATTAAAGAAGAACTGATCGAAGATATTTCATCGTTTAAAATGGGTTCTCCTGAAGATATGAGCAACTTTATCAATGCGGTGATTCACGAGCGTTCTTTCGATAAATTAGCGAAGTATATCGACCAAGCTAAAAAAGATAAGAAAGCAGAAATTATTATTGGTGGTAACTACGATAAATCTGTAGGTTATTTTGTTGAACCAACGGTAATCGTAACTACAGACCCACACTACACGACCATGGAAACTGAGTTATTCGGTCCTGTGGTGACTATCTATGTTTACGAAGATGAAAAGTGGGAAGAAACTTTAGTCGAAGTAGATAATACAAGTGCTTACGCATTAACCGGAGCGGTTTTCTCTAAAGATCGCTACGCTGCTGCACAAGCAACCGATATGTTACAAAATTCTGCAGGTAACTTCTACATTAACGATAAATGTACCGGAGCTGTGGTTGGAAGACAACCTTTTGGTGGAGCAAGAGCCAGCGGAACTAACGACAAAGCAGGTTCTAAATTAAACTTACAACGTTGGGTATCTCAACGCTTAATTAAAGAAACTTTTGTACCGGCAACCGATTATAGATATCCGTTTATGGACTAATTTCTTTTCTGAAGAAAAACAAAAAAGCCTCACAATTTAGTGAGGCTTTTTTTATGAATTCAAATGAAATGATTATTACTTTAATTAACCTTTAAACTTCATCGGAAGATGCACTACTTTTTTGGTTTCAAAAAAGTCTTCTTCAAAATAATCTGATAAATTATAAATTTTAGCGGTTTCATATTTCGCTAACTCTTCAGAAAGATCTCCGCCTTTCAAGTACAAAATTCCGTTTTTGAGTTCATGGTTACTTTTCTTTTTAATTTTTCCTTTTACCCAACGCACAAAAGTTTCCATTTGAGCTACGGCACGACTTACAATAAAATCATATTGCTCATCAATTTCTTCAACTCGACAATTAGAAGTTTTTACATTTTCTAACCCCAAGCCTTCTTTTACTTCATTTACCACTTTAATCTTTTTACCGATACTATCTACTAAATGAAATTGTGTTTCAGGAAAAAGAATCGCTAACGGAATACCGGGAAAACCACCTCCGGTTCCTACATCCATCACCGTAGAACCCGGTTGAAATTGCTGCACTTTTGCAATACCCAACGAATGCAAAACGTGACGCAAATAGATCTCGTCGATATCTTTACGCGAAACCACATTGATCTTTAGGTTCCAATCTTTATAAAGGTCTTTTAACTTCGTGAACTTCTCGAGTTGATCTTCAGTTAAATCGGGAAAATATTTAAGTACTTCTTTCAAGGGAATATTTTTTGACAAAATTAAAGGAATATCTCTAATGCTAAAATTGATTTTTATTTTCTTCGTTCTTTTCTAATTCTACAATTTTTTGATGGTTCCAATCGCCAAGAAAATCATCGTCTCTCGCATCGATATTTTTAAAGATTTCAGCTTTACCATACATTGTAATTACATCGCCGGCATTAATAACATCGTCACCACCCGGAGCACCAATATATTCGCCTTTTTTCTGCTGAATACCCAACACATTTATCCCTTCACTTTTTAAATCTAACTCTAATAATGTCTTCCCGGCTAACCAACTGGTTTTACGTACACGTAATTCTGAAATTTGATATTCTCCCGATAAATGCAAAATTGCCGCATAATCCTTTACATCGATATTGGTATATTTTTTTAAAGCTCTATCGATCATTTTCGACAACCAACGATCGACCACCTTACTTTTAATTGCAAACCATAAGGCTGAAAGTGCCACCACAATAAATATTAAACTATAGACTAATGAACTACGATTATTTGGCAGTAAAAAAGTTAACATTAACGAAGATAAAGTAGTAATGATCCCCGCATTACCAATAAGCATGAGCATATACACAATTTTTCTACGTACGGGATGGTTCATTAATTTTTCACTTTCTTGTGAAGTATAACCAGAACCCGTGTAAGCAGAACGCGCTTGAAACTTAGCAATCTCGGTAGATAAACCGGTATGCATTAATGCAATGGCAGCCACTTTGGTGACCAAAGCTGAAAGTGTAATTATTACGAATAGTGAAACTGCCGCCAACATAACTGCGTAAATTTATTTAGAGTGAACGCTGAAGTACTAAAAATAGAATAAAATTCGTTTTAAAAATAGATAATTGAATCTTTATGAATAGAAAGGCGTTTATTATAGCGATTAATTTTTAACTTTGAACACATTTAAGGAATCTATAACAATGACACAATCTGCCATAAAATTTTCTAGAGTAGACTCTGCAAAATTCTTCAGAACTTTAAATAAACGAGTAAATAGTTACTTTAAAGAAAATAATATAAAGAGAACCGGTAATTGGAAACTTCATTTAAAGACCATTATCATGTTCTCCCTATTTCTTACTCCGTATTTTATAATGCTTACCTTAGACATTTCACAATGGTGGATGCTTTTGTTAACTATCGTGATGGGAGTCGGGATGGCCGGAGTTGGGATGAATGTAATGCACGATGCCAATCACGGATCGTATTCTTCAAAAAAATGGGTAAATAAAATTATGGGCGGCAGCATGTATATTCTTGCCGGTAATGTTTACAATTGGCAAGTACAGCACAATGTACTTCACCATACCTACACTAATATTCACGGTCACGATGAAGATTTAGAAGCCGGTCGTGTAATTCGTTTTAGCGAACATTCAAAGTGGAGACGTTTTCATAAATTTCAGCATTATTATTCTGTTTTCTTATACGGTTTACTTACGTTTAATTGGGTAATTACTACCGATTTTAAACAAACCCGCAGGTATTTAAAAAGAAAACTCGCGTACGGTAAAATGCCTAGCCCAATAAGACAATGGAGTACATTAGCGATCACGAAAGCACTTTATATTGCCATTTGGATCATTCTCCCTATGATCATTATGAATATTGCTTGGTGGAAGATCTTACTCGGCTTTTTTATTATGCATTATACTGCCGGACTTATTTTGAGCATCGTTTTTCAATTAGCGCACGTGGTCGAAAATACACAAATGCCACTCCCTGACGATAAAGGTTCAATGAAAAACACTTGGGCAATTCATCAATTGTTTACCACAGTAAATTTTTCAACAAAAAATAGAATTGTCAACTGGTTTACCGGTGGTTTAAACCATCAGGTAGAACATCATATTTTCCCGAATATTAGTCATATTCACTATTCAAAAATTTCAAAAATCGTTAAAGAAACGGCTAAGGAATGTAACCTTCCTTACCACGAATATAAAACAACCCGCGCCGCAATTATTGCTCATTTCAAGCATTTAAAAGAAATGGGAACAAAACCGGCAATTACTGTTTAAACTAAAACCTATCTAAAAAACCCATGCAACACCAAGAACTCTCGGAAAGAATTAACAAGCTAGAAACTTCTGCAACTTTAGCTATGGCAGCAAAAGCACGCGAATTAAGAGCTGAAGGAAAAAAAATTATTGGCTTAAGTTTAGGTGAACCCGATTTTAACACACCAGATTTTATTAAAGAAGCGGCGATCCAGGCGATCAACGATAATTACAATTCGTACACGCCGGTTGATGGTTATGTTGAATTGAAAGAAGCCATCATCGAGAAATTTGAAAGAGATAATAAATTAACTTACAAACCTTCTCAAATCGTAGTTTCTACCGGTGCAAAACAATCATTAGCAAACGTTGCGATGGTGATGCTTAACCCGGGAGATGAAGTGATTTTACCTTGCCCTTACTGGGTAAGTTACCGAGATATCGTAAAAATTGCTGAAGGAACTCCGGTAGAAGTTAAAACTTCAATCGAGAACGACTTTAAAATGACTCCGCAGCAATTAGAAGAAGCGATTACACCGCAAACAAAAATGCTTTGGTTTAGTTCTCCTTGTAATCCTAGCGGTTCACTTTACAGCACTGAAGAATTAAGAGCTCTAGCCGATGTTTTACAAAAGCATCCGCAAATTATTGTAGTGAGTGATGAGATTTACGAGCATATTAATTTTTCCGGTGGTCACGCTTCTATGGCACAATTTGACGATATGTATGATCGTACCGTTACTGTAAACGGTGTTTCTAAAGCATTTGCCATGACGGGATGGCGAATTGGTTATATTGGCGCTCCAGAATATATCGCGAGAGCGTGTAATAAAATTCAAGGACAAATTACCAGCGGTGCCAACTGTATCGCGCAACGTGCAACGATTACTGCACTAAAAGCACCGGTTAGCAAAATTCAATACATGATCGATAAATTTAAAGAGCGTCGTACGCTAATTTTAGATTTATTAAATGAAGTTGAAGGCTTTAAATGTAACGAACCCGAAGGTGCTTTTTATGTATTTCCTAATGTTTCTGCTTTATTCGGAAAAACGTTTAAAGGAAACAAAATTGAAAATGCCACCGATCTTTCGATGTATTTACTAGAAGAAGCACAAGTTGCTACTGTAACCGGTGAAGCTTTCGGTAACCCGGATTGTATCCGAATTTCTTACGCTGCCAGCGAAGATGATATTAAAAATGCCATCGCTCAGATTAAAGAAGCTTTAGCATAAGTTCATAAATTATTTATACTGAAAAAGCCTTATCGAAATGATAAGGCTTTTTTTATGATTAAAATTTACTTTCTATATTTCACTTTTAATTTTACTAAAGGATTGGTAAACATATTAGGCTTAAAATAAGAACGCCTGCGTTGTTTCTTCCAAGGTTTTCCTCGAAAACTCCCCCAAGTTAAAGCTTCTTTGGAATGCGCGTAAACTTGATACGGATAGGTTGAAAACATCGATTCTGTAGGTTTTATGTGTTCCGGTTTTATGGTTTCGACACCTATGCAAATTCCTTCAACCGGATAAAGAATATTTAAATCTTCAACTTCAATTTTTACAGTGTTACGTTTATTTTTAGGCTGAATTAAAATAGGTTCTGCCACTAACAGATTTCCCGGTTTTCTTTTTTCAACATCAAAAGCATAAAACTTCACTAAAAAATAAGCTTGATAACTTTTCCATTTCTTATTCTGCTCCTTGTTCTTCTTAAAAAACAATTGTACTTCGGTAAGTTTTCCTGCTCGGCGTTCTTCATTTTTTATCCAGACGCAAACTTCAGTACCATAAGCTTTCGAATGACGGTAATCGCCTTTACGCTTAAATCCTATTTTTCTTGCTGAAGTATATTTTGCTTTCTTAACTTGAAGTTGAACGGTTTCTATTTCTGCTCGTTCTTGCTGAAGTAAAATCTCTTCGGAAGTAGAATTTAATTGATGTACAGGAATTAATTTTGACCGATAACCTACGTAAGAAATCAACAAAGTATCTGTTTTGTTTTCTTCTGAAAGTTGAAGCTGAAAAACGCCTTGTTGATCTGTACTAGTTCCTTCATCTGAATGTAAATACGTAATATTCACATAAAGCAAAGTTTCTTGCGTAAGGCTATCTTTTACAATTCCTGAAACTTCTTGCGCTTGTAAACCCAAAGAAATAAACAGCAAAAAGTAAACTATTAACCTCATCGATTATCTATTTCGCCAGAAGAAAGGAGTTAGAATAATTAAAACTGTAAAGAGTTCTAAACGACCGATAAGCATTAAAAATGCGCACCACCATTTTCCGGGAGAAGGCAAAGCATCAAAATTATTCACCGGACTTAAAGCCCCAAACGCCGGACCAATATTACCTAACGAAGATGCGGCACCACCAATAGAAGTAGGAAAATCTAAACCTAACGAGGCTAAACCAATCGCACCGATAATAAATGCCAGCATATATAAAATAAAGAAACCAAGAATATTAAATACGATTTCTCCTTTAATGCTTCTTCCGTTATAGCGAACCGGCAAAATAGCGTTAGGATGCAAGGTTCGTTTAAATTCTGTAATTCCGTTTCGAATCATGATGATATGTCTCACTACTTTTACTCCACCTGAAGTTGAACCCGCAGAACCGCCTAAGAAGAACATTCCGAAGAAAAATATGGTAAGAAAGGGCGTCCATAAACTAAAATCTGCAGACACAAAACCGGTTGTAGTAATTACGGTTAACACCTGAAACAACGCGTGACGAAAAGCGCTTTCTGCTTCACCCCAAACCATTGGGTGTGCAATTGAAGATACGCCAACATCAGCTTCAAAATAAATTAATAAAGCAGCAATAGCCGTAAAACCAAATACAAATATGCAATACCATTTAAACTCTTCATCTCGTAAAACCTTTTGCACTCTTCCTTTAAAACTAAAGTAACTCAAGACAAAGTTAGTACCTGCCAAAAACATAAAAACGATTAGAATGTATTGAATGATGGGTTGATCGTTCCAATAAGCAGCACTGGCATTTTTGGTTGAAAAACCTCCGGTAGAAAGTGTACTTAACGCGTGATTAATTGCATCGAAAAAGCTCATCCCGGCAACCTTTAGCAAAATGGTTTCTGCAAAAGTATAACCTACGTAGATAAACCATAAACGTTTTGCGGTATCGGTAATTCTAGGTTTTAGTTTATCGGCACTTGGGCCTGGAGCTTCAGCAGCGAATAACTGCATCCCGCCGATTCCTAAAAGCGGTAAAATTGCAACGGCAAGTACGATAATTCCCATTCCGCCAATCCAATGGGTAAGGCTTCGCCAAAAGAGAATCCCTTCAGGAATTACTTCAATATCATTTAAAATCGTGGCTCCGGTTGTGGTGTAACCCGACATGGTTTCGAAAAAAGCATTGGTTACGGTTGGAATGGCTTCAGAAAAAAGATACGGTAACATTCCGCTGAGCGCCATAAAAATCCACCCAAAAGTCACAATAATGTAACCTTCACGCTTTTTCATTTCTTTACGGTGATTTCGGGTAAAAAACATAAGTGCCATCCCTAAAAGCATCGTCGTGATGGCTGCTCCTAAAATCTGAACGGTTACTCCATCTGCATAATACCAACTTACTAAACAAGCAAAAATCATAAAGCCGCCGTTACAAACTAACAGCAAACCCATAATATGCAGAATAATTTTATAGTTGAGTTTTGGCATTACAAGAAGAGTTTTTCTACTTTTTTAATCGATCTTGGCAAGCAACAAACCACTACTCGATCGCCCTCCTGAATTCTAAAATCGCCAAGAGTAATTAATCCTTTTCCGTTTCTTATTACTCCGCCAATAATTGACGATCTCGGAAAATCGATATTTTTTATTTTCTTGTTACAAACTTTAGAAGATGGATTAACGATAAACTCTAACAATTCTGCATTCATATTGTTAAGCTTGGTCATCGCTACTACTTCACCTTTTCTTACATACCTAAAAATATTGTTAGCGGCTAACAGCTTTTTATTGATAAGGGTATTGATCCCGATCGAATGACTCAGCTGAAAATAATCCATATTTTCTACTAGAGCGATGGTTTTTCTTACCGTTTTCGATTTAGCAACCAACGAAGACATGATATTGGTTTCAGAATTACCGGTTAATGCGATAAACGCATCCATATCGTGAATATTCTCTTCTTCTAACAATTCAACATTGCGACCATCACCATTAATCACTAATACTTTGGGTAATTCATCGGCAAGATCGAAGGCTTTTTCTTTATCGTGCTCAATAAGCTTTACGTTGAATTTTGATTCACTTAGATCTTTAGCGGTTCTTCTTCCTATTTTACTTCCGCCGAGAATCATTATATTTTTAATGTCTTGCTTTACTTTTCCGGTGAGTTTAAACAGTTCTTCAACACCGTCTTGTGTAGTGATAAAGTAAACTTGATCGCCTTCTCTAAACTGCGTATCGCCTCGTGGAATTAACGTATATTGTGTACTAAATCGTTGAATAGCGATCGGCACAAAATGAACTTCCGGAAAAATTTCTGCAGCTTCTTTTACACTTTTACGAACAAATGAAGCATTTCTTGAAAGTTTAAAACCAACCATCGTTAACGCACCATCTTCAAACTGAAAGGTATCATTAAACGCAGATTGATCTAAGAGTAATTTTATTTCTTTTGCGGCTAAAGCTTCAGGAGAAATTAATTCATCTATCCCAAATCGCTTAAAGCCAATTTCATCTTTATTTTCTAAAAATTCTGTATTCGATATTCTGGCAACGGTTCTTTTAGCACCTAATTGCTTGGCTAGCACACAAACCGTAATATTAGTAGTTTCACTAGAAGTTACACTTATAACAAGATCTACCCCATTAATTTGCGCATCGTTTAAAACCTTTATCGAAGTAGCGTCTCCTTTAATGGTTCTAATATCTAAATGCGTATCGGCGTATTCTAAATTATATTTATCGGTATCGATTAAGGTAATATCTTGAGATTCAAAAGATAATAGTTTAGCTAAATGAAATCCTACTTCTCCCGCTCCCGCAATAATAATCTTCATATAAACATGAAATTTTTCAGAAAGTAACAAAGATAGGTTAAATTATAAATATGAAGTAAAAGCTTAGGGTGCAATTTTTTAATCGTAAAAGTTATATCTATTACATAAACCTTATCTTTGCAAAAATTTTTGCTATGTCTAAAAACGTAACTCCATATAAAGATTCTAAACTCACAAAGAAAAAGCAGGTTGAGCAAATGTTCGACACAATTTCTGAAAATTACGATGGTTTAAATCGTGTAATTTCTTTTGGGATCGATACTTCTTGGAGAAAAAAAGTAATTAAATTAGTTACCGACACCCATCCTAAAAATGCTTTAGATATTGCGACAGGAACCGGAGATCTAGCGATTAGCATGGCGCAAAATGGCATTCCGAAAGTGGTTGGTTTAGACCTTTCTGAAGGAATGTTAAGCGTAGGAAGAAAGAAAATTGAAGGTTCTTCGCTTTCTGATAAAATTGAAATGATACAAGGTGATTCTGAAAATTTACCTTTTGAAGATAATAGCTTCGACGCGATTACCGTAGCCTTTGGAGTAAGAAATTTTGAAACTTTAGAAAACGGACTTCAAGAAATTTACCGCGTATTAAAACCGGGAGGTATTTTTGTAGTTCTAGAAACTTCTGTTCCTACTAAATTTCCATTTAAACAAGGTTATCATATTCATTGTAAATACATCTTACCAACCATTGGTAAAGTATTCTCTAAAGATAAAGTTGCTTACAAATATTTAAGTGATAGTGCGGCTGTTTTTCCTTACGGAGAAAAATTCAACAATATTTTAAAGAAAATTGGGTTTATAAATACACAAGATAAGCCTCAAACTTTTGGTGTCGCTACCATTTACACGGCTTCAAAATAATTGTATGAAGAAAGTAATTTTAGTTTTAACCTTCTTACTAGGTTTTCAATACACTAACGCGCAACTTTTTACGAAAGAAAAAATAAAAAACCTTGAGAATTTCGATAAGAAAAGATGGTCTTGGGGTTACTTTTTGGGTTTTAATTCTTACGATTTTAAATTCGACTACAAAGAACATCCGACTAACGATATTCTTGTTGAAAAAAGCCTAGGGTTTAACGTGGGATTAATTGGTAATTTACGGCTGAACGATTATTTTGACTTACGATTAGAACCGGGCGTGGTTTTTTCTAATAGAAATTTAACCTATCCCGATATTCCGGAAGATGATAATTTTAGAGAAGTAAAATCTACTTATGTTCATATTCCGTTTCTTGTAAAATTTTCAACAAAAAGAATCAATAACTTTAAACCCTTTATTGTTGGCGGTGTTTCAACTTCTATCAACTTATCGAGTAACGAGAAAAACCCAGACGATAATAGCGCCGGTGAGTTTAGAATGATGCAAAGCACCTACTATTATGAAGTAGGTTTCGGGATAGACTTATACCTTTTCTTCTTTAAATTTAGTCCTTCGATACGTGGTGTTTTTGCGATTAATGATGAATTAAAACGTGACGTAGATCCCAACAGTCCTTACACGGGTAATATCGATCAAATGTCTACCCGCGGGATTTTTATAAACTTTACTTTTCAGTAAGATTAGCGACGTTTAAATTCGCTTAATAAAATCGCGGTAGCGGTAGCGACGTTTAGACTTTCGGTGTTTTTAGTTTCACCAAACTGCGGAATCGAAATTTGATGTTTGCTCAATTGCTTAATTTCATCTGAAATTCCGTTAGCTTCATTTCCCAATACTAAAATTCCTTTGGAAGAAAGTGAAGATTCATAAATATTTTCACCATTCATAAACGTGCCGAAAACAGGAAGATCGAGCTTCGAAATTTCTTCAGCTAAATCGCCATAAATCACTTCAACCCTAGCAATAGAACCCATTGTGGCTTGCACTACTTTTTCGTTATAACAATCGACCGTATCTTTAGAGCATAACAATTGCTTTACGCCAAACCAGTCACAAAGCCGAATGAGCGTTCCTAAATTTCCGGGATCTCGAACTCCATCTAAAGCCACGATAAAATCTTCGGTTATCGTTTGCTTTTTCTGAGGAATTTTAAACAAAGCCAAGGCTGTTTGAGCTGTAGCAAGTTTAGTAATTTTCTTTAGCTCGTTGGCTTCCAGAAGTTGCATTTTATTATTTTCAGTAAAAAAAAGATCAGCTTCAGAAAATAAACGCTCCAATTCAAAGTTAGAATTTAGCAGCTCTTTGATCACTTTTATACCTTCTGCCACAAACAATGCATTTTTTTGTCTGTATTTTTTTTGAGATAGGCTGTTTATTAACTTTATTTGGCCTTTGCTAAGCATAAAATGATGTATTTTTGAAATTTAATTTTTTTTATTTGAAATCTGTAACGACAAAAATATCATTTATTCTGTTGGTGCTGCTTATAATTTCTTGTAATGCGGTAAAAAAGGTTCAAGAAGATCAACATTTACTTACCGAGAATAAGATTTTTGTAAATGATGAAGAAATTAGCAAAAGACAAATTTTCGATCAATTATACCAAGAACCAAATGCGAAACTTCCGTTACTTGGTATTCCTTTAAAATTACATATTTACAACGCTGCCAATCCAAATCCCGACACTACTTTTTATAAATGGCTGCATAAAAAACCAAAACGAGAAAAGCGACTTATTAATTGGCTCTCTAAAAAGCAAGTTGAAAAAATAGGTCAATCGTATGTTGGTTTTCACGAATTTTTAGAAGATGCCGGTGAAGCTCCGGTAATCTTAAATAAAGAAAAGACCGAGCGTTCTGCCAGCCGACTAAAAGCTTGGTACTGGAACCACGGTTGGTTTAATGTAGAAACCGATTATAATATTGAAAAACTAGAAAATAAAAGAGCAAAAGTTGAATATCGCATAAAGCCGCACCAAGCGTACATTTTAGATTCAATATCTGAACGTATTGCTTCGCCACAAACAGACTCTGTTTATCAACAACATAAAGAAGAAAGTCTCGTTGTTAGCGGCGAGCAGTTTGAAACCGATAAATTTAACGCCGAACGTGATCGCATTGTAAGTTTATTTAGAAACAATGGTTTTTATCACTTCGAGCAAGAATACATTAGTTTTGATGCCGATACTATCGACACCAATCATAAAGTTAATATCGACTTAGTGATTGCCGATAGAAATATTCAAAAAGAAGATACTGCTTACACCGTTCCTTACCGAGCGCATTACATTAGCGATGTAAACATTTTTACAGATTATACATATTCTAATAAAGAACGATCGATCACAGATTCTGCAAGCTTTAAAGGATATACACTTTATAGTTTCGACAAATTAAAGTATAAACCCGAAGCAATAGCCGATGCGGTTTTTATTAAAAAAGGTGAGGTTTATCGAGATCTAGATCGATCACTTACTTATAGAAGAATGAATCAATTAGGGATTTTTAAATATCCCGATATTCAATATATGTCCGATCCTCGGGATTCAACAGGTACTCAATTAATCACGAATATTTTCCTTACCCCAAAAGAAAAATTTGGAGTCGATTTTAATTTTGATGTTTCTCGTAGTAACATACAAGATTTCGGGATCGGTTTTGGAGGTTCACTTTTAATACGAAATGTTTTTGGCGGCGCCGAAACTTTAGAAATTGGAGGTCGAGGTAGTATTGGTTCTTCAAACGATGCGGCCGATAGTGAAGACCGCTTTTTTAATATTTCAGAAATTGGAGCCGATGTAAATTTATCATTTCCAAAAATCGCATTCCCTATTAATACTGATGGAATCATCCCAAAATCGATGTTTCCATTCACAACAGTAAGTGCCGGTGTAAGTACACAGCAAAATATTGGTTTAGATAAACATAATGTTACCGGGAAATTTAATTACCGCTGGTATCCTAACGATGAGCTTACCCATCGTTTAGATTTAATCGATTTACAATATGTAAGAAACCTAAACTCCAGTAACTATTTTAATGTTTACCGAAATTCTTTCAGCAGGCTCAATAACATTGCGCAAAATAATTTTGACCAAGTAGAAAATTCATATTTTAACGAAGACAGTAATCCTAACGACGACAATCTTCCTAATTTAAGTATTCCCGATGGTGCACAGTCTTTTATTAGAGACTTTAATAATAACACTTATAATTTTTCTTCGGAAGAAAATCAGATCACCAGAAATATTATTGAGCGAAGAAATAGACTAACGCAAGACAATTTAATACTAGCCTCTAACTTCAGCTATATTAAAAACACCAAAGAAAATATTTACGATCAAGATTTTACGCAGTTTAGATTTAAAGTTGAAGCTGCCGGAAGCACCCTTTCACTTGTAGCTCCTCTTTTAAATCTTGATAAAAATGATAATGACAACTATAATCTTTTTGGGGTTGAATTCTCTCAATACGGAAAATTTGAAACCGATTTTATCAAACATTGGGATTTAGGTCAACAAAACATATTCGCCATTCGAGCCTTAGGTGGTATTGCCGTTCCGTACGGAAACTCTAACAGCATTCCTTTTGCGCGTAGCTTTTTTGCCGGTGGCGCAAACGATAACAGAGGTTGGCAAGCTTACGACCTAGGTCCCGGAAGCTCTGGCGGAATTAACGAGTTTAACGAAGCGAATATGAAAATCACACTCAATGCCGAGTATCGCTTCAACCTATTCGGGCAATTAAACAGTGCTGTTTTTGTAGATGCCGGTAACATTTGGAATGTTTTAGACAATGTTGAAGACGAGCGCTCTAGATTTACCTCTATTAAAGATTTTAGAGAAATTGCAGTAAGCTCTGGTTTAGGTTTACGCTACGACCTTAGCTTTTTTGTAATTCGTTTCGATGTTGGGTTTAAAACTTACAACCCCGCTTATAATCGACAAGAATGGTTTCAGCATTACAATTTTGCACACGCAGTTTATAATGTTGGAATTAATTATCCTTTCTAACCCATTTTATTTTATTAATTTTGTAAATCGTTTAATTAAAAAACTAATTCATGAGTCATAATATTAAGCCTGGTGTTGCTACCGGAAAAGAAGTACAAGAAATCTTTAACCACGCAAAAGAGAATGGTTATGCCCTTCCGGCAGTAAACGTAGTAGGTTCTAACACTATTAATGCAGTTTTAGAAACTGCGGCAGAGCTAAATTCACCTGTAATTCTTCAGTTTTCTAACGGAGGATCTGTTTTTAACGCTGGTAAAGGCCTTTCTAACGAAAACCAACAAGCAGCAATTTTAGGTGGTGTTGCCGGTGCAAAACACGTACACGATTTAGCAAAGGCTTACGGTGCAACAGTAATTTTACATACCGACCACTGTGCAAAAAAATTATTACCTTGGATTGACGGTTTATTAGATGCCGGTGAAAAATTTTACAAAGAGCACGGTAAACCATTATACAGCTCTCATATGATTGATTTAAGTGAAGAATCACTTGAAGAAAACATTGAAATCTGTAAAGAATACTTAGCTCGCATGAGCAAAATGGGTATGACTTTAGAAATTGAATTAGGGATTACCGGTGGTGAAGAAGATGGTGTAGACAATACCGATGTAGATTCATCTAAATTATACACTCAACCAGAAGAAGTAGCTTACGCTTATGAAGAGTTAAGCAAAGTAAGTGATCAATTTACAATTGCAGCTGCTTTTGGTAACGTTCACGGGGTTTACAAACCAGGAAACGTAAAATTAACTCCAAAAATTCTTAAAAATTCTCAAGAGTACATCACAGAAAAATATGATGTAGAAGAAAATCATATCGATTTTGTTTTTCACGGCGGAAGTGGTTCTACTGTTGAAGAAATTAGAGAAGCAATTGGTTACGGAGTAATTAAAATGAACATCGATACCGATTTACAATATGCTTTTGCAGAAGGTGTACGTGATTACATCCAAGAGCATAAAGATTATTTAGCGACACAAATTGGTAACCCAGATGGTGAAGATGTGCCTAACAAAAAATACTACGACCCAAGAAAATGGTTAAGAGAAGGAGAAATTACTTTTAAGAACAGACTTAAAAAAGCCTTCGAAGACTTAAACAACGTTAACAGTCTTTAATCAAATTCTATAAAACCTCATACAACCCAAATAACTATTTATGGCTTGGTTTAAAAGAACAAAAAAAGGAATTCAGACCGCTACCGAAGATAAAAAAGACGTCCCTAAAGGTCTTTGGTACAAATCTCCTACCGGAAAAATAGTTGACGCAGAGCAACTAGAAAAAAACTTTTATGTAAGTCCGGAAGATGGTTACCACGTTAGAATTGGTAGTAAAGAGTATTTCGAAATACTTTTTGACGATGCAAAATATAAAGAACTAGATAAAAACCTAACTGCTAAAGATCCTTTAAAGTTTGAAGATACCAAGAAGTATCCCGATCGTTTAAAAGATGCGCAAGAAAAAACAGGTTTAAAAGACGCCATTAGAACCGGCGTAGGAAAATCTAAAGGAAAAGACCTCGTTGTCGTTTGTATGGATTTTAGATTTGTAGGTGGTTCTATGGGTTCTGTAGTAGGTGAAAAAATAGCAAGAGCAGCAGATTATTGTATCGAGCATAAGCTACCATTGATGATTATTTCAAAATCTGGTGGCGCAAGAATGCAAGAAGCAGTTTACTCGTTAATGCAAATGGCAAAAACTTCAGTGAAGTTAGCGCAATTAGCAGAAGCTAAGTTACCTTACATCTCATTATGTACAGATCCTACAACCGGTGGGACAACGGCATCTTTTGCGATGTTAGGAGATATAAATATTTCTGAACCGGGAGCTTTAATTGGTTTTGCAGGACCACGTGTCGTAAAAGATACGACTGGTAAAGATTTACCGGAAGGTTTCCAACGTTCTGAGTTTTTATTAGAGCACGGTTTCTTAGACTTTATCACGCAACGAAAAGAGCTAAAAAATAAGATCAATCTTTATATAGATTTAATTTTAAATCAGCCTATTAGAGCGTAATAAAAATAATTCGAGTAAAGAAATTGTTTATTAAATAATAAATGTATCTTTGCCGCTTCGATAGAAAAACTATCGGTACATAATAATCATTGAAATAATATTGGAATGTATTTAACAAAAGAAGAAAAAGAACAATTGTTCGAAAAACACGGTAAAGGTAAAAACGATACCGGTTCAGCAGAAGGTCAAATCGCATTATTCACAAAAAGAATTGCGTATATTTCTGATCACTTGAAAACAAACAGAAAAGATTACAACTCTGAGCGTTCACTTGTAGCGCTAGTAGGTAAAAGAAGAAGCTTACTTGATTACTTAATGAAAAAAGATATTTTAAGATATCGTGCTATCGTTAAGGAATTAGGATTAAGAAAATAATATTAAAAGGGGCTTTACGCCCCTTTTTTTTATAAGATAAATTGTCACCCAAACAATAATTGGGTAGTTTTTCATTGGTCTATTAAACACACAACAACACAACCCAGACCGTCCGGTAAGACGGAAGACCATTGTTTAATAACACAAATTTTATGATTCCAAAAACATTTAAAGAGGTTATCGATTTAGGAGATGGAAGAAAAATCTCTATCGAAACCGGAAAATTAGCAAAACAAGCACATGGTTCTGTGGTTGTACAATCGGGTAAGTGTATGTTGCTTTGTACGTTAGTATCTAACTACAAACAAAGCGATGTTGACTTCTTACCATTAACTGTAGATTACCGTGAAAAATTTGCGGCTGCAGGACGTTACCCGGGTGGTTTCTTCAAAAGAGAAGCTAGACCAAGTGATGGTGAAGTATTAACGATGCGTTTAGTAGATCGTGTACTTCGACCACTTTTCCCAAAAGATTATCACGCAGAAACACAGATCATGATTCAGTTAATGTCTCATGACGAAGATGTAATGCCAGACGCAATGGCTGGTTTAGCAGCTTCAGCAGCTATTCAACTTTCAGACGCTCCTTTCGAGTGCCCAATTTCTGAAGCAAGAGTAGGTCGTGTAAATGGCGAATTAATCATTAACCCAACACGCGCACAGTTAGAAAATTCAGACATCGATATGATGATCGGAGCTTCTGCAGATTCTGTGATGATGGTTGAAGGCGAAATGAATGAAATTTCTGAAGAAGAAATGACAGAAGCCATCAAATTTGCACACGAACACATAAAAAAACAATGTGAAGCTCAAGTAAAATTAGCAGAAGCATTTGGTAAAAAAGAAACTCGTGAATATGATGGTGAAAGAGAAGATGAAGCACTTCAGCAGAAAATCCACGAAATGGCATACGATAAAGTTTATGCCGTAGCAAAAGCAGGATCTTCTAAAAAAGAACGTTCTACCGCTTTTGGTGAAATTAAAGAAGAAATTGCAAATAGCTTTTCTGAAGAAGAAAGAGAAGATTTCGGAGATTTAATTTCAAAATATTACTCTAAAGCAGAAAAAGCTGCCGTTCGCGATTTAACCTTAAATGAAGGTTTACGTTTAGATGGTAGAAAAACTGATGAGATTAGACCAATCTGGTGTGAAGTAGATTATTTACCGTCTACACACGGTTCTTCTATTTTCACTAGAGGAGAAACTCAGGCTTTAGCAACCGCAACATTAGGTACTTCTAGAGAAGCTAACCAAATTGATATGCCAAGTTTCGAAGGTGAAGAAACTTTTTACCTTCATTATAACTTCCCTCCTTTCTCAACAGGAGAAGCACGCCCAATTCGTGGTACTTCACGTAGAGAGGTTGGTCACGGTAACTTAGCACAAAGAGCTTTAAAAGGAATGATTCCTGAAGATTGCCCATATACAGTTCGTGTAGTTTCAGAAATTTTAGAATCTAACGGTTCTTCTTCTATGGCAACGGTTTGTGCCGGTACAATGGCATTAATGGATGCAGGTGTAAAAATTAAAAAACCGGTTTCTGGTATCGCCATGGGATTGATCTCTGATGCAGATTCTGGAAAATATGCTGTTCTTTCAGATATTTTAGGAGATGAAGATCACTTAGGTGATATGGATTTTAAAGTAACCGGAACAGAAGACGGGATCACGGCTTGCCAAATGGATATTAAAGTGAAAGGATTAAGCTACGAGATCTTAATTAAAGCTTTAAAACAAGCAAGAGAAGGAAGGCTTCATATCTTAGGTAAACTTACCGAAACGATCGAAGCTCCTCGTGAAGAAGTGAAAGGTCATGCTCCAAAAATGATCACTCGCAGAATTGCTAACGAATTTATAGGTGCTTTAATTGGTCCTGGCGGAAAAGTAATTCAGGAACTTCAGAAAGAAACAGGAACAGAAATCGTTATTAACGAAGATCCTGTAACTGAAGAAGGAATTGTGGAGATCTTAGGAACCGATCAAGAAGGTATCGATAAAGTAATGGCGAAGATCGATTCGATTACTTTTAAGCCTGAAAAAGGTAGTGTTTACGAAGTAAAAGTAATCAAGATTTTAGATTTTGGTGCAGTTGTAGAATATGTAGATGCTCCAGGAAACGAAGTTTTATTACACATTTCTGAACTTGCTTGGGAACGCACCAACAACGTTACCGATGTTGTAAATATGGGTGATGTTATTGATGTGAAATATTTTGGTGTAGATCCTAAAACTAGAAAAGAAAAAGTTTCTAGAAAGGCGCTTTTACCAAGACCACCAAGAGAAGATAAAAAAAGAGAGAACAATAACGAGAAGTAATTAATCTCTTTCAAGTGCATAAAAAGCTCCGAATAACTTCGGAGCTTTTTTTATTTTAAGATTTTTTTAACTGACATACTTACACTTTTCGACGTATTGGCAGTTATTAAAATTTTAAATTTTCATTACCAAATTAGATTATCTACACAATTTTATTAAAATAATGTCAAAGTATTAACTAATACACTAGTTAATTACTAATTTGCGGAGGGCTGTGAATTTAGTAGATTTTTAAGCATCTCTGCATAATCCTTGCACATTATAAAGCAAATAAATACTAAACCAAGAAATAAATAAAAATGAAAGTATTAGTAATTGGAGCAGGAAATATGGGGTTAACTTACGCAGAAGGAATGGTGAAATCATCACTTCTGGGAGAAAAAAACCTTCAGATATTCGATACTGATCCAGAAAAAATAATTGCTTTAAAAGAAGTTTCGCATTTCGATGTTTACGATAAATTAGAAGACTGCCTTCCTAAAGCAGACTTAGTTTTTATTGCTGTGAAACCTTATCACAGTGATGATTTATTCGAAAAGATGAAGCCAATGATTAATCAAAATCAAATCTTCATCTCATTAATGGCTGGTGTGACTATCGAATCAATCCAAGAGCGTTTAGGCGCAGAAAAAGTAGTGAGAACAATGCCTAACTTACCGGCACAAGTTGGTAAAGGAGTTACTTCTTATACCGAGTCTGATAAAGTTTCTAGAGTAGAATTATTAGCCATTAGAAATTTATTAGATACCACAGGAGAATCGATACACGTAGATACCCAAAAATTTATTGATGCTTCAACAGGAATCTCAGGTAGCGGACCTGCATATGTTTTCTACTTTATGAATTCTATGCTCGAAGCTGCTAAAAAAATGGGATTCTCTGAACACGATTCTAAAGTTTTAGTAAGCAATACTTTTGAAGGAGCCGTAGAGCTTTTCAACAAAAATGATTTATCGCCACAAACTTGGATGAACAGAGTTGCATCTAAAGGAGGTACCACAAGAGCTGCGTTAGACTCTATGGACGATAATAACGTGAAAGACCTTATAAAAGAGGCAGCCTATGCAGCTTTTAATAGAGCAATCGAATTAGGAGAAAAATAATTTTATTCATTATAAACCAATTATGGACGAGGATACAAAAAGAGTTGTAATTAAAGTTGGAACCAATGTAATGACCAACAAAGACAACCGAATTTTAGGCCCTGTATTAAAAGAGCTAGTAAGACAAATTGCAGAATTATACGAACGTGATATTATGACCGTTCTAGTTTCTTCTGGTTCTTCTATAGCAGGACAAGAAATACTTGGCGAATGTAAAATACAAGACAAATCGATTAGAAGACAAGTCTTTTCTGCCGTAGGACAACCAAGAATGATGCGACACTATTACAGCATTTTTCACGATTACGGTATGCGTTGCGCTCAAGTTCTAGCCACCAAAAGAGACTTCGATCCTGGTAAGCACAGAGAAAACATGATTAACTGTTACGAAGGTTTATTAGCCGAAGGGATTATCCCGATCGCTAATGAAGATGATGCCGTATCATTAACCATGTCTATGTTTTCTGATAATGATGAATTAGCAAGTTTAGTAGCCGAATTGATTAATGCCGATAAGCTAATTATTCTTACCGATATCGAAGGATTTTACACCGGTCACCCGGAAGATGAAAATTCAGAAAAACTGAATGAAGTAAAAGTAGATGAGAATGTTGAAAAATACGTTCAAACTTCAGACAAAGGTGAAGGCGAAGGCCGTGGCGGAATGGGTTCTAAATTAAAAATTGCCAAAGGAACCGCAAATAAAGATATACCTACCTACATCGCAAATGGTAAACGACACAATGTGATTTTAGATATTATTGACGGAAAAAATGTAGGAACAAAGTTTACCAACTAAGTAAATTTTAACAACTAAAAAACGAAACATGCAATTATTAGATTCAACAATAAAAGATAAAGTTTTAGACTCGATGATGAAAATTATCGATCGAGAACGTTCTAACATTATCGCTGAAAACAAAAAAGATCTTGACGCTTTTAACAAAGACGACCAAGCACTTTACGACCGATTAGTGGTAAATGAAGCTAAGGTTGATGGAATGATACAGGCGATTAAAGAAGTAAAAGAACAAGACGATCCTGTCGGTAAAGAAATTTCTGACAGAACTTTAGATAGCGGTTTAAAAATTATCAATAAAACCGCACCGTTTGGTACGATCATGATTATTTATGAATCTCGACCAGATGTAACCATTGAAGCTGCTGTATTAGCTTTTAAAGCCAATAATAAAATCTTTTTAAAAGGCGGTAAAGAAGCAAAAAACAGTAATATCATTCTTGAAAAATGTTGGCACGAAGCTTTAGAAGAAAACGGTCTAGCTAAAGACTGGATCGAGCTAATGCACACCAACAGAACAGAAACACAGGAGTTTTTACAAAATCCACCGGTACAATTAGACTTGATCGTACCAAGAGGTGGTGAGCGTTTAATTCAGTTTGTAAAAGATCACGCTAAATGTGCCGTATTGGTAAGTGGTCGTGGGAATAACTTTTTATATGTAGCAGAAGATGCCGATTGGGAAAAAGCAGTAAAAGTTATTTTTAATGCGAAAACAGATAAAATTTCAGGATGTAATGCATTAGATAAAGTATTTATCGATAAGAATATCCCAGCATACGAATCTAAACTTAAAGAGCTTCAGACTGTTTTAAAAGAAGCAAATGTAAAGATTCTTGTAGATGAAAAAGTTAGCGCTACACTTTCTAATGAAGAAAAAATACCAAGTGAAGATACATGGTACGAAGAATTTTTAGCATTAAAAATTGTACTTGCCGAAGCTGATGGTATTGACGGTGTTATCGAAAAAATTAATCAGTATTCTGGTGGTCACTCTGCTTGTATTATTACAGAAGATAAAGACAAAGCCGCTAAATTTATGGAGCAAATCGATAGTGCAGCGGTTTACCATAACGCTTCTACCCGATTTACCGATGGTGGTCAAATGGGAGTTGGCGCAGAGTTAGCCATAAGTACCGATAAGTTACATCACAGAGGTCCGTTAGGTCTTAAACAGTTAGTAACTAATAAATACTATGTTTACGGTGACGGTCACGTAAGAGTGTAAAAAATAAAACTATAATAAGTTTTCAAAAAGCCTGCTTTTTTTAAAAGCAGGCTTTTTTTTATTGATATTCATAAAAGAAATAAACCAAATTGTAAACCTCGTCAATTTTTTGCGACAAGTTGGGAGTTAAAATTAAACGCAAGTTTTTTTAAAGTTTTTGTAACCTTTTTTGAAGAACTTACGTATAACTAAATATAACACTCTTAAACATAATCTAGAGATCGTAAATGAGACAACTTAAAATTACGAAGCAGGTAACTAACAGAGAAACCGCTTCGCTAGACAAGTATTTACAAGAAATTGGTAAGGTAGATTTAATTACTGCAGACGAAGAAGTAGAATTAGCACAACGTATTAAAGCCGGTGATAACAGAGCTTTAGAAAAATTAACTCAAGCTAACTTACGTTTCGTAGTATCGGTTGCAAAACAATACCAAAACCAAGGCTTAACATTACCAGATCTTATTAACGAAGGTAACTTAGGGCTTATTAAAGCAGCAAAACGTTTTGATGAAACTAGGGGTTTCAAATTTATCTCTTATGCCGTTTGGTGGATTAGACAATCTATTCTTCAGGCATTAGCAGAACAATCTAGAATTGTACGTTTACCGCTTAACAAAATTGGTTCTATTAATAAAATTAATAAAACCTATGCATTTTTAGAGCAATCTAACGAAAGACCTCCTAGTGCAGAAGAGATTGCCAAAGAGTTAGACATGACCATTAACGACGTGAAAGAGTCTATGAAAAACTCTGGTCGCCACGTATCGATGGATGCTCCTTTAATTGAAGGTGAAGATTCTAATTTATATGACGTATTACGTTCAGGAGAATCTCCAAACCCAGATAAAGAACTATTACACGATTCTTTAAAAACAGAGATTGAACGTTCTTTAGAAACGCTAACTCCAAGAGAGGCAGATGTAATTCGCTTATATTTTGGTCTAGGTAATCAACACCCAATGACCTTAGAAGAAATTGGTGAAACTTTCGATTTAACACGTGAAAGAGTTAGACAAATTAAAGAAAAAGCTATACGAAGATTAAAACATACTTCTAGAAGTAAGATTTTAAAAACCTATTTAGGTTAAAAATTCGTAACTTTACCATAACAAACAGTAATTTCATAACTGTTCGTTTTTTGATTGATGAATGAAACCCCGGCTGATTACCGGGGTTTTTTTATTTTCACAACTTCTAATAACACCTATGCAATTATTTATATATATCTTACGTAACGAAGTTAACAGTATTTATTTATGAGATTAGCCATATGTTATGTTAGTAACTCTAACTTATACTTTACAGAAAAAGAAATTAAAGAGTTACTAATGGCCCTTGAAGAAGAGTACTAACTCCTAAACATAAAAGGCTTACTTTTATTTTCATACGGAAATTTTTTTCAGGTAATTGAAGGTGAAACTGCAAAAGTGAATAACCTATGGCAAAAAATAAAAAAAGACGATCGTCATAAAAGCATCATCAAGATCTTTGAAGAAAAAAAATAACAACTCCCTCATTTGATGGATTTCTTTGTGATTATATCTCTGAAGAAGAAAAATACCAATTCGATAATTTGAAAAGAATGTTCGATCAACTCAAATCTCTAGACGATAAACCTCGAGATACCGCCCAAGAAGTATTAAAACTTTTTCTAAAATGTCAATAAGACCATAATCCATTATTTCTTAGTATTTTTGTAATTCAACTAAAAAGAAAAATGGAAAAATTAATTGCCCCTTCTATCTTAGCTGCAGATTTTGCAAACCTTCAACGTGATATCGAGATGATAAACGAAAGCGATGCAGACTGGTTTCATATCGATATTATGGATGGTGTTTTTGTACCTAACATTTCTTTCGGGATGCCGGTACTCGAAGCCATTAACCGTCACGCCGGCAAAGTGATCGATGTACATTTAATGATTGTAGACCCAGATCGTTATATTAAAACCTTTTCAGATTTAGGTGCCGATATTCTAACCGTTCATTTTGAAGCTTGCACACACTTACACCGTACGTTACAAGCTATTAAAGCTGAAGGAATGAGAGCCGGAGTAGCTATTAACCCTCATACCAATGTAAGTTTATTAGAAGATGTAATTAACGATATCGATTTGGTATGTATCATGAGCGTGAATCCTGGTTTTGGCGGACAAAGTTTTATCGAGAACACCTACAAGAAAACTCAACAATTAAAAGAGATTATTGTAGACAATCAAGCTAAAACACAAATCGAAATTGACGGCGGTGTAAATAGTGACAATGCTAAAAAGTTAATAGATGCTGGTGCAGATGTATTGGTTGCAGGTAGCTTTGTTTTTAAATCTAAAGACCCTAAAGAAATTGTCAAAAAATTAAAAGAAATTGCTAACTCATAATCAACAAGAAGATTTGTTAGATGTTATTATAATTGGTGGTGGCCCAATTGGTATTGCCTGTGCTATTGAAGCGCAAAAAAGAAATCTTTCTTATGTAGTTATAGAAAAAGGTCCGTTGGTAAACTCTTTATACCATTACCCAACGAATATGACTTTTTTCTCTTCTTCAGAAAAATTAGAGATCGATCAAATTCCTTTTATTAGTAAAAACGCAAAGCCAAGCAAGGCTGAAGCTCTAGAATACTATAGAAGAATTGCAACCTCTAAGAAGCTTGATATTCATTTATTTGAAAAAGTAAATTCAGTTAAAAAAGAAGAGAACAGCTATCATATACATACGAGTAAAAGTGATTACACAGCTAAAAATGTGGTAATCGCCACCGGTTTTTACGACATCCCGAATCATATGAATGTGAAGGGAGAAGATTTACCTAAAGTTAATCATTATTACAACGACCCGCATTATTATTCTAATCAAGATGTGATTGTGGTTGGCGCCAGTAATTCTTCTGTCGATGCGGCTTTAGAAGTTTATCGTAAAGGCGGCCGAGTTACCATGGTTGTTCGTGGTGAAGGTATTGGTGAGCGAGTTAAATATTGGGTTAGACCCGATATTGTAAATCGTATTGAAGAAGGTAGCATAAAGGCCTATTTTAATTCAACAATAAAAGAAATTCGTGAACATGAAGTTGATATTGAAGATGAAAACGGACTCAAAAAAACTTTAAAAAACGACTTTGTATTAGCTTTAACCGGCTATCGCCCTAATTTTAAATTCTTAGAAGAAGTAGGCATTCAGCTTCAAGATAAAGAGAAAAAAATACCGCAATACGATTCACAAACGATGGAAACAAATTTAAAAGGAGTTTACCTAGCCGGAGTAATTTGCGGTGGCTTAGAAACCCATAAGTGGTTTATTGAAAACTCTCGTATTCACGCCAAGATGATTATGGAAAACATCTCTTGTAATTAATAAAAACTATGGAAAATAAATTGGCAGTTTTAATTGATGGCGACAACATTCCATCGGCTTACATTACCGAAATGTTACAGGAAATTGCCAAGTATGGTAACCCTACTATTAAACGTATTTACGGAGATTGGACCAAACCTCATCTTAATAAATGGAAAAACGTTTTGCTTGAAAATGCGGTAAATCCTATTCAGCAATACGCTTATACGCAAGGTAAAAACGCCACCGACTCTGCCATGATCATCGACGCCATGGATATTTTATATTCTAATAAAGTAGATGGTTTTTGCTTGGTTTCTAGCGATAGTGATTTTACTAAACTTGCAACAAGACTTCGAGAAGCCGGTAAAAATGTAATTGGTATTGGTGAAAAGAAAACCCCAGAACCTTTTATCGTTGCTTGTGATAAATTCATCTATCTTGAAATTTTAAAGAACCAAGACAAAGAAGTTGAAAGCAAAAGCTCTTCTAAAACAAAAGATGAAAAGAAAGACGATGTCGATAAGATCACTCCAAAAGTTATAAAACTTATTGCCTCTACAATTTCTGATGTGGCCGATGAAGATGGCTGGGCATTTTTAGGCGATGTAGGAAGTTTACTTCAAAAAAAGCAACCTAATTTTGATAGTCGTAATTACGGGTTTCAAAAGCTTACCCCTATGATTAACTCCATCAACCAATTTGAGATTGAATCTAGAGATAACCAAAAAGGTAGACATAAGCTTATTTACGTAAAAAATAAAGAATAAGATTTAGGACGCTACCCAAATAAATTTGGGTCGGGCTATTCGCTATATCTTTTTATGCTTTTAAAAAGCATAAAAAGGATGCCGCTACTATCCCTAGCGCAAAAACGTTAAATGCTTATTAATAAGTTCTTTATCAAGTTAAATATTTATTATATTCAGAAAAATAAAAAAATAGATATGAAACTTACCTTAGAACAAGCACAAAAAGCTGTAGAAGCTGGGATTAAAAAATCTAAAGAACTTAATTTAAAAATGAACATTGCCGTAGTTGATGCAGGTGCAAACCTAATGGCATTTAATAGAATGGAAGGCGCTTGGTTAGGGTCTATAGATATTGCAATTAAAAAAGCTAAAACTTCTCGTTATTTCGATATGGATACTGGAGAAATAGGAAAACTTTCTCAGCCAGGAAAATCTTTTTTTAGTATAGAGCATTCAAACAACGGTCTTATAACTTTCCCCGGTGGAGTAACTATTGAACATGATGGGGAAGTGATTGGAGCGATAGGAGTATCTGGTAGTTCTGTAGAGAACGATCACCAAGTAGCAAGCGCAGCTAAGAAAGCAATAAGCTAGTTGTTAAAACTTCTCAAATAAAATTAAAGCAGTATATTTTCATACTGCTTTTTTTGTATCCGGCAAAATTATAATTCAGCATTTTTTTCACTTTCGCATAAAACTCAGGAAATTTCTGCCTGAACTCGATCGGGCTTTCAATAAAATATTCTACAAGAACCGCTACAAATTCAAACTCATTTGTAAACGCATATTCTCGAAAATACTTTGTATCTTCTAAGCGCTGCCTAATATTATCGTAAAGTAAAAGCTTTACCAGTTCTTTAGAAGTATCATCAAAAATACTGGCGCTAATATCGTGTTCTTTTTTACTGTTGAATTGAATCACGTGTACCCACTCATGAACAGCTAAATTGATATTATCGCGGTCGCTGGCAAAACCCTCTAAAAAATGTTTCCAAGAGAAAACTAAAGCCCTCATTCTAGGATTAAATTCTCCTTTATGGTAGGCATCATTGATAGTAGAATGATAAACATCTGGGTAAACCAAAATTTTATGAACCGCCGGTAATAGAAAATCGCGCATCCCGAAGGTTAGCATTACCGCCGTGGCAGAAATATAAAGCTTTACTTCATTATTCATATGAAAACCTTCACGTGCTTCAAAAGACTTATCGTTCATAAAAATGATAACCCGATGCTGAAAAAACTTTTGTTGTTTCGGTTTTAAACGATTGTAAAAAGGGAAACGGTCTTTAATAAATCGCTCGTCTTGATAGTTTAGCTTTTTCAGCTTAAAATAAAAATGAATATAAATGGGCTTTTTAAAGAAATGCAAATAAAGCACATCGAATAGAGAGATTGATTTTACAATGATAATCGCAAACATCCCAAGAAAAAAAAGAATGCCAATAAGTGCAATAATAAGATCTTCCATAGCTAGATTTCGAAGATAACAGAAAAATAAATAAACGAGCTTAAGACCTATTGATTTTAAAATTAAAGTCAAGTTGCCTATTTAATAATATTTAGAGTTATTTTCTAAAAACTTGCGTTTCAGCAGAAAAAAGGTTATAATATTCCCAGAACAAACACAACATGCGGGATTTTATAATTATTGGAGCTGCTCAAGCCGGTTTATCGATGGCTTATTATTTAAAGCAATTAAATAAAAAATTTTTAATACTAGATAAAGAAGAAGAAATTGGTGCCAGTTGGCTTAATCGTTGGGATTCTTTAAAACTTTTTACCCCAACAGAATTTAACCATCTTGCCGGGATGGATTTTCCGGCTCGTAAGGGTCACTATCCTAATAAATATGAAGTTGCCGATTATTTTAAAAGCTATGTGAAGAAATTCGATTTTCCGGTTCAACTAAAAACCTTGGTTCGAAAAATTGAAAAGATAGAGGAAAAGTTTTTGGTTTTTACCGATAATGAAACTTTTGAAACCAAACAAGTTATCGTGGCTACAGGACCGTTTCATATACCGTACACGCCGCCTTGTTCTAAACAGATCGATCAATGTGTTTTTCAAATACATAGTAATTATTATAAAAATCCGAGTCAGTTGCAAGAAGGTGCAGCAATGGTTGTTGGTGCCGGCGATAGCGGTTTTCAAATTTTAGATGAAATTTCTAAAGACGGGAGAACCACTTATTTTTCTGGCGATACCGACGTAAAGACACTTCCGCAGGAAATTTTAGGCAAAACGCTTTGGTGGTGGTTCACCAAAACCGGTTTTTTAAGCTTCAGTAAAAAATCGTTTATAGGCAAGCGCATTAGTCATTCTAAACAACCGGTGATTGGTACCGATGTAAAAGAAATTTTAAGCCGAAAAAATGTAATTGCCGTCGGCAGAACCAACGATGCACACGAAGACAAGATCGAAACCGAAAAACAAACCCTTACCGATGTAAAAAATATTGTTTGGGCTACCGGTTACCGCCCTAATTTCTCTTGGATCAAAGGTTTGGAGCTTGATCACGAAGGTTACCCAAAAAACAATCGAGGAGTAAGTAGTATTAAAGGACTTTATTTTATTGGTTTACCTTGGTTACATACAAGAGGTTCTGCAACACTTGGAGGAATACAAAAAGATGCTGAATATTTGGCAACGCAAATAAAAAAGCACGAATTAGAACCGGTTTCAGTTTAATCGCTTGGTCATTTTACCAAAGGTGTTATTAACTTCATTTTTTAATTCTCCTTCATCAATTTGAGTAAGTTCTCCATTTTGTTTTAAAATTTTTCCTTTAGAAGCTACAAAATCGATATTAAAATTTTGAGCTGCTTCAATCACTAATTTTTCAAGTTTATTACCCGAGCTTAGATTAATATGATCTCTATTGATCATAATTAGATCTGCTTGTTTTCCTTCAGTAATAGAACCGGTTTGATCACTAATTCCTAAAATTTTAGCAGCATCGATAGTTGCCATTTTTAATAAACGATGAGAGGCAACACCAAACTCACTCATTGCCTGTGCATTGGCAACATTTTCTAAAAGCTTTAGTGTGTTTAGCAAATTAGAGCTGCCGCTAAGTGCAGTAGAATCTACTCCTACCCCAAGCCTAATATCTTGGTTGACTAATCTATTTACCTGCGGAAAGCCAAAGCCGATACGCATTTCAGAATAAGGTGTCATTGTTATTGAAGCTCCGCTATTTTTTACTGCTGTAATTTCTTCATCGGTAATAGCATTTGCATGAATGATATTTACATCATTACCTAACAGTTGCCATTTCGATAATTGCTGGATTTGATTCTTATCTTTTGGTGTAGAACTCGCGTGTATAGCAATGGGCATATTTAATGCTCGGGCTTGTTCCCAATCTTTCTTCAAATAAGGATAACCAACCGCTCGAGAACCAAAACCAAGTTTTATATCTTCATAACCTTCTTGAGATTTCTTTTGTTGCAATACATTTTCGATTTCTGAGAATGGTGTAGGTTCTTCACTTTTAAGATCACGATAATAGCCATAACTCACACGACCCTTAAGTCCCATTTCTTTTATCGCTTCAAAACTTGCCCAAACAAACTCAGCATTTCTAGCATTATGGTTAAAGTCGTTTATGGTGGTAATCCCGGAATGTATAGCTTCTGCCAATGCAAATTTAGTTGCTAAATACATCGTTTCGGGTTGGTAAAGCTTTCCGTATTCTTCTGTAACTTTAAAATAGGCTTCTTTTTTAGAATTACCAGACATACTTTTAAGTAAAGACGTCCAAGTATGCCAGTGATTATCCATAAGTCCCGGCATCACAATGTGATTACTCCCATCAATTTTTTGAATACCTGAAGATGCTGAAATATGCTCTCCGATTTTCTTGATCTTTCCATTTTCAACTAAGATATCGGTTTGTATTAATTCTCCCAGATCATCATCCATCGTAATAATACTTGAATTCTGAATTAAAAACGCGGAAGAAGTATTATCAATTTTTTTTCGGAAGAATTTGAAAATGAAAGTTGAGGAGCTATAACAGATCCGGCTGTTAACAAACCGGCATTTTTAAGAAAGTTGCGACGAGATTTCATAAGAAAGATTTATTTCAACTAAAAATAAGTCAATCGCTTCAAAGTGAATCTTAATACTTTTATAAATAAAAAAAGCGGTTTAAAAACCGCTTTTTTTTAATTTACTTCTTTAAAAAGTAATGATCTAACGAATATTTACCCGAACCGGTTAGCATTAATAACACATAGCTAAATAGGTATAAAAGTGGTAATTCTTGGTGAGACATTCCGTATGCGGCGTGCACTATAAAAACTGCCACAAGCATTGTAATTACTAAAGGTATAGCCGCTAAACGAGTACCTAAACCTAAAATAATAAGCACAGAACAGATAAATTCTGAAAATACGGCTAGCGCTAAACTTCCTGTTGCTCCAATCCCGATCGGGTCTGCAAATTGTATTTCATCTCCGCTAAAAAACTGCATTAACTTACTATAGCCGTGGGGTAACATTAAAGCAGAAACCCCAATTCTAAAAAGTAAAACCGCTAAATCTGTTGCCGGTAAGCTTAAGTTTGTTCTATATCCCATAATTAATTATTTTAATAAGTCTTTTGCGTTTTTCATACTTTCAGTTACGCGATCTTTCATTTCTCTTACTTCTTCTTTTTCTTCTTCCAACAGAGGTTCGCGCTTTTCATATTCTTCAGAAGTATAAGTAGTATCTTTTAAAGCATTCGGAAATTTCTCTCCAAAATCTCTCATCCAGGTCATCATAAAATCGTGAGCTCCTTTTAATTCTTCGTTCACCACTTTAAATTTTTTACCCGCATCGGTGGTATCGATCTTTGCTTCTGTTTTTTCAATTAAGCTGGAAAGCTCTCCCATTTTTGGCATCACTTCATCGTGTACTGCTAAAATTTCATCTATACTTTCATCGTAATGTATTTTTTCTTTAGAGGGTTTTGGCGTTTCTCCACAGCTTGCTAATAACATTCCGGAAAAAATAAGTAAAAATGTTTTTTTCATGTGTTGAATAAATAAAAATCTGTTAGTTGATAGGCTGAAATCAATTTAACCTAAAGCTCTCTTCAAATTTAAGAAATAAAATAGTTGAAGCCTTACTTTCATTAAAATATAAAATGAAGCAAATTCAACTTGAGAACAATCAAATCCTTACTTTTGCAGTATGATGCAAGAGCAAGAAGTACTCATTATTGGCGGCGGTGCAGCGGGATTTTTTACAGCCATTAATTTAGCTGAAGCCAATCCCGATCTAAAAATCACTATTCTAGAACGTGGTAAAGAAGTGTTAACCAAGGTTAGAATTTCTGGTGGTGGTCGTTGCAATGTAACACACGCAGAATTTATTCCGAAAGAACTTAGCAAAAATTATCCGCGTGGTGAAAAAGAATTATTAGGACCTTTTCATCAATTTATGACCGGCGATACAATTGCTTGGTTTGACGAACGCGGTATTGAATTGAAAACGGAAGAAGACGGAAGAATGTTCCCAATAACCGATTCTTCAGAAACGATTATCGATTGTTTTCTTGCCGAAACCGAACGTTTAAATATTGAAATAAAAACAGGACATTCGGTTCAAGATATTCAGCAAAATAATGATCGCTGGTTGGTAAAAACTTTAAAAGGAGATTTTACGGCAGATCAACTTGTTATGGCAACGGGTAGCAATCCAAAAATCTGGAAGCTTCTAGAAAAACTTGGTCATCAAATTGTACAACCGGTTCCTTCGCTATTTACCTTCAACATTCAAGATCATCGCATTAAAGATCTGGCTGGTATTTCAACTTTTGCACATCTTAAAATCTTAGATGAAAAATTAGAGAGCGACGGCCCATTATTAATCACACATTGGGGTTTAAGCGGACCCGGAATTTTAAAGCTTTCTGCTTGGGGTGCTCGTATTTTAGAAGCGCGTAATTATCATTTTAAAATTCAGGTGAATTGGTTAGGCTATACTACTGCTGAAGAAATTTTAGAAAAAATAAAAAGGCTCAAGCATAAATTTGCAAAGCAACAACTCACCACACACGCACAATTTAATTTACCTAAGCGTTTATGGTTGAGTTTATTGAAAGCCGCTAGATTTCCTGAAGACCAAAAATGGGCAGAATTGAGCAATAAACAAATACACAAATTAGCGCAAGAATTAACGCAATGCCAACTCACCGTGAACGGAAAAAGCACTTTTAAAGAAGAGTTTGTGACAGCCGGCGGAGTAGATCTAAAAGAAATTAATTTTAAAACTTTTGAAAGTAAACTTTACCCTAAACTTTACTTAGCCGGAGAAATTTTGAATATTGATGCGATTACCGGTGGTTTTAATTTTCAAAATGCTTGGACGGGCGGTTTTTTAGCTGCACAAGCCATTGCAAAATCTGTAGTAAATGAAAATTAACCCTTTTGTTCTTTCGTTGATCGCTGCCATTTTTGTGGCTTATCTTTTTCCGCAACTAGGAGATGTTTTGCCTTTGAAGTTATTAACCGATATAGGCATCGGACTTATTTTCTTTTTCTACGGATTAAAACTTTCGGTTTCTGAATTAAAACTTGGGATGAGCAATTACAAATTGCACGTGCTCATACAACTCACCACTTTTTTAGTATTTCCAGCCTTGGTTTTTATTGCCTATCCATTTCTAAAAGATACGGCAGCAGAAGAATATTGGCTGGCTTTTTTCTTTTTAGCAGCATTACCCTCGACCGTTTCATCTTCGGTGGTGATGGTTTCGTTAGCAAAAGGAAATATACCGGCAGCAATTTTTAATGCAAGTTTATCGGGAATTATCGGCGTGATTATCACTCCGTTTTGGTTAGGTTTTTTCTTAGACGCTTCTGAAGGTTTTAGCTTTGCCGACGTATTTTTAAAACTACTTTACCAAATTATTATTCCGCTTATCTTAGGTTTTGCGCTACATCGAATCTTAGAAAGTTTTGTAAATCGCTACAAAAGCAAACTCAGTTTATTCGATAAATCGATTATCGTTTTAATTGTTTACGATAGTTTTAGCAAATCTTTCGCGGCTAAAATTTTTAACGATTTAAGTATTCTTGATCTCGGGTTGATCTTACTAGGAATTTTAGCGATTTTCTTTGCCGTTTTCGGACTCTCAGGTTGGATTTCGCAACTATTTGGTTTTAATAGAGAAGATAAAATTACCGCTCGATTTTGCGGTACAAAAAAATCTTTGGTTCACGGTTCGGTGATGGCAAAGATCATTTTTGGGAATTCTGCCGGTGCAGGTTTGTTTTTATTACCGATTATGCTTTTTCATATAAGTCAGCTAATTCTGATCTCTATTTTTGCTGAACGTTATGCGAAAGAGGTTGAATATTAATGCGGATTAAATTCCGGATTAAATTTTCGCTTTCTGCGATTGACTAATTTTCTTTTTAGCTGAAAATAAAACAGTGAACCCACTACCGGAAAAAACAAAATCATTAGCAAAGCTAAGGTTGACTTTGCAGGATCTTTAAATGTTCGACGTGAAGTCGCTAGGTCAATCATCGCCCACAACCATAAAACGATACTCAGTAAAACGGCAATTGGTAAGATATAATTCATTATTTATTAGTTTTAAAATTTTTAATTTTCTAGAATAAATCCAGTTTTCTCAAATTTAAAAAAATTAAAACTTAAGCCTGATGATCTTTATTGAAAAAGGCAGAAGCATCAAATTGAATTAAATGATTTCTTCTAAATAAATATAATAACGGTGTTAACCAAGGAAGAATAAACATACTTAAGATCCAAAAACCTTTGTTGATTAATTCTTGCTGAAGAATATCGGCCATAATAATTACCCAAGAAACCCCAGAAACAAATAAACCAAAGGTTAATAACTCTCCGCCAAAATTAAAATGCATAATTTTAGAGAAAGCTCCTAATAGAATAAATAAGATTCCTGCGATCACCATACCGCCCACTAATTTTTTACTAACTTGTAGTTCTGAATTCGACATATCTCATTGATTTTAGGTTAAAATACAAAAATATTCTTAAATCGACAAAGATTTTGTTAAGCTACCGTTAATGTATAAGCTTTACGATAAAAAATTATTGCGTTAGGGATAGACGCGATATCCTTTTTTAATTTCTGCCCAAGCAGTGATTAAAAAAGATTAAGCAGATAGCCCGACCCAACGGGTAACGCCCTAATCATTATTCAGGTTTTCTTTTTTAATTTCTTGGGCAAGTAAAGTATTTCCGTTTTTAGATAAATGCTGAATTACATTTTTTACATTTTTCGTCGATGAACCTTGATGATGCTTGGCAATGGCTTTAACCTGAAGTGGCTTAGCCCAAAAACCGGTAATTAACGGTAAATGATCATTCACTAAAGGCTTAGGCAGGTTTTTGTAAAATAAAGGTTGCTCTTGATCTTTTTCGAAATGATTCACCAATTTATCTAATGAATTTTCTAACTCTGCAGTGGTTTGCAACTCGATTTCGACCGAAACGTGAACTGCAGAATAATCCCAAGTGCTAATGTCTTTTTGCTCGTACCAAGAAGAGGAAACGTAAGCGTGATTCCCTTGAAAAATAAACAAAGCTTTTGCACCGTTTTTTAAGGCTGTAAATAGCTCGTTATGGTTGGCGATATGGCTAAATAATCTAAAATTTTCAGCATTGCCATCTACCAAAACAGGAATATGCGTGGCTTGCAATTCTTCTTGTTGGATCACAAACGTAGCAAACGGATGCTGCTGAATGAATTTGAATATATACGGATCTTGCTTTTTATATTTCTTAGGTTGGTACATTAGCGCGTCACATCGGTTAACAGCCAATCTTCTAATTCTTTGTTGGCATCATTGGTATGTAACACAGAAATATCGCCGGTACTTTCAAAAACTACCGCTCTAACTTCAGCTAAATTGAGTACGTTGGCTTCTCTAAGCTTTGCTTTTAGATCGTCTTCAGTTACGTTAGCTTTTTTAAGATTATGGTGTAAAATTTCAGTTTTATCCATTAAAAGCAAAGAAGTATTATCGAGCATTTTTTTTAAAGCTTCTACCCTTCTTAATTTTGAAGCTATCCACTGTATAACGTATAGTAATAATAAAGCAAAGCCACCTTGTACTAAACTTACATTTTTTAAAATGATTGTTGAAGCAATCACCGAACCTATCGCAATAGTAACCGCAAAATCTAAACTCGACATTTTAGCAAAGCTTCGTTTTCCTACAATTCGTGTAAATAAAAACACTAAAAAATAGATCACAAAACACGTAATGGCGATTGCAAAAATTGAGGTTGTAGAAGCTTCAAACCACTTTTCCATAATTATCTCTTTTATTTGAAAATTGAAGATAATTTAGTTCACTACCAATTGAGTTTGCTTTAGTAAAACTTTATCAGTTTAAACGCCAGATTTCAAAATTTACGATCGCTGTATAAGCAATCCATAACGTATAAGGTATTAATAAATAGGCTGCAGAAGGTTTTACGACTTTAAACCATTTTACTGTAAAAAGTAGCAATACAAACAATGCTAAAGTGAGTAAGAAACTTAGCATCAACATTTTCATTTCAAAAAAAGTAAGAAACCAAGCGGCAGTCAATAAAATCTGAAAACCAAAATGATACAAGGCTGTCTTTACCCAAATATGATGCAAACCTCTACTCCACACAATTCCTGCTGCGATGCCCATCAACGCAAAATTGATTAACCAAAGTGAAGTATACAACCAATCGGGTACGGTAAAAGATGGCTTATTGATCACTGCCAACCAATCGTGCAACACACTTTGTATAGCAAGTGTGCTTAAAAAACCTATTAATACGCAAGCAAACGTACTGGCTAAGATTTTAAGGTAGTTAGGTTTTCTATTCATGAGTTATTGGCTTAGTCGAGTTCTAATTTAGAATTATTTTTGAATTTCTACAACCACAAGCCATACGTATTCGTTTATATTTGTACAAATCTTTAAAGTAATGACGATAGCTGAGTTTGTTCTAACAAAACCTGAAAAGCAATTACCGGCAGGTAAAGTAACCTGGGAGTCTCCCAGCAATATTGCTTTGGTTAAATATTGGGGAAAGTATGGCGAACAATTACCAAAAAACCCATCGGTTAGTTTTACGCTTAACAATTGTAAAACCACCACAACACTTGAATATCGACCTATAAGTGCTACTGAAAATTTTTCTTTTGAAGTTTTTTTAGAGGAAGAAAAAGCACCTTCGTTTGAACCAAAGATCAAAACGTTTTTAGAAAGAATTGAAGCTTATTTACCTTTTTTAAAGCAATATCATTTTACGATAAAAACCTCCAATTCTTTTCCGCATAGTAGCGGTATCGCCTCTTCTGCCAGCGGAATGAGCGCTTTAGCTTGTTGTTTAATGAGCTTAGAAAAAGAACTAAATCCTGAAATTACTTCAGCTTACTTCGATAAAAAAGCATCGTTTTTAGCTCGATTAGGTTCAGGTAGTGCTGCCAGAAGTATCGAAGAAAATTTAGTGGTTTGGGGAGAACATCCAAAAGTTGAAAACAGCAGTAATTTATACGGCACTCCGTATCCTTACGAGATTCATCCGGTTTTTAAAACCTATCAAGACACCATTTTATTAGTCGATAAAGGCGAAAAAACGGTGAGTAGCACCGTTGGCCACGGATTAATGCACGATCATCCTTATGCGGAAGCTAGATTTCAGCAAGCTTTTGATAATTTAGAAAAACTTCAGCCTATTTTTAAATCTGGAGATTTAGATACGTTTATTAATCTTGTTGAAAGCGAAGCATTAACGTTGCACGCGATGATGATGAGTAGCAATCCGTATTTTATTTTAATGAAACCCAACACTTTAGAAATTATTCATAAAATCTGGAAGTATCGAAACGAAACCGGTTCTAAATTATGCTTTACCTTAGATGCCGGCGCGAATGTGCATTTGTTATATCCTGAAAATGAAAAAATTAAAGTTTTAGATTTCATTAAGAACCAGTTAGTTGCACATTGTCAAAATGCTCAGTATATTTGTGATAATGTTGGAACAGGAGCAAAACAATTAGCTTAAGCTTTTAACGGAATACTTGATTATGAAAGGACCTTTATTTTATTCTAAGATTTTATTGTTTGGAGAGTACGGAATCATCAAAGATTCTAAGGGTTTATCGATACCTTATAACTTTTACAACGGCGCTTTAAAAATTGATAGTGATCTTTCTGAAGTGCAACAAAAATCAAACAATAACCTGAAGCGTTTTGCCAATTATTTAGCAGAACTACAAACTTCAAATCCTAATTTGGTTCAATTCAACTTAGAAGAATTAACAAAAGATATTGAAGCAGGAATGTACTTTGACAGTAGCATTCCGCAAGGTTACGGTGTAGGAAGTAGCGGTGCTTTAGTTGCAGCGATCTACGATAAATATGCCAAGAATAAAATTACCGTTCTAGAAAACTTAAGCCGAGAAAAACTGTTGAAACTGAAAAAGATCTTTGGGCAAATGGAATCATTTTTCCACGGAAAATCTTCAGGACTCGATCCATTAAACAGTTATTTAAGCTTACCTATTCTTATCAATTCTAAAGATAATATTGAAGCAGCAGGAATTCCTTCACAGTCAAAAGAAGGTAAAGGCGCTGTATTTTTATTAGACAGCGGGATGGTTGGTGAAACCGCTCCGTTAGTCAACCTTTTTATGGAAAACCTGAAACAAGAAGGTTTTCGTAAAATGCTAAAAGATAAATTTGTAAAACACACCGATGCTTGTGTAGAAGATTTTATGAAAGGTGATGTGAAGTCTTTATTCTCAAACATCAAGCAACTTTCTCACGTAGTGTTAGATAACTTTAAACCAATGATCCCGAAGCAATTTCACAATCTTTGGAAAGAAGGTATCGATACCGGAGCTTATTATTTAAAGCTTTGTGGCTCAGGTGGCGGCGGTTATATTTTAGGTTTTACTGAAGATATTGATAAAGCCAGAACAGCGCTAAAAAACCATAACCTAGAAGTCGTTTACACTTTCTAAAACCCCTTCTCTATTCTTATGGGGATGCTTTCACGTAAAAACAAACTGGTATTACTAAAACTGGCAAGTTTGTTTTCAGTTGTGCGCGGTTACAATATTTTAATTCTATTTATTGCGCAATATTTAGCATCGATTTATATTCTCGCACCAGAAAAACCTTTACGAGAAGTACTTTTTGACGTGAATCTTTTTGTACTGGTGATCGCTTGTACTTTTGCCATTGCCTCTGGTTATTTAATCAATAATTTTTATGATGCTGAAAAAGACCTTATCAATCGGCCGCATAAAACTTTGCTCGACAATTACATTAGCCAGAAAACGAAATTGGCAATTTATTTTATTCTGAATTTCCTCTCAGTGATTTTAGCGAGTTACGTGTCGTTTAAAGCCGTAATTTTCTTTTCGCTCTTTATCTTTTTTCTTTGGTTATATTCTCACAAACTTAAGAAATACCCATTTATTGGTACGTTAGTCGCTTCAATTTTAGCGATTACGCCATTTTTTGCGGTATTTGTGTATTACCACAATTTCGATATGGTGATTTTTGTGCACGCCACTTTTCTATTTTTAATCATCTCGATTCGAGAGCTCACCAAAGATCTCGAAAATTTAAAAGGTGATCTAACACAAGATTATCACACCATTCCTGTGGTTTACGGGGTAAAGGTTTCAAAAGTTATTTTAAGCCTTTTAGTAGCGTTAACCTTGATACCGACGCTGATCTTAATTTCCAATAAATTTGAGATTGGTTATATGCATTATTACTTTTTGCTGAGCTTTATTTTAATGATCATTTTTCTGTTCTTCCTTTGGAAATCTTCTTCAAAACTTCAATATACCTTACTTCATAATTTATTAAAGCTCATTATCGTGATTGGTGTTTTCAGTATTTTATTAATCGATATCGACGTCGTGTTAAATCGTGTTCTATAATTATTGCTGAATAAAATTTTATTCCGAAGAAATTAATTCACTGTAAATCAATACTTAATTAATAATTCTTCAGCCCTTAGAAATCATTTATTAAATGTACCTTTGCAAAAAATTTCAACTATGGGCAATTCAAGAAATCAAGGAAAAGGAAATATGAAGAAGAACAAGCCTTTTAATCAAAAGAAAAAGCCGACGCAAAAAATTGCGGTCGATAAACAAGTAAAAGACCCGGAAGCGGGAATGCGTCTTAATAAATACATTGCCAATGCAGGAATTTGTAGCCGTCGCGATGCCGATATTTATATTGCAGCGGGAAGCGTTCGTGTAAATGGTGAAGTAGTTACAGAAATGGGTCATAAAGTAAAACTCACCGACGAGGTGAAGTTTGACGGCCGCAGAATTAGTCCTGAAAGAAAAGAATACGTTTTATTGAACAAACCTTCTGGCTTTTACGTAACTGGAAGTTTAGAGCGTAATAATCGTACGGTGATGGATTTAATTGCCAATGCTTCTAATTCTAAATTAGATCCTGTTGGTAAATTAGAAACCAGCACTACCGGATTGCTATTATTTACCAACGATGGTACGATGGCAAAAAGCTTAGGAAGCACCAAAACCAGAGTAAGACAAATTTATCACGTAACGCTCAATAAAAACTTAGATCAAGAAGACTTAGACCGTATTCAAGATGGTAAAGTAATTTTAGAAGATGGTAAAGTAATTGTCGACGAGATTAGTTATGTAGACAATAAACCAAAACGTGAAGTTGGTATAGAACTACAAAGCACGAAGCCACACATTGTACAACGTACTTTCAAAAAATTAGGCTACGAAATTGAAAAATTAGACCGTGTGGTTTTTGGCGGATTAACTAAAAAAGATTTACCAAGAGGTCGCTACAGACACCTTACTAAGCAAGAAGTAATTAACTTAGGAATGTTATAGAACTAAGTTTTTAAAGAAATTCGAAAGCCTTTTGATTAATTATTCAAAAGGCTTTTTTTATTTTAAATTTTAACATTTCGACTATTCCACAAGAATAAAAAATAGATTTTATTTGCTGCGCATTTAGCTGAACATATTGAATACTGTTTATAGTTTCGGGTTTTTGAACGTGAGGAAGTCAATTTCAAAAATAGGTTACCAGGTAAACCACCGAATTTTAAAGCTAGCTTCCGCCTTAAGACCTTCTTTTTATCAAGAACTGGCATTTATTCCGGTTACTTCAAATCAAATTTTGCTTTAATTTAAGATTAGTTATTTCAACTTTTTATAACTTTCTATAGATTTTAGCAAAACCTCAATTTATTTCAATAAAAATTAATGAATACTAAATACATCGATCTTATAGATCAAACTTATTATTTTCCGCAGGAAGAGTTTGATTTAAAGGAAGACACATTACAATTTCATGGGATTGACCTTATGAAATTAATCGAAGAATATGGTGCGCCTTTAAAATTCACCTATTTACCGAAAATTTCAGAGAACATTCAGAAAGCCAAAAAATGGTTTACATATGCGATTGAAAAGCATAACTACAAAGGCAATTATAATTATTGCTATTGTACTAAAAGTTCGCATTTTCAGCACGTTTTAGATGAAGCCTTAAAAAATGATATTCATATTGAAACCTCATCGGCATTCGATATTAATATTGTTGAAAAACTTCAGAAAAAAGGAAAGATCACCAAAGATACGTACGTGATCTGTAACGGTTTTAAACGCGAACAATACATTACTAATATTGGTCGATTAATTAATAATGGGCATCAAAACTGTATTCCGATTATTGATAACTATGAAGAGATCGATCTTCTTTCAGATGAAATTAAAGACGACTTTAAAATTGGTATTCGTATTGCTTCTGAAGAAGAACCTAAATTTGAGTTTTATACTTCTCGTTTAGGGATTGGTTATAAAAACATCGTTCCCTTTTACGAAGAGCAAATCAAAAACAACGATAAGGTTGAACTTAAAATGCTTCACTTTTTCATTAACACCGGTATTCGCGATACAGCGTATTACTGGAACGAATTACTGAAGTGTCTTAAAGTTTATATTCGGTTAAAACGTATTTGCCCAACTTTGGATAGTTTAAATATTGGCGGTGGTTTCCCGATTAAAAACTCGCTTCAGTTTGATTACGATTATCAATATATGATCGATGAGATTATTAACCAGATCAATATTGCGTGTCAAGAGGCTGAAGTTCCTGTACCGCATATTTTTACTGAATTCGGAAGTTTTACCGTTGGCGAAAGTGGCGGAGCGATCTATGAAGTGTTATACCAAAAACAACAAAACGATCGTGAAAAATGGAATATGATCAACTCCTCATTCATCACTACTTTACCAGATACTTGGGCCATTAACAAGCGTTTTATTATGCTAGCCGTTAACCGTTGGAATGATGAATATGAAAGAGTTTTATTAGGCGGACTCACTTGCGATAGTGACGACTATTACAATAGCGAACAAAATATGAACGCTATTTATTTACCAAAATTCAAAAAAGAAAAACCTTTATACATCGGCTTCTTTAACACGGGAGCTTACCAAGAAACGATTGGTGGTTTTGGCGGTTTACAACACTGTTTGATCCCAACTCCAAAACATATCTTGATTAATAAAGATGAAGAAGGAAACTTGAGTACCAAACTATTTAAAGAACAACAAAAAAGTGAAGACTTACTTAAAATTTTAGGTTACGATGACAACTAAGAAAAACTACGCGGGTATTCCCGACAAATACGCTCGTTTAGACGAGGCAAAAGTAGTATTAATTCCTATTCCTTACGATGGCACCAGCACTTGGCAAAAAGGTGCAGATAAAGGTCCGCAGGCATTTTTAGAAGCTTCAGAAAATATGGAGCTTTTCGATATTGAAACCCGTTCTGAGGTGTATAAAAAAGGTGTTTATTTAACGCCACCCGTAACCGAAAATTCTTCGCCTGAAAAAATGGTAGAAGCGGTTTATAAAACCACTAAAAATTACATTCAGCAGGAGAAGTTTGTCACACTTTTTGGAGGTGAACATTCAATTTCTATAGGTACAATTCGTGCGTTTAATGAATCTTTTGAAGATCTAACCGTAGTACAAATCGATGCGCATGCCGATTTACGTAAAGAATACGAAGGTTCTAAATGCAATCACGCTTGTGCCGTTCACGAGGCGAGTAAAACTACCAATTTAATTCAGGTTGGTATTCGCTCGATGGATGCGGAAGAATTAGAATATATGGATGAAAACCAAGTCTATTTTGCTCACGATCTTTATGAAGATTGGATGGATGATGCAATTGGGCAAATGACGCCAAATGTTTTTCTAACCATCGATCTAGATGCGTTTGATCCTTCAATTCTTCCTTCGACAGGAACTCCGGAACCGGGCGGATTGTTTTGGTATGAAACCTTAGATTTTATTAGAACCATCTTCAAGAAAAAAAATGTGGTTGGTTTCGATATTGTTGAATTATGCCCGAACCCAGCCGAAAAATCTTCAGACTTTTTAGCCGCAAAGCTTTACTATAAAATGCTTAGCTATAAGTTTAAATATGAAGATTACGACGGTGAAGATGAAGACGAATAAGTTTTAAATTTTCGTAAAAAAGGATAACCAAATATCGTCACCCTGAACTTGATTCAGGGTCTCATCCTAAGCAGAGTGAGATGCTAAATCAAGTTTAGCATGACAGCTTCGAATTAAAAAATTGAGTTAACAAAAAAAATTATCTCTTGAGTCATTTTGAAAAGAATCGTCATAGACTTCTCGATATTACTCAAGGAGACAAAAAATAATAAAATGAGTAAAGGAGCAATTTCAGAATTTATACAAAAATACTATTTACACTTTAACGCAGCATCGGTTGTCGATGCGGCTAAAGCTTACGAAGAGCAACTTAATGGCGGAGCTAAAATGTTAGTTTCACTTGCCGGAGCGATGAGTACCGCAGAACTTGGTAAAATTTTTGCAGAAATGATTCGCCAAGATAAAGTGCAAATCATTTCTTGTACGGGAGCCAATTTAGAAGAAGATATCATGAATTTAGTAGCGCACTCACACTACAAACGCGTTCCTAATTATCGTGACCTTACGCCTAAGGAAGAATGGGATTTATTAGAAAATGGTTTAAACCGAGTAACCGATACTTGCATTCCTGAAGAAGAAGCTTTTAGACGTTTACAACAACATATTTACAAAATCTGGAAAGATGCCGAAGAGGCCGGCGAACGTTACTTTCCGCATGAATTTATGTACAAAATGTTATTAAGTGGAGTTCTAGAAGAATACTACGAGATCGACTTAAAAGACTCTTGGATGTATGCTGCTGCTGAAAAAAACTTACCAATTGTTGTTCCAGGTTGGGAAGATAGTACAATGGGAAATATTTTTGCCAGCTATGTATTAAAAGGTGAATTGAAAGCCAGCACCATGAAATCTGGTATTGAATACATGACGTTCTTAGCAGATTGGTACACCGATAATTCTAAAAACGGAATCGGTTTCTTCCAGATCGGTGGTGGTATTGCCGGCGATTTCCCTATTTGTGTAGTGCCTATGTTATATCAAGATATGGAACGTACCGATACGCCATTTTGGAGTTATTTCTGTCAGATTTCAGATTCAACCACCAGTTATGGCTCGTATTCCGGAGCAGTTCCTAATGAAAAAATTACTTGGGGAAAACTCGATATCGATACACCAAAATTCATTATAGAAAGTGACGCGACTATCGTTGCTCCACTAATTTTTGCGTATTTATTAGATATGTAAGAAATTTCCATTACTATTAAAAGATTCTTGAAGTATAAATAAACCTCCTTAATTTTAAAAAATCTGTGAGATTTCGCAAACTAATTAAAAAATCCCCTCCTGTTAAAGGAGGGGTTAGGGGTGGTTAAACAATTGAAGATGGATAAAATTGAAAATGTAGAGTTAAAATACCTCACCTTAGAGGATTTTGAAGAGTTGAAAGAAGCCACAGAAGCAGCTTACCACTCGATGCCCAATTCGTATTGGAAATTAGATGAAATAGGAAAATTGATTTCGCTATTTCCGGAAGGGCAAATCGTGATCAAAGTGAATGGTGATATTGCCGGATGCGCGCTTTCAGTTATTGTCGATTTTGATGAAATTGATGATAATCACACCTACGACGATATTGCCGGAGATACTTCATTTAAAATTCACGATGAAGAGGGGGATACGCTCTACGGGATTGATGTCTTTATTAAACCCGATTATCGCGGCTTACGATTAGGTCGCCGTCTTTACGATTACCGAAAAGAACTTTGCGAGAACCTCAACTTAAAAGGGATCGTTTTTGGAGGACGAATCCCCAACTACCATAAGTTTTCAAAAGATATTAGTCCGCTTCAATACATTGAAAAAGTACGTTCAAAAGAAATTCACGATCCGGTATTAAACTTTCAGCTGTCTAACGATTTTCATCCGGTTCGAATTTTAAAAGGTTATTTAGAAGGCGATGATGATTCTGGCGAATATGCGGTGTTGATGGAATGGGATAATGTGTATTACACCAAACCCAGTAAAAAGCCTTCTGCGAATAAAAGTGTCGTGCGTTTAGGGCTCATTCAATGGCAAATGCGTACCTACGAAGGTTTAGAAGATTTAATGCATCAAGCCGAATATTTTATCGATACCGTTGCCGGTTATCGTTCAGATTTTGCTTTGTTTCCTGAGTTTTTTAACGCTCCGTTAATGGCGGCTTACAACCATATGAGTGAACCGGAAGCTATTCGAGAATTGGCAGGTTTTACAGAAACAATTATTGAGCTTTTTTCAGAACTTTCCGTTTCTTATAATATCAATATTATTTCCGGAAGTATGCCTGAAATGATCGATGGTAAACTTTACAATGTTGGTTATTTGTGCAAACGTGACGGAAGCATAGAACGTTTTGAAAAAATACACGTTACTCCAGATGAAGCTAGAGTTTGGGGAATGCAAACAGGAAATATCGTCAAAACTTTTGATACCGATTGCGGTAAAATTGGAATTCTAATTTGTTATGATGTTGAATTCCCAGAGCTTTCTCGACTATTAGCTGAAGAAGGAATGGATATTTTGTTTGTTCCGTTTTTAACCGACACACAAAACGGCTATTCGCGTATAAAACTTTGCGCACAGGCTCGAGCGGTTGAAAACGAATGTTATGTTGCCATTGCCGGTAGCGTTGGTAATTTACCAAACGTGCACAATATGGATATTCAATATGCACAATCGGCCGTTTTTACACCTTGTGATTTTGCGTTCCCGAGTAACGGAATTAAAGCCGAAGCGACCCCAAATGCAGAGATGATCTTAGTGGCCGATGTAGATATCGATTTACTAAGAGAGTTACACACTTTTGGAAGCGTTCATAACTTAAAAGATAGAAGAAAAGACGTGTATGAGGTAAAACGAGTAGCGTTAAACAAGAAATAAGCTTTTGCCAAAAACTAAATAGTTGGTCCTAAAATACCGTTATTGCAAAAAATTTCGACTATGAATGATTGGATGATTTATGCGGTTGGTTTTGTCGCGCAGTTTATATTTGCATCGCGAATTATTCTTCAGTGGTTAAAATCTGAAAAAGCTAAGCAATTAGAAACACCTTCAGCTTTTTGGAAACTCAGCCTTATCGCTGCCATTATTTTTTTTATCTATGGTTACTTGCGAAAAGATTTCTCAATTATGCTTGGGCAAGTAATTATTTACTATGTTTTCATCAGAAATCTTCAACTTCAAAATGAATGGAAACCCACGAATATATTGTTCAAAATTGTAGTGATTGGCTTTCCTCTTTTCGCGATTTTCTACGGAATATTTTGGGCGAATATCAATTTCAGCTTACTATTTTCACAACAAGAAGAAAATGGTATTGCAACTTGGTTAATGGCTATTGGAGTGATTGGCCAGATTATTTATACCGGTAGATTTCTATACCAATGGTATTATTCTGAACAAGAAAAAGAATCGGGTTTACCCACCAACTTCTGGATCCTGAGCATTGTGGGATCTGCAATTCTAATTTATTACGCGGTGATGCGAGAAGACCCGGTTTTATTTGCAGCTCACGCCGGTGGTTCAATCATCTATATTAGAAATATTTATATTGGATTGAAAGCGAAAAATAGTTAGGCTGCATCCCTATCGGGTCGGGCTATTCGCTATATCTTTTTTGTTGTCATGCTGAGCTTGTCGAAGCACAACAAAAAAGGATGCCACTACTATCCCTTGCAGAAACTAAAACAACTTAATTTTTTCAGAAGAATTAAATTCATAAATCAAAAAGCCAATTACCAACACATACTCCAACCCCACCAACCACAGTTGTTCATTAAAACCATTTATGCAGTAGGCACTATAACTAAAAATCACCGTAAACGACCAAACCAATAAATATTTATAGTTCGTGAAAATCGAAATCGCTAAAGGTGTGATCACGTACCAAGGATGAACGGTAGTCGACAACAAAAAATAAATACTGAGCGCAAAAAGCATATTTACAAACAGCGTCTTTTCAGAATTATTTTTTTCAAATAAGCTCAGGGCTAAAACCGCAAATAAAACTATTATCGGCAGTATTTTACCTGCAATCCCAATAATATTCCAGCCGACGGTCTGAAAACCGATCCACCGAATTACATAATAAATACTGGCATTAAACTCAAATTTATTAAACCATAGCGCTACCGAATCTCCAAAATTCTGAATTAATTCTACTGAAAGAAAAGGCAGAAAAGTGATGAGTATGGTTAAAAAAATAATTCCGTAGAAAGCGATCAACTTATAAATATTGAGCCTTTCTTGTTTTCTGAAATAATGAAAAAATAACGGTAACAACACCAAAGGAAGAAGCTTTACAGAAACCGAAAGACCAAACAGCACAGCTGCCCAAATCCATTTCTTTTTCAGCAATAAATAAATAGAGATTAATAAACACATTACCATCAAGCCTTCAAAATGTAAATTACCGGTAAGTTCAATAATTACTAACGGATTTAAAAAATACCAAAAGGCTCGATGCTGTGGTAATTTTAGTTGCTGAAGTAATTTCCGAAGAAATAAAAAGGTCACGACATCTGCGAAAATTAAAATAATGCGCATCACGATAACACTTCCTAAAATGCTCTTCGGATACAAAACTCCGGCCAAGGCATAAACCCATTGAGAAACCGGCGGATAATTGGTGTAATGACTTGCATTTAGACTTTGCATGCCTTCCACTAATTGTCTTGATTGTGCAACTACTTCAAAATTGCCGGACTGCATCCATTCTTGTGGTGTTGAAAGATAAGGATTAATGCCTTCTGCAATCATTCTACCATCCCAGATAAAACGGTAAAAGTCTTGTGATAAATTAGGGATCGCAAAAAGAAAAACTAACCGACAAACAATTCCGAAGCCTAATAATAACTTCCAATCAAGCTTTTGTAGCTGAATCACTTTAAAACTTAGAAAAAATAAAGCAGCGTATAAACTGAGTAACTTCACAAAATCACTTCGCACCAAATCGTAAGCAAAAGCAGCATACATGATCACGACGCTAAGCATCATGATCAATGAAATTTTATGATATTTCAAGAAATTCTTCAGCAATCTATTTTCGATTTTTCAACCGAAAGTTAGGGAAAAATGATTTCCAAACCACAAAGCCAAACCCAAAGAAAAGCATCAAATGAAAAATAAGTAAACCAAAATCGTTTACCTTAAAAGCACTATAAATAGCGAATGCGAAATAAAAAAACAAGCCCAACTCTAGCAGTTGCGTAACGCTAAAGGAATGTTGTAGGTATTGATTCTCTTTCCAAGAATCATTTAAACTCGTAATGTTAAATTTTGGCGTTCGAATGAAAGAAGATTTTTTACCTAAATGGCCTTCTAAAATTGCCCAAGTATTATGCACTGACAAGCCCATCGCAACCGAAAAAAATGCAAAAAACATCCCGATAAATTTCAACAAGCTTTTCTTTTCTTTTCCGTGAATTTTAGTGAACGTGATTAAATAAGCGATAAAGAAAATTAAAGTACTCACACCTAAAAACGCCATTACATAAAAATAAAAGTGATAATCCGGAAACTGATTTTTAATGTACAACACGGGAACGCTCAACACCGCAATTACCAAGACTAACAAAAACATCGAACTATTGAGTAAATGAAAAAAGCCGTGAAATTTAGTTGCCCAAGAAAGTTGTTTGCTTTTAAATAATTGACTATAATTTTTCTGAAAATTCTCTGCCGCACCCTTATTCCATCGAAATTGCTGTGAACGCGCTGCACTCATCACCATCGGTAATTCTGCCGGAGTTTCAACCTCTTGTAAATATTTAAATTGCCAGCCTTTTAATTGGGCTCGATAACTTAAATCTAAATCTTCGGTTAGAGTATCACCTTGCCAGTTCCCGGCATCAAGAATACACGACTTTCGCCAAACACCGGCCGTTCCGTTAAAATTGATAAAATGCTTGCCAAAACTTCTGCCGACTTGCTCTAAAATAAAATGAAAGTCTAACGCAAAGGCTTGCACTTTGGTGATCAAGGAATAATCACGATTTAAATGCGCCCAACGGGTTTGCACTACTCCTATTTTTTCATCTTTAAAATAAGGAATGGTTTGCTGCAACCAGTCTTTTTTCGGCATAAAATCCGCATCAAAAATAGCAATGAATTCTCCTTTTGCGATCTTCAAACCTTCTTTTAAGGCTCCGGCTTTAAAGCCTTTGCGATGCGTTCTAATGATATGCTGAATATCGATTCCTTCAGCTTTAAATCTTTCAGCCAATTGATGAGTTTGTAAAACCGAATCGTCGGTAGAATCGTCTAACACTTGAATTTCTAATTTCTCTCGAGGATAATCAAGCTGAACGATATTTTTCAGCAATCGCTCAACAACATATTTTTCATTGTATAAAGGAAGTTGAACCGTCACAAACGGAATTTCTTCTTCTAGCTGAAAATTAAATTTTTCTGAAGTGTCTTTTACTTTTTGCGCTTTAAAATAATTGAAGACTAACTGCAATTGCGCTAACGCATAGAAAAATACAATGAGTAAAGCAAGTGTATAAAGTGTAAGAATTATTGTAATCATAAAAACCCCTCTGCCTTCGGCATCTCCCCTTTATGAAGAGGAGAAACTTTTTAATCTAATATTTTATTTTCGTCATTCCGGACTTGATTAACTTCGTTCTATATTCAAACTCAGCATCTCAATTAGCAAAACTGAATAACAGAAAAACTAGATGAGATTCCGCAACAAGCGCGGAATGACGACAATTATTACTTCAAACTATATTTAAAAATCCAACCTAAAATTTTAACCCCGGCCATTACGGCTCCTTTTAACGTTCCTGAAACTTTAGAAACACCTATTCGATTTCTATAATTTACTGGCACTTCTACATACGAAAGTTTTTGTTTGATGGCTTTCAACTGCATTTCAACCGTCCAACCATAGGTTTTGTCTTCCATTTTTAAGGCCAATAACTTTTCATATTTAATGGCTCGAAACGGACCTAGATCGGTAAATCTTGCTCCAAAAAACAAACGCATTAATCGCGTAGCTAACCAATTACCGAAAATTTGTGGAAACGTCATTGAACCTTCTTCCCTAAGTCGGTCTACTCTTGCGCCAATTACAAAATCTATATTTTCTTGAAGTATGGGTTGAATAATTGCTGAAAGTTGCTCCGGATAATCGCTGTAATCACCATCTAAAAACACAATAACATCAGGCTTTTCTGCTTGTTCAGCAACATAATCCATTCCTTTTAAACAAGCATAACCATAACCTTTTCGGGTTTCGGTTAAAACGCTTGCTCCAGCTTTTCGGGCATTTTCTTCAGTTTGATCGGTTGAATTGTTACTCACCACGATCACTTCTTCAACTAAATCAGGAATATCTTGAATGACTAAACCAATAGAATCTGCTTCGTTAAAAGCAGGAATGATGACTTTTATGCGGGGGTTTTTCATGGGCTACTTTTGGTTGACGTAGTTCATCAAATCTACATCGTTGCCCAAAAGTACATCTTTCGGATTAATTCTTCCGTTAGGTGAATCGTTTTCAAGTTTTAAAACGCCACGCGGACAAACTTCTGCACAAATACCACAACCTACACAAGACGAACGTACAATATTCTGGCCTTTTTGCGCATACGAGCGAACATCAATTCCCATTTCACAATAAATAGAACAATTTCCGCAAGAAATACATTGTCCGCCATTGGTAGAGATTCTAAATTTTGAAAATAAACGCTGCTGAAAACCTAAAATTGCCGCCATCGGACAACCGAAACGACACCAAACGCGACTCCCAAAAATGGGGTAAAAACCAACACCGATTACTCCGCTAAAAACAGAACCAATTAAAAATGCATAGGTTTTACGTAAAGTTTCTGCCTGAAAAAGAAATAATTGATTTCCGAAGAAAAAATGAATTCCGATAAGTCCGAGTATGATTACAAAATAACCGATCGCTCCGTATTGCGCATCTTTTTGCAATTCTTCTCGTCTAAATAACATTGCCCAGCCAAAAACCAAGGTGAGCAATAAAGCCACGAAACCTAAAAACACGTCTTTATTCAACCAGTATTTAGCAGCATCGTAATCGAGGTAAGAATAGATCACGGCAGTCGTCATCAAGGTTACGAAAACCACCACACTATGCACAATCCAACGTTCGACTTTCCAAGCAACTTGTCGTTTATCGCTTAAATGTCGAAAAGGATCGCCGGCTGTTTCTGCTAAACCACCGCAACCACAAACCCAAGAGCAATACCAACGTTTCCCATATTTATAAGTCAAAATGGGCGTGATCACAAAAATAGAGATCACGCCAAAAATAAGTAAAGCTAAACCGATCGTTCCTGAATTGAGAAAACCGTCGATGCGATATTGTTCAAAATTATAATAATTAAGCGGCCAGATATTTTTAAGATCGTAATACGGAAGTTGTAAACTTTCTCCGTTTAAACGTGCCATCAATTCCGGAATGATAAACGCAAAAGCAGTTTGAAAAAACATTACAGAAATGGTACGAATAATTTCGTAGCGACTGTGACGATATTTCCAAATGAATTTTATACCGAAAAGTAGAATTGAAAGTGTATATAAAGTCCCGTAAACAAACCACTGGCTCGCAGGATTTCCGCTTAACATTTTACTTAACGGATCGAATAAAGCGATCAAACCGGTGTTTTCTGCGTCTGCATTTAAGCCTAAATACTGCGGAAAGAAATAAAGAACGACGTAAAAAAGCGTAATTAAAATCCCGAATACCCAAGCCCAAAGTCCGCGTGAGGTTAACGATTTAAACCAGACACCATCATTTTTAATTCCGCTTGATTTGTTGGCGTATAACGACCAAGAAAAACCGATCGTCCCGACAGAAATAGCGCCCAACGACAAGCTTAACCATAAAGTTTTATTCGGAAATTGAAAATTAAAGGTTGCCAATAAAAAGACCAAAAGACCTAACATTCCTACAAACACGAAGACTTTTTGCGCAACAGTTAATTCTTGAGGCGGTTGCCCCGATAAAGCCATATTATATTGAACTCTACTCATAAACTAAGCCTTTTGTAATTGCGATTGCTGAAAAGATTTTTGTACTTGCTTGGAGAATTTCTTAGAAAATTCTTTATCAAAATTAGCTTTTGGTAATTGCTGAATCACATTTTCGATCGAGATCTTTTCTGTTAACCAAGTATCAACCACTTCGTGTCGCAAGCGAATCCCAAAAGCGTTGATCCCTAAAAATTCTTTTGAATTGGTTTTATATTGAAAATGAAGCGCTCGTTGATTTTTTTTATCTTCCCAGTAAAAATCGGTAACTCCTTCTTTTTTCTTCGGAAAAACCCAACCATAAGTTTGGTATTCGATATCGAAAAATTTCGCCGAATTGAACCAATTTCCCGGGTTGTAAGCGGCAGGATTCCCGCAGATCGTTTGCGCTACGGCTTCTCCCATCATTCTTCCGGTATACCAAACGGCTTCCACCGATTTTCGATTGCCGATCGCTTCTCGCTGTTGCGCGCAATCACCGATAGCATAAACATCAGGAATATTGGTTTCAAGATTTCGATTTACTAAAATTCCTATTTCTGTTTCTAATTCGGTATTTTTCAGAAAAGAGATATTGGGTTTTACACCGGTGGCAACCCCGACCAACTGACAATCGATTTGCTTTCTATCTTTAGTCGTTATTGCTTTTACGTGCTTATTTTCATCAGGAATAATTTCATCTAATTCCGTTTCAAACAACAAATTAATTCCGTGTTGCTGAATGTGATCACTAATCAGTTTTCCTTCTTCCGCAGGCAACACACTTCCCCAGAAATGATTTTCTCGTACCAACATCGTGACTTCGATATTTCTGGTATGAAGCATTTCTGCCAATTCAACACCAATTAAACCTCCGCCAACGATCACAGCGTGTGTTAAGTTAGCAGAATTTTCTTCGAGCAACTCTAAATCTTGTTTGCTTACCAATCCCTGAACTCCTTTCAACTCTTGCCCTTTCCAACCACGAAAATTAGTTACGGAACCGGTTGCTAGAATAAGTTGATCGTAAGTGATTTCTTCTCCTTCCACAGAAAAAAGTGCTTTATTTTTAAAGTCAACCTCATCTATATAAGCTTGCTTTAACTCAATTCTATTTTTTTCCCAAAACCAGTTTTCATAAGGTTGTGTATGTTCCAACTTCATATGTCCCATAAAAACATACATCAAGGCTGTTCGCGAGAAAAAGTATTCTGTTTCAGCAGAAATAACAGTGATCTTCTTATCAGAAAACTTTCGAATATGTCGTGCAGCAGTAATCCCTGCAATTCCGTTTCCGATAATGACAACGTGACTCATAGTAGTTTTTCTGAAGTTTTAAAGGTAAGAACTTCTTGTAGAAAAAATTCAACAAAAAAGTTAAAGCGCTTAATAGTAAGTCGCTTTTCTATTGGAGTCTAATTTTATGAAAATAAAAAGCAAAATAGTGAATCCCCAAAGCCCTGAACCGCCATAACTAAAGAAAGGAAGCGGAATCCCTACCGTCGGAAAAATACCGATCACCATCCCGATATTGACAAAAAAGTGAATAAACAAAATACCAACGACGCTATAACCGTACACCCGACTAAATTTCGATTTTTGACGTTCTGCCAAGAAAATAAGACGCATAAGTAAGGTGATAAATAACAAAACTACCGTTGCGGTTCCTGCAAAACCCCATTCTTCGCCAACAGTACTAAAAATATAATCGGTATGCTGCTCGGGCACAAAATTACCTTTAGTTTGTGTTCCTTGCGTCCAACCTTTACCAGTCCAGCCACCGCTACCAATGGCAATTTCACTTTGATTGGTGTTATAACCAATCCCTTTACTATCGACTTCTTTACCTAAAACAATATTGAAACGATCGCGTTGATGTTGTTCAAATAAATTATAAAAAATATAATTAACCGAAAACGCAAAGAGTATCGATACAGCAGAGATCGCCACATACCGACCGATGTGTTTCTTCTTCTTTTTTCTATTCAAAAATAAAATCGCCAAAGCTAAAAGCACCACACCAACACTTACCCAAATTGCCCCGAATAATAAGGTAAACACAAATAAGGATATACTTGAAAGCCCTACCAACAAATAACCACCTGAAAGACCCTCACGATATAGTGGAAAAAAGAAAGCTGCATGCACTAAAGCACTACCAGCATCAGGTTGTAAAACAATAAGTATTGCAGGTAAAACGATGATTAAAAAAGCTCCTAGTTGATGCTTAAATGAATTGATATTGGTTTGAATATCACTTAAATATTTTGCCAAAGCCAATGCAGTTGCAGCTTTTACAAATTCTGAAGGCTGAATACTAAAACCTCCAAATGCATACCAAGAAGTGGCTCCGGAAATGGTTTTGCCAAATACAAATAAGCCTAAAAGGGAAAGCAAAGAAGCCAGATAAATCACACTAGAAAAACGTTCGTAAAACTTAGCTTCTACCGAAAGAATAAAAATAATGAGCACTATACTTAAGCCAATAAACAAGCCTTGACGACCATAAGTCTGACTTAAATCAAAAAAGCCTTGCGCACTATCGTTTAGAGATGCAGAATAAATATTTACCCATCCAAAAGCGACTAATAGTAAAAACAATATAATAGAAATCCAATCGAAGCCGGTGCTTTTATTCATTTACTGATTGATTTTAAAAGGTTCGCCACTGTAGGGTTTTTCATATTCTTCTTCTAGGCTATGAGACATTACCCAACTTTCTAAATCTGTTCGGGTAATTTCATCTTTTAAATATTTTTCAATCATTAAACTGGCAATTCTTCCGCCGTAACGTGCGCCCCAATAACCATTTTCAACAAAAACAGCTAGAGCAATCTTCGGGTCATCTTTAGGAGCGAAAGCTACAAAGATCGAGTGATCGGTGAGTTGTGTTCTTTCCCCATTGATTTTCGTGTAATTTTCAGCAGTTCCTGTTTTTCCGCAGATTTCTACTCCGGGAATTTGAGCGAATTGCGCCGTACCGTATTCGTAAACACCAAACATTCCTTCAATTATGGGTTCGAAATTTTCAGGATCGATGGTGGTGATATTTTTAGTCGTATATTTTTTATTCTGAATTGGCTCTTCATCAATCTTCTTTAAAATATGAGGCGTATAATACCAACCTCTATTGGCAATCGTCGCCGTCATATTTGCTAATTGAATTGGCGTGGTCGCTACTTCTCCTTGACCAATTCCGTTAGATAAAGTATAGGTGGCTTGCCAACGATTATCTGGATACCATTTATTATAATATTCTGCATCGGGGATTCTTCCGGGTTGACCTACCGGTAAATCGTTTCCTAAAAAATCTCCTAAACCAAAACTTGCCAAATGATCGTGCCAAGCGTCCATCCCGGCTTGAGGCGAATCGAATTTTTCTATAATTCTGCGGTAAACTTTTCCGAAGTAAGCATTACAAGAATGCGCAATTGCCGGAGACATACTTAAAGGTGAAGGATGACTATGGCATTTCATTCTCGAAGCTCGCCCGTAAGAGAACCCGTGATGACAGTCGATACGTTCTTTTGTACCAATTACATTTTCTTGTAATGCAATTAAAGCCGTCATTGTTTTAAATGGTGATCCCGGCGGATACATAGCTTGCAAACTACGGTCGTAAAGCGGTTTAGCAATCGTATCGTACCAAAGTTTATTAAAGTTTTTACTCCGCTTTCTTCCTACTAAAAGATCGGGATCGTAGCTTGGCGCGCTTACCAAACTCAAAATTTCTCCGGTTTGAGGTTCGATAGCAACAATACCACCACGCTTATTCTTCATAAGTTTTTCTCCGTATGCTTGTAATTCAGCATCGATAGTGAGCGTGATGTCTTTTCCTTTTACCGGTAAAGTATCGTAAACTCCTTCTTTATAAGAACCAATTTCTCTGTTGAAACGGTCTTTTTGAATGTATTTTACACCTTTGGTACCGCGAAGAATTTCTTCATATTGTTTTTCGACACCTTGACGACCGATTAAATCTCCGGCTTGATAATAAGAATTGTTATTAATTTCTGCAGTATTAGCTTCAGAAATATAGCCTAAAAAATTAGCGCCGTAATCGATTTGATAGTCTCTGGAAGATCTTTTTTGAATATAAAAACCTTTATATTTTCTTAGTTTTTCCTGAAAGTAAGCGTATTCTTCTTTGGTAAGCTGCGGCACAATTACAGAGGGTAATCGTGGGGAATAAATTTTCGCTTTATCTAAACGTTTTCCTAATCGCTCGGGAGTTATATTTAATAGTGTTGAAAGCTCTAACGTATCAAAACGTTCTACTTCTCTCGGGATCGCCATCACATCGTAAGAAGGTTGGTTAGAAACGAGAAGTTCTCCATTTCTATCAAAAATATACCCACGTTGCGGATAATCGTACTCAATTTTTATTGCATTGTTCTGTGATAAAATTGCGGAAGATTCATCTACAATTTGCATATAGAATAAGCGGCCTAAAAAAACAAAGCCCGTAAGTACAATTAAAATAAAAGGAAGTAATCTTCTCATCGATATCTCTTTCTAAATAAAATCATTGAAATTACTATTAACAGTACGGTAAAAATGCCAGAGAACAAGGTGTTCTTCAAAATTTCTAAGCTATAAGTAAAGTTAAAGTATGCGAATGAAAAAAGCACGAAATGATGAATAAAAACTATCAACAAAATATAAGTTAACCGCTGTGTAAAAGGTGTTTGGTAAAACTTAATGGTCTGAAACTCGTAACTTACTCCGAACGCAAACTTTAATATATTGGGCCTAAAGTAGGCCGCCACTAAGCTTGCTGCAGCATTTATACCGCCGCTGTCCTGAAAAACATCAATAACAATACCAATAAGAAAAGAATAAATTAAAACCTTCCAATGGTCTAAATTTAGAGGTAAGAGTAAAATAAAAAACACATATAAATAAGGATTGATAAATCCTAAAAAATTGATATTACTCAAAATGAGTACCTGCAACAATACCAAAAGAATAAACCGAGTGATATTTGTGGTTACCAGCTTATTCATTATTCTCTGTTTCTAACGATTGTAATTCTTCTAAGTTTTGATTGTCGATAATATAAACGTAACCCACATTTGTCATATCATTAAACAAACGCACATTTATTTTGTAATAACTTTGATTTACATCGAGTTCAAAATTATCGACGACCCCAACAGGAATACCTTTTGGAAAAATATAGGAACGGCCATCGGTCGTAATGGTATCTCCTTTTTTTACCGGAGCTAAACGTGGTACTTCTTCTAATTGAACGATATTCGGGTTTTTACCATTCCACAATAAACTTCCGAAGTGATTAGTGTTTTTAAGCTGAACCGAAATAGAAGAATTGGTATTTAAAATAGAAATCACCCGTGAAAAATTACGGCTACTTTCTTCAACAATACCAACGATACCTCTACTGGTAATTACACCTAAATCACTATGAATGCTATCTTTTTCACCTTTATCGACTAAAATATAGTTATCGATATTAGAAAATTGATTTCGAATAACTTTTGCTGAAGTAAATTGATAAGGGTTATCGAAACTTGAAGTGTCTTGATAAATGGTATCTAAATTTTTCGCATTTAATTCTCCTAACCGAGAACGCAGGTATTTATTTTCTTCAACTAAACGATCGTTATATTCTTTAAGATTAAAATATTCATCTATATCATTTGCCCAATTATAAACACCGCCCGTTAAAGAGTTTGCAGAATTTATAAATTTGCTTTTGTGATAAGAATGAGATTGAACCGTAAATACAAGCGAGATAAAAAGTAATAGCAGAAATAATAAGGTATTCTTATACTTTATAAGAAAATTGATGATTTGCTGCATAAACTAAGCTTCTTCTACTTGATAAGTACACTTTTAAATTTACCAATATTTTTTAAGGTAATCCCTGTACCTCTTACAACCGCTCGCAAAGGGTCTTCAGCAATATAAACCGGTAATTCTGTTTTTTGAGATAAACGCTTATCTAAACCTCTAAGCATAGAACCACCACCGGCTAAATACACTCCGGTGTTATAAATATCTGCTGCTAATTCTGGAGGAGTCTGCGATAAAGTTTCCATCACCGCATCTTCAATACGCAAGATCGATTTATCTAAAGCTTTGGCAATTTCTCGATACGAAATTTCAACTTGTTTTGGTTTTCCGGTTAACAAATCTCGCCCTTGAACGCTCATATCTTCCGGCGGAACTTCTAGATCTTCTGTTGCGGCTCCTATCTGAATTTTAATTTTTTCTGCAGTACGTTCACCTACATAAAGGTTGTGTTGCGTACGCATGTAATAAACAATATCGTTGGTAAATACATCACCGGCGATCTTTACTGATTTATCACAAACAATACCGCCTAAAGCAATTACAGCAATTTCGGTCGTACCACCACCTATATCGACGATCATGTTCCCTTTTGGCTGCATAATATCTACGCCAATACCAATAGCTGCGGCCATCGGTTCGTGAATAAGATAAACTTCTTTACCATTCACACGCTCGGCACTTTCTTTTACCGCACGCATTTCTACTTCTGTAATTCCTGAAGGAATACAAATAACCATTCTTAAAGCCGGAGTAAACACTTTCTTTTTTAATGCCGGTATGTCTTTAATAAAACGTGTAAGCATTTGCTCACTGGCATCAAAATCTGCAATTACTCCGTCTTTAAGCGGGCGTATGGTTTTTATATTTTCATGGGTTTTTCCTTGCATCATGGCAGCCTCTTTACCAGCGGCAATAATTTTACCAGATACTCGGTCTCTTGCTACAATCGACGGACTATCGACAACCACCTTATCATTATGAATCACTAACGTATTGGCCGTCCCTAAATCTATCGCAATCTCTTCCGTTAAAAAATCAAAAAATCCCATATAATATTTTAAAGCTTATAAGCGTATATAAAAGTATAAAAATTAATGCTTAAAATGACGCGTTCCTGTCATAACCATAGAAATATTGTTTTTATTGCAATAATCTATACTTAATTCATCTTTTATAGAACCTCCCGGTTGAATCACCGATTTAATACCTGCATTGTCTGCGATCTCTACACAGTCTGGAAAAGGGAAAAAAGCATCACTTGCCATAACCGCTCCTTCTAGATCGAAATCGAAAGATTTTGCTTTTTCAATCGCTTGACGCAACGCATCTACACGAGAGGTTTGCCCGGTTCCGCTAGCGCAAAGTTGTTTTCCTTTAGCCAGAACAATCGTATTCGATTTGGTATGCTTACAGATTTTTGATGCAAATAATAGATCTTCAATTTGCGATGCTGAAGGTTTTTCTGAAGTTACTTCTTTTAAATCTTCTGCAGCATCTGTTTTAGCATCTTTATCTTGAACTAAAACTCCGTTTAAACAAGTTCTTACGGTTTTGTTTGGCTGCTCGGTTTCTTTCTGAATAAGAAGAATTCTGTTTTTCTTTCCTTTTAAGATTTCTAACGCATCGGCATCGAAAGCCGGAGCGATCACTACTTCACAAAACAATTTATGAATTTCTTCTGCGGTTGAAGCATCGATAGTAGTATTGCTAATTAAAATTCCGCCGAAAGCAGAAACAGGATCTCCTGCTAGAGCATCTACGTAAGCTTGGTGTAAAGTTTCACGTTGCGCTAAACCACAAGCATTGTTATGTTTTAAAATAGCAAATGTCGGTGCTTCACCTTTAAACTCATTCATTAAATTTACAGCAGCATCTACATCTAATAAGTTGTTATACGAAAGCTCTTTACCGTGAAGTTTATCGAACATCGCATCAAAATCTCCAAAGAAAAACCCTTCTTGGTGAGGGTTTTCTCCGTAACGTAATTTTTTACCTTCAGTGATACTTGCCTTGTAAACAACTTCTTCATTTTCTGCATTAAAATAGTTGAAGATCGCTGTATCGTAGTGAGAAGAAATATTGAAAGATTTTGCAGCAAAACGCTTTCTATCTTTTAAGCTGGTTTTCCCTTCGCCTTCTGTGATTACTTGTAAAAATTCATCATAATCATTCATCGAAGAAACACAAAGTACGTCTTTAAAATTCTTTGCTGCTGCACGAATTAAAGAAATACCTCCAATATCTATTTTCTCGATAATATCTTGTTCTGAAGCTCCAGAAGCTACGGTTTTTTCAAACGGATATAAATCTACAATCACGATATCTAACTGCGGAATTTCATACTGCTCCATTTCTGCCACATCACCTTCGTGATCTTGACGATTTAAGATCCCTCCAAAAACTTTTGGATGAAGGGTTTTTACTCTTCCGCCTAAAATTGAAGGATAATAAGTTACATCTTCTACAGGAACTACATTTATTCCTAAATCTTTAATAAAAGTTTCGGTACCACCGGTAGAATAAATAGTTACTCCAAGTTCATCCAATTTCTTTACAATTGGCTCTAAACCATCTTTATGGAATACAGAAATTAATGCTGATTTTGCAGTTTTAATATCGCTCATGTTGCTGTGTTGTTTAAAAGTGCGAAAGTAATATTTTTATGCCAAAAAAAGCTAGCCTAATTCCTCATTTTTCAGCAAAAGTTGTAACAAAAAAAACAACTAAACGTCCTATCTTTAAGCGGCATTATAAATTGACGAGCAAACACCTATGCTAATTTACTTGAGAATTCTTAAAGAAAGTTTGTTTTTTGCGATAAACGCATTAAAGAACAATAAGTTGCGAACTTTCTTATCGCTCTTAGGAGTTACCATTGGTATATTTTCTATTATCGCTATTCTGGCGGCGGTAGATTCTCTAAAAAAAGAAATCGAAGGCAGTTTAAGTTCGTTAGATACCAGTACGATGATCGTTATGCGATTTTCGTTTTCACCAACCGATATTCCGCAGTGGAAAAGAGAGCAATTTCCCGATGTAAGTTATGATGAATACCAACATCTAAAAAGAAGTTTACCTCAAACCGCCGCAGCCACTTACACGCTAAATGTAAAATCTGAACCGGTAACCTATGGCGGCAAACAAGTACAAGGTGTAGAGATTGGCGCAGTAACCAGTGAATATTATTTTATTGAAGCTTTACAGTTACAAGAAGGACGATTTTTTAATGAAGCTGAATCGAATAGTGGCGCTCCGGTTGTGGTGTTAGGAAATGAAGTTGCTGAAAATCTTTTCGGAAATCCTGAAGCCGCGATGGGTAACAAAGTTCGTTTATACGGAAGAAAATTTGCGGTGATCGGCGTTCTTGAAAAAGAAGGAAATAGTATGTTCAGTCAATCGAAAGACGGCGCTATATTTTTACCGGTGAATGTTACCCGAAGAATTTATGGCGATAATAACAAGCAAACTTTTCCGCAGATCATTCTCAAACCGGAAGACGATGTAGATCACGCAGCTTACATCGCCCAAGTTGAACAAAGCTTACGTTTATATCGCGGTTTAAAACCCGATCAAGTAAACAACTTTTTTGTAAATCAGCTCAAAGGTTTAACCGATTTTATCGATAACATTACCGGACAAATGAATTTGTTCGGACTTATAATTAGTGGTTTCTCCCTACTTGTTGGTGGTTTTGGAATTGCTAATATTATGTTTGTAAGTGTAAAAGAACGAACCAACCTTATCGGGATACAAAAATCGTTGGGAGCGAAGAATAAATTTATTTTACTTCAATTTTTATTTGAAGCGGTAATTCTCTCCATTTTTGGTGGGCTTATAGGTATTTTTTTAGTTTGGATCATCACTCTTATTCTCTCTCAATTTACCGGTGATTTTCAATTCGTCTTATCCTTCACCAATATTATGATCGGTATTTCTGTATCGGGAGCAATAGGGCTCATTTCTGGCATTATTCCGGCTATCTCTGCTTCGAAACTAGATCCTGTAGAAGCGATTAGAACAGGAATGTGATTTTTTAAACGAAGCTTTTCTCATATTCAACTTTACCCTTAAAACGCAATGAGCGATTAAAAAGAATTCAAAAAAATTGGTTATAAATAATAAACTTTAGGTTTTATAATCTGATCTTTTTACTTTCGAAACAAATATACCCTCAATCGGGTATGCTTTAAATCTTTGCAAATGTTCATTTTTACTTTCTAATCAAAATCTTCCAAAAATGAGTGTAGTAAATTTTAGAATTAACAGCAATACGAGTAGCGTACAAAATGGTATTTTAAATTTAACTATCCCGGTACCTAACACAAACTTTTACAGCTATTCTATCAACGCTATAAATTCTCAAGCTTGTACCAGCTTATTAGTTGCTATTTCAGACAACACCTCTAATTCTTACAGCGGCCAACCTTCTGCCACAAGTATAAATTTGCATATAATCTTATCTAATTTCGGAATTAACAATTTCCCTAACAATAAGTTACAAGTATTAATTTATAACCAAAAACCACAAGATTTTTCTCCCTCCACTGTTTTATCACAATTTATTAGATTAGTTAACGATAAACGATTAAAAGCTTGGGAAGATCTATGTGACGGAAGTTTTAGCATATTAAACAACATACAACCAGATGAAGGATGTGGCGGCGTACTCGAAGTATCGTAAAGCAATAATTTTTATATTTCTACTTTATTCAATTTCATTTTTTGCTCAAAAAACTGAAACCAATGACTCTATTGCTTACTATGAGCAAAGAATTAATAATGAAACCGATGCTTTAAAAAAAGCCTATCTTTATTATAACTATTCTAATTATTTAGATGCTCAAGACAAAATAAAAGCTTCTTCTGAAGAAATTTTTAAGGCGCTTAAAATTTTCGAAACTATCGGAAATGAAGAAATGGTTGCAGAATGTAATTTACAATTACATCATAAAAATGGAGCTGGTAAAAATAATGAGACTGCTAAAAAGTTTTTAGACCGTTATTTTCAATATGCTAAAAAAGTTAGAGACACCCAAAAACTTGCCATCGCCCACAAAGCTTACGGTGTCGTTTTCTGGAGCCCGAAAACCTACAAAACTTCGAAGAAACACTTTCAAAAAGCGATAGATTTTGCTGCTAAAAGTAACGATAGCATATTATGGGCAAAAACCACCAATAACCTAGCGCTATTATTATCTGGTTTTGAAAACAAACAAGATTCTGCCAGATACCATTATAAGAAAGTTTTAAATTTTTACCAAAACTCTAATGCAGCTAAAGAGCGCTTAGTTACCTCTTATATAAACTTAGGAAATAGTTATGAAAAAGAAGGTAATATAAGCCAAGCTTTAGTTTTTTTAAGAAAAGCAGACAGCCTTAAAATCACTGAGAATGTTGCATTTTATAAAAAAGTAATTTACGGTAAATTATCTAACTACTACAAAGCAACGCAAAATTTCGAGAAAGCTTTAACCTATAAAAACAAATATACAGCGATGCAAGATAGCCTTAACCAAGTTAACCAAAGCATTGCTATTAATGAGTTACAAACCAAATATGAAACAGAGAAAAAAGAGAAAGAAAACGCGCTGCTAAAAAATGATATTGTAGAAAAAAAACAAACGCAAAACATTCTTATTATCGTCGTAATTGCCTCTATAATTTTAGGAACCGGCATTAGTATTTTAATCGCTAAAAATGCTAAAAGAAAACAATTACTAGCCAAGCAAAAAGAAAAAATTAGAATCCAAAAGATTGAAAAAGAATTAAAAGAACAAGAACTAAGAAGTATCGATGTTCTTATTGAAGGACAAGAAAAAGAGCGACAGCGACTTGCTGAAAACTTACACGATAATTTAGGTGGCACTTTAGCTGCTTTAAAATTAAACCTTCAAAATCTAGAGCAACATCAATCTGACCCCAACATCGTCAATAAATCGATCAACAACAGTCTAAATCTAATTAATGACGCTTATCAAAGCGTGAGAACAATGGCGCACGAAAAAAGTAGTGGAGTTGTTGCCAGTCAAGGTTTATTGCCGGCGATACAAAATTTCACTAATAATATTTCTTCTGAAAAAATTAAGATTGAAATTGATCATTTTGGTCTAAAAAATAGACTTGAAAATTCATTAGAAATTAAAATTTTCAGAATCATACAAGAACTCATTACAAATATTATCAAACACGCAAATGCTACAGAAGCTAACATTTCACTTACCAATCACAATTCAATCTTAAACATTATTGTGGAAGATAACGGTAGAGGTTTTAAGCAAAATTTCTCCAAATCAAAAGGTGTGGGTATCACCACCATTGAAAAAAGAATTGAAAATTTAGGTGGAAGTTTAGAAATTGACTCTCATCCTGAACGAGGCAGTAGTATTATCATAAATTTACCGATATGACGACCATTGTAATTGCAGAAGACCATCAATCTTTAATCGACGGTATTAACCTATTATTTGAATATGATCCTAATTTCGAAATTATCGGAATGGCAAATGATGGTGAAAAACTAATCGACCTTATAGAGCAAAAGCAACCAAACGTAGTAATTACCGATATTCGTATGCCTAAAATCGATGGCATTACAGCAACTAAGATCATCAAAAAGAAATTCCCAAAGACTAAAGTCATTGCCTTTACGATGTTCGATCAACAAGAAGCAGTAAGCCAAATGCTAGATGCAGGCGCAGATGCTTACATTCTTAAGAACTCTGGTCTTAATGATGTTAAAAAAGGAATTGAAACTGTTATTAATGGAGATTCTTATTTTGACGCCGGCCTCGATATTTCTTTTTTAGATGCTGAACCTACTCCTAAAGAAAAATCTATTTTATCTAAAACAGAACGAGAAATTCTTCGACTTATTGGCGAAGGAAAAACTTCTAATGAGATTGCAGAAATTCGGTTTTGTTCTGTTTCAACCGTAGAAACTCACCGAAAAAACATGATGCGTAAATTAGACTTACACGGCAAAGGTGAGCTACTTCGCTACGCTCTTGAAAAGAAATATGATTTTTAAAAGAATCCCTTTCTAATTAGAAAGGGATTTTTTTATTACACTTAACTATTTGTCTTAGTTAACTTCTGGTAAGAAGCCGTATTCTTTAGAATACATCATCATTTGCTCTTCGAAACTTTCAGGCTGAGTTACTTTAATGGTTTTGATCTCGCCATTCTCATCTGTTTCTGTCACAAGTACCGGATTTATAAATCCGCTATACGGAGCCGATTTAAATTTCTTGTTTCTTTCTAAAACTTCTGCATGAACTTCTTGATCGACTTTTACACCGTAGGTTTCAACTAAATTTTGCGCTGCTTTAAAATCACCTTCAGATTTAATTCGCTGTGCTTCTTTTAAAAGTTCACCAAATAATTCACGTAATTTTTCGTAATCGTTGATCTTGAAAGAAGTTTTCCCATCAACCGTTTTTTTTGTAATTACTCCGGCTTCTTTTCCTTTTTCAAAAACCCAAGCACTCACCCATTGGCGGTTACGCATATGAGCCTCTTCAATATCCTTACCTAGTTCGATTCGGGTTAATTGCGTCATTAATCCGTTTCTAATGTAATCGTTATACGCTGCTTTTCCTAGTTTTTCATAGTCGTCGGTTAAGCCAAGTTCTTCTAATTTCGGATCCATTAAAAAATAAAGCCCTACTAAATCTGCACGACCTTCTTCCATAGTCGAGGCATAATTTTTCAAGGTTTCTTTCGTTTCACCAATTCCCGGATTAATTTTTCCGGAAGCGTGACCAACTACTTCGTGTAGAGCGGTATGTAATTTATCGGCTTGCGCTCCGTATTTTTCAGAAAGTTGAATTTCTTCTTCATCGTGCGCAAATTCTTTCAGCTTATCTGAACCTCCTGCATTTTCGTAAGCGTGAATGATATTTCCTAAAGAAACCGATTTACTTCCGTGTTGCGTTCTAATCCAGTTGGCGTTTGGTAAATTTACTCCGATTGGTGTGCTTGGTGAAGCATCACCCGCTTCTCCAGCAACGATCACCGTTTTGTAAGTTACCCCAACCACAGAATCTTTTTTGTGCTCATCCATAATAGGCGAGTTATCTTCGAACCACTGTACATTCTCTTCTAAAACTTTCATTTTTTCAGACATATCAAAATCTTTGATCTGCACAATCGTTTCGTAAGAACCGCGATAACCTTTCGGGTCGTTATATACTTCAATAAAACTGTTGATGTAATCGATGTTTCCTTCAGTAGCTTCAACCCAAGCGACGTTGTAATCGTCCCAAGTTTGTAAATCGCCGGTTTGGTAATACTTGATCAATAAACCAAGTGCATCGGCTTGCTTTTGGTTTTCTGCAACATCTTGTGTTTTTTCTAACCACTTGATAATTTCATCGATGGCTTCACCATACATTCCGCCGCTTTTCCAAACTTTTTCAACTAATTTTCCGTTTTCTTTTACGAGTTTAGAGTTTAAACCAAAAGAAAGGGGTTGTTGAGGGTTCGGTGATTTTTTTTCAGCATAAAAAGCATCTACTTCTTCCGCAGTAATATTTTCACCATAAAAATTAACCGCAGAACCTTTAATTAAACCTTTCTCTTCATTTAGGTTTACTTTTTTCATCGCTTTATCGTTAAATAAAACTTCAAAAGCTTCACCGGTAAGTTGCGTATTGGTTTCTTTTAAAAGCGTGTTTAAATATTCTTTAGAGAATTCTGGCATCATTTTATCCATCGAGTAATGGTGATGAATTCCGTTAGAGAACCAAACTCTTTTTAAGTATTCTTCAAAAAACTTCCAATTTTCGGTGGTTTTATCGCCTTCGAAATTGGTATAAATGTTTTCGAATGCTTTTCTAATCGTTAGGTTATGCTTGTAGTTTTGATCCCAGATAATATCGCGACCAGAAAGTCCGGCTTGAGTTAAATAATAAACTAACTTTTGCTCTTTAAGTGAAAGGTTTTCCCAACCCGGTATTTGGTAGCGAAGTATTTTTAGATCGGCAAACTCTTCTGCGGTAAAGTCGAAATCTTCACTATTTTTTTCTTCTGTTTGCTCGGTAGAAGTTTGAGCTTTTTCTTCCTTTTTATGATCTTCACAGGAAACCACAAAAAGTGATGCCGCTAAAAGCATCGGTATAAATTTAAATTTCATTGTATAGATTATTAATTGTTTTCACAAATGTAATGATTAAGCTTTTGTAAATTACGTATATTAGCTTAACAAAATTCAACAATTTATCGAATGAAGATTTTCAAGTACTTATTTTTCTTAATTCTTATTGTGATTATTGGGGGTTCTATCTATGTAGCAACGATCGATGGTGAATATCAAGCTGAAGAAACAATGGTGATGAATGTTCCCGTAACAATGGTTTTTAATGAAGTAAACGAATATAGAACTTGGGAAGATTGGGGACCTTGGAAAGAAGAAGACCCAAAAATGATAATTAATTACCCAGAAAATACAAGTGGCGAAGGTGCATCGTATTCTTGGAAAGGAGATAAAGAACCTATGGATGGTTCTATGAAAACCCTAAAGGTGATCCCAAATAAATCGATCGATCAAGAAATTACTTTTGAAACGCCTATCGGAAATTCTACCAGCGATGTCTATTGGAAGTTTGAACCTGTTGAAAATAAAACGAAAGTGACTTGGGGAATGAAAGGTGAGCAAGGTTTTTTTGAAAAACTTTTTATGGCTTTTGAAGAAGAATCGATGAGCGAAATGCTACATCCAATGTTTGAAAGCGGACTCAATAACTTAAATGATGTTTTAACTGAAAAAATGAAAAAATACTCGATCAATATTGATGGAGTAACTGAATATGGCGGCACTTATTATATGTATCTCACAACCGCTTCAAAAAACAATCCGAAAGCTTTGAGCGCTAAAATGGAACAACTCTTCCCTACGGTAGCTAACTTTATGAGTGAAATGGATATTGAAATGAGTGGCCAACCAATGACGATCTATAACCAAATTAACGAAGAAAATAATACGGTAATTTTCTCGTGCGCCATCCCAACACCTACAGAAATGGCAACTCCGCCAACTAGCGATGTTTTATGTGATTACAATCCTAAAACTACTGCACTAAAAGTAACTTTAAAAGGTGATTACAGCAATCTTCCCGAAGCTTGGGAAAAGGCTGAAAGTTATTTACAGAAAACCGATTTTGAAAAGAATACAGAAATCGCTCCGTTTGAAATTTATGTAACCGATCCCGGTTTAGAACCAAACCCGGCAAATTGGGAAACCGAAATTTATATTCCGATCCAGCGAAAGGAAAACGCTTTATTGACGGCTGAAAACGAAAGTATTTAAATGAAAAATTTAGCGCTCGTATTTATTGGTGGCGGCACCGGAAGTATGGCTCGTTACCTGCTCGGCAAATTTTTAAACAATTCAACCACGGGAATCCCTTATGGTACTTTTTTAGCGAATATTCTGGGAAGCTTACTTATCGGACTTATTTTAGGATATTTTGCCAAATCTGAAAATCTTTCCCAAGAAACAACCTTACTTCTCGCGACCGGTTTTTGTGGAGGCTTTACCACCTTTTCAACCTTTGCTTACGAGAGTCATTTATTTTTAAAATCTGGAGACTTCTTAAGTTTTGCTGCCTACGCTTTAGCTAGTATCGTTGTTGGCTTTGCTGCAGTATTTTTAGGAATGTGGCTGGTAAAGTTTATTTAACTGAAGATTCTTTGGAAGTAGATTTTGCCACCTGCTTTTCATATTTTTTCACGCCGGATTCGATCTTTATAGGCAAATCATTTTCCTTAGGAGGAATCGGGCAAGAATAAATACCATTATACGCGCAATACGGATTGTAAGCTTTATTGAAATCTAAAATTACTTCTGACGAAGTAGGGATTTTAAAATCTAAATACCTTCCTCCGCCATAAGTGCTTTCACCATTAGTCAAATCTGTAAACGGTATAAATAAATAATCTTTGTATTTAGGATCGGTTAACAAACGCTGACTTTGATAAACATTTAAGCTCAGCTTTTTTCCTTTCAATGTAAAATGCAATTCACCATATTTCACATAAATAGGTTTACGCTCCGTTGTGGTAGGCATCACAAAAGGGGAAGCCGATTCTGTTTGGATGAATTTTGCTTTTACAATATACGCTTCATCAATATCAAAAAAGGATAGACTCTGGAAAGATTCGAGATCGTCTTCGGTTAAAGGTGAAGTTTCTTGATTCGCAAATTCTTCATTTAAATGATTTTGGTAGTCTAAAGAAGAAACTAAAGAATCCTTTTGCGCTTTTGTACAAAAGGATATCAATATAAATATGGTAAAGTAGATGCTTTTCAACCTTTAAATCTTTAAAGCAAAGGTAATTTGAAATACATAATTTCACTAAGTAATTTTGAAGTTATTATTTTCTAACTTTTACTTTTTTAAGTTGCGTAGAATTGCTAAAAAGTCCTTTAGCCAAAATTGAAACCACAAAAAGATCTGCAAAAACTATAAATAAAACTCTTAGAATTTGGCTTCCGGTAAAATTACCTAACGCAAATCCTAAAACTCCTGTTACCAATGCTAATACTAAAAATGTAATACTTTTCTCTTTCATGATCTATCTATTTGTTTTTGGTAAAGATAACTTAGAGACAGACGTATTTATATTAACAAATTACTAATTGAAGTTTATTTAACCAAAACATAATCAATTCGTTAAAACTTGTTAACTTGATAGGGCTAAAACAAAAAAACCTCCCGAATTAATTTTTCGAGAGGTTTTTTGATAGGGTTATTTTAAAAAATCCTACATATTTCTTCGGTACTGCCCTCCTACTTCAAATAAAGCTTCGGTAATCTGACCTAATGAACAAACTTTAGTCGCTTCCATCAACTCTTCAAAAATATTTTCATTTTGAACTGCCGCTTTTTGTACTTTTTCTAAAGCTGCGTCTGCGCTATTTTCGTAAGTTTTGTGTAGTTTCTGAAGTGTCGTTAACTGAAACTGTTTTTCTTCTTCGGTAGCTCTAATCACTTCTCCCGGAGTTACCGTTGGCGAACCTTTACTACTTAAGAATGTATTTACACCAATGATTGGGAAATCTCCATTATGTTTCAACGTTTCATAATACAAACTCTCTTCCTGAATTTTAGAACGTTGGTACATTGTTTCCATCGCACCTAAAACGCCACCACGCTCTGTAATTCTATCAAATTCTTGCAGAACAGCTTCTTCAACCAACTCGGTTAATTCTTCAATAATAAAAGAACCTTGAATCGGGTTTTCGTTCTTCGCCAATCCTAATTCTTTGTTGATGATCAACTGAATCGCCATCGCACGTCTTACCGATTCTTCAGTTGGTGTTGTAATGGCTTCATCGTAAGCATTGGTGTGTAACGAATTACAGTTATCGTAAATCGCATAAAGTGCCTGAAGCGTCGTACGAATATCGTTGAAGTCTATTTCTTGCGCGTGTAACGATCTTCCTGAAGTTTGAATATGATACTTCAGCATTTGCGCACGCGGGTTAGCTCCGTATTTATGTTTTAAAGCTTTTGACCAAATTCTTCTTGCCACACGACCAATTACGGCATATTCAGGATCGATTCCGTTAGAGAAAAAGAACGAAAGGTTTGGTCCAAATTTATTGATATCCATTCCGCGGCTCAGGTAATATTCTACATAAGTGAAACCATTTGCCAATGTTAACGCCAATTGCGTAATTGGGTTCGCTCCTGCTTCAGCAATATGATAACCCGAAATAGAAACCGAATAGAAATTTCTTACTTTATTCTGAATGAAATATTCCTGCACATCGCCCATTAAACGCAGCGCGAATTCAGTAGAAAAAATACACGTGTTTTGCGCCTGATCTTCTTTTAAGATATCGGCTTGAACCGTACCACGAACTACCGCCATGGTTTCTTCTTTGATCTTTGCGTAAACTTCTTCTGGCAAAACGCGATCTCCTGTAACACCTAACAGCATTAACCCAAGACCATCATTCCCTTCAGGAAGTTCACCGCGATAGGTTGGGCGCTCTAAACCACTTTCTTTATAAATGGCTTTAATTTTTTCTTCCACTTCAGCTTCAAGATCATTTTCTTTAATGTATTTCTCACATTGCTGATCGATAGCGGCATTCATAAAGAAACCAAGTAACATTGGCGCAGGACCGTTAATCGTCATACTAACCGAAGTGAGGTGATGCGCCAAATCGAACCCGGAATATAATTTCTTCGCATCATCTAAACAACAAATCGAAACTCCGGCATTACCAATTTTCCCGTAAATATCCGGACGTTCATCGGGATCGTTACCATATAAAGTAACCGAATCGAATGCGGTGGAAAGTCGCTTAGCCGGTAAGCCTAAACTTACATAGTGAAAACGACGGTTGGTACGCTCCGGTCCGCCTTCACCGGCAAACATTCTTGTAGGATCTTCCCCTTGACGTTTAAACGGATACAAACCTGCCGTGTATGGGAATTCTCCCGGAACATTTTCTTGTAAAAGCCACTTGAGTAAATCGCCCCAAGCTTTATATTTTGGTAAAGCTACCTTCGGAATTTGTAAATGTGAAAGTGACTCGGTATGCGTTTCAATTTTAATTTCTTTATCTCGAACCTTGAAGGTATAAATAGGATCTTCGTATTTTTTAACGGTAGCTTCCCACTTTAAAATCTCTTCCCAGTTGTAAGGATCAAAATCCATTTTTACGCGGTCAAACTCTTTCTTCAACAAACCAACTAAATCTTCATTTTCTGAAGAAGTCGCTGCTTCTAGAGCTTCTTCATCTAAACCATTTTTAGTCAGCTCAATTTTTGTATTGGTCGCCGACTCTAAGGTTTTATAAATCCCATAAAGTTTTTGAGCGACTTCCACCTGTGTTTCAACCGTCTCATCATAACCGCGGTTATTTTCTGCGATTTCTGAAAGGTAACGGACTCGTTTCGGAGGAATTACATAAATTTTTTCAGACATTTCATCTGAAATATGATAATCGCTTTTTAATGAAGTCTCTGTTTTCTCGACTAAGGTGTCCATAATCTTTTTGTAAAGATTATTCATCCCGGGATCGTTAAACTGCGATGCGATCGTACCGTAAACCGGAAGTTTTTCAGCATCTTCGTGCCATAATTGGTGATTGCGTTGGTACTGCTTTTTTACATCACGTAACGCATCTAACGCACCACGTTTATCAAATTTATTTATGGCGACTATATCTGCAAAATCGAGCATGTCGATTTTTTCTAACTGTGTTGCCGCACCAAACTCAGGCGTCATTACATATAACGAAACATCTGAATGATCTAAAATTTCGGTATCACTTTGCCCGATTCCTGAAGTCTCGAGAATAATTAAATCGTATTCTGCTGCTTTCAACACTTCAATCGCTTCTTGCACATATTTAGAAAGTGCCAAATTTGATTGTCGAGTAGCCAATGAACGCATATAAACTCGAGGTGAATTAATCGCATTCATACGAATACGGTCACCTAATAAAGCTCCTCCTGTTTTTCTTTTAGATGGATCTACCGAGATGATCCCGATTGTTTTCTCTTCAAAATCGACTAAAAATCGACGCACTAATTCATCGACCAATGAAGATTTACCGGCACCACCGGTTCCTGTAATTCCTAGAACCGGAGTTTTAATACTTTTATTTTTATCATGAATTTGATCTAATGTTGATTTTGCTACTTCCGGAAAATTTTCTGCGGAAGAAATAATTCTAGCGATCGCTTTATCATTTTTTGAAGGTAATTCTTTCAACTCACCATTCAACGCATCTCCAATTGCGAAATCTGCTTGTTGCACCAACTCGTTGATCATTCCTTGCAAGCCTAATTCACGACCATCATCGGGAGAGTAAATTCTAGTAATTCCGTATTCGTGAAGTTCACTAATTTCTTCCGGAAGAATTACTCCGCCACCGCCGCCGAAAATTTTAATATGATCTGCTCCTTTTTCTTTCAGCAAATCGTACATATATTTAAAATATTCGGTATGACCACCTTGGTAAGAGGTCATCGCAATCGCATTTGCGTCTTCTTGGATTGCGGTGTTCACCACTTCTTCTACACTACGATCGTGACCTAAGTGAATAACTTCTACGCCGGTAGACTGAATGATACGACGCATTATATTGATCGCTGCATCGTGCCCATCGAATAATGAGGCTGCAGTGACAATTCTTACTTTATGTTTGGGTTTATAAGGCTTTACTTGTTCCATTGAAAAATTCTTAATTTAAGGTGCGTAAATTTACGAAAAACCTATCAAAGTAGAAGTTATTCCTTATTTGGAATTATTTTTTAAATTTAGGATGATAATTTTTCGATTAAATTCCAAAATTCAAGAAAAAACAATTATCGCTTCATTCTGAAGCTATATTATTTAGCTAATAAAATGGCTAAATGCCCAATTTTATTGATAAAATTCTAAAAATACCCGATAATGGGTATTTTAATATCTAGAACATGATTGTATATTTACAAAGTCTTATTTAACGAATATTCGTGGGGTATGTTCTTAGAAAAGACAATTTGCAACAAGGGCTCTCACGAGCCCTTTTCTTTTTTTATAAATATACCGAATAACGGGTATAGGTCTATATTAAAGATAAACGTAATTTTACACTGTTAATATTCTTTAAGGGTGGGTATTAACGATTTAACTTAACTTACTTTATGGGTTATGGGTTAACCAAAAAAAAGCGCTCGTGGGTCGAGCGCTTTTTGATTATAAGATATCTTTTAATTAGTGCTTAATTTTAACTCCTAAACCTTCAGCTATTCTTTCACCTAATTCTTGGTCTGCTTTATACCAATGCATCAATTGTCGTTGAGTGATTTGTTCTTTTTTAGGTCCGTCGATCTGGCTCATAGAACCTACCGTATTTTTCACTAAATTCGATTTCGCTTCATCATTCATTAATCGAAAAAGATTTCCCGGTTGGGTATAATGATCATCATCTCCACTAACTGATGCATTACGATCGTACCAATCTGCTTCAGCATCTGTTACTCTTGGTGGTTTCTGTTTGTATTCTTCAGCTTTAGTAATGTTATCGAAACTGTTTGGGAAGTAATTTTCAGATCTTCCACCATTATCGGTTACTGTCATAAATCCATCACGTTGATAGTTATTTACCGCATACGGACAACGATTTACAGGAATTTGCTCGTAGTTTGCTCCCAAACGATAACGGTGAGCATCGGGATAAGATAGCAGTCGACCTTGTAACATTTTATCAGGTGAATAACCAATACCATCTACAATATGAGCCGGCGCAAAAGCAGATTGTTCAATTTGAGCGAAGTAATTATCTGCATTTTTATTCAGCTCCATTTTTCCTACTTCGATTAACGGATAATCTGAATGTGGCCAAACTTTAGATAGGTCGAAAGGATTCCACTCATAATTTTTCGCTTCTTCTTCTGGCATTACCTGAATTTTAAGAGTCCAAGATGGGAATTTTCCTTCTTCAATATGTTCTAATAGATCTTGCTGTGCAAAGTCTGGATTCTCTCCTGCCATTTTCACAGATTCTTCATCGGTAAAATTTTTAATTCCTTGATCGGTTTTAAAATGAAACTTCACATAAAAGCGTTCATCATTGGCATTTATCATCGAAAAGGTATGTGATCCATAACCATTCATATGACGGTATCCGTATGGCGTACCACGATCACTCATTAAAATTAAAACCTGATGAAGTGACTCCGGGTTTAACGACCAAAAATCCCAACGCATGGTTTGTGATTTCATATTGGTAAATGGATGTCTTTTTTGAGTATGAATAAAATCGGCAAACTTTTTAGGATCTTTAATAAAGAAAACGGGAGTATTATTACCTACTAGATCCCAGTTACCATCTTCGGTATAAAATTTTAAAGCAAAACCTCTAGGGTCTCGATCTGAATCTGCTGAACCTTTTTCACCACCAACAGTAGAGAAACGAGCTAGCATATCGGTTTTTTTACCTACTTCAGAAAACATTTTTGCTCTTGTATACTTCGTAATATCATTGGTAACTGTAAAGGTACCGAAAGCACCTGAACCCTTTGCGTGAACTACACGCTCGGGAATACGTTCCCTATTAAAATGTGCCATACTTTCGTGCAACACATAATCTTCTAATAATATAGGTCCGCGACGTCCTACTGTTAAAGAATCTTCTTTTTCATAAAAAGGTCTTCCGGAAGCCGTGGTTAGTTTTTTTTCTTCGCTCATAATTTGAATTTTTAGTTTGATTAAATATACGTTATTTTTGTACCACCATAAAATCGATAATTTATATTACTTAATAAGATTTGATTATAAATCCTCAAAATCAGGGATAATAAGCAATAATTTTTTCAATTTAATTCTGAATTTTAACAAAAAATCATCATTATGATAAAACGTATTTTCCTGAGCTGCTTCGTATGTTTTTCTCTTATTTCTTGTGCCGAATTGCAAACTATTGCCGAAAATTATCCGCAGCAAGGTTTTGGACTAACCCAAGAACAAATCGCCAATGGCTTAAAACAAGCTTTAGACAAAGGCATTGATGAACAAGTTTCTAAACTCACACAAACCGATGGCTTTTATAAAAACCAGTTGGTAAAAATTTTACTACCGGAAGAATTGCAAAAAGTTGAAAAAGGGCTACGCGATGTTGGCTTAGGAAGTTTAGCAGATGAAGGGATCAAAGCCTTAAATCGTGCAGCAGAAGATGCGACTAAAGAGGCGACTCCTATTTTTGTAAATGCCATTAAAGAAATGACTTTTAATGATGCCAAGAATATTTTATTGGGCGATGACCGTGCAGCTACAACTTATTTAGAGCAAAAGACCAACCAAGAATTATACAACAAATTTAATCCGGTTATAAAAAATTCATTTAGCAAAGTAGGTGCCGATCAAATCTGGTCTAATATTATCACGAAGTACAACAACATCCCTTTTACACAAAATGTAAATCCAGATTTAACCGATTATGTTACCCAACAAGCTTTAGACGGTGTTTACACGATGATCGCTATTGAAGAACAAGAAATTAGAACTAATATTGCCAGCAGAACCACCGATGTTTTAAAACGTGTTTTTGCCTTACAAGATTAATAACGCTAAGCTAATACTCCGTAATATTTAGGTAACATCTAAACGGGATTTCTAGCTGATATTTGCAGCGAGATTTAGGGTGTCTCACTATTTATTTGGGTTAAGTTCAAAAGAGCCGAGGATTCTTCCGCGGCTTTTTTTGTTAAAAATTTAACCAATCTATAGTAACAAACACAAATCTTTATTACTCGGTTAACGATTTTTAATAAATCCTAAGCAACAATATCTACTAACTTTGTAATTGAACAAAAGATAGAATGATTATGTTTAGTTGGAAAAAAAATAATGACAGAATACAAAAACTGCGAGAAAAATACTCACGCTTAATGCGTAAAGCTTATGAGATTGCCCCAAAAAACAAACAAAAAAGCGATTATCTAAATCGAGAAGCGAGACAAATTTTACAAGAATTACGAAAATTAGAACTCAATCATTTACATTAAAATCCATAAAATCAGCTTGACGGCTGATTTTTTTTATGAACTCTTTACCACACCGGCATTCATTCTTTCTTTATCTTCCTGCATAAATTTCACTAATGTTTTTATTTCAATCGCCAACGCAAACCATCACGCAAGCAATCGACAGATACTATCACGAATTTCTAGAGCTTTTGCCTAAAATTGCCTTAGGGATTTTTATTATAGTCGCCGGAGTACTTATTGCTCAATTCATCACCAATTTCTATAAACGAAGAATTCTAAAAAAAGCAAACGACCCGCTAATGGCTCGGTTTTTAGCACAAGCCATTAAAATCATATTAATTCTTATTGCGATCATGATCGCGCTGCAAGTTGCCGGACTTAGCGGTATTGGTGCCGGAATTTTAACCGCCGCGGGCGGAGCTGCAATCATCCTCGGGTTTGCGTTTCAAGACATTGGTAAAAACTTTTTAGCCGGAATCATTTTAGCCTTTAACAGACCTTTTCGCATTAACGACACCATCAAAATCGATAGTATGTTCGGGAAGGTAAAAGCACTCAACTTTAGATATACCCATATTAAAACCACCGATGGTCGAGACATTTACCTTCCCAACAGCGATGTGCTCACCAAACCTGTAGAAAACTATACCGCAGACGGATTTTTTCGACTCGAATTTGTGGTGGGCATTGGTTATGAAAATAATATCGAGCAGGCCAAATCGATTATAAAAACAGTGCTCGGCAGAAATGAAAATATTGTTCAAGACGAAACACACGAATCTTTTGTGATCGAAGACGAACTTGCAGCTAGCACCGTAAACCTAAAAGTTTTCTTTTGGATAAACACTTTAGATTACCGAGTAACTTCTAGCGTTTTAAGAGGTTTAATTATCAAAGAAGTAAAAGAAGCACTCGACCTCAACGGCTTTAATTTACCGGCAGATATTACCGAATTAAAATTGTACAGCACCGAAGAAGACATTCCGTTGAAGTTAAGAAAAGATCCGCGTGATCTTTTAAGTAATTCTTAGCAGGGCAAATTTTGTAGCGAAAAGCTACAAAACCGGGCTATACGCTATATCTTTTTAAATTTTTCATCAAAAATATAAAAAGGATGCCGCTGCTATCCCTTTCGCAAAGGCAACTCAGCCCGATGCCACTTTTTAAAATAACTAAAAGCCTTTGCTAATCGCGAGCCGTACCAACTAAAAAACTCTCCATCGATCAGTTTTATTTTTTCCGGCTCTATAAATTTAGAAAGCTCTTCAATATGTTTCTCTTGAAACGGAAAAGGTTCTGAAGAAAGTAGCACCAAATCTGCTTCAGCTAAACGATGCAAGTCAACTTCAGGGTAACGAGGTATTTCAGCAAATATATTTTCAAAATGATTTTGCTGCAGCAAATGATCGATAAACGTATCACCACCGGCCACCATCCAAGGTTTTCGCCAAATAAAATAAGCTACTTTTAGTGGCTTTTTATCTCTTACGAATTCCTGAAAATCTTTTAATCCCGCCTGAATCTTAGCAATGAGCGTTTTTGCTTTTTCTTCCACAGAAAAAATTTCACCGTATTGTTTGATCAAGACTAAACTTTCTTCAATAGTAGAAATATTAGATACGTGAACCGGGGCTATTGGTTCTAGTTGAGTCACCATATCAAACGTATTTTCTTCTTTATTACAAAGAATAAGATCCGGCTGAAGTTGGGCGATCTTTTCAAGTTTCACCTCTTTGGTTCCGCCAACAATTTCAACTTCTTTTCGTAATTCTACCGGATGCACACAAAACTTGGTAATGCCTACCAATTGTTCTCGCAGACCTAAATCGACCAACAATTCGGTTTGGCTTGGCACTAAAGAGATAATTCGCTTCGGAGTTTCCTTCAACTGAAAATTTCGCCCTAATTGATCTTGAACTTGCATAAAGACAAAGTACGGATTATTTATTGAAATTAGAACATCTTCGAATACCTACAAGAGTATAAAATCTCGCAAGAAAATCTAAATATCGACTTATAAATCTTCTAAATCTGGTGGGTTAAAAGGAAAGTCGTCATCAGGATCTTTATCGTCATAATTCACACCCGGCGGATTAAAAAGCCCCCAACGATCGATAATGTAATTCCACTGATCAAAAGTTTTATTGAACTGGTCACTCCTGCAAGGTTTTTAAAACCTTGTAGGTATTTTACCATTAAAAAATCATACCTACGAGGTCGAAAAAAGACCTCGCAGGAGTTTTAAAATATTTAATTAATTGAAAATAAATTCATTAACCTTATATTTGTATCGAACTCACGTTATTACATATTCTTTATAACGTCCTGCATCTCTTGTTGTAATTCTTTTGCCTTTTCAGCAGCGGCTTCTGCAAAATTTTCTTCAGTAGAAGCATAAATAATTCCACGGGCAGAATTTATAAGCAATCCTACTTGATCGTTTAAACCGTATTTACAAACTTCAGCAACGCTTCCACCCTGTGCTCCCACTCCGGGAACTAAAATAAAACTATCTGGAATTATTTTTCTAATAGCTGCAAAATATTTGGCTTTGGTCGCCCCTACCACATACATCAAATTGTGATGATTTTTCCAAGTTTGTGAGGTTTGTAGCACTTTTTTATAAACTTCTTCCCCATCGACTTTCTTGGTTTGAAAATCGAATGCTCCACGATTAGAGGTTAAAGCTAATAAAATGGTATGTTTATTCTCAAACTCTAAAAATGGCACCACAGAATCTTCTCCCATATACGGAGCCACGGTAATCGAATCAAAATTTAAATCGCTAAAAAAGGCTTTTGCATAACGCGTAGAAGTGTTCCCGATATCACCACGTTTAGCATCGGCGATCGTGAAAATATCGGGATGCTTTTCATTTAAATAATTAATGGTTTTTTCTAAAGCCTGCCAACCTTTTATCCCATAAGCTTCATAAAAAGCAATATTTGGTTTGTAAGCCACGGTTAAATGATGGGTTGCATCGATGATCGCTTTATTGAACTCAAAAATCGGGTCTTCTTCAGCTAATAAATGCGTTGGTATTTTCTCTAGATCTACATCTAAACCAATGCATAGAAACGATTTTTTCTTTTTGATTTGAGTTACAAGTTCTGTTGTTGTCATAGTATTTTAGTTAAAATAAAAACCACTAAACTATAGTGGTTTTTGTTTTGTTCCTCGAAAATTAATAATCTCTACATTGTGTTTTTCTGAATTCACTCTATAGACGATATAATTATTTTTATCAATTAAAGCTTTGCGCAACATCAAATTCTCATGAAGAGGAAATAATTCTGGGTTGATAGAAATTAAAGAAATTACTTCTATAAGGTTTTTTTCTAATTGAAGAATTTCATTTACACTCCATTGCCTTTCTAGATAATCAATAACTGCTAAAAGTCCATTTTCAGCTTGAGTTGTCCAAACTACCGTTAATGCCATTTTTTTAGTTTCGCCATTACACTTTCATGAGAAACTAATTTTCCTTCGTTAGCTTGTCTAATACCTAATTCAATTTCTTTTTTTTCTTCTTCAGATAATTCATCATACCAATCAGCAGACTCTTCTTCAAAAACTTTTCTAATTTTAAGCAATATATCTTTATCCTTCGTTTTCTGAAGTCGCTGTATCAACTCTAATTTTGTGTTTTCGATATTCATCTTACATAAATTACCTTTCAACTAAAGATACAAAAATTGATTTATAACGAATCTGAAGCTTCTTTAAGTTTTTCGGTATTAGCGACTAACTTTAACTCATCAATGATCTTCTGAATATCACCATTAATAATATTTTGTAGATCGTAAAGCGTTAAGTTAATACGGTGATCGGTTACACGACCTTGCGGATAGTTATACGTTCTAATCTTCGCACTACGGTCTCCACTGGTTACCATCGAACCTCGTTTAGCAGCATCTTCTTCCTGCTTTTTAGCCAACTCCATATCGTATAAACGCGAACGTAATACTTTAAAGGCTTTTTCTTTATTTTTATGCTGTGATTTCTGATCTTGACACTGCGCTACAATTCCGGTAGGTTCGTGCGTTAATCGAACCGCAGAATAAGTAGTGTTTACCGACTGACCTCCAGGTCCTGAAGAACAGAAATAATCAATACGTACGTCTTTAGGATCGATCTGTACATCAAACTCTTCGGCTTCCGGAAAAACCATTACAGTCGCCGCACTGGTATGCACTCGACCTTGAGTTTCTGTTTGCGGTACACGTTGAACACGATGTACTCCGGCTTCATATTTTAAAGTTCCGTAGACATCTTCTCCAGAAACTTCAAATTGAATTTCTTTAAAACCACCGTTGGTTCCTTCAGAAAAATCTACGGTACTTACGCTCCAACCTTTGCTTTCACAATACTTGGTAAGCATCTTATAAATATCTCCTGCAAAAATACTAGCTTCATCTCCACCGGTTCCTGCACGTACTTCGACCACAGCATTCTTTGCATCTTCCGGATCTTTAGGCACCAACATCATTCTAATTTTTTCTTCTAAAGCCGGTAATTCTTCTTTGGCTTCCTCTAACTGCATTTTTGCCATATCGACCATTTCAGCATCGCTGCCATCGGCAATAATTTCTTCAGCTTCTGCAATATTATTGGTAAGCTCTATATATTTATCTCTTTCGACCATCAGGTCTTTAAGATCTTTGTATTCTTTAGTAAGCTCTACGTATCTTTTTTGATCTGAAATAATATCGGGCTGAATAATTAAATCATTCACCTCATCGTAGCGCTGCTTAACTATATTTAATTTATCTATCATAATTCTTCCTCGTAAGTGCGACAAATTTACGATATTTTTAATGATTATTTAAGATTGAACGACAAGTTATAAAATTTTTGTAGTTTAGAAGAATGCGCATAAAACTTGAACTCTTCTGGATTTTCTATCGAAAATTTTTCCTTGCCGGTTTACTGATTAATGTTGCATTGGCATTTTTTAATCTTCCACTTGCCGCAGCTATTCTATTTAAATTTCTATTGGTTATCATCATTACGATGCAGGGTAAATTGAAGAAGAACTTTTCACCCTTGGTGTTTTATCAAAATTTAGGAGTTTCCAGCATTCAGTTATTGCTTGGGAGTTTTGTTCTTGAACTTCTTGGCTTGGTCTTTATTTATAAACTTACCGAAGTTATTTTATGATCTTAGAAGTTGACAATGTTGAATTGAATTTTGACCAAACCAGTATTTTACAAGGAATTTACCTTAAAGCTGAAACACAAAAAGTAACTTGTGTTTTAGGGAGAAACGGCTGCGGAAAAAGCAGTTTACTCAAAATAATTTTCGGGAGTCTAAAACCAAAATACAGCTTGGTTCGACTGAATAAAAACCCCATTACTAAAAAATTCTTTCAAACGGGATTGGTTAATTATTTACCTCAGCATCATTACATTCCTAAAGAGGTATCGGTAAAAAAAGCTTTTCAGCTTTACAGCTGTTCTTGGGAAGCGTTTTTAAAAGACTTTGATAGTTTTTTAGTCCATAAAAATGCAAAAATCAATGAACTCTCTGGAGGCGAACGTCGAATTATAGAAACTTATTTGGTCTTGCAATCGAAGGCAAAAGTATTATTGCTAGATGAACCGTTTTCAAATATCGCTCCGCTTCAAATAGAAAAGATCAAACAAATCATTCAGCAACAAAAAGAAGAGAAAATCATCGTGCTTACCGATCACTTTTATGAAGATGTACTCGAAGTAGCCGATGTTCTCTACACCATCCATCACAAACGATCGCATTTAATTAAAGATGAAAACGATTTGGTGAATTTCGGCTACTTAACTTCAGCGCAAAAGGCTACAATTCAACAATAACACCAATACCTAATTGCTGTTTCCATTGTATTCTAGGCCCGGCATCTACCAACTCGCCTTCGGCATTTTCTTCTTGCACCTTAATATCGTCATCATATTTTAGGTGAGAACCCAATTTTGCCAATACGTATTGGTTGACTTTAAAATTGAAATTAAGCTCCCAGTTTACATCTATATTTCCAAAATTATTGATGTAATCGGTATACAAGCTGAGTTTATTGCTCAACCCAATATTTTCAAAAAGTTGGGTTCGATACTCGTTGGTCAACAGAATCCCCAGTTCTGTACGAACATTATCACCTTCTCTAATCAAATTCCCATCTTCATCGTAAACCGCGGGCTCAACCCCAAATGCTCCGGAATTTGCCAACTCTTGATCGAGCACAAAAGTAGAACGCATCGTTAAAGGCGAAGCATAAACGTTTAAATGAAGATCTTCGTTGTTATATTCTGATCCTGCACCAATAAATAAATAAGCCGGCGCCATAATGGTTGAAATTTTATTAGACCTATCGGGATAATTATATCCGTTAGAGAACTGCGTGCTAAAATTCATTTTAGCAGAGCTATACCAATTAGAAAGCGTATCTTTTCGATAACCAAAGGTAGAGTTGATCTCTAATTGATCGTCGGTTTTTCTTACTTCCTGTCCTTTTTGGTCGTTGATCCCGTAGCGACCAATAAACTCGTTATTCCACCTAATGTTTTTGCGCTCGTAAATTCTCTTTATATCTACGCTCAACAATCCTGAAACAGAGTTAGCACCACCGGCATTCCAGTTTACAAAAGCAACTTCACTTAAATCTAAGCCTACTCGATTAAGTTCTTTCCAGAATTTAATGGTTGGGTGATATTTACTTAAGCGTTTTAATTTATCGGTAGCCGTTACCGGGTAAAAAGGTTTCACTGCATAAGCCGTTAATTCATTCACCGGCTGGACGCTATCTCTAGTTTGAGCAGTGGCAAAACTTGCGACAAAAACGATAAGTACTAAAATAAACTTCTTCAACATTATCACTCACTTTAAAAGTCTAGTAAGTAAAACTTCCAAATTCGCTATTTATTGTTAACTTTTTTTCTGCTGAAGCTTCAACCCTTCCTACAATCTGAGCATCAACATCAAAAGATTTAGATATTTCTATAATTTCTTCAGCATATTCCTGAGGCACGTAAATTTCCATTCTGTGTCCCATATTAAATACCTGATACATCTCTTTCCAATCGGTTTTACTTTCTTGCTGAATTAATTTAAACAATGGCGGCACCGCAAACATATTGTCTTTGATCACGTGTAGATCGTCACCGATAAAGTGAAGTATTTTGGTTTGCGCTCCACCGCTACAATGTACCATCCCGTGAATTTCTTCTGAAGTATATTTTGAAAGAATTTTCTTGATAATCGGTGCGTAAGTTCTCGTTGGAGAAAGCACTAATTTTCCGGCATCCAATACCGAATCTTCAACCGTTGAAGTTAGTTTTTTTGTTCCTGAATAAATTAATTCTGAAGGAATCGAGTTATCGAAACTCTCAGGATATTTTTCTGCTAATTCTTTATTGAACACGTCGTGACGTGCAGAAGTAAGTCCGTTACTTCCCATCCCGCCATTATATTCTTTTTCGTAAGAAGCTTGACCAGAAGAAGACAAACCAACAATTACATCGCCGGCTTTAATATTGGCATTATCAATTACCTTGCTACGCTTCATTCTTGCAGTTACGGTAGAATCGACAATAATGGTTCTTACCAAATCTCCTACATCTGCCGTTTCACCACCGGTAGAATGAATTTCTACACCCAAGCTTTTTAATTCTGCAATTAGTTCTTCCGTTCCATTAATGATAGCTGAAATCACCTCACCCGGAACTAAGTTTTTATTTCTACCAATGGTAGAAGAAAGTAAAATATTATCGGTTGCTCCCACGCACAAAAGATCGTCGATATTCATAATAAGTGCATCCTGTGCTATCCCTTTCCACACAGAAATATCTCCGGTTTCTTTCCAATACATATATGCTAGTGAAGATTTTGTACCGGCGCCATCGGCGTGCATAATAAGACAATAGTCTTCATCTTGGGTTAAATGATCGGGAACAATTTTACAAAAGGCTTTAGGAAACAAACCTTTATCTACGTTCTTAATGGCGTTATGTACATCTTCTTTTCCTGCGGAAACGCCTCTTTGCGCGTAACGTTTACTTACTTCTTGACTCATTTTATTTGATATTGGAATTGCAAAAATAAGGAATTAAAAAAACCCCGTTTACAAAAACGGGGTTGTATTCTTAAAAGTTATTCAGATTAATACGTGAATAACAATTCTCTGTATTTAGTGATTGGCCATAATTCATCGTCAACCAAGATCTCTAATTTATCGCAGTGATATCTAATATCGTCAAAATAAGGTCTTACTTTATCGCAATAAGCAAATGCTTTTTCTTCAGCATCTTCTAACTTGTTTGCTTCACGACGTGCATCGATCATTTCGGTGATCCCTTTATTGATCTTAGCAATATGACCCGAAATATCTTCAATGATCGTTAATTGCTCTGCTGCGTGCGTTTTAAATTCACTTCCGTAAATTTCTTTAAGCCCTTGTACGTTTTTAATTAGAATGTTTTGGTATCTAATTGCAGTTGGAATCACGTGATTTCTCGCGATGTCACCTAACACACGACCTTCGATCTGGATATGCATTGCATATTCTTCTACTTCAATTTCGTGACGTGCTTCCATCTCTACACGGTTCATTACTCCTAAATCTTCAAACAACTTAATGGTTTTGTCTGCGATTTTAACTTTTAAAGCTTCCGGAGTTTTCTTGTTATTGCTTAAGCCACGCTTTTCAGCTTCTTTTTCCCAAGCTTCCCCGTAACCATCACCTTCAAATCTAATTTTCTTAGATTTTTTGATGTATTCTCTAAGCACATTGAAGATCGCATCGTCTTTCTTCATCTTCTTATCTTTCACAAGCTTATCTACTTCAACTTTAAAATCTTGAAGTTGCTTCGCTACCGCCGCGTTTAAAACGGTCATTGGGTTAGAGCAGTTTGCAGTTGAACCTACGGCTCTAAACTCAAATTTATTCCCGGTAAAGGCGAAAGGTGAAGTTCTGTTACGATCGGTGTTATCTAGTAAAATTTCTGGAATTTTACCTACTACGTTTAATTTAAGATCTGTTTTTTCTTGCGGAGAAAGTTTACCATCGGTTACTTTTTCTAATTCATCAAGAACTTTAGTTAACTGAGAACCGATGAAAACCGAAATAATTGCCGGTGGCGCTTCGTTCGCTCCTAAACGGTGATCGTTAGATGCTGTTGCAATAGAAGAACGGATTAACTCTTCGTTATCGTAAACCGCTTTGATCGTATTAATAAAGAAAGTTAAAAACTGAAGGTTCTTCATTGGCGTGCTACCAGGACTTAACAAATTAACTCCTGTGTTTGTTGCTAACGACCAGTTGTTATGCTTACCACTACCGTTTACTCCTGCAAATGGTTTCTCGTGGAAAAGCACTTTGAAATGGTGGCGCTCAGCAACCTTATCCATCACATCCATTAATAATAAGTTGTGATCTACCGCTAAGTTTACTTCTTCAAAAATTGGCGCTAACTCAAATTGGTTAGGTGCCACCTCGTTATGACGCGTTTTTACAGGAATACCTAATAACATACATTCGGTTTCCAAATCACGCATATAGTTAATTACACGTGTTGGGATAGAACCAAAATAATGGTCGTCTAACTGCTGACCTTTAGCCGGTGCGTGACCTAATAAAGTTCTTTCCGCTAAAACTAAGTCTGGGCGAGAAGCTGCTAATGCCGAATCTACCAAGAAATATTCTTGCTCCCATCCTAAAGTAGCATTTACTTTAGTTACTTTTTTATCAAAATATTTCGCTACTTCTGTCGCTGCACTATCTAAAGCTTGCAACGAACGTAATAATGGCACTTTATAATCTAACGCTTCTCCTGTATATGATACAAATACGGTAGGAATACAAAGTGTAGTTCCTAAAATAAATGCAGGAGAAGTAGGATCCCAAGCAGTATAACCTCTTGCTTCAAAAGTATTTCTAATTCCGCCGTTAGGGAAACTAGATGCATCTGGTTCTTGCTGTACTAAAGCACTACCGCCAAATTTTTCGATCGCAGAACCGTTACCGGTTGGCTCAAAAAAGGCATCGTGTTTCTCTGCAGTAGAACCTGTTAAAGGTTGAAACCAGTGTGTGTAATGCGTTGCTCCTTTAGAGATCGCCCACTCTTTTAATCCGGTTGAAATATGATCGGCTAAATTTCTATCGATTTTAGAACCTTTTTCGATAGCATCCATCACACTATTGTAAGAATCTTTGGTAAGGTATTGGCGCATAGCCGGTTCATTGAATACGTTTTTACCAAAAATTTCAGATCGCCTGGCAGGTTCTTCTACCTCTATCGGCTTTCTGTTTAATGTTTTCTTTAAAGCTTGAAATCTTAGCGTTGACATTTATAATTAACTTTTTGTGTTGCTAGGCACAAAAATAGTATTTTTATAAATACCCCCTAATTTTTTTCATTAAGTTCTTAAAAAAGTATTCTTAAAATTATCTTACCCCTAAATTTGAAGAGCTGCTAAGAAAAAGTAAGCCCTACAAACACAGCATACCCTATAAAGATAATTAAACCTTTATATCTGCTGAAGATGTAACGCTTCGGAAGGAACACTAAAGGTAATAAAATTATGGCAAACCCCAACATCCAAAATATATCGTTAGTTAAGACTGCTTTAGATTCTAAGTTAATGGGATTAATAAGCGCAGTTACTCCTAAAACTGAAGCAATATTAAAAATATTAGAACCAATTAAATTACCTAACGAAAGTGCTTTTTCTTTTTTAAGCGCCGCAATCACGGAAGCTGCTAACTCGGGAACGCTCGTACCAATAGCGATCATGGTTACTGAAATTACGCGCTCGCTTACGCCTAATTTTTTCGCTAGATCTACCGAACCTTCTACCAGCCATTCAGATCCAAAATAAAGTGCCGCTCCACCAATTAATAGCCAAATCACAATTTTAAATCCAGAAACACCCTGCAAACTATCATCGACTTCCTCCGTAGCGACCTCATCGTGTTTTCTGGCTCTTCGTATTAAAATGAATAAATAAAGTACAATAGCCGCTAAGAAAATTCCGCCTTCAAGTCGAGATATCTGATAACCGCTTTGCAAAAAGACATAAAGCGCTAAAGAAAACAAGACCATTACCGGCCAATTGAATTTATAAAAATCTTTATCGACATCGATCGAACTAATGATGGAAGTGATCCCTAACACCAGACCTATGTTCGCAATATTAGAGCCAATCACATTACCTAAACTTATATCTGAAAATCCATCTAAAGCAGCTTGCAAACTCACGAGCAACTCTGGTAACGAAGTTGCAAAAGAAACCACGGTTAGCCCGATCACCATTTTAGAGATGTTGAATTTAAAAGATAAGGCTACGGAAGATCGCACTAAATACTCTCCTCCTACCACTAACAAAATAAAACCGGCAACTATTAAAACTATAGACATAGTAAGCTATTTTTCTTGCGAAGATAATCGTTTTATTATGGATTAGTAAAATATTGAAAAACAAACAAAAACTACACCTTTAGTTGGTTAACTACAAAAATAGTTGCATAACTTATTTTTTAGTTATAAGTTTGAAAAGCGTTAAGGATAGAAGCGGCATCCTTTTTTGTTGTGCTTCGACAAGCTCAGCATGACAACAAAAAAGATATAGCGAATAGCCTGACCCGAAGGGAAACGCCCAAATATATTTTACAAAATGGAAAAACTTACCAACAAAGAAGAAGAAGTGATGCAGGCCCTATGGAAGCTTAAAAAGGCTTTTGTGAAAGAGATCTTAGCTGAAATGCCTAATAGCAAATTGCATTACAATACGGTGTCGACCCTAGTACGCAAACTAGAAGATAAAAATTTTGTAGCGCACGAGGCTTTTGGGAATACTCATCGCTATTACCCTACCATTAGTATAGAGGCTTACAGCTCGTATTTTATGAAAAATGCTTCTCAGAAATTTTTTGATAATTCGTATAAAAAAATGGTTTCGTTTTTTGCGAAGGAAGAGAAAATTAGCGCGGAAGAGTTACGGGAAATTTTAGAAATTATCGAAAATAAAAAGTAATGGAATTTTATGTTTACTTATGGAAAAGCACGGCGATACTGAGTTTATTTTTCTTAGTCGATTTTTTCTTGCTCAAAAAAGAGACGCTTTTTAATCAAAACCGCTATTTTTTATTAGCAGGCGTGATTTGTGCGTTAGTTTTTCCGTTGATCGAGTTTACGCAAGTTACTTATATCGAGCGTGCACCTACTGCATTTAATTTCGGTGATATACCGATCACTAATTATAATTCGGAAGGACCTGAACCTTTTAATTGGTGGCAACTCCTTTTTTATATTTATATAGCCGGAGTTGTGGTCATGTTTATTCGGTTTAGTGCGCAATTAATTGGCTTAATCAAGATCTTAAACAAGCCAAAATATAAAGACACTGATGGTTTTTACCATATAGAACTACACGAGAAAATCTCGCCATTTTCATTTTTTAAATACATTGCTTACTACCTAAAATCGTATAACCGGGAGGAATTAAATTTTATTATTCAGCATGAAAAAATTCACGGTCGCCAATACCATTCGATCGATGTATTGCTTAACCAGTTTCTACTTATTGCATTTTGGTTTAATCCACTAGCCTGGGGATACCAAAAAAGAATTTTAGAAAATTTAGAGTTTATCGCCGATCATGAGGTTGCTAATGAAAGTAATCTGCAGCAAAAAAACTACGAATTAACTTTATTAAAAGTTTCTACCAATTATAAAGCTCCAAGCTTGGCGAATCAATTTTATCAATCATTAATCAAAAAACGAATCGTTATGTTAAACAAAAAACCATCACAAAAAACAGTCTTTTTTAAAAGTCTTATTATTTTACCTCTATTAGGTTTCTTCTTATGGAGTTTTAATGTAAATGAAGAGGTTGAGTATGTTCAACTTGAAGAAACTTCAGAAAAATTTCAAGAGGAAATATTAACTGATTCTATTGAAAGTAAAAGCTTCATCAAAGAAATTAAAATTAATTATGATGGCAACACTACTAAAGAACAATTAAATGCTGATCAAAAATTCTTGAAAGATGAGTTTAATGTCATTATGAATTTTAGCGATGTTAACTACAATAAAAAGAATGAATTGACTAGTTTAACAATTGAGATAAAACAAGAAAAATCAACTAGTACCGCTTCTTCTAATAATGGTAATAAGCCTATCGATCGATTATTTATAAATAGTGTAGAAACAGATGGGCAAATAAATTTTTATACCGGTAAAACAACCCATAGTAATAATATACCTAAGCAGAATCGCAGTGAATCAAATACTTTAACTTTAAGCAAGTTAATAACTAATGGTGAAAAAATTGTTTTAAACGGAAATATAAAAAACTTAGATGAACTAAAAAACAACACTATAAAAGTATCAAATTCTTCAGAAAAAAATGGAATCCTTTACATTGAAGGTAAAATAATTCCTAACTATACTGAGGAAATGAAAGGTTCGAAACCAATGACCTTTATTAAAATTAACGAAGAAGCCAAAGCCAGCATCATTCAATTTTCAGGAATAAAAGTAAGCTCACAAAAGCATGATAAATTTTCAGATCAAGTATTTATTAAAAAAGCTGAAAACATTCATGCTACCGGTTCACCACAAGAAAATGAACAAATAGCTAACAGCATAATGACTTCTCAACAAAAAGATCCTCTAATTCTTATCGATGGAAAAGAAGCTACGCAAGAAGAAATGAAAAATCTAGAGCCTTCACTCATTAAAAGTATGAATATACTTAAAGGTGAAAATGCTACAGAGAAATATGGTGAAAAAGGAAAAAATGGTGTGATCGAAATTACCCTTAAAACAGAAGAGGAAATAAAAAATTCAACTACCCATACGAATTCAAAAAAAAGCAATACTGTTGAAATTTCAAAAACAAAGAATAGTCTCACTTACAAAAGTGACCTTCCAGCACCTCTTTATTTAATCGACGGTAAAAAAGTTGAAAAAGAAGAGTTAAATGAGTTAGATCCTTCAACCATCAAAAGTATAAATGTACTGAAAGATGAAAATGCCATCGAAAAATATGGTGAAGAAGGAAAAAATGGCGTGGTCGTGATATCTTTATTAGAATCTAAAAATCAAGCTGATGATGTATGGTTTATTTCAAAAGGTAAAAATTATGAAGATGGGGATTACCTCTTTGTGGTTGGCAACAGTCTTATTGAAAAAGAAGAATTAGATAAAATTAAAGCAGACAAAATTAAAAACATACGTGTTTACACATCTGAAGATGCTAAAAAGATTCTGAATATTGATGCAAAAGGTAAAAAGGTAATGGAATTTGAGCTGTATGGTAAAAATGAAAAAGATAGACTTTTACCGGAAGACATTTTAAAACAGAAAAAATACCAAGACCTCATTAAAAACAAAAATCTCTTAATTCTGGTAGACGGAAAAGAAACCTCACGGAGACAGCTCCAACAATTAGATCAAACTAAAATTAAAACAGTATTTTCTGCAGACGGAGACATTGCAATAAAAAAATTCGGAGAAAAAGCTAAAGCAGGTGTGATAGTCATCAATACAAAATAGCTTAAAAATTTGCTAAACTTCATAACCTCAACTTCTTTTCGTTGAGGTTTTTGTATTTTTAAAAGAAAAATCATGAATCTTAAAACTTCCATTTTTAGAGGACTTTCAAAACTCAATAAATTGGTCTTGCCTAATTACACCAAAAAAGGGTTAGACCTGCAGAAAGCCAGTAAACTTCAATTGGCGATCATTGCTTGGAAAACTTGGGTAACTAAACATGCTGCTACGAACCCGAACCAGAAACTATTAAGCAACTAATATTGTAAAAGTGAGTTGACTTCAACAGTACTTAACTTTTTTCTTCCTTCTAGAAAAGCCAACTCAATCAAAAAGTTACACTGAACAATTTCTCCGCCCAAGCGTTCAACCAAATTACAAGCCGCTTTTGCCGTCCCGCCGGTGGCCAGTACATCGTCGTGAATTAAAACTTTTTGGCTCGCTTGTATCGCATCTTCATGGATTTCTAAAACATCTTGACCGTATTCTAGATCGTAACTTTCTTGTAAAGTAGTATAGGGTAATTTTCCTTTTTTCCGAATCGGTACAAAACCTGCATCAAAATGTTTTGCCAATAAGGTCGCTAAAAAATAACCTCGAGATTCTATGCCCACCACCAAATCGATTTCAGCAGAGATGCTTTCTGTGAACTTTTGCACACAGTAGTCTAAAGCCTTAGGATTTTGCAATAGCGGGGTAATATCTTTATAAGAAATCCCTTCCTTAGGAAAGTCGGGTACAATTCTAATATAGTCTTCTAAATTCATAGCTTATGTTGTAGATTCGAAGATAAACATAAGACCTGAAAATTAAAATAAGAATTTTCTCGCAAAAGGCTTTGTATTATTGTAGAAAAGAAATATATTTGCACCCGCAAAAAGGCCTCGTGGCGCAACTGAATAGCGCATCTGATTACGGCTCAGAAGGTTGCAGGTTTGAATCCTGCCGAGGTCACAAAAATTTTAAAAACCACGCTCTAAAAGCGTGGTTTTTTAGTTGAAAATTTTTCTATAGTTTCTACTCAAAGTTGAAGATATTTCTAAAAATACTTCAATCATAAAAAGCTAAAAGTTTAAAATAGCAGCTAGGCTTCTATTTTGGTAATAACTTCAAATCAAGCTGGATAATACTTTAAAAACAATACACGATTTATCAAACGTTGCGCAATTATGGATTTTATATAACAATCGTCGCTATCTCTCGCAGCAGATTTCTTAATAAAATCGTCTGAGAAATAGTCACTAATTAAGATAAATTAAATTTTTGCTTTCCGCTAAAAGTGCTGAAAAAACTGATCATAAAAAGAAAGTCCGCTTTGCCCCGGCAAATCGTTCTCACATACGAACGCATCTATAGGTTCAATTTCTTCAAGACCTTTAAAAGTCTCGTAAGTGTTTTTGAAAGTATGAAAACGAATCGCCTCTAACTGCTGAAAAGCAGCGATCACGCTTTCGTCATTTCCTACATATACGATCGATAATGGTGGGTGGTGCTTAGCTTTCATGATCTTTGGGTAATTTAGGCAATAGACTTCTGTAAAATATTCTCTAAGCGAATAAGTAATTCTTCCGGATTAAAAGGTTTCACCATATAATCGGTAGCGCCGGCTTTTAAACATTCGATACGGTCTTTGCTGGTGTATTTACAGCTGAGTACCATGACGGGGATCTCGGCGAAAAAACCGCTTTCTTTTATACGTTTGATCAACTCTAGCCCGTCCATTTTCGGCATTTCTAGGTCGGTAATAATTAAATCGGGAAGATGAGAATCTTGCAACCACAACATAGCTTCCATCCCGTTCTTTTTCGTGATCACTTCAAAATTTTGATGTAGAAATTGAGCGACCAAAGCACTTAAACTTTGCTTATCGTCTACGATGAGTATTTGTTTTTTCATACCGTTGTTGTTAAGTGGTTTAGAGCGATAAAAGTATTTAGATAAGCCTTTGAGCAGCCTCAAAAACGACCAACGGTAAATTTTTATCAACAAACGGTAATTATATAACGACGTGTTATATAATCATACAAATAACTACTTAAGAAGTAACACTTAGAATCGTAAAATGAACCTTATCATTTATTTAAAAATTCATTCGTCTTGAAATGGTAGAAGTAAATATTAGAAGTTCATAAATTTTAAATTAAAAGATTCTCAATTTGAGATACCTAAAAATAAAATATCTACAAAAATAAATGATTTTAACATTTTAATTGAATTTTATTTTGGTCAATCAATGAGAGTTATATACTTTCATCAAACAATTATGAAGAAATTAAATAAAAATAGATCCATCAACTGCTTAGTCATTTCTATTATTAGAAATTAACAGATGGATGGTACCCAAAATTGAAGCCATCCTTTTTCGGATGGTTTTTTTATTTACCGAGATGAAAACAAACAATAACATCGTAATTAGCATTATTCTTTTAGTCATTATTATTCCAATAATGAGCTGAGAAGGTATTGCTATCATTGAAAGTATAAATAAAAGCCCTTCTCCTACCGAGAAGGGCTTTTTAGTTAAAGAACAAAACCATGAAACTCAACAAATTTAGTCAGCGCGTCACCCAAGATCCCTCCCAGCCTGCTTCGCAAGCCATGCTACACGCTTTAGGATTAACCGATGAAGATTTAGACAAACCCTTCATCGGCATTGGCAGTACAGGCTTTGAAGGCAACCCGTGCAATATGCACCTCAACGACCTCGCGCAACATGTAAAAACCGGGATCAACAGTAATGATGGTGTGGGTCTCGTATTCAATACCATTGGCGTAAGTGACGGGATATCGATGGGAACTCCGGGAATGCGCTTTTCACTTCCTTCCCGCGATATTATCGCCGATTCTATGGAAACCGTGATCCAAGGCATGAGCTACGATGCGCTCGTCACCGTCGTAGGTTGCGATAAGAACATGCCAGGTGCGTTAATGGCCATGTTTCGGTTAAACAGACCTTCCGTGATGGTATACGGTGGCACGATTGCTTCCGGAAAATTAGGCGATAAAAAGCTAGATATTGTTTCTGCCTTTGAAGCTTGGGGAGAAAAATCTGCCGGAAAAATGAAGGAGTGCGAATTTAAAAAAGTAATTCATCATGCTTGTCCCGGTCCCGGCGCTTGCGGTGGGATGTACACAGCCAACACCATGGCTTCCGCGATTGAAGCCTTGGGCTTTTCATTGCCCTACAATGCTTCTAATCCTGCGGTGGGAAATGCAAAAGTAGCCGAATGTACCAAAGCCGGAGAAGCCGTGATGGAGTTACTGAAAAAAGATTTAAAACCTTCCGATATCGTTTCAAAAAAATCATTTGAAAACGCGATTACCGTCGTCATTGCCTTAGGCGGTTCGACCAATGCGGTGCTCCACTTTTTAGCGATCGCCGATGCCGCAGGCGTCGATTTTAAGATAGACGATTTTCAGCGTATTAGCGATCAAGTTCCCTATTTAGCCGATCTTAAACCGAGCGGTAAATACTTGATGGAAGACCTGCATCAAATTGGCGGAACACCCGCCGTGATGAAATATTTATTAGAAAAAGGCTATTTACATGGCGATTGCCTTACCGTAACTGGGAAAACCTTAGCCGAAAATTTAGCAGAGGTTCCTTCACTTTCTTCGGAACAAGAGATTCTTCATTCCGTAGAACAACCTTTAAAACCTACCGGTCATTTACGAATTCTAAAAGGAAACTTAGCTCCGGAAGGTGCCGTAGCAAAAATCACCGGAAAAGAAGGTTTACTCTTTTCGGGAACCGCTAAAATCTACAATGGCGAATATGAAGCCAACGATGGGATTGCTAACGGAGAAGTAAAAGAAGGCGATGTGGTGGTGATCCGTTATGAAGGTCCTAAAGGCGGACCCGGAATGCCGGAAATGCTCAAACCTACTTCGGCCATTATGGGAAGAGGTTTAGGGAAGAAAGTGGCTTTAATTACCGATGGAAGATTTTCCGGTGGTACGCACGGTTTTGTGGTGGGGCACATTACTCCCGAAGCACAAGTTGGCGGCACAATTGGTTTACTGAAAGATGGTGATCAAATTACCATCGATGCTGAAAAAAATACGATCGACGTTCACCTGTCTGAAGAAGAATTACAAGAACGCCAAAAAGAATGGAAAGCGCCACCACTAAAAGTATCCCGGGGAGCGCTCTTTAAATATGCACAATCTGTAACCTCTGCATCCTTAGGATGCGTAACCGATAAAGCTCATGGAAGTATCAACTAAAACAACAGTCATCACAGGAGCGGAAGCCGTGGTGAAATGTCTTTTGCTAGAAGAAACGGAATATTTGTTTGGCTATCCCGGCGGAGCCATTATGCCGGTGTACGATTCGATGTACGATTATCGCGATCGGTTAGCACACATTTTAACACGACACGAACAAGGTGCTATTCACGCCGCACAAGGTTACGCACGCGTCTCGGGGAAAGTTGGTGTTTGCATCGCTACATCGGGGCCGGGAGCAACCAATCTTATTACCGGTTTGGCCGATGCGCAGATCGATTCAACGCCCTTAGTTTGCATCACCGGGCAAGTAGGCAGCAATCTTTTGGGTACCGATGCTTTTCAGGAAACCGATGTGGTCGGCATTTCGACGCCGGTGACCAAATGGAACATCCAAGTGACCCAAGCGAAAGATATTCCGCAGGCCTTAGCCAAAGCTTTTTATGTGGCAAAAACCGGAAGACCGGGACCGGTATTGATCGATATTACCAAAGATGCACAGTTTGAAAGTTTTGAATTTGAATATGAAGCTTGCCAAAGTGTTCGCAGCTATGTTCCCGATAATCCGGTAAACGAAGCACAAATTAAAAAAGCGGCCGCCTTAATCAATCAAGCGAAAAAACCTTATGTGCTTTTTGGCCAAGGAGTGGTGTTGGCAGAAGCGCAGGAAGAATTTAGAAAATTTATTGAAAAAGGAGACCTTCCTTCGGCGTGGACCATTTTAGGAATTTCTGCACTTTCTTCACATCACCCACTCAATATGGGCATGTTAGGGATGCACGGTAATTACGGCCCTAATTTACTCACCAACGAATGTGATGTGTTAATAGCTGTCGGCATGCGTTTTGACGATCGGGTGACCGGAGATTTAAGTCGCTATGCCAAACAAGCCAAAGTCATTCATCTCGAAATTGATCCGGCAGAAATCAATAAAAACGTATATGCCGAGGTGCCGGTTCTTGGCAATTGTAAACAATCGCTGCAAATGCTTACCGAGCTTTTAGAAGAAAAAAAGCACGACGACTGGAAGCAAGAATTCTACAACTGCAAGCAAAAAGAGTTTTTAGAAGTCGTAGAAGAAGAACTTTCTCCTTCGTTAGAAAAAGAAATGACGATGGGTGAAGTGATCAAAAAAATCTCGGATAAAACCCTAGGAAAAGCAGTGATCGTGACCGATGTGGGGCAGCATCAAATGGCAGCACAACGGTACTACGAGCACGACCAATGGCGAAGTCATGTGACTTCCGGTGGTTTAGGCACGATGGGCTTTGGCCTTCCGGCAGCGATCGGTGCCAAATTAGGAGCTCCCGATCGTGAAGTGATCTGTGTAGTGGGCGACGGCGGTTTTCAAATGACGATCCAAGAGTTAGGCACCATTTTCCAATCGCAGATCGATGTGAAAATCTTGGTATTGAATAATGAATTTCTAGGCATGGTTCGCCAATGGCAAGAACTGTTTTTTGAGCGTCGCTATTCGTTCACCGAAATGGTGAACCCAGATTTTCAAACCATCGCCAAAGGTTATCATATCGAAACCGAACGTGTAGAACAACGAGAACACTTAGAAGAAGCGCTCAACGGATTTTTAAATCACAAAGGCAGCTATTTATTAGAAGTGATGGTAGGGAGAGAAAACAATGTATTCCCCATGATTCCTACCGGATGCTGTGTTTCTGAAGTGCGATTAAAATAAAAAAAAGATGAAAGAAGAATTCACCATATCGGTATTTACCGAAGATAAAATTGGCTTACTAAATCGGGTAAGCATCATCTTCACCCGAAGACATATTAATATTGAAAGCATCACCGCTTCGGCTAGTGAGGTTGAAGGCGTTCACCGCTACTTCATTGTAGTGGAAGAAGAAGAAAGCTTGGTCGTTAAAGTAATTCAGCAAATCGAAAAACAGGTCGATGTGGTGAAAGCTTTTTACCACCGCAACGACGAGATGGTCCATCAGGAAATCGCACTTTATAAAGTGCCTACTTCAGCGTTAGCTTCCGGAGAAGATGTGGAAGAGATCATTAGAAGTAGTAATGCTCGCATTTTAACGGTCGAAGCTGAATTTACGATCATCGAAAAGACAGGTCATAAAACCGATACACAGGCGCTTTATAACAAGTTAGAACCCTACGGCTTGTTAGGCTTTGTACGATCTGGGCGCGTAGCGATCCCCAAACAGATGAAAGAATTTAAAGAATACATGGCAGAAGTCGAAAAGGCTTCCACCTTTAGATACTAAAGTTCATATTAACGTCACCCTGCTTGTCACATAGAGCGGAGTCGAAATGTTGATTCAGGGTCGCATCCTCAGAATAAATTTTAAAAAATATAATGAGATTCCGGATCAAGTCCGGAATGACGAAAAGTTCAATAAATACTATCAATAAATTAATTCAGTGTTGTCACACGGAGCTTGTCGAAGTGCTTCAAGATGACATCAAAAATTAACCTTAATACAATTCATAAAACTTAAATACAAAAATCATGGCAAAATTAAATTTTGGCGGCGTAGAAGAAAATGTAGTCACTCGAGAGGAGTTCCCTTTAGCTAAAGCAGTAGCAACTTTAAAAGAAGAAACCATCGCGGTTATCGGGTACGGAGTTCAAGGTCCAGGGCAAGCGCTTAACCTAAAAGACAACGGCTTTAACGTGATCGTAGGCCAACGTAAAAACTCTAAAACTTGGGACAAGGCTGTTGCCGATGGCTGGGTTCCCGGTGAAACGCTTTTTGAAGTAGAAGAAGCTGCCAAACGCGGAACGATTGTGCAATACTTACTTTCTGATGCCGGACAAATCGCTCAGTGGGAAACCGTAAAAAATCAATTAAATCCCGGCGATGCGCTTTATTTTTCGCACGGCTTCGGAATTACCTATAAAGACCAAACCGGCATTGTGCCGCCCAAAGATGTCGATGTGATTTTAGTCGCCCCAAAAGGTTCGGGAACGTCTTTACGCCGACTTTTTGTAGAAGGAAAAGGATTGAATTCGAGTTATGCTATTTTTCAAGATGCTACGGGAAAAGCCTATGACCGTGTCGTTGCGTTAGGCATTGGCGTAGGTTCGGGGTATTTATTTGAAACCGATTTTCAGAAAGAAGTCTACTCCGATCTTACCGGAGAACGCGGAATCTTAATGGGAGCTTTAGCCGGAGTTTTTGAAGCGCAATATGAAGTTTTACGTAAAAACGGACATTCACCTTCAGAAGCCTTTAATGAAACGGTGGAAGAACTTACCCAAAGTTTAATGCCTTTAGTCGCCGAAAACGGAATGGATTGGATGTATGCCAATTGCTCGACCACCGCGCAACGCGGAGCTTTAGACTGGCGCCATAAATTTAGAGAAGCGACCCTCCCGGTGTTTGACGATCTTTACGATAGTGTAAAAACCGGAGAAGAAGCTCGCGTAACGATTAAAGCCAATGAAAAAGAAGATTACCGTGTAAAACTGGAAGAAGAGTTAAAAGAATTACGCGAATCTGAATTATGGCAAACCGGTGCGCAAGTAAGAAAATTAAGACCGGAAAACAACTAAAAACAGGTTGATAGGTGTTAGGAAATAGGGATGAGGTGTTAGGTCCTAGATATTAGAAAAAGTTCCCCTCCTTATAAAGGAGGGGTGCCCAAAGGGCGGGGTGGTTTTGATTGCGTTAGGGATAGTAGTGAAAATCCCGCAACAAATTGAAGCCTTAGCGAAAATTTGTGAGGAATTGTAACGCAAAGCCCGACACGCAGGGAAACGCCCAAATAAATCCAATCTGTCGCTGTACTAATTTAAAATCATCATGAAAACGCAAACTTTACCGCAACTTTCTTTAGCAGAAATCAAAAAAGCGCAAAAGAATTTAGAAGGCGTCGCTAAAAACACGCCGCTAGAGAAGAACCGAAGTTATTCTAAGGATTTCGAGGCGCAAATCTTTTTAAAAAGAGAAGACCAGCAACGGGTGCGCTCGTATAAAATTAGAGGCGCATATCATAAAATTGTTTCGTTAACGGCGGAAGAAAGAGCAAAAGGTGTGGTTTGTGCCAGCGCGGGCAATCACGCGCAAGGCGTGGCGTATTCTTGTAAAAAGTTAAATATCGATGCTAAAATTTTTATGCCTACGCCTACTCCACTTCAAAAAGTACAGCAGGTTCGCATGTTTGGGGAAGATCGCGTAGAAGTGATTTTAGTAGGCGATACCTTTGATGATGCCAAGGTAGAAGCCATGCGGTATAGCGAGCTACACCAAAGTACGGTGATCCATCCGTTTGATGATCCTAAAATTATGGAAGGGCAAGGCACAATTGCCTTAGAGATTTTAGCCGCTGCTAAAGACTCGATCGATTATGTTTTTGTACCGATTGGCGGTGGGGGCGTCGCTTCTGGCGTAAGCAGTGTGTTTAAAGCCCTTTCACCACACACCAAAATTATTGGGGTAGAACCGAAAGGTGCTGCCTCGATGTCGATCTCGATCGATAAAAATGAAAATACAGAGCTACACCTCATCGATAAATTTGTAGATGGAGCGGCCGTAAAAAAAGTGGGCGACCTTACTTTTCAGATCTGTAAGCAAAATTTAGAAAAAGTGCTTACCGTAGACGAAGGTAAAATTTGTGAAACCATCCTGAACCTCTACAACAAAGATGCGATCGTGGTAGAACCTGCCGGAGCCTTAACCTTAGCCGCACTCGAACAGTTTTCTGAAGAAATAAAAGGGAAACATGTGGTTTGCGTGGTTAGCGGCGGCAACAACGATATTACCCGCATGGAAGAAATTAAAGAACGAGCCTTGTTGTATAACGGACTTAAACATTATTTTTTGGTTCGATTTCCGCAACGTGCCGGGGCTTTAAAACAATTTGTGGTAGAAGTGTTAGGCGCAACGGATGATATTACCCATTTTGAATACATCAAAAAAAATTCTCGCGAAAAAGGTTATGCGGTCGTGGGCATCGAATTAAAGGCTAAAAAAGATTTTGAACCGCTATTAAGCCGAATGAAAGATTTACAATTCTTTGGGGATTACATTAATCCTAAGGAAAGTTTGATGAATATTTTGGTGTAAATGAACTATTCTATCAATACCTAATGAATATGATAGAATAATTCATTAAAATTTAGCTGATTTATTATGTTATTACTTTATTTTTAAGGAATAATAATTTATTATCTGAATTCTTCATCATTTTCTAGAGTTCGATAAGTAAAATTAACCACATATTATTTATGAGTAATTATCACATTAAACATTTAGAAGAATATTTTCAAGTCTATAGAAAATCGGTTCGCTATCCTGAAAAGTTTTGGGAAGAAATCGCAGAAGAGCATTTTCTCTGGCGTAAACGTTGGGATAAAGTGCTGGAATGGGATTTTTCTAAACCTGAAGTAAAATGGTTTGAAGGTGCCAAATTAAACATTACCGAAAACTGTATCGATAAACATCTATTTTCTCACGGCGACGATACGGCGATTATTTTTGAACCTAATGATCCCGATGAAGAAGCACAACACATCTCGTATAACGAATTGCACCGACGTGTGTGTAAATTTGCCAATGTTCTCAAAAGCAAAGGCATTAAAAAAGGAGATCGAGTCTGTATTTATTTACCGATGATTCCTGAACTCTCGGTGGCGATGCTCGCTTGCGCCCGAATTGGTGCGATACATTCGATCGTATTTGCAGGGTTTTCTTCATCAGCCTTAGCTACTAGAATTTTAGATAGCGATTGTAAAATGGTGATCACTTCAGACGGATCGTATCGGGGTTCTAAAACCATCGATTTAAAAGGGATTGTCGATGCGGCTTTAGAAAAATGTCCTGATGTAGAGACTGTTTTGATAGCCAAGCGTATTGACAGTGATATCGAATTAAAAGAAGGGCGCGACGAATGGTTACAACCTTTATTAGATGAAGCAGAAGAAGATTGCAAACCCGAAATGATGGATGCAGAAGATCCGTTGTTTATTCTTTACACTTCCGGCTCAACGGGAAAACCTAAAGGGATGATGCATACCTGCGGTGGTTATATGGTGTATACCGCTTATACGTTTAAAAACGTATTTAATTATAGAACCGGCGATGTGTATTGGTGTACGGCCGATATTGGTTGGATTACCGGTCACAGTTATATTGTTTACGGTCCGTTAGCCAATTGTGCAACGACCGTGATGTTTGAAGGGGTCCCAAGTTATCCTGATTTTGGTCGCTTTTGGGATATTGTTGAAAAGCATAAAGTGAATCAATTTTACACCGCACCAACCGCTATTCGTGCGTTAGCTAAAGAAAACTTAGATTACGTAGAATCTCGCGATCTTTCTTCTTTAAAAGTTTTAGGAACTGTAGGTGAACCGATTAACGAAGAGGCTTGGCACTGGTATAACGATAATGTCGGGCAGAAAAACTGTCCGATCGTCGATACGTGGTGGCAAACCGAAACCGGCGGAATTATGATTTCTCCACTTCCCCACTCCACGCCAACCATTCCTACCTATGCAACTTTACCACTACCGGGAATTCAACCTGCGTTGATGGATGAAGAAGGAAATGAAATGAAAGGCTATCAAGTACAAGGAAAATTATGTATTAAATTCCCATGGCCGGGAATGGCAAGAACCGTTTGGGGCGATCATCAACGCTACAAAGACACCTATTTCTCTGCCTACGAAAACAAATATTTCTCCGGAGATGGTGCTTTGCGTGATAATGTGGGGTATTACCGAATTACCGGTCGTGCCGATGATGTGGTGATTGTTTCTGGTCATAACCTAGGAACTGCTCCAATTGAAGATGCCATCAACGAACACCAAGCGGTGGCAGAATCTGCGATCGTAGGTTTTCCACACGATGTAAAAGGAAATGCGCTTTATGGTTACGTGATTTTAAAAGAAGCTGGAGAATCACGTAAACACGAAAATGTACGTAAAGAAATTAACCAATTAATTACTGAACATATCGGGCCCATTGCGAAGCTTGATAAAATTCAGTTTGTGTCTGGTTTGCCTAAAACCCGTTCTGGTAAAATTATGCGTCGAATCTTACGTAAAATTGCCAGTAACGACACCGGTAGTTTGGGTGATACCAGTACATTACTTAACCCGGAAATCGTTCAGGAGATTATTGATAATTCACTTAACAATTAAATTCATTTTTAATCTGTTTCAAAGCCACTCTAGAAAAAGAGTGGCTTTTTTTGTTATAAAAACGAAAAAGCTTTTCTTATTTCTTCAAACTGAAGCATCTTTGCACTTTTCACCTTGATTATCGTTTATGCAGCTAAAAGTTAAACAGCGGATCGCGCTAAGTACTTGCTTTTTTCTCTCAGGATTTTGCTTTTCTTCTTGGGCTTCTCGCATCCCTACCATCAAAGCTATTTTTAATTTTAGTGAAGCAGATTTAGGGAATTTACTCTTAGTGATGCCTATTGCTTCCCTAATTGGGTTACCTATTTCTGGCTGGATGGTAAGTAAATTTAGTAGCAGAAATCCGTTAGTATTATCGATGCTATTTTTCGCGGCTTCGTTGTTTGTTGTGGGGTACACCACCAACATTGTGGCCTTGGTCATTGCCGTGGCGGTATTTTCATTTTGTATGCGGATCATCAATATATTTATGAATACGCAAACCATCACGCTTCAGAAAAAATTTAAACGAAAAATAATCGGGTCTTTCCATGGGATTTGGAGCGCCGGTGGACTTACCGGTGTTGCCTTATGTACCTTACTTTTAAAGTTTAATATTTCGATCGCTACGCACATGCTTATTGTAACACTATTTACGTTTACAGGGGCAAGTGTTGCTTATTTTTATTTACTGAAAAATGACCGCAGCACATCGGGTAATAAAATCAAATTTGGTAAACCCGACCCTTTCATCTTTTACTTAGGAATTTTAATTTTCTTCGCTTCGGTTTGTGAAGGCGGGATGTTTGACTGGAGTAGCGTTTATTTTAAAGATGTGGTAGGGGAAGAAATTTTCACCTTAGGCTATTTTACCTTTATGGTTTTTATGGCTATTTCTAGATTTTCTTCCGATAGGGTGATTGAGAAAATTGGGATGCAAAAATCGTATTACCTCAGTGCCATCCTTATCGTGTTAGGAATTGCGACCGTTATTTTGCTGCCTTACTTTTGGCCGGCTTTAGTTGGCTTTAGTCTCATTGGTTTAGGAACTGCTGCCGTGATCCCGATGATCTTTATTTCCGCAGGAGATTCTACGAAATATTCTGCAGGAATGGCGATTTCTATTATTTCAACCTACGGAATTTTAGGACGCTTATTAGGACCGCCAATTATTGGGTATTTAGCAGAACTTTTCAGTTTAAAACTAGCCTTCTTATTATTTTTAGGCTGCGGTATCATGCTCATTCCGTTTTCAAGAAGCCTATTTAAACTGTATCAGAAATAAATTAAACATCATTAATTTTCAATAGCAATGAAAAAATATATCTTACTCCTGCTTTGCCTTTGCTTTCAATCCAATTTGTTGCACGCGCAACTTTCTGCAGGACAACTTCAAGTAACCACCGATAAAGGTATGATTGAAGGTTTTACCGATCAAGAAAACCAAGTAGCACAGTTTTTTGGAGTGCCTTTTGCGCAACCCCCGGTAGGCGATTTACGTTGGAAAGCGCCACAACCTGCCAAAGCTTGGCAAGGCGTAAAAGAAACGAAAGCATTTGGCCCGGCTCCTATGCAAATACCTATTTTTGGTGATATGAAATCTCGCGGAAACGGAATGAGTGAAGATTGTCTTTACCTGAATATTTGGGCACCATTACCACAAAAAAAGAAAAACTTACCTGTATTGGTTTACTTTTATGGTGGGGGTTTTGTTGCCGGCGACGCTTCTGAGCCTCGCTACGACGGGACTAACTTTGCCAAAGAAGGTATTGTGGTGGTGACCGTAAACTATCGCCTAAATGTGTTTGGCTCGTTAGCTCATCCTGCCTTAAGTAAAGAAGCTAAATACAGTGCTTCTGGTAATTACGGATTGCTTGACCAACATGCGGCCTTGGTTTGGGTAAAAAATAATATTGAACAATTTGGTGGCGATCCCGATCATATTACTATTGGTGGTGAATCTGCCGGATCGATCTCGGTAAGTGCGCAAATGGCTTCCCCGTTATCTAAAGATCTTTTATTTGCGGCTATTGGAGAAAGCGGAGCAGCCATATATCCTACCTTGGCACCGGTAAGTTTAACCGAAGCGGAAAACATCGGGAAAGAATTTACAGATCAATTAGGACTAAAATCTTTAGAAGAGATGAGAGGTATTTCTGCAGAAGAATTACTTCAACTTTATGGAAAAAGCGGAAGGTTTGGTTTTCCATCAGTGATCGACAATTATTTTTTACCGAACAGCTTACCTGAAATTTTTGAAGCAGAAAAACAAGCACAAATTCCTTTATTGGTCGGTTGGAATTCTGCTGAAATTCCCGGTGCAAGCTTAATGAAAGAAAAAGCATTCACGAAAGAAAACTATACGCAAATCATCAAAGAACTTTACCCGGAAGATTACGAAAGGGTGCTAGCCTTATATCCGGTGGGTGATCCAGCTCAAATCAGAAAATCGGCTACCGATCTCGCATCCGACAGGTTTATCGTGTATAGCACGTGGAAGTGGTTTGACCTTCATCGTAAAAATAGTGATCAACCGGTGTATCGTTATGTATTCGATAAAATTCGCCCGCCTTTAAAAGACAAATCTAAAGTAGCCGGTTTAGCCGGTGGCACTTCAGAAAAGAAAGAAGAAACAGCAACCACACCACCTAAACCTATTGGTGCCGCTCACGCTGCAGAAATTGAATATGCTTTTAATAATTTAGCTACTGCTACAGAGTTTGAGTGGAGTAAAGAAGATAAGCAAGTTGCACAAGTGATGTTCTCTTATTTTGCTAATTTCATCAAAAATGCGAATCCTAATACTGATGAATTACCCACTTGGCCGGCAGTAAAAGCAACTGCCAAAAGTCCAATTTTCATCAACATCGGCGTAAAAACCGAAGCGCAACAAGCAACCACCGACGACCGATATTTATTTTTAGATCACGCTTACCGTAAAGAAAAAAGCAAAAAATGATACGCCAAGCTACTCTTGAAGATATACCAAAAATTTTAGAAATCTTCAATTACCATATTGAACATACGACGGTGATCTACCATTACCACAAGAGAACCTTAGCTCAAATGGAAGCTTGGTTAAGCCAACAACAACAGCTGAATTTTCCCGTTTTAGTCACCGAAGAAAACGGGAAGCTTACCGGCTACGGAACATTTGGCCAATTTAGACCGCACGAAGCTTATCAATTTTGTGTAGAACATTCGGTTTACGTTTCGCCAGATCATCAAGGCAAAGGCTTTGGCAAGCAGCTTATTTTAGCGCTCATCGATATCGCCAAAAAAGAGAATTACCACAATATGGTGGCCGGGATCGATGCTGAAAATAAATTTAGTATCCAATTTCATCAAAAACTAGGCTTTCAAGAAGTAGGGTATCTAAAAGAAGTCGGCTATAAATTTGACCGTTGGTTCGATCTGGTTTTTCTCCAACTCCAGCTTAATTAAACAAAGCGTTTTTGTTCTCTAAACTTTTCTTTTACGATCTCGGCTACCGGGCGATTTTCATAATTGCTCTCCAGCCAAGAAATAATATCTAAATACAAGAAAGCTCGACGCTCAAAAGGATGTTCTTCATAAACTTTTAATCGATCGCGTAATTTTTTAAATTCTGCTTTTATGTCTGAAGGGTAAACTTTAGGAAGATCGCGCAAAAACTTGATCATTTCTTTTTGTACTTCGTGCAGGTCATTCATCTTAATTAGAAAACGATAAGTCGATCGAATCAATCGGTCTAAATGATAATCGAGCCCCGCTTCATAATGCGCGACCAAATTTAAAATACGGCTAAAACACATCAGATCTTCCCGCATTTCTAAAGATTTATTCTGAATGATTTTCTGTAGATAATCTATACACTTCTTATAATTACCATCTCCAAAATAAAGCGAAGCAATTTTATAATACAAGACCATTAAATGATGCTCATCTAAGGTATGCTGATAGACTTTTATTCCGTTAATAATCTCATCGACAAGCGCATCACCATCGGCAAACTCGCCTTTCATAAACCTTAAATTCAGTTTATTAAAATACAAATACATAAAAGACAAGGCAGAAATATTCTCATCTTTAGGTATACGCTTATCCTCAATATTCTCTTCAAATTTGATAAGTACTTGCTCAAATAGATCGACACTATTTAAGTAAAAAAGTGATTCTAACAAATAATGGTTTCCTTTTAAATAAAAGACCGGATGCACGTGGATTAATGCGGAATTCTGCTGAAATAAATCTACCCATTTCGAAGCATAACGATAACAAGACAAAAAATCTTGGGTGATAAAGCTATACCATAAATACGCCTGATACAACCACAACTTTTCCCGAAAACTAAGCTGAGCATAATCATAATCGGGTAAGTTCTCTTCAAAAAAATTAGTGATTTGCTTTGCCTCTTCCTCCGTTCGCGCATAACCCATTTTCAAGAAAATATTATATAGCTGAAGCGATAAGTTAGAAAGTTTTCCCGCGATTACATTCAAAAAAGAAAGCTCCTCCGTTTGACTTACCAGCTGATCGGCGCGATTTTCAGAACTTCGAGTAATGTATTGCGATTCGATAATTTTCTCGAGATCCAACACTTCAAAAGCGATGGTTTTCTCTTCGTATTCAATAGCGGTGGTTTTAGTTTTATCCAACAACTTCAACGCCTGCTTGTACAAACCTTTGCGATATAAAATATAAGCAAAATCGTATTGCTCCCGCAACTGTAGCGGAATACTTTGCTGCGAAGTATGCAAGCGCAAACTCGTTAAAATTTGCTTGTACAAATGTGCTTTTACATTCGAAAGTTGCTGTTTGGTAATACTTGTTTTCGAAAGAATTTCAGCTTCATCATAATATTTCTGTTTCGATAACAATTTAAAAAGATGTTCAAATTTACGTTCAGACTTCCCTCCTAATCTTCCTGCATATAACGAAAACTGACGCTTTTCTGAAGCAGAAAGCGATTGCACCAAAGAAAATAAAGGATCAGAAAATTCTTTTAACATCGTAATTACCTAAAACACAAAACATTGAAAAACAATTAATTAAACACCAAAAACAAACTTTAGCGATCGTAAGCATTTTTAAAAGTCGGTTTCTAGACCTCTACAAGCTACTTACTTTTAAGCTAAAGATAAACTAAAAACTAGCGTTTATGAGTACAGAAAAGGTAGAAATTTTTGATACCACGTTGAGAGATGGAGAGCAAGTGCCCGGTTGTAAATTAAACACCGAGCAAAAATTAAAAATCGCCAAACGTTTAGATGAATTGGGAGTAGATGTGATCGAAGCCGGTTTCCCGGTATCAAGTCCACAAGACTTTCAGTCAGTTTCAGAAATTTCTAAACTCGTAAAAAATGCCACGGTTTGCGGTTTAACACGCGCCGTTAAAAACGATATTGAAGTGGCCGCGCAAGCTTTAAAATACGCTAAAAAACCAAGAATTCATACCGGTATCGGCACTTCTGCATCACACATTAAGTATAAATTTAAAGCCACGCCTCAGGAGATTATTGAGCGTGCTGGCGAGGCCGTTGCTTACGCCAAAACTTTTGTAGATGATGTCGAATTTTACGCCGAAGATGCCGGCAGAACCGATAACGAATTTTTAGCTGTCGTCTGTACTGAAGCCGTCAAAGCCGGTGCAACCGTTTTAAATATTCCAGACACCACCGGTTATTGCCTACCGGAAGAATATGGTAAAAAAATAAAATACTTAAAAGAACATGTTCCGGGCATCGAAAATGTAATTATTTCTTGTCATTGCCATAACGATCTAGGAATGGCGACTGCCAATTCTGTTGCCGGAATGACCAACGGAGCTCGCCAAATCGAATGTACCATTAACGGTATTGGTGAACGTGCCGGAAATACAGCGCTAGAAGAAATTGTCATGATTTTACGCCAACATCCTGCATTAAACCTAGACACCAACATCAATACGCAACTATTGTACGACACCAGCAAAATGGTCTCTCGCGAGATGGGAATGTTCGTGCAACCCAACAAAGCCATCGTTGGTGCCAATGCTTTTGCGCATAGTTCCGGTATTCATCAAGACGGCGTAATTAAAAACCGAGAAACTTACGAAATTATAAATCCTGCCGATGTAGGCGTTACCGAATCTGCGATAATTCTAACCGCCAGAAGTGGTCGCGCAGCCTTGGCGCATAAAGCCAAAAAAATCGGTTACAACCTTACCAAATTAGAACTCGATGTTGTGTATCAAGAATTTCTTCATTTTGCCGATGCACGCAAAGAAGTGCTCGACAGTGATATTCACGAGATCATGCAAATCTATCAAAGTAAACATCGAGTAAGCGCATAATTTGGGCGCAACCCTAACGGGTCGGGCTTTCGTGAGTCGCTTTTTTATTTTGTCTGTAAAACCTTTCGACTCCGCTCAAGGTGACAAAATAAAAAGAGCTTCAACAAATCACTCAATCCCTTGCGCAATTAGAAGATCAACAAAAATGAAAAAAACACTTTTTGATAAAATCTGGGATGCACACGTGGTCGAATCGATTCCCAACGGTCCCGATATTTTATACATCGATAAACATTTAATCCATGAAGTTACGAGTCCGCAAGCTTTTCAAGAGCTAAAAGACCGTAACATTCCGGTATTTCGGCCCGATAAAATTGTGGCCACCGCAGATCATAACACACCGACGGAAAATCAGCATTTGCCGGTAAAAGATCTTTTATCCCGGAAACAATTAAAAGAACTCACCCAAAACTGCGAAGAAAATAACATTACACTTTACGGTTTAGGTCATCCTTACAATGGTATTGTTCATGTGATGGCACCAGAATTAGGCATTACTCAACCGGGAATGACGATGGTTTGTGGTGATAGTCATACCTCAACGCATGGCGCTTTTGGCACCATCGCTTTTGGAATCGGCACAAGCCAAGTTGCTCAAGTTTTTGCCAGCCAATCGGTGTTGGTGCAAAAGCCTAAAAAATTACGGGTAAACGTAAACGGAAAATTAAAAAATGGCGTTACTCCTAAGGACGTCATTTTATATATTATTAGTGAACTCGGCACCAATTCCGGTACCGGATATTTTTGTGAATATGCCGGAAATGTCTTTGAAGAGATGTCGATGGAAGGTCGAATGACCGTCTGCAACATGAGCATCGAAATGGGCGCTCGCGGTGGACTCATAGCTCCAGACAAAACCACTTACAATTATGTGGAAGGTCGAGAGTTTGCTCCGAAAGGAGAAGCTTTTGAAAAGCTAAAAATCTACTGGGAAAGTTTAAAAACTGACGAAGGCGCTACATTTGACCAGGAATATAGCTTTGAAGCAGAAGCCATCGAACCGATGGTCACTTATGGCACCAATCCCGGAATGGGCATTAAAATTTCACAGGCCATTCCCGAAAACGAAAGTAAAAGTTCTGGGAAAGCTTTAGCATATATGGGTTTTACGGCGGGAGAATCGCTCATCGACAAACCGATAAATTACATTTTTATTGGGAGTTGTACCAATTCTAGAATTGAAGATTTTAGAATCGCTGCCAATTATATTAAAGGAAAGCAAAAGGCTAAAAATGTAAACGCATTAATCGTTCCGGGTTCGCGGCAAGTAGCTGCGCAAATTGAAGCCGAAGGTTTACATACTATTTTTGAAGAAGCCGGGTTTCAACTTCGGCAACCGGGTTGTTCGGCATGTTTAGCGATGAATGATGATAAAATACCTGCCGGAGAATATTGCGTTTCTACCAGTAATCGAAACTTTGAAGGAAGACAAGGGCAAGGTTCGCGCACGATTTTAGCAAGTCCGTTAACGGCTGCTGCCACTGCGATTGCCGGAAAAATTGTTGATTACACCCAAAACTTAAACTAATGGAAAAATTTATCACACTTACCGATACCGCAGTTCCTTTAGAGATTGAAAATATTGATACCGATCAGATCATACCGGCAAGATTTTTAAAAGCGACCGATAAAGCCGGATTTGGAGAAAATCTATTTCGAGATTGGCGTTTTGATAACGAAGGAAATGAAAAGGAAGACTTTCCGCTGAATCAAGAAAGATATCACGGACAAGTATTAGTGGCCGGCGATAATTTTGGTTGTGGTTCTAGTCGAGAACACGCTGCTTGGGCAATTAAAGCTTACGGTTTTAAAGTTGTCGTCTCCAGTTATTTTGCCGACATCTTTAAAGGAAACTCCTTAAACAATGGTTTGCTTCCTGTGCAGGTGAGTCCGCAGTTTTTATCGGAGCTTTTTAAAGCGATCGAAGAAAACCCACAAACACAATTAAAAGTAGATCTAGAAAATCAATCGATAAAACTCATCGATAAAAATTTAGAAGAGAAATTTGACATCGATGCCTATAAGAAAATGTGCTTGCTCAAAGGTTTGGATGATATTGACTTTTTAGTAAGCAAACTTGATAAAATTAAAGCTTTTGAAAAGCAACAAACCGTATAAACTAACTTGCGCAAGGGATTGAGCGATTGTTGGAGCTCTTTTTATTTTGTCTTCTTGAGCTTGTCGAAAGAAAAGACAAAATAAAAAAGCGACTCGCGAAAGCCCGACCCGCTAGGGTTGCGCCCAACCTAAAAAATGAAGATATGAAGTTGAACATCGCAGTATTAGCAGGAGACGGCATAGGGCCGGAAATCACACAGCAATCAATAAAGGTTTTAAAAGCCATTGCCGAACGTTTTGATCACGAGTTTTTGTTTGAAGAAGCCGTGGTAGGTGCATCGGCTATCGACCTCACCGAAAATCCGTTACCCGATGCGACACTCGATTTGTGTAAAAAATCTGATGCGGTTTTATTTGGCGCCATTGGTGACCCGAAATACGACAACAATCCCGCAGCAAAAGTACGACCGGAACAAGGTTTACTAAAGTTACGCAAAGAGTTAGGTTTATTTGCTAATATTCGACCGGTTCGTGCATTTGAACGCTTATTGGAACATTCGCCCTTACGACCCGATCGCATTGAAGGTGCCGACATGGTGATCTATCGAGAATTGACCGGTGGCATTTATTTTGGCGAAAAAACCTTGAGTGAAGATGAGCGAGAAGCTTCGGATCTTTGCGTATATACTGCGGAAGAAATTGAACGAATGACGCATTTGGCATTTGAGGCGGCGCAGAAACGAAGAAACAAAGTAACCTTGGTCGATAAAGCGAATGTACTAGAGACTTCGCGACTTTGGCGACGCACGGTAAAAGAAATTGCCAAAGACTACCCAGACGTAGAATTAGACTTTTTATATGTTGATAATGCAGCGATGCAAATGATTATTAACCCGAAACAATTTGATGTGATTCTTACTGAAAATATGTTTGGTGATATTATTTCTGATGAAGCAAGTGTAATTGGTGGTAGTATTGGCTTATTAGCTTCGGCTTCGGTAGGGAAAGAACACGCACTTTTTGAACCGATTCACGGTTCTTACCCGCAAGCTGCCGGAAAAGGAATTGCGAACCCAATTGCTTCTATCCTTTCGGCGGCGATGTTATTAGAACATTTTAATTTACTAGAAGAAGCAGCGATCATTCAAGCGGCTGTCGATAAAAGTTTAGAAATGAATATTTGTACCAGCGATATTAATAAAGAAAGCTCCTACTCTACGGAGAAAGTAGGAACTTTTATTGAAGGTTTAATTTTAGATAATGAAGATCTAAAAATTAACGGTGATAATCTTAGCTTGGGTCAAGCAACGATTATCTAACTTACCTTTTGGTTATATTTTGAACGTGATGCCATAATGCTCGAAAAGTTTTGGTCTGCCCATTTTAAAAGACTAGAAATGTGGGGGACCAAACTTTTACCTAAGGGTGTCAATTTATATTCTACGCGTGGCGGAATTTCAGGATATACTTTTCTGCTCGCCAATCCGTCAGCTTCCAAATTTCTTAGGGTTACCGTAAGCATTTTTTGAGAAATATCTCCAATCACTTTATGTAGCTCGTTAAAACGCAGCTTTTCTTCTTCATTTAAAACTAAAATCACCAGCGTCGACCATTTATCTCCAAAACGATCTAATACATTTCTGGCAGGACAAGTTTCTGCTTCCGCAAAAATTTTCAAATTTTCTGATCTCATAATTCATTGATTTTCAATAAAACTAACCTCTAAGTAACTACTTTACTTTTTAGTGCCTTCTTGTTTAATACTTAATTACTAAATATCTTTGACTTACCAAAAGTAAGTAACAAACTTAAATAAATTATAGTTATGAAAGGAAAAATTTTAATTACCGGAGCTACCGGAAATTTAGGAGGTTTAGTGATCGATGCCTTATTAAGCAAAATTGAAGCAAATCAAATCGCAGGTTTAGTAAGAGATACCAACAAAGCTGAAGTTTTACAAGCTAAAGGGATCGATATTCGTGAAGGGAATTATGATGATGAAGGCTCGTTAGAAAAAGCCTTTAGTGGCGTTGAAAAAATCTATTTTATCTCGGGAAATGATTTAGACAAGCGAGTTGCTCAGCACAAAAACATTGTTGCTGCTGCAGAAAAAGCAGGTGTAAAACATGTGGTGTATACAAGTTTCGGTAGAAAAGATGAATCTGAAAATTCACCGATTTACCCCGTAGCAAAAGGGCATTTAGCGGCCGAAGATGCTCTAAAGAATGCTTCTTTAGATTACACCATTTTAAAGCATAATTTATATATGGAAGTCATCCCGCTTTTTGCCGGAGAGAATTTATTAGAAAGTAAAACGCTTTTCTTACCTGCTAAAGATGGAAAAACCGGATTTATGGCCAGAAAAGATATGGCTGTTCTTGCTGCTGAAATTTTAACCAGTGAAGGTCATGAAAACAAAACTTACGAAGTGAGTGCCGAAAAAGCATTCACCTTTGCTGAAATTGCAGCGCTTATTTCTGAAGTAAGCGGAACAGAAATTAATTATGTTTCTCCAAATCCTGAAGAATTTGCAGAGACTTTACAAGGTTATGGCGTACCTCAACCGGCCATCGATATGACTGTGATGTTTGCTAAAGGAATTGCTCAAGGTGAATTTGATGAAACAGCAACAACCTACAGAGATTTCACCGGTAATGAACCCACTTCTTTAAAAACTTTTTTAGCGGATACTTATGGGAAGTAAATTTTAAATAATCTCCATAAAAAAGGCTTTCAGATTTTGAAAGCCTTTTTTGTTATCGTTTAAAAGAATTAAGCTGTGATTTTAATTCTTCCATTGAAGCTTGTAATTGTCGAAGCATACTATTTTCTGAGTTCGCATCTAAACTAAAGGTGAGTTTACTCGTTACTTGCCACAACTCTTGAATATCAGAAACTTTCACTTCAAAAGGAGCATATTCTTCATTTAAAGAAACCAATCGTATTTTAGAAGGGTCTGCTAATTTGTGTAATTTTTTTACTACCACCGTATCGTACATCACGACTACATAAATTTTATGATCACTCGCATCCGATAAACTTGGGATGGCTTTTGCCAACACCCAATCTTCAGGCCTTAAATTCGGCATCATACTATCTCCTTCTACTTGAAAACCACGATAAGTAGCGTTTCTATACTGTGGAAGCGGAAAATCGAAGGCCGGCAACTGTCGGTACCAATCTACATCTTGAATATTATGCGGATAGCCGGCAGCAGCTTTTTGGTTAACCATCGTAATATTTTCGTTATCTTCTACATCGACCGTAATTACTTTTGGCATGGTGTCGACCTGATGCAATGGCAAATGCTTTTGATGACTCTGCCCGTATAACCAAAGTGGATTAATGTTGAATTGTTTCAACAATTCCATCACCACCGTTCCGGAGAGTTTAGTACGACCGCGTTCTATATCGGCAGTAGTATTTTTTACTCCAAGACGCTCGGCAAATTCAGCTTGTGTAAACTGATTTTCGTCTCTTATTTCTTTAAAACGTTTAATCTCGATTCCTAATTCCATATCGTAAAGTTAACAATTAAAGGAATAAATCCTAATTATTCATCGGACTATTTCCCTAATTAACGAATTATTCCATAAGTTTGTAATATATCCATATCAATATGAATTTTGATAGAATAAAAGAAAAACTTAATATTCTTGCCGATGCTGCGAAGTACGATGTTTCGTGTTCCAGCAGCGGAAGCAAACGGCAAAATAAAGGTAAAGGACTTGGGGATTCTAGCGGAATGGGTATTTGCCATAGTTATACCGAAGATGGGCGTTGTGTTTCCTTATTAAAAATTTTGCTCACCAACCATTGTATTTTCGATTGCGCTTATTGTATAACTCGAAAAAGTAATGACATTCAACGAGCAGCGTTTAAAGTGCAAGAAGTAGTCGATCTAACGATTAATTTTTATCGTCGAAATTATATTGAAGGACTTTTTTTGAGTTCAGGTATTTTTAAAAGTCCCGACACCACGATGGAACGTTTGGTGCAAGTAGCCAAAAAGCTTCGGTTAGAAGAAAATTTTAATGGTTACATTCATTTGAAATCAATTCCCGGAGCGAGTGATGAGCTGATGCACGAAGCAGGTTTATATGCCGATCGGCTTTCTGTGAATATTGAAATTCCCACACGAGAAGGTCTTAAATTGCTAGCGCCCGATAAAGACCGAAAAGATTTTCTTCAACCTATGAAAAAGGTAAAAGATGAAATTATTCGGCACAAATCTGAAAAGAAAATCATTAAAAGTACTCCCAAATTTGCTCCCGCGGGGCAAAGCACACAAATGATTGTCGGCGCGACTAACGAAACCGATGCTCAAGTGATGTATACCGCTGCTTATTTTTATAAAAAGTACCAGATGAAACGGGTTTATTATTCGGGTTATATTCCGGTGAGTTACGATCCCAGATTACCTTCGATTGGTACCGATGTGCCTTTATTACGAGAAAATCGATTGTATCAAGCTGATTGGTTAATGCGTTTCTACGGATTTTCTATTGAAGAATTACTCAACAAAGAACATCCAAATCTCGACAGTGATGTAGACCCGAAACTGGGTTGGGCGTTGCGAAATTTACATTTATTCCCGGTAGATGTGAATAAAGCCGATAAGCAAATGCTGGCGAGAATACCCGGACTCGGAATGAAATCTGTTTACAAAATTTTAGGCGCTAGAAAATATCGGAATCTAAATTGGGAACATTTAAAAAAAATCGGCGTTGCGCTCAATCGCGCTAAATATTTTATGGTTTGCAATTCGAAAGATTGGGAGAAAAAAGACCTTTCAGCAATGAATATTAAAAGTTTAATCTTGCAAAATTCGAGCAGTAAATTCAGAAATACGTATAATAATCAGCTGAATTTATTTGATAAACAAGATGCGTTGATTCAGTATTAGCATAGAAGTAAGAAAAACTTCAACTAATTTTAAAATTAGGATGAGATACTGAAACAAGTTCAGCATGACGACATTAAAATTGAAATAAAAAATGATCTTTATTTATGACGCTTCTTTTGAAGGTTTTCTTTCGGCAGTTTTTATGGCTTATGAATATAAATGCAAGCAGCCCAAAATTGTAAAGAAAGAAAAATTTATGGGTGATTTTTTTGAAGAAGTTGAAGAGGTCATCACTTCTGAAGAAAGAGCAACTCGCGTTTGGAAAAAGCTAAATACTAAATGTGGTTCTCGTGGAAGTCAACAAATTTATTGGGCATTTTTAAGTGAATTGGATGAAATTGAAAATACTTTATTTCAATATATTCAACATGCTTTAGCTTCCACTAAAGATATCACTAAAGACTATGCACATCCTGCGATTTTAAAAGTAGCACAAACCGTAAAACAAGTTGGCCGTGAAAAACACCGAATGGATGCTTTTGTACGCTTCAGAAAAACAAAAGATGCTATTTATTTTGCCACAGTAGAACCCGATTTTAATGTCTTACCGCTCAATGCCAAACATTTTAAAAATCGCTACGCCGACCAAAAATGGTGCATTTACGATTTAAAGAGAAACTACGGAATTTTTTACGATCTGGAGAAAGTAGAAATTATTCAGCTTGATCTCCCCGCTTCTATTTTAGAAACTTCTACCGATTTTTTTACGACGGAAGAAATTCAGTTTCAACACTTATGGAAAAATTATTTTGACAGCACTAATATTAAATCTAGAAAAAACACCAAACTCCACCAACAACACGTCCCCAAACGCTATTGGAAGTATTTAAGTGAAAAATATTTATAAGATTAAAATGTTAAATAAATCTTAAATCATTACTTTGCATTACCAAGTACTGTAACAAATTTTATTCTTCAGCGTCATACTAGTATAAATCATTCATCAACAATCAAAAACATAATATTATGAATACTGTAAATTTATCACTAGACCAAGCAAGTACAAAAACTTTAGAAAACGATAGCCACTATTCAAGCGTGAATAGCCGTAAAAAGTTTTGGAACAGCAAACGCCGATATTTAATTAGTTAAAAATTGTTCTCATTCATCAATCAACGGCGTAAAAGCTTAGCAAATTGCTAAGCTTTTTTTATTTTTAAATATGAAAGATAATTTCTCTAAAGATTCTCATCTCTACGCAAAGTATCGACCCACTTATCCTTCTGCTTTGTTCACTTATATTTTTAGTTTACTTGAAACTAAAGATCAAGCTTGGGATTGCGCTACCGGTAATGGGCAAGTCGCCACACAATTGGCTAAGGAATTTCAAATAGTTGAAGCCACCGACATTAGTGTTTCACAGCTCGAACAAGCTCCCAAATTGGCTCATATTCATTATTCAATTCAACCGGCAGAGCAAACAAAATTTGAAAAAGATCAATTCGATTTAATTACCGTTGCTCAAGCAATCCATTGGTTTGATTTTGAAAAGTTTTATGCTGAAGTCAACCGAACTTTAAAACCCAACGGAATTTTAGCCGTTATTGGTTATGGTTTACTAAGTATTTCTCTGGAAATAGATCACATTATTCATCATTTTTACAATGATGTTATTGGTGACTATTGGGATGAAGAGCGAAAATACATTGAAGAAAACTATGAAACGATTCCGTTTTCATTTGAAGAAATTACCACTCCAAAATTTGAAATTACCTATGAGTGGACGGCAGAAGATCTTCTGAATTACCTCAACACTTGGTCTGCTGTAAAACATTATGAAAAGGAAAAGAATGAAAGTCCGCTACTTCTAATTCAACATCATTTAAAAGAAACTTGGGAAGCTAAAAAACGAAAAGTTACTTTTCCTGTTTTACTACGACTAGGAAAGAAAAAATCCTTTTCAGCTTGACTAAAAAGGATTTTTGTATTCTAAATTTATACTAAGATTAGCTTAGGACAATATCTAATTATTGAATTTCTGCACTCAAACCTGCTTCTAATAGTGCACTGCAACGCGGTTCTAGATCGTCGTAATCTCCTGTTTTAACGGCACATTTGCCTTTATAATGAATAAGCATCGTACATTGTTCTGCTTGTAAAGGATCGTGATCACACGTATTCATGAGCATTTCGATAACGTAATCAAATGTATTTACATCGTCGTTAAAAACCACGATTTCATTCTGTCTTGTTTCCTCTGTTTGCGTGAGTAACTCTTCTAAAACTTCTTCTTGTACACTCATATCTAAGATTTTAACCTCTTAAAATTAATAAACAATCTTCAAAAAATAAATTATTTAACAAATTTCGCTGCAATCCAACCTTCTCGTTCTAAGTGACTTTCGTAAGTTAATCCTAGATTTTCACAAGATTCTTGAATAATTTTTAAATCTTCTTGATAAAAACCACTTAAAAATAATTTTCCGTTAGCATTTAGGCAATTGACATAGGTTGCCATATCGTTTAACAAAATGTTGCGATTGATGTTTGCTATAATCGCATCGTAATTTTTACCCTCTAGCAAAGTCGCATCACCTTCATAAGCGGTGATGTTTTCACAATTATTTCTTTCAATATTTTCAATAGTATTTAGGTAACACCAATTATCAATATCGATCGCATCGAGGGGTTTTGCTCCTTTCATTTCGGCTAAAATGGCTAAAACTCCGGTACCACAACCCATATCTAATACTTTTTGATCGTGCCAGTTTTCTTTCAAAATATGCTGAATCATCATATGCGTGGTCGCGTGATGCCCGGTACCAAAAGACATTTTAGGTTCGATCACTATATCAAATTCAGTTTCTAATTTTGGATGAAAAGGCGCGCGAACTTGGCAAAGCTCATCGACGATGATCGGTGAAAAGTTTTTCTCCCATTCTTCATTCCAATTCACTTGTTCTATATCTTCTGAAGTGTAAGTGATCTCGAATTCTTCGGAAGTCAAGATCTGAACTTCGTCTAACATATTTTCTTGAAAATCTTCAGCAATAATAAAAGCTTGCAAACCGGTTTCTGTTTCTACAAAACTTTCGAAGCCTAACTCTCCTAATTCGGCAATAAGAATTTCGGTGGCGGGTTGTATGGGCTCTACTGTAAAATAAAAGCCTTTATACGATGGATTCATACTCTTTAAATAATTTGCTGCAAAAGTACGGAATACTAAATTTTAAATACGAAAAAAGCCTCACTTAAATAAAGTAAAGCTTTTGCTATTTTTTGCGCAAGGGATGGAAGTGACATCCTTTTTTAGATTCCTGCATGCGCAGGAAGTTGAAAAAGATATAACGTACAGCCCGACCCGCTAGGGTTGCGCCCAGAATAGTTTAGTAAGAATTAGCGATCGCTAAAAAGTCGTCTGCTTTTAAAGAAGCTCCACCAATTAAACCTCCGTCTACGTCTGGCTTAGCAAAAATTTCTTTCGCATTTGCAGGCTTTACACTACCTCCGTAAAGTATAGCCACTTGATCGGCGATTTCTTGGTTGAAGGCTTCTGCAATCATTTTTCTAATTTCTGCATGCATTTCTTGCGCTTGCTCTGGTGAAGCGGTTTCTCCTGTACCAATCGCCCAAACCGGTTCGTAAGCTAATACGATATTTTTCCAAGCGCTGGCTTCAATGTGAAAAAGTCCGTTTTGTAATTGCTCTTTTACCACTTCAAAATGCTTGTCTGCTTTACGATCTTTTAACTCCTCACCGAAGCAAAAAATCACTTTCATATCGTGTTTTAGAGCAGTATTTACTTTTTCTGCTAACAGCTCATCGCTTTCGTGAAAGATAGAACGACGCTCGCTATGCCCAAGAATGACAGTTTCTACGCCAACGCTTTTTAACATACTCGGAGAAACTTCTCCTGTAAAAGCTCCGTTTTCGTTCTGGTGCATATTTTGAGCAACAACCGTGATCGGCGTTTCTTTAGTCGATTGAAATGCAGGGTATAAATTGGTAAACGACGGCGCTACCATTAATTTCACATCGCTTGGGATGCTTTCTGCTTTATTTTTAAGTCCGCCTAAAAGTTCTTCCATTTCTGCTAGGTCGCAGTTCATTTTCCAGTTTCCGGCTACAATTTTTTCTCTCATTATCGTGTTTGTTTTGGTTTGAATTTTAAGTGTTAGTGATTTTTGGGTCTAACCACCCATAAATAATATCTACAAAAATATTGATTAATATGAACATAAGCGCAATGATTAACACCGCACCCATAATTATCGGTAAATCTAAGGTATTTAAAGCATCTACAATTTCTTTCCCTAAGCCATTCCAACCGAAAATATATTCTACAAAAACGGCTCCTGCTAACATCGAAGCAAACCAACCGGAAATTGCGGTGACCACCGGATTCAATGCATTTTTTAAAGCGTGTTTTCTAATAATTTGTGCGGAAGAAAGTCCTTTTGCTCTGGCGGTTCTAATGTAATCTTGCTGCAAGACTTCCAGCAAAGAATTTCGCATTAATTGAATAACGACGGCTAAAGGTCTAATCCCTAAAACTAAAGCCGGTAAAATTAAATTTTTAAACTGAAGTTGATTTTGTTCTCCAAAATCGTCGAGCTCATATAAACTTCCGGTCATATTTAAATGCGTGTATTCGTGCAACACATAACCAAACAACCAAGCAAAAAGAATGGCGCTAAAAAATGAAGGAACGCTCATCCCTAAAGTGCTCAATACCTGAATAGTTTTATCTAAAGCTGAATCTTTTTTTAAGGCTGAAATGATTCCGAAGAAGATACCAATTAGCAAAGCAATTACGATGGCTGAAACTGCCAAGACAAATGTATTGGGCAAAGTTTCGGCAATAACACTCGATACTTTTTGTCCGTTTTTCTGAAAAGATTCTCGCAAATATGGTGTTTTTAAAGCGACATCCGTTTCATTTAAACTAAAAAGAACTGCGGCATGATATTTTTCTTCTGCTAAATATGTGTAATCTTCTTTTTGAGTAGAATGAAATGATATGGGTGAAAGATCATTTAAGTAATAAAAATATTGTGTTGATAATGGCTGATCGAAACCATACTTTGCTCGAACGGCTTGCAGTTGCTCCTCACTTTCGTTTTGTCCCAACATCATTTGGGCAGGATCGCCCGGTAAGACATTAAAAAGAAAAAATATAACCGTGGTTACTCCAAATAAAGTGAGTATGGCATAACCGATTTTATTTAAGATATAACTGAGCAAATACGTTATTTTCTAGCCGAATTGAACCTCCATTTTACCTGTAGTTTTGTACCGGATGGTGTTTCGACATTTTTAAATTGTGGGGCAATCAACGTAATGAGTGCCGCAATGATGGCAATATGCCAAGAAGCTAAATCTATGTGTAAAACAAATTCCGCAAACAGCATTACCGGCAATGCTAACGCAATAAAACAGAGAATTTGAAGTAGGTATGGAAGTGCTTTTTTCATCTTGATATTTTCACTTTAATTATTTCAACTCTAAATCGTCTGCATCGTTATAATGCACTTTCTGAATAATTACTCCATCTTCAATGGTCACTAATCCCGGATTAGAACGCACAATGGTTTTTATAGCCGTTTCATCGGTAAAATAGAAAGGAAAATTAAAGCCGTAAGTTTCTTTAACTTGATTAGTCTCGGTAGGTCCGGAAGCTGATAAAGCCACTACTCGATAACCTTTTTTTTCTGCTTTTTGCACAGCAGACTTTATTTTTGACCAGCCTTGATTTTCAGATTTTGAAAGGTTGTAAGCCACGACTAATAATACTTTTTCTTCCTCTAAAATTTCGTCGGTGTCGTCTCCTTCACGATTATAAAAACCAAAATCATGGATCGGCGGAATGATCTCTCCTTCTTTAGGCTGCATTCCTTCTCGAATTACCGTACCTTCTTTATAAGCTCTAAAATCGATCGCCGGCAGATGCATGAGTACGTGATAGGTAAAACCTAAACAACCGATAAAGACTAAAAAGACAATCCATTTATTAGCAGAAGAAGGCTCAAACAAAGGTTTAAAATATTTTCCTTTTATAAAGATGAGTAAAATTAAAACGAGTAACACCACATCTTTCCAAAACGATTGCCACGGTGTTAAAGGCAAGGCATCACCAAAACAACCACAATCGGTCACTTTATTAAAGTAAGCCGAATAGAACGTAAGGAAAGTGAAGAAAATAATCATTAACAATAAACTCCACATCGTAAACTTTTTGCGATAACCCAAAATGAGCATCACTCCCAAAAGCAACTCATAGATCACTACAAAAACAGCGATCCCTAAAGCAAATGGTTGTAAAAAAGGTAAGTTTAAAACGTCTTCTCCAAAATATTCTTGCAGTTTATATGAAAACCCTACCGGATCATTCATTTTAATAAAACCACTAATGATAAAAAATATACCTACAAATATTCTTGCGATGCCTACTATTGCTTTCATATTCTATGTTAAATTCCAAATTTTAAAATACAAATTCCAAACTATTATTTACGCCTGAACTTTATTAATTATTGAAGAAAGTATTTTACGTAACTCTACAGACTCTTTAATTAATTCATCTATTTCAGCAAATTCTTGATTAAATTCTTTTAATAGCTTTAACCAAAATAAAGATTCTTTAGCTTCTTTTCTTGCAATCTTCAATCTAAAGATTAAATCTTTTTGCCCCAACTTTTCATTTGCCTCTATATAATTTGGCCCCACAGAACCCGAAGACCTAATTAATTGTTTTACGTCTTCTATATTTGAAAGTGTCGATTTTAAAGATTTTATTAAAGCTCTACAGTTTTTAGCAAACTGAAAAGTTCTATCTTCTAAATCGTAACTTTTACTCAAAATGAAATGGAATTTGGATTTTGTCTTTTGGTTTTTGTTATTAATTCTCTAATAAAATAAGTGCAAAAATCGAGTAATTGATCATATCTTGATAATTAGCATCGATACCTTCACTTACTAAAGTTTTTCCTTTATTGTCTTCAATCTGTTTTACGCGAAGTAACTTTTGCAAAATTAAATCTGTAAGTGAACTTACTCGCATATCGCGCCAAGCTTCCCCATAATCATGGTTTTTATTTTCCATGAGTTTCTTGGTTGCTGCTACCATTTTATCGTAAAGCTGTGTGGCTTCTTCTTCTCCCAAATCGGGTTGCTCGACCACTCCTTTTTCTAGCTGAATTAACGCCATGATCGAATAATTAATAATCCCGATAAACTCCGGCACTTCTCCTTCATCTACTTTACGTTCAGCGTTTTCCTGAAGTCCACGAATACGTTGTGCTTTAATAAAAATTTGATCGGTTAACGATGGCAAACGTAAAATTCGCCAAGCACAACCATAATCTTTCATCTTTTTTAAAAACAAATCACGACACTTTTCAATGATCGCATCGTATTGCGTAGAGGTATTTTGCATAGAAACGCTGTATTTTGCGTAAATTTCGGAGAAATTTTAAGTTACACCAAATTTAATTCAAAATTCTCGATGAATATCAACTGCAAAGGGCAACTTTTAGATCTTACCACTCCCAAAGTAATGGGAATTTTAAACTTAACCCCCGATTCTTTTTATGACGGCGGAAGATATTCAACTCCGAAAACTGTTTTAGAACAAACTGAAAGAATGCTGAAAGAAGGCGCTACTTTTATCGATGTTGGCGCATACAGTTCTCGTCCCGATGCTCAACATATTACTGAAGAAGAAGAGTTAAATCGAATTGTACCGATCATTGAATTATTAGTGAAAGAATTTCCTGAAATTTTACTTTCCATCGATACCTTTAGAAGTAAAGTTGCACAAGAAACCGTAAATACCGGAGCAGCGATTATCAACGATATTTCCGGCGGAAGTTTAGATGAACAAATGTTCGAAACCGTGGCAAATCTTCAAGTTCCTTATATTTTAATGCATATGAAAGGAACACCGCAAACCATGAAAAATGAAAATAGCTACCAGCATATGCTACAAGAGATCATTTTTTATTTTTCTGAAAAAGTTGCTCAACTACGTGAATTAAAGCTGAATGATATTATTATAGATCCCGGATTTGGTTTTGCTAAAGACACTGCACAAAATTTTGAATTGATGAATCATTTAAGTGAATTAAATGCGCTAGAATTACCAATGCTTGTCGGTATTTCTCGAAAATCGATGATTTATAAAACCTTAGATCTTCAACCCCAAGAAGCACTCAACGGAACTACCTTTCTAAACACCGTTTCGCTACTTGCCGGCACTAAAATCTTGAGAGTTCACGATGTAAAAGAAGCCGTAGAATGTGTAAAATTATACGAACAACTTAAAAACTAATTTTAGTACATTTACAAAAAAGACGCTTTTGGAATCTCTTGATTTTTTAGACTTACGAATTTTAGATGTCATCGATATTGTGCTTGTAGCCGTATTGCTTTACTACATTTACAAGCTCGTAAAGGGTAGCGCTGCTATTAATATTTTTATTGGAATCGTGATCGTTTACCTCGCCTGGAAACTCACCCAGCTTCTAAAAATGGAAATGTTAAGTAGCATACTCGGGCAATTTATTGGTGCAGGAATGTTTGCATTAATTGTAGTCTTTCAGCAAGAAATTAGAAAGTTTCTTTTAATGGTAGGTTCTACCCATTTCGGGAATAAACGCAATTTTTTACGTCAGTTAAAATTTATGCGTGACGATGAGCAAGAGATTTCAACCAATATCAATGCGATCGTAAAGGCTTGCGAAAGTATGGGAAAAACCAATACCGGAGCATTAATTGTTATTCGAAGAAACACCCAACTCGATTTTGTAAAAACATCTGGAGACGTGATGGATATTGAACTAAACCAACCCATTATCGAATCTATTTTTTATAAAAACAGTACTTTACACGATGGCGCGATGGTGATTGAAGACAATAAAATTACGGCAACTCGGGTAATTTTACCGGTTTCTAACGATAGAAGTATCCCGCTTCGTTTTGGACTTAGACACCGTGCCGCCGTTGGAATCACTGAAAAAACCGATGCCCTTGCGTTGGTGGTAAGTGAAGAAACCGGACAAACCTCGTACATTAAAAACGGTTCTTTTGAAATATTTGATACCTATGAAGAATTAGGTAAAAAATTAAATGCCGATCTAAAATAAAAATGAATTGCAAGAATTGCCAGATTTCACTAAAGGTAACTGACCATTATTGCCATGAATGTGGTGCTAAAATAATTAATAGACGATTAACTTTTAAGCACGCTTGAGGTGAGTTTAGTACAATTTTTCTCAATTACGACAATACCTTTTTAAAAACCTACGCTCACTTATTTACGCAACCTCATTTTGTTATAGGCGATTATATAAATGGAGTTCGAAAAAAATATTTAAATGTAGTAAGCTACATCACCATCGCTTTAACATTGGCAGGTTTTTATACTAAAAAACTTTTATCCGGAAACTTTAGATATTTCGCAAATTCAAGGTAGTGAATACAATCCGATGAATACGGATTGGTTCTTTGATTATCAAACGCTCTTCTTTTTCTTAAATATACCAATTAGCGCTTTTATTGCTAAGATTTCTTTTTTCCGACAGAAAAAATTCAACTATGTCGAGCACTTGGTAATTATGGCTTACGTGGTAGGACAATTTACCATTACTTCTACCCTACTTATCATTTTATCGAGCGCATTGGGTCTCAATTTTTATTTGATTGGTAACCTCTTAAATATTCTTCTTATTGTTTATACAATGATTACCTACAAAAAACTATTTGCCATAAATATGAAGGAAACGATGATAGGAACACTACTTTTCTTTCTCATACTAACTATAACTTTTATAGCAGGCAGCGTTCTATGGGCATTTTATTTATACCAGTCTGGTGCTTTTGAAAATTTAAATTAATTGAAGAATTAAGCCTCTTCTTCTTGCATAAACTGTACTTCATAAAGATTACGGTAATAACCGTTTTCTTGCTGAAGTAATTGCTGATGATTACCAATCTCTACGATTTTACCGGCATCCATCACTATAATTTTATCGGCTTTTTTTACAGTTGCCAAGCGGTGTGCGATCACGATCGAAGTTCTTCCTTTAGTGATTTTATCGGTTGCTTCTTGTATAAGTTGCTCGCTATAACTATCGACAGAAGAAGTAGCTTCATCTAACACCAAAATACTCGGGTTGCTCACATAAGCTCTTAAAAACGCAATAAGCTGTCGCTGACCGGAAGATAACATCACTCCACGCTCTTTCACATTGTAATAATAACCGTTAGGTAAAGTTTCAATAAACTTATTTACACCAATTTGTTTCGCGGCTTCGATTACTTCTGCTTCGGTAATATTTTCATTATTCAGGGTGATATTGCTCATAATTGTATCGGCAAATAAGAACACATCTTGCAATACGACGGCAATTTCATTACGAAGAGATTTTAACGTAAAATCTTTGATATTGATATTATCTACGGAAATGCTTCCGCTGTCAATTTCGTAAAATCTGCTTAATAGGTTAATAATCGTACTTTTTCCGGCACCTGTTGCTCCCACGATCGCAATGGTTTCTCCGGCTTTCACTTCAAAAGAAATTCCTTTTAAAACTTCTTCATTTTCAATATAGCTGAAGCGAACATCCTTAAACTGAATTTCTCCTACTAAATTTTTCGCTTCTTTGGTTCCATTGTTTTCAATAGTCGATTCGGTATCTAAAATTCCGAAGACACGATTTGCAGCGACCATTCCCATTTGTAGGGTATTAAATTTATCGGCAATTTGACGAAGCGGTCTAAAAAGCATTTGTGCTAATTCAATAAACATTATAATTACACCTAGCGAAAGCGTATTGCTTTCTACCACGCGTAAACCACCAAACCACACAATAAGTCCGATGGTGATCGAAGAAGAAATTTCTGCAATCGGAAAAAAGATAGAGTTATACCAAACGGTTCTTACCCAAGCATTTCTGTGTTTATCGTTTATATCTTTAAAACGTTCGTATTCGGTTTCTTCACGACCAAAAATTTGAACGATTTTCATACCCGTGATTCGCTCTTGCACAAAAGAATTTAGATTAGAAACTTGTGTTCGAACTTCTTCAAAAGCGACTTTCATTTTTTTCTGAAATACGCGTGTGGCGTACAAAATAAAAGGTAAAACTGCTAAAACAAGTAGCGTAAGCTTCCAACTCATAAAAAACATCACGCCTAACACCACCAACATTTTTAGCAAATCACTAATGATCATAAACAAGCCCTGACTAAATATACTGGCAATTGTTTCTATATCACTTACGGCGCGCGTCACTAATCTTCCTACTGCCGATTTATCGTAATATTGCTTTTTAAAATTAAGCATATGTTCGAATAAATTCACCCGAATATCTCTTACTACCTGTTGCCCTAACCAGTTAGCAAAAAAGATAAAACTGAATTGACAAATTACTTCTAAAACTAAAGCACCGATCATTAAGCCCACATATAATAGCAGATTGCCACCATCTTTGGGCACAATACTTTCATCAATCGTTAATTTGGTAAGGTAAGGTCTTGCCACCGCAAAACCAGAAAGTAAGATCGCAGCAATGGCTACAAAATAAAAAGTTAGTTTATAAGGTTGGGTATACCTTAGTAACCTTTTAAATAAATCAAAATCGAATGCATTACCGCTCTTGCCAGCCATATTACTTTATTAAAATCGAATTAGGGTATTCTACTTGGGTTAAAAATAAACCTTTTGCATCGACAGATTTTCCTGCTTCGCTACGGTTTCTACTTTTTATGATATGGTGTAAATCTTCAACATCGAGCTTATGCAAACCAATTTCGAGAAGTGTTCCTACAATGGCACGCACCATATTTCTCAGAAATCTGTCGGCTTTAATGGTAAAAACCAACAAATTTTCTTTTTGCTCCCACGCTGCAAAACTAATGTCGCAATTGTACGTAAAAACATCGGTTTTAGACTTTGAAAAGCATTTAAAATCTTTGTAATCGTATAAGATCTTCGCAGCTTCATTCATCTTATCGATATCTAAACTTTTCTTGATGTAATACGAATAATCTCTACTAAAAGGGTCTTTGCTCGTACTTACGTAATATTTATATTGTCTCGCCACCGCATCAAAACGAGCGTGCGCTTCTTCTTGAACCTGATAGATGGAATTGATCGCCACTTCATCGGGTAACAAGGTATTCAGTTTAAACTGAAGTTGCGCTTCATTAATTTTATCTTCAACATCAACATGTGCAATAAGCTGTTTGGCGTGAACACCGGCATCGGTACGTCCGGCGCCAACCACCGCAATATTTTGCTGAAAAGCTATCGACAATGCTTTCTCGAGAATTTCTTGTACAGAAATAGCATTGGGTTGTATTTGCCAACCGTGAAATGCAGAACCATCGTAAGCTAAATCTATAAAATACCTCAAGGTTTCTTATTTTTGCTCGGCAAAGATACTTAAACAAAAATTTCTAAGTAACGAAACCCTTTTAATTCATTTTGAAAAAAATACTTCTCCTTAGCGACAACCATAGTTATATTGATGATCGAATTTTATCTTATGCTGAAGCTGCCGATGAAATTTGGCACGCCGGCGATATTGGCGACTTAAAAGTTAGCGATGCCTTAGCAGAAAAAGCTCCATTAAAAGCAGTCTTTGGTAATATTGACAATCACAAAGCAAGAAAAGAATTCCCATTAGTGAATCGTTTTTATTGTGAAGAAGTTGAAGTGCTTATTACTCATATTGGCGGTTACCCAGGAAAATACTCGCAGGCTATTAGAGAAGAAATTCAGCAAAAACCTCCGCAGTTATTTATTAGCGGTCACTCGCATATCTTAAAAGTAATGCACGATAAAAAGTTAGGACTATTACATATGAACCCCGGAGCTTGCGGTAAACACGGTTTTCATCAGGTTCGTACGATGTTACGATTTACCATCGATGGTAAAAAAATAGACAACCTAGAAGTGATTGAATTAGGAAAACGCTAAAACTAAAAAACCCAAAAGACAAAGCTTTTGGGTTTTTACGCACTAATACTACTAAGATGTTAGGTTTATCGTAAACGGTCTGCAGATTTTACGAGAGCTTCATCCTTTTTAACGGCCTTATTGGCCAACACTAAAAAAACGATAGAAAGCACCGGAGTTAGCATCCCAATACCTTTCTCTGAAATTTGCATTTCTCCAGGTAGCGCTTGCGACCAGTAAACAAAAAATCCTAGTAAAATAAAGTTTAATATTATATTTAAACGCCCCAATACAAATTGAAGCTTTCTATTTTTAAATAAAAAAATGGTGATCAAGGCTAAAACCGCACTCACCCCAAAAAATGCCAAAGTCGTTAATTGATCTAAAGCCAACACAGCCGAACCATCTTCTTTATACCATAGAGGTAATAAAAAAACACCTACTGCGCTCAACAAAACTACCAATAATAAATATATACTTTGTATTCTTTGAATCATAATTTTTTCAAAAACTGAAAACAAAAATAAAAGATTCTTTTTAAAATAGCACTTTAAAAATTAAAATAAAGTTGTATAATTGCATATACAATTCGTAACCACTTCAATAAAGGTTACTTACAACTTCATTTTTTTATTCTTCGTTAGAAAGAAAAAAACAAACCCTATAAAAAACAACTTTTATATATTTTTGAATAAATGTTAGAAATTTCAGAATTAAAGGCAAAGAAACTCCCAGAGCTTCAGGAGATTGCTAAAACTTTAAACGTACCAAAATACAGGACTTTAAAGAAATTAGATCTAGTTTACCAAATTTTAGATTACCAAGCTGCAAATCCTAAAAAAGCGCAAGAAGCACTTACTGAAGACTCGAACTCGAGCAAAGAAACTCCAGAAAAAACAGACAACAAACGACCTCGCACTAAAAGAACCAGAACTATTCCTGGAGCGGTAAGCAAACCGCCTGAAAAGAGCGAGAAATCTGAAGCTCCTAAAAAAGCTGAACCGAAAAGGAAGAAAGCAGAACCTACAGAAAATAAGACTGCTGACTCACAAAAAGTAAGCAAACCTGCAAAAAATGCTCCTAAAGAGAAAAAATCTTCTTCAGTAGAAAATAAAAAAGACAATAATAAGTCTAACTCAAAGTCAAGAAGTAACAATCACCAGAACAACAACAACAATAATAATTCTAAAAATAACGGGAATCGCGACAACAGAAATCGCTACAAAGAGCCCGATTATGAGTTTGATGCAATTATTGAAAGTGAAGGTGTTTTAGATATCATGCAAGATGGCTATGGTTTCTTAAGATCTTCAGACTACAATTACCTTTCATCTCCAGATGATATTTATTTATCACAATCTCAGATTAGATTATTTGGTTTAAAGACCGGAGATACTGTTTTAGGTCAAGTTAGACCTCCAAAAGAAGGTGAAAAATATTTTCCATTAATCAAAATTAACAAGATAAACGGCTTAGACCCACAAGTGGTAAGAGACCGTGTTTCTTTTGAACATCTTACACCGTTATTTCCGCAAGAGAAATTTAACTTAGCAGAAAGACAGAGTACGATTTCGACAAGAATTATTGATTTATTTTCTCCTATCGGAAAAGGACAACGTGGTATGATCGTATCGCAACCAAAGACCGGTAAGACGATGCTACTTAAAGACGTTGCTAACGCAATTGCTGCAAACCATCCGGAAGTTTACCAGATCGTTCTTTTAATCGATGAACGCCCTGAAGAGGTTACCGATATGCAACGTAATGTAAAAGGTGAAGTGGTTGCTTCTACATTCGATAAAGAAGCACATGAACACGTAAGAGTTGCGAATATTGTATTAGAAAAAGCAAAACGCTTGGTAGAATGTGGTCACGATGTAGTGATCCTTTTAGATTCGATCACTCGTTTAGCCAGAGCATACAACACCGTACAACCTGCCAGTGGAAAAGTTTTAAGTGGTGGTGTAGACGCTAACGCTTTACACAAACCAAAACGTTTCTTTGGTGCCGCAAGAAATATTGAAGGCGGCGGTTCACTTTCAATCATCGCAACAGCATTAACCGATACCGGTTCTAAAATGGATGAAGTGATTTTTGAAGAATTTAAAGGAACCGGGAACATGGAGCTTCAGTTAGATCGTAAGATCGCTAACAGAAGAATCTTCCCTGCGATCGACCTTACTTCATCTAGTACAAGAAGAGATGATCTATTACTCGATGAAAACACTGTACAAAGAATGTGGGTAATGCGTAAATATCTTGCCGATATGAATCCTGTTGAAGCGATGGAGTTTATGAGCGAGAGAATTAAGCAAACTAAGAATAACGAAGAGTTTTTAATCTCTATGAATGGTTAAAACCAAATAACAATAACAAAAAAGCGATACAGATCTGTATCGCTTTTTTTTATATTTTTTTTATAAAACAGAATCTAAATTAATGAATGATTCGATTCAATAATTCACCTAAACCTTAATAAAAGTCAACAAAAAAAGCCCCTTATAAAAGGAGCTCATTATTTTGAACACTAATACTACGAGTTACTCTTAAAGAGCAGCTACGTGCTTAGTCAATTTTGATTTTAAGTTCGATGCTTTATTAGCGTGAATAATATTATTCTTTGCTAATTTGTCGATCATAGAAACTACACCAGGCAACATAGTTTCAGCTTCCTTCTTCTCTGCACCTTTCAATTTTTTAATGGCATTACGTGTAGTCTTGTGCTGGTAACGGTTTCTTAAACGCTTTACCTCACTGTTTCTAATTCTTTTTAATGCCGACTTATGATTTGCCATAACCCTTTGTTTATTTCTTAATTTCTAAAAATAGTAGTCCGTAGGGGAATCGAACCCCTGTTACCAGGATGAAAACCTGGCGTCCTAACCCCTAGACGAACGGACCATAATTCATTATTTCAAATTAGACTTCACTCTGAAATCTTTCGTAGTCCGTAGGGGAATCGAACCCCTGTTACCAGGATGAAAACCTGGCGTCCTAACCCCTAGACGAACGGACCATTAATTGCTAAAATGCGGATGCAAAAATAAAACTTATTTTGAATGCCACAAACAATTAATTAATTTTTTTTTAGATTTTTTTAATAGGCTTTTGCAAACAACACTCGCTGACTAGATTTTTCGCCAGTTAACACACATTTCCCTTCTTCTTTTTTTCCTTCAAAAGGAATACATCTAATCGTTGCTTTGGTTAATTCTTTGATCTTATTTTCAGTTTCTGGAGTTCCATCCCAATGTGCTGAAATAAATCCGCCTTTTACCTTTAAAACCTCTTTAAACTCATCGAAGGTTTCTACTTCTGTAATATGATTATCACGATATGCTTTTGCCTTCCCAAATAAATGATCTTGAATTTCAACCATTAAGTCTTGTATTTTTTCAACAACGCTATCTCGCTCTACAAATTCTTTGGTTAGGGTATCTCTTCGAGCTAACTCAACCGTTCCCTTTTCTAGATCTTTAGGACCAATTGCCAATCTTACCGGAACACCTTGTAATTCGTACTGTGCAAATTTCCATCCTGGTTTGTGTGTATCACGATTATCGAATTTCACAGAAACGCCAACTGCTCTTAAATCTTTCACTAATTGATTAGCGACTTCAGAAATTTGATTTAACTGCTCTTCTCCTTTATAGATTGGCACAATCACTACCTGAACCGGCGCAAGTTTTGGCGGTAACACTAAACCTTTATCATCACTATGCGTCATGATAAGCGCACCCATTAATCGGGTAGAAACTCCCCAACTGGTTGCCCAAACGTGTTTTAAATCTCCTTCCTTGGAAGCAAACTTCACATCAAAAGCTTTCGCAAAATTTTGACCTAAGAAATGTGATGTTCCTGCCTGTAAAGCTTTCCCGTCTTGCATTAGCGCTTCAATACAATAAGTTTCTTCTGCTCCGGCAAAACGTTCGCTATCGGTTTTTCTTCCTTTAATTACCGGGATTGCCATAAAGTTTTCAGCAAATTCTGCATAGATATTATTCATCTGTTCAGTTTCTGCTAGAGCTTCTTCTTTCGTAGCATGAGCGGTATGCCCTTCTTGCCATAAAAATTCAGCAGTTCTTAAAAACAAACGTGTTCTCATTTCCCAACGAACTACATTTGCCCATTGATTGATAAGAATTGGCAAATCTCTATAAGATTGGATCCAGCCTTTATAAGTATTCCAGATAATTGCTTCTGAAGTTGGTCTTACAACCAACTCCTCTTCTAACTTCGCGTCTGGATCTACAATAAGCTTACTCGCATCTTCCGGATCTGTTTTTAAGCGATAATGCGTGACTACCGCACATTCTTTTGCAAAACCTTCAGCATTTTTTTCTTCAGCTTCAAAAAGACTTTTAGGCACAAATAATGGGAAATAGGCATTTTCGTGACCTGTTTCTTTAAATTTTGAATCTAATTCTGCTTGCATTTTTTCCCAAATCGAATAACCATAAGGTTTGATAACCATACAACCTCTTACGGCAGAATTTTCTGCTAAGTTGGCTTCGATCACCAACTCGTTATACCATTTAGAATAATCTTTTTCTCTAGGCGTTAGCTTTTTGCTCATTATCTGGTATTTGGCACAAATGTTGTGCTAATGTTAATAGCTTTTTTAGTTACGACAAAACTAACTAAATTTGATATGTAGAACAATAAAAAATCCCGAGATATGCGACCTCTTTCCAATTTCATAAATAGCAACATAAAATTAATTGGTGGTTTAGCATGCTCTTTATTACTTATCTCTTGTGGTTCTTATAATAATTCAAGTTATAATAATGATGGCATCTATGCTCCTAACCCAAATGATTCTAATTACTCAGCCGAAGAAACTGCTCAAGTTTCTAACCGCGACGTAAATCCTAATACCGAAAAAGACGGCGCATATTATCAAAATTATTTTGCTTCTCAAGGTGAACAAATTTCTGAAGCACAACAATACAATCAAGGAAGTCAAGTTTTTACAGATGTAGAATCTTATTCATCTGAAAACGTTCAAGACACTATTAACTACCAAGAAAATGTAGTTTATAATGAAGAACCGAGATATTATACGGAAGGTGCTGCCTGGGGATCTAACCCAACATCTTTCGAAGTAAATTATATTAATACTGGATTTAACAATTGGTATGGTGGTTATGGTTGGGGACCTTACAATTCTTGGAACTACGGCTGGGGAACCGGTTGGGGTTGGGGTGGTTATTACCCTTACAACAATTGGGGAATTGGTTTTTCTTGGGGTTGGGGCAACTACTACCGACCTTGGGGTTGGGGTGGTTACTACAACTACTACAATCCTTACTATTACAACCATTACCATAACAATAATTATTATTACAACAGAAGATCTCGCGTAGCTTATAATTCTGGAAGAAGTAATTTCGACAGGAGTTCTTCTAGGACCAACAGAAGTAATTATTCTGCTAGATCTAACCGATCTAATGTATCGAGATCTAATGCTAGCAACAGTAGAACAGCAAGCACAAGAGAACGAGTAAGAAATTCTAGTAATATTAATGCCAATCCAAGAACTAGAATTAATAATTCTGCGGTCAGAAATAATACTACTCGAACCAGAAGCGGCTATTATAATAGTTCTACAAGAAGTTCAAATAATACGGTAAGAACCAGAAGTTCAAACACTCGTACTTATAACAGAACTAATTCTTCTTCTAGAAATAATAGGACTTATAGCCCTAGCTCTTCTTCAAGATCTTCAGGAACAAGAAGTTCCGGTAGCAGTTCTCGAGGAAGAAGTTCAAGCGGTAGATCTTCAAGACGATAATTATGATAAAATCTAAATTTTTATACTTGGCTATATTTACTTTGATAAGTTTTTATAGCCAAGCACAAAACTTACAGGAAGCTTATAATTTTTCTTCTTCATCGTTAAACGGAACTGCGAGATATACAGCAATGGGTGGCGCGTTTGGTGCACTTGGTGGAGATATTTCTGCATTAAAAGATAACCCTGCAGGTTCTGCTATATTCTTGAATAATTATTTATCGGGAACCTTAAGTGTTGAAACTTACACGAATGATTTGTCAATCGAAAATAATTTTTCATCCTCTAGAGATAATGATCTAGACGTTAGCCAAATTGGAGCTGTATTTGTATTCAACAACTATAACAAAAAAGCCTTTATCAATAAATTTGCATTAGGTTTTACCTACGATAAAACAAAAAGTCTGGAGAACTTTTACACGTGGAGCGGAAACACAAACAACTCTTTAGCGAACTTTTTTGTTGATCAAGCACAAGGAATTCCATTAGGTGAATTAGAATCTGCCGGTGGAATGCTATACCAAAACTATGACCGCTTATTTTATGCAGATTTTTCGAATGAAAATTTCACGAATGCACAAGCGCAAACGGCTTATATGGGTTACCAAAACTTCTTAATTAATCCGGTAAATAACGATGTAGAAAATACAAATTACGTATCGAATGTTAACGGAAGTAGTTACGACCAAGAATACGATTATATGTCAACCGGTTTTAATGGTAAATTTACCGGGAATGCTTCTTTAGCAATTAAAAATAAACTCCATTTAGGTTTAAACCTTAACGGACATATTATTAATTACGAAAGAAATACCGCTTTTTACGAAAATGTAAACACTTCAAACACCATTGCATCTTCGTATTATGCACACAGTAATCTCACGTTAGGTAGAGGTTTTTCACTTGATGTCGGAGCCATCTATAGACTTTCAAACACCGTAAGAATTGGAGCTAATTATAGCTCACCTACTTGGTACACTATTCATGACGAGACTTCTCATTTCTTAAGAAATACCGGAGATGTAAGTACACTTGGTGCTGAAAGTATTGTTTTTGATCCGCAAATTATTAATGTTTATCCTGAATATAATTACAGAACTCCCGGAAAACTTAGCGGAAGTTTAGCCTTAGTCTTTGGTAAAACAGGAATAATTAGCTTTGAATATACTTACAAAGATTATTCAGCTATTGAATACTCTTCAGACGATTATAACTTCAACAATTTAAATTCAACCATCGAAAATTCATTTACTTCCACTTCTTCTTTAAAAGTGGGTGGTGAATATAGAATTAAAAGATGGAGCGTTCGTACAGGTTACCAATATACAGAAACTCCTTATATCGATGAATCTATAGTAGGAAACCTAAATACTTATTCATTAGGTTTAGGTTACAATTTAGGGGGTATGAAAATTGACATTTCTTATTTTCGATCAAACCAAGACGCTAGACAAAGCTTATATCAAACAAGTTTTAACAATGCTTATAATGAAAGAACACTTTCTAATATAGCAGCAACCTTCTCGGTAAACCTATAAGAACAATAAATTATAATAACAAAAAAGCCTCTAGAATAATTCTAGAGGCTTTTTTGTTATCATCTTATATTTTGAACTTACACCACTTTATTAATTATTGATGTGATATATTCAATTTGTTCTTCATCTAACTCGGTATGCATCGGTAACGATATTACTTCTTTAACCAACTCATTGGTATTCACAAAATTTTGCTCTTCGTAACGCTCATCCTGATAAGCTTTTTGTAAATGCAATGGGATTGGATAATAAATACCAAACGGAATATTGTTTTCCTGAAAAACCTTTGCCAACTCATCACGTTTACCGTTAGTAATTCTTATCGTGTATTGGTGAAAAACGTGACTATCGTCTTCTCCTAGAATCGCAGGCGTCACTACATTTTCATTCTCACTTAAATGTTGTGTATATAATTTTGCTGAATTTCTTCTGGCTGAATTATAACGATCTAACAAAGGTAATTTCGCTCTTAAAACTGCAGCCTGAAAACTATCTAATCTAGAATTTACACCTACCACATCGTGATGGTATCTTTCGTACATTCCGTGATTTACAATTCCTCTAATGATATGCGCTAAATCGTCATCGTTCGTAAAAATCGCTCCACCATCACCATAAGCTCCTAAGTTTTTAGAAGGGAAAAATGAAGTTGCTCCAACGTGACCTAAAGTTCCTGCTTTTTTTGTAGAACCATCTTTTAAATGGTAATTAGCACCGATCGCTTGCGCATTATCTTCAATCACGAGAAGATCGTGCTTTTTGGCAATTTTTAAAATCGCTTCCATATTTGCCGGTTGCCCGTATAAATGTACCGGAACGATCGCTTTAGTTTTTGGCGTGATCGCAGCTTCGATCGCTTCAACATTAATATTGAACGAATCTTTATCTACATCGACCAATACCGGAGTTAAATTTAATAAGGCAATTACCTCAACAGTTGCCGCAAACGTAAAATCTGCCGTAATCACCTCATCACCCGGTTTTAAGCCTAAGCCCATCATCGCGATCTGCAAAGCATCGGTACCATTGGCACATGGAATCACGTGTTTTACTCCTAAATATTCTTCAAGGTCTTTTTGAAATTGATGAACCTCAGGACCATTAATAAATGAGGTGTTTTCAATAATATTTTGAATCGAACTATCTACTTGTTCTTTTATTTCTTGGTACTGACCTTTAAGGTCGACCATCTGAATTTTTTTCATGGTATTCTTTTTCTGTTCACAAAAATAAGAAATTAAGCTACCACAAGCATCCAAATTTTAAGTAAAGCTTTATTTTAGCACAAATTTATTATACGTTGAAGCTTCTTTATAACTTTTTTATTTGGCTAACAGAAAAAGTCGGTTTACCCATTGCCGGACTTTTTAGCGGTAAACTGAAAAAATTTACTAGCGGAAGAAAAGGTTTATTTCAGCAAATTGCTTCAACAGAACTATCGAAACACCAAGTCATTTGGTTTCACGCCGCTTCCTTAGGTGAATATGAACAAGGCTTACCAATTATGGAAGCTGTTAAAGAACGTTATCCCAATTACAAATTACTGGTGACTTTCTTTTCGCCTTCGGGTTACGAGGTTAAAAAAAACAACTCGATCGCTGATTTTGTGTTTTATTTACCGCTCGATACTCCTAAAAATGCACAGAAATTTATTGAAGCAATTCACCCCAAAATAGCGTTTTTTATTAAATATGAAATTTGGCCAAATTATCTAAAAGTTCTTCAGCAAAAGAAGATACCGGCATTATTAATTTCCGGACTTTTTCGCGAACAGCAAATTTATTTTAAAGGCTACGGAAGGTTTTTATTCAAAGCTTTACAAAGTTTTCTGCATTTATTTGTTCAGAATGAAGCTTCTCTAAAAGTTTTACAACAACATCAAATTGAAAATGCTTCTGTAAGTGGCGATACGAGGTTCGATCGGGTTCAACTTCAGCTTCAAAAAGACAACCGTTTACCGATCATTGAACAATTCACTCAAAAAAAACTAACGGTAGTTTTTGGCAGTACGTGGCCAGAAGGAGAAAATTTTATTTCAGCCTATATTAATTCAGCAGAAAATGAGGCGAAATATATTATCGCTCCGCATCAAATTAAGGCTGAAAAAATTGATGCACTTCAACAGAAAATTCAGAAAAAATGCATTCGATATTCAGAAATTGAAGAGCAAAACCTTTCTACCTACGATGTTTTAATTATCGACAATGTTGGATTACTTTCAAAAATATATAGCTACGCGTCTATTGCATACGTTGGCGGAGCCTTAGGAAATACCGGCTTACACAATATTCTTGAACCAGCAGTTTTCGGGATGCCTATTATGATCGGGAATCATTTTGAAAAATTTCCCGAAGCGAAAACTTTACAAGAACTAGGCGGTCTAACTGCGATAAGTGATTCTGTTGAATTTAAAAAAGAACTTGATAAACTAATTGAGAACGAAACCTATAGAACTCAAAAAGGAGATATTTGTAGAAATTTTATCTTAGAAAACACCGGAGCTACTCAAAAAGTAATCAATTATTTAAGCGAAGAAAAATTATTGTAATCGCAACTAATTCAGCTAAATCCTTATTTTGTTGAATATAATTTTAATAAAAGTTTATCATTCAATATTACAACTCAAATGTTAAAATCTATACTTTAGCATCTATTAACCATACTTATATAATTATGAAAAAGCTATTTTTAATACTTAGTTGCTCAATTTCATTACTTGCAATTACTTCCTGTAGAGAAGAAGCAGAAACTAAAGAAGTTGTTAGAGAAGTAGAAGTAAGAGAGGTTGAAGTAGAAAAAGAAGAAAAAGGCATTTTAGAACGTGCCGGAGAAAAGGTTGACCAAGAAGTCTCTAAAGAGGTTAACGAAGAAATAGATAAAATAGGAGACGATAACTAAACCAAATTACAAATTAATTTAAAACCAAAAATCATGAAAAAATCAATTTTATTTCTAGCAATGTTGTTTGCTTTTAGTACTACTTTCACATCTTGTAGAGATACAAAAAATGCTGAAGAAGAAGTAGAACAAGAAGCTAACGAAATGGAAAACGACATGGAAGAAGCTGGTGAAGATATGGAAGACGAGATGGACGATCTTGATGATGATGCAGATTCTGCCATGGACGATATTGAAGAAGCTGCTGAAGATACCGGAGACGCTATCGAAAATGCTGCTAACGAAACTGGTGACGCTGTAAAAAAAGCAGCTAACGCAACAGGAGATGCAGTAAGTAAAGGAGCTCAAGAAGTAGAAGACGAAGTTGAAGGAAACGACGATATGTAATCTTCTTTTCGATAAGAACGAAAAACCTCTTCAAATTGAAGAGGTTTTTTTATGCCTTAAATTTTTAATTTATTGATAAACTCGAATGTAATCTATATAAAACCGTTGCGGAAATATAGCGTCGTCGACCTCGGGACCACCAAAATTACCGCCAATAGCCATATTCAATAAAAAATAGAATTTGTGGCGATATGGGTAAGTCTCATCATTCTTAGTTTTTGGTGAAAAAGTATACACCATTTTATTATCGATATAAAACACGATCGAATTTTCATTCCAATCGATCTTATAAGTATGAAAGTCTTCGGTCACATTTTCTACACGAGTTTGTTTCGAATTAATAGTTTCTCCGTGACTTGCCTGAGTATGTAACGAGGTGTAAATGGTGTCGGGTTTTCTGCCCACAAACTCCATAATATCGATCTCACCGGAAGCCGGCCAACCTACTTCACTAATATTATCGCCTAACATCCAAATTGCCGGCCATAAACCGTGACCACCGGGAACTTTAGCTCTAATTTCTGTCGTGCCATATTTAAACTCAAACTTATCTTTGGTATTAATTTTTCCGCTGTAATAGGTATCACCAACTTTATTGGCGGTGATCACTAACATCCCGTCTTTTACTTCCAGATAATCTTTATGATAGATCTGGCGTTCGTTATTTCCCCAGCCGCAAATATTTGGACAACCGTCTCCAAACTCGTAGCTCCAGTTTTCCATATTGAGAGTATCACCGGCAAAACTTTCTTCCCAAATTAATTGCTTTTCTTGTGCTGAAGCAGAAAAGGTAATTCCGCAAGCCATTACTGCAATTAGTGCTATTCTCTTCATCTTATTCATATTCAAATTCTATTTGTTGAAGATCTACAGAATTTCCGCCAATAAACAACTGAAATTTTCCGGGATCGGTTACCCATTTTTTATCTCCTCCGAAGTAACTCAACAATTCTGCATCGATCGTAAAACTTACCGTTTTCGATTCGCCCGGTTGCAAACTAATTTTCTCGAAACCTTTTAGCTCTTTAATTGGTCTTGTGATGCTTGCAAACAAATCACGAATGTAAAGCTGAACCACTTCTTCTCCTGCCATATCTCCTGTATTTTTCACTTCTATTGAAGCTGTAATTTCTTCGGAAGCTGAAAATTTATTTTTTGAAAGTTGAATTTTGCCATATTCAAAATCGGTATAACTTAAGCCGAAACCAAACGGAAACAACGCATCACGATCTGAATCTGTGTAATGTGAATAGGTAACTTCTGCATTAGCATTTGGTCGTCCTGTACTTTTTTGATTGTAATACAATGGCTCCTGACCAACATTTCTAGGGAATGAAACCGGAAGTTTCCCTGAAGGATTGTGCTTCCCAAATAAAACTTCTGCAACCGCATTACCGTGTTGAGAACCCAACAACCAAGTTTCTAAAATAGCCGGAAAGTTTTCATCGCTCCACGTTAAATCCATCGGTCTTCCATTCATTAAAATCATCACGACGTTAGGATTCACTTTTTGAATTTCAGCCATTAATTCATCTTGCAAACCTAAAAACCCAACATCGGTTTGGCTTCTACCTTCACCGGTTTGGTAAGCATCTTCACCAACCACTAAAACAACTAAATCTGAAGTTTTTGCCAAATTGATCGCTTGCTCAAATCCGCTTTTATCGGTTTGATTTAAACTTAATGGCTTTAAAAAACTACGCTCGCCTGTACTTAACTTTACGCCTTCCGCATAATTAATTTGTACGTTTTTAGGCGCATAATTTTTTACACCTTCTAAAACTGAAACTGCAGAATTTGCTTCTGCTTGTGCGCGCCAATTCCCTAAAGGTGAATCTTTATCATCTGCTAATGGACCAATAACGGCTATCGATTTTACTGAATTTTTAATCGGTAGAATTTCATTTTCATTCTTCAGTAAAACAATCGATTTTTTGGCTGCTTCTAAAGCTAAATCTTGATTTTCTTCAGAATAAAGTTCGGTCTCCTCAAAACTTTCATCACAATATTTATAAGGGTCATCAAAAAGTCCTAATTGAAATTTTACGCGCAAAATTCTTCTTACAGAATCATCGAGTAAAGTTTCTGAGATTTTATCTTCTTCAACTAAACTTTCTAAAGAAGACTCGTAAGCACCGCCTTCCATATCCATATCGCTGCCGCCTTTTACGGCTAAAAGTGCCGCTTCTTTTTTATTGCGAGCAATCCCGTGCGGAATCATTTCTGAAATTGAACCCCAGTCGGAAACGATAAAACCATCCCAAGCCCAACCGTCTTTTAATAATTCTCTTTGCAGATAACTACTTGAAGTTGCAGGAACGCCATCAATCTCGTTAAAAGAGTTCATAAACGTGGCTACTCCGGCTTTCGCTGCGGCTTTAAAAGGTGGTAAAATCGTGTTATGCAATTCGTGCACACCAATATTTACCGTGTTGTAATCTCTCCCGGCTTCCGCAAAACCATAACCAGCAAAATGCTTAGCACAAGCTGCAATAGTTTTTTCACTTGCTAGGTCTGAACCTTGAAAACCTTTTACTCTGGCAACTGCAATTTCAGCATTTAAAAATGGGTCTTCACCCGCGCCTTCCATAATTCTACCCCAACGAGCATCACGAGAAATATCCATCATCGGTGCAAACGTCCAATGCACACCTGAAGCAGCAGTTTCGCGTGCTGCTGCGGCGGCAGTTTTTTCAGCTAAAATCATATCCCAACTGGCAGTTTCTCCCAACGGAACCGGAAACATGGTTTTATAACCGTGAATTACATCGTAACCGAAAATTAAAGGAATTTTTAGTCTTGAATTCTCCATCGTTAAGCGCTGTGCTTCTCTTGTAGATTCCACTGAAACTACGTTAAGCATCGATCCTACCAAACCATTTTTTAAACGCTGAAGTTTTTTCTCGTTCGTAGTTCCTGTAGCGGGACCGGTAACATCCCAACTCCCGTTGTACTGTACCATTTGCCCAACTTTTTCTTCAAGTGTCATTAGCGCCAATACAGAATCTACTTTTTGTTCGATATTTTTTTCTTGTTGTGGTGTTTTTTTGGATTGACTTGAGACTTTACAGGCATTTAAAGACAAAGCAACCCCCACGACGAAAAGAATGATATTTTTTTTCATCTCTTTGTTGAATAAAAATGAAAAAGGCAGGCTTAACTCAACTCCTGCCTTTTTCTGCTATTTAAAATATGAAAACAAACCTATTATTATTGATATACTCGAACGTAATCAATTTCCATTGTATCTTGTGTAAACGCCGGATCGATAGTTCCTCCTAAAGTTCCGCCCATCGCTACATTCAGGATCAAGAAAAATTCGTGATCTACAAATGGTGTTCCTGCCATATTGGTAAACTCATGGTAAACCTCTCCATCAACTAGGAAAACAATGTGATCTTCGGTCCACTCCATCGTATATTTATGAAATTCTGTCGCCACATTTTCTACGTTGGTTCCTTGAGAAACCGCATCACCTCCAGAATTACCCGGGAAATGTAAAGTTCCTAAAACTTCTCCTAACTCATTACCTACGTGTTCCATAATATCGATTTCACCACAGTTTGGCCATCCTTCAGTATCAAAAGTCGAACCTAACATCCAGATTGCCGGCCAAGTCCCACCAGCTGATGGAAGTTTAGCTCTCACTTCAATTCTACCATATTGAAATTCAAAATTATCTTGCGTTGTTATTCTTGCAGAAGAATAATTGTAACCATTAGTCGGTTCTGCAATCGCATTAATTTTTAAAGTCCCGTTACTTACTTCTGTATTTTGATCGGTGTAATATTGAGCTTCACCATTACCCCAACCATTATCACCATTCCCAATTTCGTAATTCCAAATACTGGTATCTAAAGAAGAACCTTCAAATTCTTGAGACCAAGCCGCTTCTTCTTCTGAATCTCCCGGAAATTCTGTTTCAAAAGGGCTATCACCTTCCGCAGTAAGTTTTAAATACCAAGCTTCAGCAGGATTTGCTCCAGAAATGGTTCTTATGTACAAATAATCATCAGTAATTTCTAAAATTTCATAGCCGTTATTTGTTCCTAAGTAGTAGCTCATAAAACCGCCATCTGAAATAATCATTTGAGTTCCTGTTGTAGCATCTTCCGGGAAAATTGAATTTGCAGCTGCAAGACTTACCGACTTTTCTCCAGAGGTATCAAAATCAAAACACTCATCGCCAGTTCCATTTGTACCTCCTCCAACATTTAAATAATTGGTATTAAAAAATGTTTGACCGTTATTATCGTGTTCAAAAATAATATCACCATCTAGATTAAGTGCAAAACTAATTCTGTCATCATAAAAACAACCACCTTCTTTTTCAAAAGGAGCTGCAGAATACCAAATAGGCTCGGTACTTTCTGCCGGACCTAAAGATAAGTGTCCCGGCATCGCATCTGCAATTCTCCAAACTTTTGTTGGAATTGAATCTCCTTCTACTCCCGCATAAGGTCCTTCTGTACCATCTAGGTAAGCTTGATTTGCTCCTGTTAATCCCATTTTAGAAACAGGATCGTCGAAAGAAGTAAACACAGTCACTTCTTTTGTTGTACTAGAACTAGCTCCGCCAGTTCCTTTTGCAATTACCGTTACATTATAGGTGTTCGTTCCTGTTCTTGTAAATGGATGCGTAATCTCTCCGCTCGTTATTGTTGAAGAAGTACCATCATCAAAACGATATTCAAAAGTGATCACATCGTCTGCACTTGCCGTAAAGCTTACCAAACCACCACCATCACCATTAGGAAACTCCGCAGATGTATTTAAAACAGTTGCATCTAAGGTTAAATTTGTTGGGGCAACCACCTCACCAAATTCTTGATCGTCTTCTTGACAGCTATATAACGCAGCCAGCGAAAACAACATTAAAAAACTTAGTTTATATATATTTTTCATCTCTATTGAGTTTTAATTAATTATGAAAATATATGTTATCTACATATATCGTATGAGCACCAGTTGGATTACCAGAATAAATTAACTGACCGATGTGCCCAGTAGTCGTAAGATTTGTAAAATCTGATAACGGAATATCTAATTGAATCCATTCACCTTGATTAAAATTATCTATGGCCACTTCGTGTTCAACATCATCACCACCACCATATGCACCATCGGCACCAAAATCTACTAATTTAATTCTAATTTGAGTAGCATCTGCCGTCCAGACATCTGTATGAAAATGCGTCATTGAACTCGCATCTAAATAAGGCGAAGGTGTTTCTATACCTACATAATCTAATGCTGAATATTTTTTTGTTGGATTACCTGCAATTGATACTTCTGCATAAGTAGCATCTGACCAACTTGCTGCCCAAGTAGCAACCGGAACATCGTTATAAACATCTGAGAACATAGAGATCACATCTGATGCCGGTAATTGAGGATCTGGAGCTCCAGATGTTGGCTGATTTGATGCTCCTGCTCCTTCTTTTGAAATATTATCCACATAAAAAGAACCAGCGGTTGTACCTGCGCCATCTACAAAAATTGTCATCGTAGAATATTGACCTGTTGGCACAAAAGGATCTCCTACACCTTGATTACCATTAATATAACTTTTAACGGCATCGTTGGCAAAATCGAAGCTAATTTCTTCCCAACCAGAACCGGTATGGTTCACTGTTACTTCATTTTCACGTTCACCGTTAACGCCTCCTTCAAATTTCAATAAGATGGAAACCGGAATATTTGCCCAAAAGTCCATAGTTATGGTTTTATCACTTGAACTAAAATCTACCGGAACTCCTAAATTAAAAGAACCACCTTCCCAGTTTACTCCAGCATTCACAATTTCTCCCACTAAATTTTGATCGGTATTGCTTCCGCTTAAATCTGGATTTTGAATTACATTATAACTTGCTCCATTAAATGTGGTAAATGTATAATTAACCGCAGGATCATCGAAAGTAATCGGTAATTCTAAGAACACAGGATTGTACATTCTAATATTATCGAAATAATAGGTCTCACCTGTTCCAGCAATTTCATAATTGAAGAATAAAACTAAGTTTTCGTAAGTTAAACTTGCATCGATCACAGAAAAATCGAACACTAAAGTTTCCCATTGATTTGCTACAGTTGTTGTAGCTTGAACTTCTACGAAATTATTTTCTGCATCGTCAGTATCTTCAATTTTGAAAAGAACCGGAACACCCGCTGCCGGAGAATATACATCGATCGCCATTGTGGTTGTCGATGTAAAATCGATCGGCTCATTTAAGGTCGTTACCGTACCAGCCCAAGTTTCAGCACCTGCTACTTTTGTATAAGCTCCTACATTTTGACTATCATTTACCGCATCTGAAGCTGGGTTTGCAACCGTTGGAACTCCTGCGCCTTCACCACCTCCAAAATTGTAAAATGTGTAAGCTACGGTTTGAGATTCAAATGTTACCGGTAATAATAAAGGGTCTACAATTTCTACGACTTCTGTGTAGGTTGTAGTTTCTTCACCACCACTCAATGCTATTACTGTAATTGTATAACTTCCAATATTTGCATATTCGTGTGTTAAGGTTTCACCTATCATCATCATTGTTGGGTCTTCATCGGTAACATCACCAAAATAAACTTCGAAAGCTGCAGCATAATCTGCACTAGCAGTTACGTTTACGATAAAAGGATTACTTGCATCTTTGGTAATGGTAACGTCTAAATTTTCAGGAGCTCTAAAAGAAACCTCTAAAGTTTGTGTAATGCTAGCCGTTTCTCCCGCTAAATTCATTGCTGTAACTTCTACTTGATAGGTACCTTCTTCATAGGTATGCATCACATTATCTCCCGTCGCTATTTCTTCTGAAATTTCACTGCCATCACCATAATTGATCACAAATGAATTGGCGTTTTCTGCACTCGGATACAGCGTAACTTCTCCTGAATTATCTTGCTCAATATTAAAATCGACCGAAATATTGGTAGGCTCACTACTGGTTACTGTATCTAAACCATCATCGTCTGAACAGCCTGCTATTGCAATAAACAACAAACTGAATAATAGGTATTGAATTTTATTTTTCATATTCATATTTTTAGTATCCTGAATTTTGCTCCCAATTTCCATTGGCAAATTGCATCTCTTCTAAAGGAATAGGGAAAACTTCGTGTTTACCTGCTGTAAACCCATCAATGTTTTCTGCGGCACGACCTGTACGAACTAAATCGAAGAAACGGTGACCTTCACCCATCATTTCTGATCTTCTATCTGCATAGATATCTTCTAATAAAGCGTTTCCACTAGAATCTACGTTATCTAAACCGGCGCGATTTCTTACCATATTTAGGTAATTACGTGCTTGACCTTCATCTAAATTACCTCTCACCATTGCTTCTGCAGCCATTAATAATACATCTGCATAACGAATAGCTCGATAGTTATTAGGCTGCGTAAGGTTTGCATCTCCTAGATTTTCACTCTGCCTTGGTAAATATTTTCTGTTATAATAACCTGTATGGCCAGTATTTGGGTCTTGATTCCCGATATTATAGGTTACCTCGCTATTAGCACTTGCCCAAGCTTCGATATCGAGAACTGTCACTTCTTGTCTTGCATCTCCACTTTCAAAAGAATTCAAAGCTTCTTCTGTTGGTAAATTGAAACCGTAACCTGATTCGAAAACCGGACCACTATAACCTCTTATTCCACTAAAACCAACCATCACATTACCTTCACTACATTGTAAACATTCGAAACCTGCTCCTTCTGCTCCGGTATATTGAATTTCAAAAACAGATTCTGGTCCGTTTTCTGCCATATATTCAAACAGATTTTCATAGTTCTCGTCTGCTTCTGTACCATATAAATGATATTGACCAGAGTTAATTACTTCTTGTAATTGCGCTGCGGCACCGGCAAAATTTTCTTCATATAAATAGACTTTACCTAATAAAGCTTGTGCAGAACCTTTTGTGGCTCTTCCTACTTCCGGAGCTACTGCTGCTAAGTTTTCGATCGCAATAGTGAGATCTTCTTCAATAAAAGCATATACTTCTTCTTCTGGAGATCTAGGAAAAGAGGTAACATCGCCCAACACAAATTGTCCCTCTGGTTTAATTGGTATTGGACCAAACCATTTTAATAATTCAAAATTAAAATAGGCTCTTAAGAATCGAGCTTCGGCAATAATTTGCGCTTTCCCATCAAAATCGATTTTATCTTCATTTTGAATGATAAATGCTGCTCTTTGTACACCCGCAAAGTTCCAATCCCAGATATCGTCTAAATTATCATTTATTGGCGTATGCTGCATACGGTCTACTTGTTGCCAACCCACAACATCATTTGCGCTTTCACCACCTGCATTTGCGTTATCTGAGGCTATTTCACCTAAAATCACATTAACGTAAGTCGATTGTAAAACATCGTAAGCACCAATTAATGCATTGTAATAATCATCTTCTGCAGCAAAATATGATTCTGAATTAATCCCGTAAGGAGGATTTACTTCTGTAAAATCGTCTGAACAACTCACTAAAGCTAGTGTTGCCACAACGAATGCTACAATTTTATTATTTAATTTTCTCATCATTATTTTTTTTTAGAATTGAAGGTTTATACCAATAGAAAATGTTCTTGGCAACGGATAAAAACCGTAATCGATCCCTTGACCAATTGGATCTCCTGTTGAAGCAGTAGGATCGTAACCCATATATTTTGTAAATGTGTATATGTTATCTACTTTACCGTAAACTCTAAATTTATCTAAGTAAATTTTTTCTGTTACTTCCTTCGGAATAGTATAACCTAAAGTCACTGCCTGAATTCTTAAGAAAGAACCATCTTCGACAAAAAAGTCTGAAAACGCGTTGTTAGAAGTTGAAGCTACAGTTGCTCTTGGTACGCTGTTACTGGTTCCCGGACCCGTCCAACGATCTAATCGGTAACGCATTCTGTTTACATTAGGTTGATTTCTCTCGTAATTTCTCACGATCTCTTGCCCTAAACTTGCAAATGAATAAGCTGACAAATCAAAATTCTTATAATTAACTTGTAAGTTGAATCCCATAGTAACCTCAGGAATAGGATCTCCTAAGTTGGTTCTATCGTTTTCATCGATCACTCCATCTCCGTTAATATCAACAAAGCGAATATCTCCCGGTTGTGCTTCTGCACCAAGAGCTCCTTGAGATGGATGCGCATTTACTTCTTCTTGAGTTTGAAAAATTCCGTTGGTTTGATAACCGTAAAAATACCCCATTGGGAAGCCAACTTCCATTCTTGAAGGAGCCGGTTGACCTACGCCAAAACCACCACCTTCTAAGTAGCCTAAACCATTCTGTACTTCAGTCACTTCATTATCTAAAAAGCTTATATTGTAGTTGGCAGAGAGAGAAAAATCTTCAGAAACTTTTTCATTAAAATTCAACGCAAATTCCCATCCTTTATTTACTACTTCTCCTGCATTTATCGTAGGACTTCCTGCTCCCGGAGCTCCCGTACCATAAATACCAGAAACTCCAATATCTGGAATTAACAGGTTATCTCTTCTGTTATGAAAATAATCGGCAACGATCGAGAATTTATTTTCTAAAAATTCAATATCAACCCCTACATCTAGTTTTTTAGCTTCTTCCCATTGTAGATCTTGATTTGCTAGCACTCCCAAAGCATTACCATTAACTAACGACTGATCTGGACCTAAAACATAAGTAGCTTCACCATTCAACAAGGCTAGGTATTGAAAAGAGCCAAACTGATCATTACCCAAAACCCCATAACTACCTCTTACCTTAAATAGATTGAAGAAATCTGAATCGAAAAAATCCTCTTCAGAAAGTACATAACCAGCAGTTACAGATGGGAAATACCCTACTCTATTGCTAGGACCGAATTGAGTAGATGCATCCCTTCTTAACATCGCCGAGAATAGAAACTTATCTTTAAAGCTATACTGTAACCTACCGAAGTATGACAATCTTCTTACAACATATGAATAAGAACTATTGGTTTGATCTTCTCCTACACCGGTAGCAGAACTTAGGTCTGCAAAATCCCAACTATTAGCATTAACATCATTTCTACTCCCATAAAGTCCTTCACCTTTAGTTTGATAAACAGTGGCTCCTAATAAAAAGGTTACATCATGATTTTCACCAAAAGTATTTTCATATGTATTGAATAAATCGAACGTATAATCGTAATCGTTAATTTTACCTAAGGTAACAGAACTTGTTGGCGTCGTATAAATTTTACCGGCACCATAATTAAATTCTGGTGTAAAATCACGATGTCTTGTGTTTGTACTGTTAAAACCTATACGTCCTTGTAAATTAAGATTTTTTGCATAATCGATACTTGCCTGTACCGTACCACTTAATCGATCTATTAAACTACTATTGTAAGTATTTCTAGTTTGCGTTAGCGGATTCACCACCTCGTTACCTAAATCGATCGTTCCGTCTAAATTATCTTGACTTGGATCGATGATTGGCGCAATATTATTAGCATTGAAAAGAACTGAACCTAGCGCAAAAGAATTAATATCTTTTACATCTACACTACTATAGAAAAGTTTAGTAGAAACATTTATTTTTTCAGACAAATCTACATCTAGTGAAAGTTTTGCAGTACTACGTTCAAAATTAGATTTACTTGGCGATACAATACCTTCTTGATATAAATTACTAGCACTTAAACTATAACTTACATTTTCTTCTCCTCCACGAAAAGAAAGGTTATGACTTCTCATCATCGCCTGATCAAAAACTTCATCTTGCCAATCTGTTTCTGTACCTAAATCGTTTACATTAGTAAAAGGAACATCTTGACCTGCATTCGCATAAGCTTCATTTAAATAAAGTGCATACTCTTTAGCATTAAGTAAAGGTAATTTTCGAGTAGTTTGTTGTATCCCGGTATAACCTTCATATTCCACACGAACTTTTTGATTTTTTCTACCTTTTTTGGTTGTGATCAAAATTACTCCGTTCGCACCAATGGTTCCGTAAATTGCAGCTTGAGCATCTTTTAAAACGGTAAAACTCTCAATATCTGCCGGGTTGATCGAATTTAGACCTCCTTCATATTGAAAACCATCTAAAATAATTAATGGTTTACTTTGACCGTTGGTCGAAACTCCACGAATACGAATATTAGCATTCGATCCCGGTGCACCGCCATTCATAGCCACATTTACACCAGAGGTTGTTCCTTGCAAAGCTTGCGCAGCATTGGTAGGCTCTAAATTATCGATGGTCTCATCACCTACAGTAGAAACAGAACCAGTCACTTGCTTCTTTACTTGTTGACCGTAACCTACCAAAACAATTTCATCTAAAGCTTGCGAATCTGGCTGTAACGAAACATTAATAGTTGACTGATTTGTAAATGGTACTTCTTGGGTTTCGAAACCTATATAAGAGAAAACAATTATATCGCCTTCTTCTAGGTTGTCTAACGTGTAATTACCATCAAAATCGGTAACTACACCTTTAGTCGAATTTTTGACCAAAACATTTACTCCCGGCATCGGCATTTCTGTCTCTGCTTCAACAACAGTTCCCGAAACCGAAAACGTTTGAGCAATCGACACAAATGGAGCCAAAAACATTAAAATTAATAATAGATTTTTATTCATTTGTTGATGATTTGATTTGAAAGCAATGTATTAATAAAGTGTTAACTCCAAATAAAATCTACCTCAACAAAAAATATACATCTTAAAAATTCATCCCTATTTTTTAAGATAAAACAATTTTGAAGCCTTTAAAGTAAGGATTTCGCAAAGCGATTTAGTCTAAAAGAAACGGATTGATTTTAAACATTTTATATAAATGTTGTGGTAATGTTGAGGTGTTTTTTGAATTTGTTGAGTACTTAGAAAGTTAAAATATATTCTACTAAGCCTTCTTCATGCGCTAAATCCATTTTTTTACGCAAACGATATCGTTTTATCTCAACGCTTCTAACTGAGATATTGAGCATTGGTGCAATTTCTTTTGAACTTAAATTCAACCTTAAATAAGCACATAGTTTTAAATCGTTAGATGTTAAGTTGGGGTGTTTTTCTTTTACCGACTGTAAAAAGTCTTTATCGGCATTATCGAATGCTTCTTTGAATAATTTCCAGTTATCTTTTTCAGCAATATTTTTATTGATGATCGAAATCACTTCTTCAACATCTTCATTTGTATTTGCTTTATTCAGTTTTTGCTTTAATTCTGAAAGAAATTCATTTTTACGAATAATATTCATCGTTGAAGCAGCCAATTCTCGGTTTTTAGAAGCAACTTCAGTTTCTAATTGTTGATTTTTTAAGGTCACAATTTCTCGTTGCGCCGTGATCTCTTGTAATTCTAATTGCTTCTTATTTTCAGCAATGATCTTATTTTGCTCTTTTTTGTAGTAATTATTATAAAATCGATTGGTAAGGTAAATAATTAACAGAAAGATGATTGCGTAAATAATTATGGCGAGTGTCGATACATACCAAGGTTTTGCTATGGTGAATCGGTATTCTTCAACAGCGGTTTCTTTGCCATTAAGATTACCTTTCACTTTAAAAATATAAGATCCATAAGGCAAATTTTTAAAACTGGTTTTCCCTGTCGTATTCCAGTTAGACCAATGATCGTCATAACCTACTAACATCGTACTATATTCTACATCACTCAATAAGTTGTAATGCGGAATGGTATAAGAAAAACGAATAAAATTATCTTTGAAGGGTATTTCTATATCATTAGCATTGATCGCTAGGCTACTATAATTTTCTCCTTTATTAGCGATGGCGATATTATTGATTTTTAACTCGGAAACTTCCGGAGATCTAAACGGAAGCTGAAAGGTGATATAACCCAAGTTTGAACCTATTAGAAACTTGTTATTATCTATTGCTGAAATATTTTCGAAACTGGTTGCAATCCCTCTTAAACTATTAGGGATCGTGATCGTGTTGAGCACATAGTCGTCTTGTAAAGCATCCTTGGCGATCTGAAAGATATTTTCTTGCCCAAAACTCCACCAGGTATTACCATCTATCACTTTTGAAACACCGGTAATACGTTGATGCCCTTTGAAAAGTGAATTGAACCGTTCTGCTTTTTCGAACGAATTAATAGAAGAATTATATTGGTAGATTAATTTTGCAGTCGACACATATAATTCATTATAAAATTTAAATACGCTCAAACCGGTACCTTCTTGCGTGGGCAAACTGTAATTATCTACCACCTCGATCGTTTTGGCAGATTCATCAACATTCAACTTATAAATCCCTTTGTGATCGTGCCCCACCCAAACCTGATTCTCTAAACTATCGATAACTAAATTACGTGAAGAGAGATCGTAATTAGTAAAACGCTGAAATTGCTGAATTTCTCCGTTATCAATTTCAGCATAAGACATCCCGTTGTAATGACCTTGTAGGAGTCCGTTTTTGTAGGCTTTCACTTCCCAAGTTCCGGTTTGTTCGAAAATAGGTTGAGCTTGAAATTTTTCAATTAAAAAAGTTCCTTTATCGTGCCCTACCAAAAGATGATTATTAATTTTCTGTATGCTCCAAACTTGTCCGCTAGTTTTCGGGATCAGTTTAAAATCTTCTTGACTCGCAATTGTTTTAGCATACAAACCCTGATTAGTCCCTAAATAAAGAATATTGTTATCGCGAAAACTGCAATAAACGGTTCCTATTTCGCCAAACGTATCGCTAAAAATTTTAACCGAACTATTTAAATTAACCAAACTAATCCCGTTATCTAAACCGCTCCAAAGATTTCCGTGGCTATCTGTAAATAAAGACAAAACCGTATTATTTAATATGCTGGGTTGTCTAAAATGCGTTAAGGTTTTATCATCAAGATCATATAATTTTAAACCATTACCAATTGTTCCTAAAGCTAAGGTTGAATTGGTCGTTAATTCAGCAACAAAAATAGATTCATCAGAAGCTAAATCTAAGTTTTCAAAATGATACTCTTTTAACTTTTCACCTTCAATTCTATAGATTTGATTAGTACGCGTAATGAGGTAGCGACTATTTTTATATTCAAAAAAACCAACGACGATTTGGTTGTTGAGTTCGGCATTAGAAATGTAAACGTGATCCTGCCCGTTTTCTATAACATACAAACCTTCATCGGCAACTTGGTAATAAATTTTATTATTCAGCTTAAAAAGATTTGTGATCGTATTGGTTGTGGGCAACAACACCACTTTATTGGTTTTTATATTGTAACTATATAACCGACTTAAACTCTGAAATACCACATAATTATTCACTGCTTCGATATGCCAAAACTGTTCGCCATCGATAAACGGCGTGTCGACCAATTCTTTAAGACTAGTATAATTTAGCTTTCCGGTTTCATCTTTTTGCCAATACCCAAAATCCATATAAGCTCCAGAGAAAATCTTATCGTCGGCTACAGCAATAGAACGTATAAAAGAACCTTCTGGTAACTGGTGGAGCTGCCAACGCTCTCCATCAAATCTTAACAAACCGGCATTATTTGCAGCATAAATATCTTCTTCTTCATCTTGAGCGATCATCCAGTTTTGATTTCCTGCCAAATAATCTTTTGTTGAAAAATTTAAGATCGGTGGTAACTCCTGAGAATATGAAGAATATGTTAAAAGAAAGAAAAAATATATATAAAGAAATCTCATAGGCTTTTATACTTGACCTTAAATGTATTAATTTTACACATAACAATTTTTTAAAGCTAATTATTATGAAAAAATTATTCATTGCATTTTCTGCATTATCAATTCTTTTAGCCACTACTTCTTGTAGAGAAACTACTCAAGAAAAAACCGAAGAAGCTGCTGAAGCTATTGGTGAAGATGTAGAAAACGCTGCAGAAGAAACAGGAAACGCTATTGAAGAAGGTGTTGAAGAAACCGGTGACGCTATCGAAGAAGGAGCTGAAAAAACCGGCGATGCCATCGAAAGAGGAGCCGATAATGTAGAAGACGCTGCTGAAAATGCAGAGGAAGAAGCTGAAGAAGAAATTCACGAAGAAGTGCACGAAGACGACGACGTTCACTAAGCCTTACTTCAACCAATCTATGAAGCCGATTTTTTTTAATTCGGCTTTTTTTATTGAAAAAACATTGCAGCCAACGGAACCAGAATTAACGAGATCAACATCGACAGTAAAACAAGTAGTGCCGATTGCTTTTCATTCGATTTTAAAAAGGAAGCGAAAACCGTAAGATTTGCTGCAATCGGGAATAAAGCTAAAAGAATTAATACGTGAGTTTCTTCTGTATTTAAACCGTTTACAAACGCATATTCAAGCCCAATTAAAGCCGCCATAATTACTACTGAAGCGATCACTCGAACTCCTAAAAGTTTTAAATAGTAACTCCACTTAAGCGCTTTAAAATCTACCTGCTCAATATTTATCCCGATAATTAACATTCCTGCTACCGAAACAATCACGCTAAAAACATCGACGACCGGTTCTACTGCGCTTGGCGTTTCAAAACCAAATATTTTTAAAATTACTGCGAGTATAAAAACATAAATAAAAGGAACTTTAAAAATCTCTTTTATCGAATGTTTTCTACTGAAGCGAGTTCGCGCTACTTGAAAATAACCTATTATATTTCCGTACAACGCAGAACCAATATAAATACAAATAAGCGTGGTGATCGCTTCTTTCCCAAAAAGTGCATTAACCACAGGAATCCCAAAAAAGGCTACATTAAAAAAAGAAAATCCGCTTTTTAATAAACTTCTACTTTCGCCTTTACCAAAAGTTTTATGTACGATGGTAGCGGGCAAAATCATCGCTACCGAAAGGGCAAAAGAGATAATCGGTAAAATGGTTAAATTTTCAACCGAAGCTTCTAACACGTGATTGATCACCAAAACCGGCATAAAAAAATACAGCAATGGTTTAGATACAATATTCTTCGGAATGATATTTTTTCTAGCTAACACATATCCAATAGGAATACATAATAAATAAGGAATTAAGGTTTTATATAAATCAAGAAAGACGTTCATTCATCTGTATTTTAAATAGAATATCTTTTGCGGCGATCATCGAAGTTTTTACGTTGAACCAAACTGAATTTACATCGAGCAACATTCCGTTATTAATATGGCCTAAAGCGTAAAGCGGCAGATCTTGTTTAGGAGTCACGACACGCATTGTTCGCTCATCAATATAAATACCTCCAATCTCGTGCGGAATAATCGTTTGGCTTTTTAATAAATTCTGAATTAACGCATTCTCCATACTTTCTACACTTGAAGGCGTTCCTGTAGCATTTACTAATTTATCAACTTTAAAACTTTCAGCCTTTTCAAGCTTAATTTCAAAACCGTTATTTTCAATATAATTGGCTTCTTGGTAACCGCCTATTACTTCTAGTTGATTGTTTTCCATCAACTTTTTCAGTTTATACGCATTATGTAGAGGCATTGCGTGACGGTTAATTTGCCAATACTTCCCGATCCAATCTCCAAAATGCTTTTTTTGTTCTGTTGAAAGCCAACTCCAAATGGTTGAAGCATCGTGACGCAAAGCATAGGCTAAATTTAATAGTGAATCTCCGTTATTTTCAGCAGCATAAATATCGATCTCTAAAAACTCTTCTGCACTACGATCGTCACGTTTTAACGCATTCCAATCTAAGCTGAAACCTTCTAGAGCTTCTACTTCTTGCATAAAAAGTTTAAAAAGCTCTTTTACTTTAGGCTTTCTAGTTTCATCTCTTTTAAGTTGATGAATGTTTGAAAGCGTAATAAATTTCCTGTCGATCTCATTGTTTTGCAAAGGTTGGACGCGCGGCAATAAACCTTCAGGAGAGATTAATTTTATTTTCCCTTTATGGTTTTGGTCGATAAGTGTAAGAACCGTGTCGATCGCGCTTAAACTGGTTCCTAAAACGCCGACCGTATCTTCAGGACTTATTTTTTGCTTTAAATTTTCTACCGGCCAGGGGAAGTTGATAAACTCTTTATATTGTTCACAATCTTTAAACGTATTGGGTTTTGGTGTTCCTAAGGCTAACACTACATAATCTGAAGTAATCTGTTCTTGGTTGGCGAAACTAAGTGTAAAAGCTTCAGTTTTATTTTTTTCAACATTAACGACTTCACCCTCTAAAAAATTCACTTGAATACCGCCTTGTACTGCTTTTTCTTTAAAAACTGAAAATTGTTCAGCTACATAATCGCCATAAAGTAAACGACTGGTATAGGTTTCTTCTGCTTCTGATGATGTTCTATAAGTCTCAAAATTCTTTCGCTTCTCTTTTAACCAAGTCACAAAATGTTCGGGCTCTTCTCCAAAAATGCCCATGAGATCGGCTTGCGTATTGAGTAAATGACTTTTTTGCTGCGTACCAAAGGCCAAGCCATAGCCTATTTTTTTATCTTTTTCTATTAAAGTTAATCTTACTTTTTCCTGAAGTTCTTCTGCTAAAATTTGAATTACCAGTTCGATAAACACAGCAGAACCACAAGCGCCACCGCCAACAATGGTGATATTTTTCATTGAAATAATTTTAAGAAACCTGAAGTTAACCAATGCCTTAAAGCTGCTCAAAAGTTTATAAAAACTTTAGTTTTTCTGCAGATCTGCTTTAAAAAGTTTAAAGAACGTGTATTTTTAGTATTTTTGACGTTCATTATCTCTTATTGAAACATTTATTTGCTATGAAAAAGAAAATCACAATCAAAGAAATTGCTAAAATCTTAATGGTCTCTGTATCAACCGTATCTAAAGCAATGAATGATAGCCCCGAGATAAGTGAAAAAACCAAAAAGAAAGTAAAAGAACTGGCTAAGTTTTACGGTTACGTACCTAACCACATTGCCGTAAGTTTAAAAAACCAGTCTACTTTTAATATAGGAGTAATTATACCCGATATACAAAACTCCTTTTTAGCTGAAGTATTAAAAAATATTGAAGTTCACGCTAAGAAAAATGGTTACCGAATTATAACTTTCTTTACCGGTGAAAAATTAAAAGAAGAACGAGAAAGCCTCAATATTCTATCAAATGGAATGGTAGAAGGTATTATTGTTTGCCCTTCTGAAGAAACTTTTGTCGAACGACAATTCGAGCATTTTAAAAATATTGCCGAAACTACACCTATCGTCACTTTCGACAGATTACACAAAGAGTTGAATTTTAACTCTGTTTCTGTAGATGACGACCAAAGTATTTTAAAGGCTTGCGATCATTTTCAAAGCACCGATGCTAAAAACATTTTATTTGTTTCATCGATCGGTTGGCTTTCGGTGGGTAAAACCCGAAGAAGAACTTTTACCGGATTTATAGAAAACAATACTTCTGTTACCGGTGAAACTATCGAAGAACACGATCTAGACGAACTTCGTAAAAAAATTGAAGCGAGAATCACCGACGATTCTCAACCGAATATCGATGCCATTTTAGGAGCCGATATTGAGTCGACCTCGATTGCTAGCGCAAGTATTTCTCGAAATAAATTAAAGTTTATCGATGAGATCTCGTTAATTGGTTACGTAAACAAAAAACAAAACGAATTACAATTCCCAAGGGTTTCTTACATTAATCAATATCCTGAAAAAGTAGGAGAAAAAGCCGTCGAGCTTTTAATAAGCAACCTTAAACAGGATCAAAAGAAAATTACCCAAGAGATCATTAAAACAGAAATCGTTAAAAAAGATACTTCCAAATAATTTTCAATTCATAAAAAATAATAAAAGCCATTCAAGCAAACTTTACTTGAATGGTTTTTTAATATCACAAGGTTTTTCGGTAGTCTTCATTCAGCATTAAATCAATATTTTATAGATGAATTATTGCTGAAGTATTTCAAGTTCATATTCAAATTGAACATTTATTGAGTATGTTAAATTCATATTTCTTCAGCTTCTAAAGTTGAGTAAATCTATATTTTTTATATATTTAACAGTAATTAAAAAATCCAAAGTTTATGAAACAACAAATTACTCTACTTGCAATACTTTTTACAGGATTTTTTAGCATTGCTCAAAGTGAAGAAGACTACACCGTGGTGAAAAACGGCGTTGTGTTTTTTGATGAATTAAAAGAAGTAAAAGCTGAATATTACTATAAAGACGATTCGTTTATCTACGAAGATTACGAAATTGAAGACAACAAAATTTCTGAAGACGGCGAAGAATTAATTAGCTTTCGAGGAAGAAAATTAGAGCTAGAAGGAAATGAATTTGCTTTTAGAGGAAAATTTATGTCACTCAAAAAAGCTAAAGTAATCGATAAAAATAGCGGCGAGGTTTTATTTACCATTCGCAAAACAAAAAAGTTATTTCCGAACGCGATAGAAATTACTGAAGTAAACCAACTTGAATTATCTGAAGAAGCCAAAGAATTATTTGAAGTGTGGTTACTTTTTCAAAAAGGCAAATGGTTAAAAAATAAAACAGAAACCTTAGAGGCAATTTCTACCGGTGTTGGCGCCGGAGTGATGAGCGCAGTAATGGTTTCTACGTTAAGAAACTAAAATTTCATTTTATAAATCTTGAAAAAAGTTGAAATTCACGGTCATCGTGGCGATCGTGGGCATTTTCCTGAAAATAGTATTCCCGCGTTTTTAAGTGCCTTGCAAAAAGGTGTCGACGTATTAGAAATGGATGTGGTTATTTCTAAAGACAAGCAAGTTGTGGTTTCGCACGAGCCTTTTATGGCTTCACTTTATATGCTTCAACCCAACGGAAAAAGTATCTTGAAAAATGAAGAAAAAAACTTCAACCTTTATCAAATGGATTATGAAGTTATTAAGCAGTTTGATGGCGGCTCGAAAATAAATCCTAAATTTCTTCAGCAACAAAAAATAAAAACCTACAAACCTTTGCTTTCAGAAGTGATTAGCGCAGTTGAAAATTTCATCGAAAAGCACCAACTCTCTTCGGTAAAATACAATATCGAACTAAAATCTGAAGTAGAAGATTATGGTATTTTTCAGCCTGAACCTGAAGAATTTGTTCATTTAGTGGCTCAGGTTTTAAAAGATCATCAAATTGAAAATCGAGTGATCTTACAATCGTTCGACATTCAAATTTTAGAAGAAATTCATCAACAACATCCTTCTTTCACGCTTGCTTATTTAGTAGAAGATGGCGAAGCAACAGCTAACCTGAAAAAGCTGAGTTTTACACCTTCCATTTATAGTCCGCATTTCACTTTAGTTTCTTCACAAAAAGTAAAAAAATTACAGCAGCAAAAGATAAAAGTAATTCCGTGGACGGTAAATACCACAAAAGATCTTCAGCAAATGATGGAGTTTGGTGTTGACGGAATTATTAGTGATTATCCTGAACTTGCGATCAACATTCGAGATCACTATCTTTAACTAAACAATTAACTTATGAGAACGATTATTTCACTTTTAGGATGCTTCTTCATTGCAGCTTTTACGCTTACGCAAGCACAAACCCAACAGCAGTTAGAACAGACCGTAGAAGAATTTAGAAAGGTGTTAATTGAACCTACTGAAGAGGAATTGCTAGAACTTACCGCTAAAGACTTAGATTACTGGCATTCTTCTGGCAATTATGAAGATCAAGAAACGTTTATCGCTACCTTACTTTCAGGAAAATCTGATTTTGTAACGTTAAGTTTTAGCGATCAAAAAATAAAACTTCACGATCAAACAGCCATTGTTCATCATATTCTAGAAGCTAAAACCAATGACTCCGGTAAGCCCGGCAATGTGAAAATTGGTAATCTTTTGGTTTGGCAATGGCAAAATAATCGCTGGAAGCTAATTGCTCGCCAAGCCTATAAATTAAAATAGTTACGGGTTTAAAATGGCGTAAACACTAAGGCTGATCCACTTACCGTCTTTTTGTTCACAATCTTTCATCGTTCCTTCGTAAGTAAAACCTGTTTTTGCTATCGCTCGCCGGCATTTGGTATTTTCGCTTTCTACAAAACCTTCGATACGATGAAGCTGAAGTTCGTTAAAACCATACGCGACAATTTTCGGCATTACTTCCTGCAAAATACCTTTACCCCAATGTTCAGGTAAAAGCCAAATACCTATTTCTGCTTTTTGGTGTAATTCGATCAGATCGTTTAACCCAACAGCTCCTAAAAATTGGTCTGTATTTAGTTCGCAGATCGCAAACCATTTACCACTACCCGACAGTTCTAAATTTTTATACCATTGCAATTGGGCTTTGGTTTCTTCTAACGATGCAAAACTAACCCCATAATGTTTAATAACATCGGGATGAGACAAGCCTTTAAATATCATCGATAGATCAGAACTATTAATCGATCTTAGGTAATACTTAGACCTTTGTAAATTGATTTTAAACATATTATCTTTGAAATTAACAAACATTAGTTATCAACAGCGATCGATTATTTTTATGATTTAAAATAAATAATAACTAAAATTTATCAATATTAACTACATTTATGAATAACTATACTTTAATATTGCAATTTATCTAAAATACTTACACTTCAATTAAAATCACAACTACTTAGCATATAAACACTTAATGTTAATAATTATCTAAAAAATCGTTTAAGTAACAAATATTAACTACTATATTATCCTTATTAATAACCCCACTAAAACAAATCAATGAAGAAAGAGATGAAATCTCGTCAGAGATCAATTAGACTAAAAACTGAAATTTGTGAAAATATTGAACAACTTGCTATCGAAGAGAATAGAACGTTTAACAATATGGTTGAAACTTTATTAATGAAAGCACTAGAATGCAAGACTGTTGATTCTTAAATCAACTCCTTACTTACCTCTTACAATTATTAATGAAAATTTGCTCATAGAAATATAAGCTCAATAATCGGGCTTATATTTTTGTGCGCAAATTTTTATACTTCATAAGCTTTATTCTTCTACAACAATAGATCCAACGACCATATCCAGAAGTTTTTTTAGTTAACAGTATGCAGTTTTCAGTTGACAGTTTACAGTGTCAGTAAACAGTTCTCAGTTGACAGTTTCAGTAAATAGTTATCATAAACTTTAAGAGAGGTTCTAAATATCAATACAATTATTTATTTCTAATAATTCAGACTCCAACCTTGTCACTTCGAGTGTTTTATTTTGAAGCGCAGCGGAAGAATAAAATGTATCGAGAAGTCTTTTTTTAGTTGACATTTTTCAAAATAAAATAACGCGATAAAGTTTTTAATAAGATTATCGTTTTAACATTAAATTTTTAAATTTATAGCCAAGAACATTTCCAACCCGATTCAATGGCATTATTTCAAACTTCGGTTTTAAAAAAATACCTTAAAGCCCAAGACCAAAACCAGATTTCTAAGGCGTATAGAAAGTTTAGCAAGTACTTTTTAGATCCTAAAATTCAGGAAAATATAAAAAGCTCGAAAGAAGAAGAATATCAGGGTATTTTTCTTACCGAGTTGTTTGTAAAGGTTTTAGACTACACAATGAAGCCTAACGCAAACTATAATCTGGTAGCCGAGTATAAAAATCAAACCAACTCGCGCAAAGCCGATGGTGCCATTTTAAAAGAAAATATAGCCTTAGGCGTTATCGAACTTAAAGGTACCAACACCAAACATTTAGAAGGGATTCGCCAGCAGGCGTTCGATTATAAAGCCAACCAAAAAGGTTGTGTATATGTAATTACTTCCAATTTCGAAAAACTTCGATTTTATATTAACGATGCGACCGAGTTCTTAGAATTCGATCTGTTTAGTTTAACCGAAGATCGCTTTGCCCTCTTATATTTATGCTTGCAGCAGGATAATTTTTTAAGCGGTTTACCTTTAGAAATTAAAGAAGCTTCGTTGGTAGAAGAAAGCCAGATTACCAAAGGTTTTTATAAAGATTACTCGGTTTTTAAGCGTGAATTGTATCGCGATTTAGTGAGAAATAATGCTAAAAAATTAAAAGCTGGCGCATCGAATGTCATCTCGAGCGAATTCGAGAGATCTCCTGAGGAATTACAGGAACAACAGCGCCTCGAAAAAAACGTAAAGCTCACTTTATTTAAAAAGTCACAGAAATTAATCGATCGTTTTCTGTTTATCTTTTTTGCTGAAGATCGCGGACTGTTACCGCCCAACGCCATTTTACAGATCATCGAAGATTGGAACAAGCTTAAAGACCTGGATGTAAACCAACCGCTTTACGAGCGCTTTAAACTTTATTTTAGTTATCTGGACACCGGCCGAAAAGGCACCGATAAAAAAGCAGAGATCTTTGCTTATAATGGCGGACTTTTTAAACCCGATGCGATTTTAGATCTTTTAGAGATCAATGATGAATTGCTTTATAAACACACGGCAAAACTTTCGGCTTACGATTTTGAAAGTCAGGTTGATGTAAATATTCTGGGACATATTTTTGAAAATTCGCTAAATGAAATTGAAAGTGTAAATGCTGAAATTGAAGGTGATAATTTTGATAAGCAGAAGAGTAAACGTAAAAAAGACGGTGTTTTCTACACCCCTAAATATATTACCAAATATATTGTTGAAAATACCGTAGGTAAGCTTTGTGAAGAAAAGAAAACCGAACTCGAGTTTCGGGAAGAAGAATATTTTGAAGTAAAAAAAGGCACACACACCGCAACCAAAAAGAAGTTGCTTGCCACGCTCGACACTTATCGAGATTGGTTATTGCAGCTTACTATTTGCGATCCTGCCTGTGGCTCGGGTGCATTTTTAAACCAGGCGTTGGAATTTCTTATTGCAGAACACGCCTATATCGACGAGCTTAAAGCCAAAGTTTTGGGTGGCGCGATCGTGTTTAGCGATATCGAAAATACCATTTTAGAAAACAATATTTACGGTGTAGATATTAACGAAGAAAGTGTAGAAATTGCCAAACTTTCGCTTTGGTTACGTACCGCGCAACCGCGTAGAAAATTAAACGATCTAAGCAGCAATATTAAATGTGGTAATTCTTTGATCGACGCTAAAAGCGTTGCCGGCGATAAAGCCTTTAAATGGGAAGAAGAATTCCCGGCAGTTTTTGATAAAGGTGGTTTTGATGTGGTGATTGGGAATCCGCCGTATTTGAGTACAAAAGAAATTGATAATAAAAGCAAAACTTTTTTTAAAGCTGAATTCCAAACAGCAATTGGTCAGTTTGATTTATATGGTCTTTTTATTGAAAAGTCATACAAAATATTGAGAGATAAAGGTGTATTCTCTTTTATTACATCGAATACTTTTTTAAGTAACAAAGATTTTATTGTATTAAGAAAAATGCTATTATCAAAAACTAAAATAAATACACTAGTAAACCTAGGAGAAACGGTTTTTGAAGATGCAAATTTAGATGTGGCAATAATAGGGTTTAGGAAAGTCATCGACAACAAAGGAAGTATCTTAATTATTAAAAACAGGAAAGATTTCGATGAAAACAATATAACTTTTATTGGTCAAAAGTTTTTTTGGAATGAATTGAATAATTATGAGTTTAAAATTAATTGTAAAGAGAGAGATTTCCTATTATTAGAAAAACTATTTAAAAATGCTGAAATTCTTGATTCCATACTAGATCTCCCAAGAGGTATTGAAATCGGTGGGAATTCTGATAAAATTTCAGAAGTTTTAAAAACAGATCATGAAAAGCTTCTTGTTGGAAGAGATTTATCAAGATATAGCTACACTTTTTCCAATCGTTTTATCAAATTTGAAAATAACATCTCTACCTTCAAGAATAAAGAAATATATATTCAGCCAAAAATTTTAATACAGAGAATAAGAAATCTCTCTTTAAGAAGAAGAATTATTGCTGCGTATGATGACAAATCTATGTTATGTACAAATACACTTAGAATTGGGATTCAAAAAAATGAAAACTTTAATCTGAAATTCATTTTAGCAGTTTTGAACTCTTCAACTATAAATTATATCTTCTTAAAGTTTTTTCTTAATAAAGATATTTATGCATATCAACTTAAAACAATACCTATTAAGTTTGTTAACCCAAGAATACAGTATGAATTTTCAGACAAAGTAGATCAGTTAATTAACTTGAACAAACAGTTTTCAGAAAAAACAGAAAAATTCCAAAACTATCTATTATCACAATTTCCGGTAGAAAAACTCTCTAAAAAACTCCAAAACTGGCACGAGTTAGATTTTGGTGAGTTTATCAAAGAACTTAATAAAGCTATTAATGCAGCAAACCGTGAGCGTCGTAAAAAAGAGCAACCAGAAATCCCAAAACTCACCAAAAAAGATGAGTTTGAGTGGATGGAGCTTTTTGAAGACAACAAGAAAAAAGCCGTAGAACTACAAACACAAATCAACCAGCTGGACCACCAAATCGACCAAATGGTGTACGAGCTTTACGGCCTAACCGAGGAAGAAATCGCTATTGTAGAAAATTCGTAAATAATTCAAATTAACTTATGGCGATTCACGAGCTCTTAAAAAAATAGAATGACGCGAGATAAATCGCCATTGTAGAAAACGCTTAAAAGTCACCTGTTGTCACACTGAGCGGAGTCGAAGTGTCGATTTAGCGGATCATCTAAATTATAAAAAGCAAGATGAGATGCTGTGTCAAGCACAGCATGACGAAGAAAAGAAATTCATTTTAAAAACCTCCTAAAAACAAAAAACCCTCTAAAATCGTAAGATTAAAGAGGGTTAAAGTACTCGGGACGGGACTTGAATATTACAATTCATCAAATTTTCAAAACCCCTACAAAACAAACTAAAACATCAACATAATCAACACATTACAAACTATTTTAAAAATTAATCTTATTGAAGCAAATTGAATAAAATTGCATTAAATTGAACTTTTGCGTACAGATTGCGTACAAAAATTAAAAATCGTACGCCAAAATAATTATATTTGAGTGTTCAAATGTTCAACTTATGGCAACCGTATATTTTTTATACCGATCTACACGAAAAAAAGCACCCTTAACTATCCGCTTACAGGATAAAAACACCACAGGGGAAAAATTCCAATTTCAAGCAAAAACAGAATTGGAAGTAACTAAGGAATTTTAGGAAAAGACAAGACACAAAAAAAGGAACGTAACCGCATCCGATAAAAAAACTATTTCAGATGTAAACAATGAACTTTCAGAATTAGAAGACAGTATTTTGAAAGTTTACAAAAAAGAAAAGCCAAACCCCGAAAATAAAGACTGGCTGAAAAACACCGTTCACGATTATTTCAATCCTGTAAAAGAAGAAAAAAGAAGTGATTTAATAGCCGACTGCATTACTTATGTTATTGATACCGCTAATGTTAGAGAAAATAACAAAAAAGGCTTGGGCTTATCTACAAGCCGTATTAATTCCTACAAAAATCTTTTAAAAATTATTGAGAAATACCAAAAAGGAAAAAACCCTTTCAAGGTTAAAGATGTAGATATACGTTTTGGCAAAAACTTTTTAAACTGGCTAATTAATAAACAATACTATTCAGAAAGTTACGCACGTAAAAAAGTAGATGACTTAAAAACAGTTTGTCGAGATGCTGAAATTGACGGAATAGAAACAAGCACACAATTAAATAAAGTGAAAGGCGGAAAACCTCAAAAAGAACATATCATATACTTAAGTCCGCAGGAATTAGAAAAAATAGAAAAAACACATATTATAAACCCCACATTACAAAACGCCCGTAAATGGCTTTTATTTGGTTGCCACATAGGGCAAAGGGGCAGCGACTTATTAAAGATAACAGAAAGCAATTTTGTTATACGTCAAGGTTTAGAAGTCATAGAACTAAAACAAAAGAAAACAGGCAAGAATATAACTATTCCTATACTGGATAAAACAAAAGAAATTCTTAGTAATGGTTTACCTAGAAAAATATCTATTCAAAACCTTAACAACTATTTTAAAGAAGTTTGCAAAGTTGCAGGAATAGACCACCCCACCAAAGGAAGTAAAATATTAATGGTTGACAAGAACGGAAAAGAAATACCTAAAGACGAGAAAGGCAACTATATTGAAAAAGGAGTTAAAAGAACCATCACAGGAATTTACCCTAAACACGAATTAATTAGTACACACGTTTGCAGACGTTCTTTTGCAACTAATCTTTACGGTACATTACCAACCGCCCTTATTATGCAAATAACCGCCCACAGTACCGAAAAAATGTTTTTAAAATACATTGGTAAAAACTCTTTAGACTATGCGCAACAAATAGCCGATTTCTACGAATTACAAAAAATTAAAAAAGACAAAGAACCTCAATTAAACGTTATCAAAAACGTATCAAGCCATTAATATGAAAAAACTTAGTGAAGAAGAAAAAAAAAGACCTTTTAAAAAGAAAAGAAGAATATTAAAAAGACCATTAACTAGAAGTGAAAGATTACTACTAATAGCAATGAAAAACGTAAATGAGAAAAGAAAAAAACAATCCTAACATTTAATTATTATGACATATCAAAAACAAATTAAAGAACACTTCAAAACAACCCATGCAATTGCATTAATGATTTTAAATGACAGCATCATATTTGACCGTATGAGTAAAGGATTTGAATTTATGCAAGGTTCAGCAGATCCGCAGAATACTTATTCAGGAAACGCACCGATAACTAATTACAATGGTTACGGAATACTTAGCAAATTAATGATAAATGAAGACAACGATTTTTTAAAAGACGAAATACACAACATATACGAGAAACACCTTAAAACCGATTATTCTAAACCTGCAAGACAGCGTAAAACCTCTAAAGAAATTGCACAAGAAATTTTAACGGAATATGAATGTAAAATTTTCGACTTCAAAAACCTAACACATACAAACTAATAATACTTAAAAAAAGGCAACGCAAAAAAAAATTGTTCAAATGAGTTTAATTAAAACCCGTACTACTTTAAAAGATTTTAATAATCATTTTGAAAATGATTTTATCAATTACAAAAAAAAATATATCGATTGCAGTAAAAAGCAATTTATAAATGAATTAGAAAATCATTACAAACATTGCTTAAAAAATGTCAGAATAATAAATATACCTGAACTTGGTTTATATGAGGTTGACAATGAAGCAAATCATTACGGGGTTTATATAATACCCGAAATACAAGATTTGTACAAAAATGAAGATGGTACAAATGAACTTAAACGCAAAAATTTAGAAATAACTTTTGAAAATATTTTAGACCAACTTAAAATTAAGAAATCTAGAATTTCAAGTGATAATAATACCAGTCAAATACCTGTAAGTAAATTGAAATGGCAAGGCACACAAACCCAATTCATAGAACTAACAAAAGCACTAATAGAGAACGGAAGTATCAAAGGACTTCAAAAAGATGTTATCGCCTCACTTTCTCAATTTTTAAACATCAAAATTAAAAACCCTGACAAAACAATACAGGATATTAAAAATAGAAATGTTGGTAGTGAAACACTTTTTCTAAATGACCTAAAAACATCTTTATACAATTTCATTTCATTAGAGAAAGAAAAAAATAGACGTTAGGTAAACGTAACTTACCGTTAAACAGAAAGAACCAAATAGATATTTGTTGCATAACATTAAAACAAATCGTTATGCAAACTTTACAAATTACCTTACCCGAAAATGTATTGCAAGACCTTGCAAGCATCAAACAACAACTTCAAGAACTCAAAAAGGAGTTTAAACCCAAAGAACCTACTAAGTATTTAACCCGTAACGAGGTCGCAAAAATGCTTAGTGTAGATATTAGCACCGTTCACAACTGGAGCAAAAAGGGTATCTTAAAACCCATTGGTATTGGCGCACGTGTTTACTATAAACGTAAAGAAGTAGAAAGCGCATTTGTAGAACTTCAAAACTAAAACCAATGGCAACGCACACACCAATACGCCACGTTTACGAGGTGCAAAACCCCGAACGTTACAAAGAAGTAAAACATTATTTAATTGTTGAGGTTGCAAACGGCAACCGCCAATTAAATGAGATGATTAACATTTCTAAAGACCGTAAATTTTCTAAAGCCAAAGATGTTGACTACTGGCTAAAAGGAAAAGATACCAACCAAAAGAAATGGAGTAAAGCAATTACAGGACTTAAACCAACCTCAACGCCAATGGTTTATTATGGCGATATACCTGTAAAACAAAAGGGAAAAATAAAGCCTACTAATCTACTTCTATTCTATTTCTATGAAAATGCTAAAAAGTTAATCATAGACGTTTACAACGACTTTTACACACAGAACAAAGAAGAACTACAACAACTTATTAAAAAAGGTTTATAAACAAAAAAAGAGGGCGTTCAACCCCTCTTTTATTTTGTTCAAATGTTGGCAATACTGGCAACGCATTACCTATTCACAAATATAAGATTTTCTTTTGATTGATTTCACTAAAATATTATTACTAGGTATCGACCTTAAACGGTTGTATAATTTGCCACAACTGGAATTTAAAACTGAAGTTTCAGAAAAAACAGGCGTTTTATCTACTAAGCACACAGCATACTATCACTTTTGTAAGATCGTAATTTATGATAGTGGTTTAATTTTATTTTCGGGCAGCATACATAAACTTTACAATTCAATAAAAAACCAAAAAGCCCCTAATTATAACGAGAAGCAAAAGGAAACTTACAAAGGGTTTAACGGCAACCAGTTTACAATTAGTCAAATCTTAGAAGTAAGAACGCATTTAGAAGTATTATTTGATTGCGAACCTCAACAAATGCAATTTCAAAACATAGAGTTTGGCGTAAATACACAGCCAAATTTTGAACCTAAACTATTTCTAAAAGGGTTATTATACCATAATGGTAAAAACTTTGAATATCGTTTTGAAAATAATTTCGCACAAGTTGAACACCAACAATACTTCATTAAAATTTATAATAAGTCTGGACAATTCGGAATTAGTAAACATACCGTAAGAGTTGAACTAAAAGTAACTAAAGCCGAGTACCTTAAAAATTTAAATATTAAAACCTTTGAAGACATTAACCAAAGAACCTTAGAAAATGCGTTAAAATCACTTTTAAAACGTTTTGATGAGGTGGTTTACTACGATTATACAATTAACAAAAAGAACTTCACAAAACGCCAAAAAGAAACCTTAAACAACTATTCTAATCCTAGATACTGGCTTTATAATTTGAAGCCGAAAAATAGAGATAAGCATAAAAAGAAATTGAAAGGTTTTATAATGAATTATTCTAAGAATTTACACCAAAAAATTAGGCGAGAAATTAACCTAAAAGGCGTAACTATTAACCGACTTTTCAAAAAACCCAATGGCGTAACAATTAACACTTCAAGTATAGGGTTAAACATTACGCCTAACACCTCAAAAAAAAGCAGTCAAAAAAAAGATCGAATTTGCCCAATTACTGGAGTAGATATTTCAGTACAAAAAGAAGATAGTTTTTTACTTTCAAATACAGGGTTTAAAGTATTAGAAAAAGAAAATCCAACCTATTATAATTTTCTAATTGAAACCTTACTTACAGGGAAAGCAAACAGATATGAAAAAAGTATTTATTCTAAATTATCTAAACAAGTACGGAATAGGTATTTTAATAACATTGAAAAACATAATCTTAAACAACCTACTTTATTTTAAAAATGGTTTAAACTAAAATAGTTAATAATAGTTATGGCAAATACAACAGGCAAAAAATACGGGGGACGAAAAAAAGGAACACCAAACAAAGACACTAAGCAACTAAGGGAAAAGATAGAAAACCTACTTAGTGAGCAATGGGAGCAAATATTACAAGACTTACGGGAACTAACACCAAAGGAACGTATAGACACGTTTACTAAGTTATTGGAATACTCACTACCTAAATTAAACCGAACGGAATTAAAGGCAACGAACAAACTGGAAGATATTTTAAATATGACACCACAAGAACGCCATGAGCGTATTAAAGAACTAAGTAAAAAAATACAAGAAAATGGAAATTAAGCAAGAATTAAAATTGTTACAAGAAATTGAAGACATTAGTAAAGCCTATATTTTTTTTACTCATAATGAAAGCGCAAAGGGTTATTTTTATCGTGGTATTGGCGATGAGGTTGTAAAGGGAAAAATTGATTATGATACAGTTAAAGGAAAACGATTTTATAAAACTGAAGACTTAGAAAATTTATTACCCAATTTAATACACGTTAATTTTATAGATTTTAGTGAAGATAACGAAGTTTCAGCACCAATACCGAATATTGAAACTTTACAGAAATTAGAAAAACCTATCAATATAATTAATTTAGGAAACGGAATAAATTTAAGCACCTAAATAACTGCAAGTTTAACTTATAAAATTAATTCTAAGATTGAGAATCTAAACTTAGTAAAACTTCACTTTTGAAATAAAAATTTTAAGTAGAATCATTTAAAATTGCTCTTAATTTTAATGTTGCGTACAGATTAGCGTACATACTTGATAACTAAAAACAAAAAACCCTCTAAAATCGTAAGATTAAAGAGGGTTAAAGTACTCGGGACGGGACTTGAACCCGTACGAACTAATGTTCATTGGATTTTAAGTCCAACGTGTCTACCAATTCCACCACCCGAGCCTATATATTTTTAAATAATATTTAGACTTGTCTACTCAGAGCGAAAAACGGGATTCGAACCCGCGACCTCCACCTTGGCAAGGTGGCGCTCTACCAACTGAGCTATTTTCGCGTTAAGCTATGTTTAAGAACGTTGTTGCTCAAATGCGGATGCAAATTTAATCCTTTTCTTCATACACCCAAACTTTTTTGCAAAAAAAATCAAACTTTTTTTGCTTCAGGTTTCGCCGGCTGTAACATTCGCTTAATTTCATTCAACTTCATCAAGGCTTCCACCGGCGTAAGTGTATCAATATCAGTATGTAAAATTTCTTCTTTAATTTCTTGCAGCAAAGGATCGTCTAACTGAAAAAAACTTAGCTGTGGTTCTTGTTCTGCCGCTTCTTTTAATTTTCCGCTCAATTCTTCACTTCCGTGAGACTTTTCCAGCTTTTTTAAGATCTTATTGGCGCGATGCAAAACTTGCTGTGGCATTCCTGCCATTTTCGCTACGTGAATCCCAAAACTATGTTCGCTACCGCCCGGGATGAGCTTCCGCAGAAATAATACGTTATCTTTTAATTCTTTTACCGAAACATTATAATTTTTAATGCGCGTAAAGGTTTGCGTCATTTCATTTAACTCGTGGTAATGCGTTGCAAAAAGTGTTTTCGGTTTTGCCGGATGCTCATGCAGATACTCGCTAATTGCCCACGCGATCGAAATCCCGTCGTAAGTACTCGTACCGCGACCAATTTCATCTAACAACACCAAACTACGATTAGAAATGTTATTTAAGATGTTGGCAGTCTCATTCATCTCGACCATAAACGTCGATTCACCCATACTAATGTTATCGCTCGCTCCTACTCTGGTAAATATTTTATCGACCAAACCAATTTCTGCAGTTTTAGCGGGCACAAAACTTCCCATCTGAGCTAGGAGAACGATCAACGCAGTTTGACGCAAAATAGCCGATTTACCACTCATATTGGGTCCGGTGATCATCACGATCTGCTGTTCTTCTCGATCTAACTGAATATCGTTTGTAATATACGCTTCTCCTACCGGCAATTGCTTTTCGATCACAGGATGGCGACCTTCGTGAATGTTCAGCTCATAACCATCGGTAATTTGCGGCATGCAATAGTTTTCTTCTAAGGCCAATTGCGCAAACGAACATAAACAATCGATACGCCCAACAAGGATCGCATTTTGCTGCACCGATTTAATATAATCGTTGATCCAACTAATTAACTTCTGAAAAATTTCTTGCTCTAATACATGAATTTTCTCTTCGGCTCCTAGAATTTTGGCTTCGTATTCTTTTAATTCTTCAGTAATGTAACGCTCAGAACTTACGAGCGTTTGCTTTCTTACCCAAGTTTCAGGAACTTTATCTTTATGCGTATTTCTAACTTCTATATAGTAGCCAAACACATTATTGCTGGCTATTTTCAAACTGGTAATCCCTGTTGCTTCTACTTCTCGCTCGACCATTTTATCGAGGTAATCTTTACCCGAAAAAGCAATTTGTCGCAGCTCGTCTAATTCTTCAGAAAAACCGGGTGCTACCGCATTTCCTTTCACAATATTTACCGGAGCTTCGTCGTGCAGACATTCTTCAATTTTATTTCGAAGTAAATCGCAAGCGTGTAAATTTTCACCTAAAACTTTTAAGGCTTCGCTATCGGTTTCTGAAATAATTTGCTTGATAGGCACGATCGCATTCAGCGAATTTTTAAGCTGAACAACTTCTCGCGGATTAATTTTTTGCGTCGCTACTTTAGAGATCAAGCGCTCCAGATCACCAATTTGCTTGATGTGTTGCTGAATGTTTTGCTGAAGCGTAAGATGCTTCATAAAATAATTAACGACTTGATGACGCTGCGCAATCTTTTCAGTATTTTTAAGCGGAAGCGCCAACCAACGTTTCAACATTCTTCCGCCCATTGGCGAAATGGTTTTATCGATAACATTTAAAAGCGTAACCGCGTGCTGGTCTTTGGCGTGATACAATTCTAAATTTCGAATGGTAAAACGATCCATCCACACATATTCTTCTTCCGCAATTCTGGCAATAGAAGTAATGTGTTGCAATTTGTGATGTTGTGTTTCACTTAAATAATATAAGATCGCCCCCGAAGCAATAATGCCTTCTTCTAATTGCTCGATCCCAAAACCTTTTAAAGAGTTGGTCTGAAAATGCGTATTTAAAGTTTCGTGCGCATAATCGGGCTGAAAAATCCAATCTTCTAAGTAATACGTATGAAAATCTGAACCAAATTGCTCGGTAAACTGTTTTTTAAATTTCTTCGGAATTAAAACTTCACTCGGACTAAAATTTTGCAACAACTTATCGACATATTCTGCATTGCCCTGAGCGGTTAAAAACTCTCCGGTCGATACATCTAAAAACCCGACTCCGTAATTTTTTTTACCTACGTGAATAGCACATAAAAAGTTATTGGTCTTGCTTTGTAAAACTTCATCGTTTAGCGCAACACCGGGAGTTACCAATTCTGTCACGCCACGTTTTACGATGGTTTTGGTTTGTTTAGGATCTTCTAACTGATCGCAAATCGCCACACGTTGCCCGGCTTTTACCAATTTTGGTAAATATGTATTTAAGGAGTGATGCGGAAAACCTGCCAGCTCAGACCGCTCACCGCCATTATTACGATTGGTGAGTACGATATTTAAGATCTTGGCTGCCTTTACAGCATCTTCACCAAAGGTTTCGTAAAAATCTCCCACCCGAAACAATAACATCGCATCGGGGTACTTCGCTTTAATAGCGTTGTACTGTTTCATTAACGGAGTAACTTTTGCGGCTTTTTTTGCAGACAAATCGGTAAGTTTTTAAGACTGGTTAAAAATAATAATTCTACTATTTTTTGTAAACTTCCGCAGGAAATACTTATGCAAACTTTTAAACACTCCGATCTTAAAATTTCAGAATTCAGTATTTTTGTAAAAACGATCTAATATGAAATATAATTTACTAGGAAAAACCGGACTTTGGGTTTCTGAAATTTGCTTAGGAACGATGACTTTTGGTGCCAAAGGAAAATTTGCAGCCGTTGGCGGCGTTGACCAAAAAGGTGCCGATGCTTTAGTAACCCAAGCCATCGATGCAGGAGTTAACTTTATCGATACTGCTAATGTTTATTCTGAAGGGATTTCTGAAGAAATGACCGGTAAAGCCATTAAACACTTAGGAATTTCTCGTGACGAGTTAATTTTAGCGACTAAAGTTCGCGGGACGATGGGCGAAAAACCTAACCAAAAAGGCTTAAGCCGCAAGCATATTATCGATCAGGTTGAAGCAAGCTTAAAACGCTTAGACACCGATTATATCGATCTATACCAAATACATTCTAACGACCCGATCACTCCGATCGATGAAACCCTACGTGCGTTAGACGATTTAGTAAGAAGCGGTAAAGTAAGATATATTGGCGCAAGTAATGTTGCCGCTTGGCAATTAATGAAAGCTTTAGATTACAGTTACTACAATAATTTAGAACGTTTTAATTCTCTACAAGCTTACTACACGCTTGCCGGCAGAGATTTAGAGCGAGAAATTATACCTTTATTAGAAGACCAACAAGTAGGTTTAATGGTTTGGAGTCCGTTAGCCGGAGGTTTATTAAGCGGAAAATACGATCGAAACAGCAAGAAAAAATCGGGAGGCCGACGAGATAATTTCGATTTTCCGCCGGTAAATGAAGAACGCGCTTTTAATATTATCGACGTGTTACGCCCAATGGCAAAAGAAAACGGGGTTTCGATGGCGCAACTTTCTATTGCCTGGCTTTTAAAACAAAAAGCCGTTTCTACCGTGATTGTCGGAGCTAAAAAAACAGAACAACTCGAAGAGAACCTAAACGCTTCAAAAATTGAATTCTCTAAAGACGATTTTGAAAAATTAGAAAAAGTAAGCAAGCTCGAACGCGAATACCCGGGTTGGATGCTTGATGTGACTAAAGTTGATCGGGAATTGTAGTTTTTTTTGAAACAAGACTCAAGACTTTTTGATTTCAGTTTCAGTTTCAACTTCAATTTCAGTTTCAACTTCAATTTCAATTTCAAGAAAACACCCTTCCAACTTTTTTCGCTATCGCTTCAAAAGTCACCTTCCCTCTTAAGGGAAGGAACGGTTTATTGAAAAAAAGAGGTCTAAAGTCTAGATTCTAAAATCTAATTTCTTACTGATCAAAAATCTAAAAATGCAGCTTTCGTTGGGCTGCATTTTCTTTTTTATATTTTTGCAGCTATGGAACATCGAAAATTAAAAAACAGCGAACTCGAGCGTAAGAGTGTTGAAGAATTTAAAAATTCAGCTAAAACTCCGCTCATTATTATTTTAGACAACATTAGAAGTTTAAATAATATTGGTTCGGTATTTAGAACGGCCGATGCTTTTTTAATTGAAAAAATTTACCTCTGCGGAATTACCGCAACTCCGCCACATAAAGATATTCATAAAACCGCTTTGGGCGCCACCGAAACCGTGACTTGGGAATATGCTGAAAACACCTTGGATGTAATGAAAAAACTTCAGCAAGAAAACGTTGAAATTCTCGCGATTGAACAAGCTGAAAATGCCACGATGCTTGATGATTTTTCTCCGGAAACAGGAAAAACGTATGCTGTAGTTTTTGGCAACGAAGTTAAAGGTGTGCAACAAGAAGTGGTCTCTAAAAGCGATCGAGTTATTGAAATTCCGCAATTTGGAAGTAAGCATTCTTTAAATATTTCGGTAAGTACCGGCGTTGTGGTTTGGGATTTGTTTGCTAAAATAAAACAACAGTAAGTGAGGTTGTAGGTGTTAGGTTTTGGGTTTAAGGGAATAGGAGATTCGATTACAAATTCAATTTCAAGAAAACACCCTTCCGACTTCTTTCGCTAAGGCTACAGAAGCCACCTTCCCTTAAGGAAAGGAATTTTAATTGTAAATAATGTCTATAATCTAGGTTCTAGCATCTTGACTTTCATTAAAACCTTTCGACTCCGTTCAAGATGACAAATTGATTTAATGAAAGAGAATTCAGTTTCAGTTTCAACTTCAATTTCAAGCAAATCAACGATTAATTTCTTCTAGAACTTTTAGGTAATCTTCTCTGAAATTCACAAAATCGAGTTCAGAGATATCGATGATTTTCACGTTTAAATGATGCTGATTTTTAATAAAATCAAGATAACCTTTATTGATGTTCTCTAAATAATCTGCCGGAATATCTTGCTCGTAATTTCTGCCACGTTTTTTAATATTCTGCAACAAACGATCGGTGTTTTGGTAGAGATAAACGTATAAATCTGGCTTAGCCAAGTCTTTATACATAATGTTGAATAACTTTTTATACAACGAATATTCTTCTTCCTGCAAAGTTACTTTCGCAAAAATAAGCGATTTATACACATCGTAATCGGCCACCATAAAATCACTAAACAGATCGTATTGCGAAATATCGTCGAGTAATTGCTGGTAACGATCGGCTAGAAAAGACATTTCTAAAGGAAACGCATAACGCGCTTGATCTTTATAGAATTTTGGTAAAAAAGGATTGTCTTTAAAACGTTCGGTAATGATCTTTGCTTTAAAATCTTGCGAGATCATCGTAGCTAAACTGGTTTTACCGGCACCAATATTCCCTTCGATCGCCAGGTAATTAAACGGATGTAGTTTAAATTTCGGCTTTTCTAATTTTTTAGAAGTTTTTTTAATTACAGAAGTGTCTTTGGTTTCTTCTGTTAATTGTTTTACGGTTTTCTTCAACACCGGATGCAAATAATCTTCCGCAACATCTTTTAAAGGAAATAAGACAAACTTTCGATCTTGTAATCTCGGATGCGGAATCGATAATTTTTCAGAAGAAAAAATTTCATTTCCGAAGAAAATGAGATCTAGATCGATCACCCGATTTTCATAAACGCCACTTTTTGTTCGTTGCCGCCCTAAAAGATCTTCAATTTGCAGGAGTTTATCTAAGGTTTCTTCCGCAGAAAATCGTGTTTTAATTTGGATGCAGGCATTATGAAAATCGTTACCCTCAAAACCAAAAGCAGGAGTTTCGTAAATCGCAGAAACAGCGCTCACCTCACCTATTCGCTTAAAAATAGCGTGAACTGCTTTTTGCAGAAACTGTAATTTATCGCCTTGATTACTTCCTAAAGCCAGGTATGCGGTGGTAGGGTTTTTCAAAAAAAAGAAAATAAAAATTAGAATTTCACGGCAAATTAACTAAAAGAAAAGTATATAAACTTATTTTTGACGAAAAGAGTATTAACAAATCTATCCGTTTGAATTTAGAGAGGAAAATTACCGCTTACCGCGTTTATTTAATTTTAGCTGCTTTATTTATTACTTCGTTAGTGGTTTCTAACTTAATTTTTCAGAAGTTTTTCTATTGGGATTTTTTCGGATTATATCGTTTTGAAATCTCTGTAGGTATTTTGCCTTATCCGGTAACATTTTTAATTACCGATCTGGTGAGTGAAATTTATGGGAAGAAAAAAGCTAATCAAATCGTAACAACCGGTATTTTTGCTTCGGTTTTTTCATTATTAATTGTTTATACTTCTGCCGCAGTACCGGCTACCGAGTGGTCGCCGATTGGTGACAGTTTATTTTCAAAAGTTTTTGGCAACACGGCCATTGCTGTTTTTGCCTCGATGATGGCTTATTTATTGGCGCAGTATATTGATATTCAGATTTATCATTTCTGGAAAAAGTTAACAAAAGGTAAACACCTATGGTTACGTAATAATTTTTCTACATTTTTATCTCAATTTGTAGACACCTTTAGCGTTCTCTTTTTGCTTTGCAGTTTTGGGCAGATAAAATGGGAGCTTTTTGGGGGTTTACTTTTAGGCGGTTTTTTGTTTAAAGTTCTAGTAGCTGCCTGCGATACGCCTTTATTATATTTAGGAGTTTTTATAATGAGGAAGTGGTTTAAACTCCAACCTAACGAAGAATTAATTTTAGAAGAGCAATGAAAAAGATATTAAAAATTGTAGGGATCGTACTTTTAGTACTTATTCTTTTGGTGATCCTTACGCCGATTTTATTTAAAGGTCAGATTGAAAAAGCCGTTAAAAATTCGATTAACAATAGCGTAAATGCGACGGTAGAATGGGAAGATCTAGATTTAAGTTTATTCAGCAGTTTTCCTGATGCCGAATTAAAGTTGAAAAATCTTAGCGTAATTAACAAAGCTCCTTTTGAAGGTGACACGCTGGCAACGAGTGAAGAGCTAGCTTTAAGTTTAGGAATTCCGCAATTATTTAAAGGCGGACCGTACAGCATTAACGAATTGGCTCTAAACCGCGCATACGTAAACATAAAAGTAGATTCTTTAGGCAACGCAAATTACGATATTGCCAAAGAAACGACTGCAGATACCACGGCGCAATCTTCAAATGGCGGTAGCGCACTTTCGTTAGATATTCAACATTACGAGATCAATAATTCTCGCATTAATTATTTAGATGAAAGCACGAAGACTTTTTTAAGAATTACCGATTTTAATCATTATGGAAATGGTGATTTCACGGCAGATAAAACCAATCTTGAAACCAATACAGAAGCTATTGTTTCTTTTGAATTTGACAGCATTAATTATTTAAACAAAAACAGTTTAAAACTCGATGCCGATTTTGAAATGGATTTGGCTAACCAAAAATATACCTTCTTAGAAAATGAGGCTTTAATTAATCAACTTCCGTTAACTTTTGATGGTTTTATAAAGATTAACGAAGAAAATCAAGAACTCGATTTAACCTTCAAAACTCCTTCATCTGACTTTAAAAACTTTTTAGCCGTAATCCCGGAAACGTATGCTAAAAATCTAGACGGTGTTGAAACCACAGGAGATTTTACCGTAAACGGAATGATTAAAGGAATTGTCGATGAAGAACATATCCCAATGATGGATATTGCTATAAAAAGTGATAATGCTTCTTTTAAATACCCAGACCTTCCGAAGAAAGTTGAAGATATTAGTATTGATGCGGTGTTGAAAAATGAAACCGGACTCTTAGCCGATACGTATGTAAATTTAGATCAGTTAGATTTTAGAATCGATCAAGATCGTTTTTCAGCAAAAGGAAATTTTAAAAATTTAATGGATAATCCGTTAATCGACTTAACAGCCAACGGTACTTTAAATTTAGCGAATTTAGAAAAAGCTTATCCGTTAGATTTAGATATGGATCTCAACGGAATTTTAAATGCCAACCTTACCACTAATTTTGATATGAATTCTATTGAAAAAGAACAATATCAAAATGTAAAAAGTAGTGGTCGCGCCAGCATTAGTAACTTTAAATATACTTCTCCTGAAATTCCGAATGATGTAAATATTGCGAAAGCGAGTTTAAACTTCAACACGCAAAAAGTTACGCTAGAAGAAATGGACATTAAATCTGGGCAAACCGATGCTAAAATTACCGGAACGCTCGATAATTTAATGGGCTATTTATTTTCTGACCAGCAGTTAAAAGGGCGTTTTAATTTGCAGTCAAACACATTTTCTGTTAATGATTTTATGGTTGCTCAAACGGAAGAAATAGAAAACACTTCCGAAGAAAAAGAAAATACTCCTCCTACTCCAACCGGCGAAGAAGCGATTAAAATACCATCGTTCTTAGATGCTCGTTTAGATTTTAACGCAAAAAACGTGATCTACGATAATTTAACTTTAAAAAATACGAAAGGTGCAGTAGTGATTGTCGACGAAACTACTTCGTTAGAAAATGTATCTGCCGATATTTTTGGAGGTAATATTGGTATTAATGGTAATGTTTCTACAAAAAATGCGACTCCTGTATTCGACATGCAACTCAATTTAAACAGGATTGATATTGTAGAGTCTTTTCAGAATTTAGAATTGATTCAAAACCTTGCTCCGCTTGCGAAAGCGCTACAAGGCTCGTTAAATACAAACATTAATTTAAGCGGAAATTTAACCAACGAATTAACGCCGATTTTAACCAGTTTAGGAGGTACAGCTTTCGCCCAAATAATAAATGCACAAGTTGATACCGAAAAAACCCCATTATTGTCTAAATTAGACGGCCAGTTAAATTTTATAAATTTAGATAATTTAGCGCTGAAAGATTTAGCTACAAATTTAAAGTTTAACAATGGTCAAATTGAAGTAGACCCGTTTAACTTCAATATTAAAGACATAAATATTACCGCAGGAGGTTCTCACAGTTTCGACAACCAAATGAATTATAATTTAAAATTAGATATTCCTGCAAAATATTTAGGTAGCGAAATAGGTAATGGTTTAGCGAGTTTAACCAAAACCGATCTAGAAAATACGAAAGTGCAATTACCAATTGGGTTATCGGGCAGTTTTAACAGTCCGCAAATTCAATTAAATATGAAGCAAGCAGTGACCGATTTGACGCAACAAATTGTAGCGAAGCAAAAAGACGAATTAAAAGATAAAGCCAAAGAAGAAGTTGGCAATAAACTAAAAGACCTTTTAGAAGGTAATAAAGAAAATACCCAAACCACTCAAGACTCTACCAGTACTGAAGAGAAAAGTGATGAAGACAAAGTAAAAGAAGCCGCCGGTAAAGTATTAAACGGGTTATTTGGGAAGAAAAAAGACGATAAAAAATAATTTAATTTTTAGTGAATGAGACAGTTAAAAATAACTAAACAGGTTACCAACCGTGAATCTGTCTCCTTAGACAAGTATTTACAAGATATTAGTAAGGAGGAGTTAATTACTGCAGAAGAAGAAGTAGAATTAGCACAGCGCATTAGACAAGGAGATCAGTTAGCGCTAGAAAAATTAACCAAAGCCAATTTACGTTTTGTCGTTTCTGTAGCGAAACAATATCAAAACCAAGGCTTAAAATTACCCGATTTAATTAATGAAGGTAACGTAGGTTTGGTAAAAGCTGCCAAACGTTTTGACGAAACCCGCGGATTTAAATTTATCTCTTACGCCGTTTGGTGGATTAGACAATCGATCTTACAAGCATTAGCAGAACAATCTAGAATTGTACGTTTACCGCTTAATAAAATTGGAAGCATTAGCAAGATCAATAAAGCTTTTGCAACTTTAGAGCAAGCAAACCAACGACCACCAACTCCAGAAGAAATTTCTGCAGAGTTAGATATGACGGTTTCTGAAGTAAAGCAATCTTTAAAAAACTCTGGGAAGCATTTATCGATGGATGCGCCTTTAAAAGAAGGTGAAAACAGCTCTAATTTATATGATGTCGTAAAATCTGGTGAATCGCCAAATCCTGACGACAGCTTAATTTTAGAATCGCTAAATACCGAAATTAATCGTGCACTCGATACGCTTAACGCCAGAGAAGCCGATGTATTAAAACTATTTTACGGCTTAAACGGCGAACGCCCAATGAGTTTAGAAGAAATTGGCAGCACCTTTGGTTTAACAAGAGAACGTGTACGCCAAATTCGAGAAAAAGGAATACGAAAACTAAGAAGTAGCGCTAAAAATAAAGTGCTAAAAAATTATTTGGGTTAAATTTTGACTAAAAACCTTTTATTTTAGTTTATTTTCTTTTATAATTTAATAAGTTTGCAACCTGAATTTAGACAAATACTTGGGAGCAGTCTCAAATTTCCTTTCATTAGATTGTAAACATTCAGTATTTCTTAGAAAAGTTCTGAGAAATGATAATCATTTAAATGCGTATTAATGCTTATAGTAAAAGTAAAAGACGGAGAAAAAATCGAACGTGCTCTAAAAAGATTAAAAAGAAAATACAGAGACACTAAGACCCTACAAAAATTAAGAGATAACAAGCATTTCACCAAGCCATCTGTGGCAAGAAGAAAACAAATTCAAAAAGCTGCTTATATTCAGTCGCTTCGCGATCAAGAAGAAATATAAGCTTTATGAATACGGTTACCATTTACAATTCTAACATCAAACCAAATGATGTTGAGAAAGAAGAAATGGTAAATTTTCTTTATACTCATTTAGGTGAATATGGAGATCCCAAAAAGCATATCCTAAAATGCTTAGAATACGCTATTGGCAATCTTGCCACTCAAAACGGTGGTTTTGCATTAGCCATAAAAAATAGCGAAGATCAAATTTTAGGAGCTACAATTATAAATGAAACCGGAATGTCTGGGTATATACCCGAGAACATTCTGGTTTACATTGCAGTGAATAAAGATTCTCGAGGGCAAGGCATTGGCAAACAATTAATGCAAAAAGCCATCGAACTTACCGAAGGTGATATTGCTCTTCACGTCGAACCCGACAATCCTGCCAGAAAACTTTACGAAAAGCTAGGTTTTACCAATAAATACCTAGAGATGAGATTAAGTAAATAATCATCTTTCATTTCTACATTCAAAAGTTTCTTCTTCCAATTTTAAGTTATTTTTAATTCAATTTGAAATTGTATTTGATAACTTGACGAAAAAGCTAAAATTTATGGCTTACGTCACGCTAAGTAAATCTTCTCTACAACATAATTATTCGTATTTAAAAGATCTATTTGGTAAACATGATATAAATTGGGCGCCGGTTTTAAAAATGCTTTGCGGCAACACTACCTATTTAGATTTTGTATTGAATTTAGGTGAAGAACAAGTTTGTGATGCCCGCTTAGGCAACCTAAAGACTATAAAATCGCTAAAGCCAGAAAAAGAAACAATTTATATAAAACCGCCTTCCAAACATAGTATTAAAGACATCGTAAAATATGCCGATGTAAGTTTTAACACCGAATATATTACGATAAAATGGCTTTCTGAAGAAGCAAAACAACAGAACAAAACTCATCGAATTATTATTATGATCGAGCTGGGCGATCTTCGCGAAGGCATTATGGGCGATCATCTTATCGACTTTTATCAAAAAGTATTCGACTTGCCCAACATCGAAGTTGTCGGGATTGGCGCTAATCTAAATTGCTTAAATGGCGTGATGCCGAGTAAAGACAAGCTTATACAATTGAGTTTGTATGAACAGTTGATCGAAGCAAAATTCGGTAAAAAAATTGTCGGTGTTTCCGGTGGTTCTTCCGTGATGGTTCCGTTATTGTTAAAAGGTCAAATCCCTAAAGGAGTTAATCATTTCAGAATTGGAGAAACGCTTTTCTTCGGAAGCGATTTATTCAACAATTCAACCATCGACGGAATGAAAGATGATGTTTTCTTATTGAATTCTGAAATTATTGAGATCACCGAAAAGCCAGTCGTTCCTTACGGAAGAATAGAAAACAATCCTTCCGGTGAAAAAACAGAAATTAACGAAGACGATTATGGTTCTACCCAAAAAAGAGCCATTTTAGATATTGGCTTGCTCGATATTTCTAAAGTAGATTTTCTCTTCCCTATCGATAAAACTCTCGAATTTATTGGCGCAAGTTCAGATATGTTAGTGCTCGATGTGAGTCAATCTCAAAAAGATTACAAAATTGGCGACACTATAAGTTTTAAAATGACGTATATGGGCGCGCTTCGAGTTATGAATTCTAAGTATATTCAGAAAAAATTAATCGACTAATACTTCTAAATTCACTTTGTAACCTTCGTTACTTCGAACATTAAAAACAGTATCATCTTCAAAAATTAGGTACTGCCCTTTTATTCCTTTTAATTTTCCTTTGTACTCCGGTTTTTTATCGAGATTCAAACTTTTTAGCTTTTTAGGATACTCCAATACCGGAAATTCTATTTCGGTTTCTTTATTTGAAGCCAAAAAATATTCCTGAACTTCATCGGGCAAGTATTGTTTCAACTCATCGCGCTTTTCTTCAAGGTTAACATCTTCAATTTCATTTTTCAGCATCGTCCGCCAATTGGTTTTATCAGAAATATGAGGTTTCAACGCTACTTCAGCAATACCGGCAAGGTAACGGTTGGGCACTTCTACAATTTCAATCGCTTCGTGCGCTCCTTGATCGATCCAACGCGTTGGTACTTGTGATTTTCGGGTGACACCAACTTTCACGTTACTCGAATTTGCCAAGTAAACAATATGTGGCTGCAACTGCACTTTTTTCTCATACTCCAAATCACGATCTTCTTCATCTAAATGCGCTTTACTTAACTCCGGCTTCATGATCCAATCACCGGCGCGTGGCGTATCGTAAAAACAATCATAGCAAAAACCCTGGCGATAAATCTTTTTATCTTTTCCACAGTTTAAGCATTGATAGCCTATAAAAGTGATGCCAACTTCTCGATTTAACAATTGATTCATATGAATAAAATCATCTTCAAACTCCATAAAATACTGAACTTGAGAAGTTAATTCTGTCTTCATTTTTCGAAGCACACCTTTATACTGCATAATTGTTAATTTTTTATTTGAAAGCTTTTCAGGAGCCTAAATTAATCTTATTTTTATAGTTAGACAATTAGGTTTAAATATATTCAATTAAATGCCAATTCCTATCGTAAACTCCATTGCTTCTTGGTTTTTGAAGAAGCGCATTCATCAAATGGAACTTTTTATTAAATACCCGCACGAAGTTCAAAACGAGCTTCTGCATCATTTAACAGGAAAGGCAAAAAATACCGAAATTGGTAAAAAATACGATTTTTCTTCGATTAAAACCTATCGAGATTTTGCAGAGCGATTACCTGTTCAAAATTATGAAGAAGTTGAGCCGTTAATTGAGCGAGCGCGTTTAGGAGAAAGCAATATATTTTGGCCAACGCCCATTAAATGGTTTGCCAAATCGAGCGGAACCACCAATGCAAAAAGCAAATTTATACCGGTAAGTCCCGAGTCTTTAGAAGATTGCCATTATGCGGCGAGTAAAGACTTACTTTGTTTGTATTTAAACAATAATGAAGAATCACAACTCTTTACAGGCAAGAGTTTGCGTTTGGGCGGAAGCAAAGAACTATACAAAGAAAACGGTACAGCTTACGGAGATCTTTCTGCCATTCTTATCGATAACATGCCATTTTGGGCAACGTATAGCAGCACGCCCAACAACGAAATTTCGCTGATGAGCGATTTTGAAAAGAAAATGCAAGCCGTCGTCGATTTTACCATTAAAGAAAATGTTACCAGTATTGCCGGCGTACCTTCATGGATGCTCGTTTTGCTGAATAACGTGATGGAAACCACTCAAAAACGAAGCTTAACTGAAGTTTGGCCAGATCTTGAAGTCTATTTTCACGGTGGCGTAAGTTTTGAACCTTATAAAGAACAATACCAAAAACTTATTCCGTGTAAAAATTTTAAGTATTATGAAATTTATAATGCTTCGGAAGGATTTTTTGCCGTACAAGATCAAAATTACAGCAACGAATTATTGCTAATGCTCGATTACGGAATTTTCTATGAATTTATCCCGATGGATGCTTACGAAAGTCACGAAGAGAAAATTATTCCGTTAAATGAAGTTGAACTCGGTAAAAACTACGCAGTAGTAATTACGACCAATGCCGGTTTATGGCGCTATAAAATTGGCGATACGATTAGATTTACTTCTTTAGATCCTTACCGAATTAAAGTTACCGGTCGCACCAAACATCACATCAACGTTTTTGGCGAAGAACTCATTATTGAAAATGCAGAACAGGCTCTAAAAAAAGTTTCTAAACTCACCGATTGCGAAATTGTAGATTACACGGCCGGACCTATTTTTATGGAAGGCAATCAAAAAGGAGCGCACGAATGGATCATCGAGTTTAAAACTCCGCCAGATAATTTGGCGCATTTTCAAAAAACTTTAGACCAAACTTTACAAACCTTAAACAGCGATTACGAAGCTAAACGTAAAAATAACACGACGCTTAATTTATTAAAAGTGAATCAGGCAAAACGTGGTTTGTTTTACCAATGGTCTAAAAATCACGGCAAATTAGGTGGCCAACATAAAATACCAAGACTCTCGAACAAGCGAGATTACATTGAAGAATTATTAGAGATCAATAAACACTTAGAATAGTTACTTCAAAAATTTACAGAAGTGAAAGCCTAATATAGAGAAACCATTTTGATGATAAAACTTATGTGATCGTCGATTTTCTAAATACGTATTTAATTCAACAAATTTGCATTGGTTTTCTTTCGCCCATTTTTCGATATGCTGAAATAAAACTTTACCGTAACCATTCGATTGAATTTTTTGATCTACAACTACATTATCTACTTCTAACTGCTTCCCGGAATAAAATCTTACGGTTATCCATCCGCTTGAAAGAGCAATTAAGCTTCCGTTTTCTCTTAAACCAAAACAATAATTATTAGAAAACCCAAACATCTGAAGCAGGAAATCTTTCAATTCTACTTCAGAAAGTTTGGGATTTAATTGTTATGCTAACGAAATAATTTCAGCAAAATCATCTTGTGATAATTCAAAAAATTCAACTCTATTTTTCATCGTTAGTCTTTCAGAATTTTTTAAAAATCTTTATACGTCACTTTATCTACCGCCTGGATAGTTGCATCTAGATCTGCTGTAGAAAGCGCTTCAGAAATAAACCAGGTTTCAAAAGAACTTGGCGCAATGTAAACGCCGTTTTTCATCATACCGTGAAAGAATTTTTTAAAGCGATCGTTATTTCCTAAAGCGGCAGATTCAAAATCTACCACCGGTTCTTTTGCAAAATGCACCGAGATCATCGATCCTAATTGATTAATGGTATGATCTATTTTATTTCGGTTCAATACATTTTTAATTCCGTCTCTTAAGTAAGCTGTTTTTTCGTTAATGCTCTCGAAAATTTCACGCTTTTCATTCAGCTCAGAAAGCATTGCCAAACCGGCTGCCATTGCTAACGGATTTCCACTTAAAGTTCCCGCTTGGTAAACAGGTCCGTTTGGTGCTAGGTAATCCATAATTTCATTTCGAGCTGCAAAAGCCCCAACCGGTAAACCACCACCGATCACTTTTCCGAAGGTAACAATATCGGCATTCACGCCTAATAATTCTTGCGCACCACCGGGAGCCAGACGAAAACCGGTCATCACTTCATCAAAAATTAAAAGGATATCATTTTCATTACAAAGTTTACGTAAACCTTCCAAAAATCCTTTTTGCGGCGGAATACATCCCATATTCCCAGCTACCGGTTCTAAAATAATACAGGCAATTTCTCCTTGATTAGCTTTCACCAACTCTTCAACAGAAAGTAAATTATTGTATTGCGCTAATAAAGTGTCTTGCGCGGTTCCTTTAGTTACACCGGGACTGTTTGGCGTACCAAAAGTTACGGCTCCACTACCCGCTTGAATTAAAAATGAATCGCTATGCCCGTGATAACAACCGGCAAATTTGATGATCTTGTCTTTTTTGGTAAAACCTCTTGCCAAGCGCACCGCACTCATACAAGCTTCGGTACCGCTGTTTACCATTCTAATTTTATCAATATTTGGCACCATCGAAACCGCTAGTTTAGCGATTTCTGTTTCGATTTCGGTGGGTGTTCCAAAAGAAGTTCCTTTTTTAGTTTTTTCAATCACAGCATTGATTACCTGCTCGTGAGCGTGACCTAAGATCATAGGTCCCCAAGAGTTAATGTAATCGATCAATTTATTATCGTCTTCATCATATAAATACGCTCCTTTAGCTTCTTTAATGAATAGCGGATCTCCACCAACGGCACTAAATGCACGAACAGGCGAATTTACACCACCGGGAATGTATTTTTTTGCTTCTTGAAAAAGTTGACTGCTTCTTTGGTATATCATAATTGTGTTTTTGTTATAAGGACTTTACATAAAGTTTTTGCCCTATAGCAAGATTATCTGATTTTAAATTATTGAGCTTCTTTAACTCTTCGATCGTTAGGTCGTAACTTTGAGAAATACTATACAAGGTATCTCCTTTTTTTACGGTATAGCGAATACTGGTATAATCTACTTTAAGTTCTTTTTGCGCTTTGCCTTTACGATCGCCATTACCTAAAACCTCATCGTCGTATTTGTACAACTCGTAACGTTCAATAATGCTGATTAGTTTATCGGGATATTTGGGATCGGTTGCATAACCGGCAGATTTTAAACCGTAAGCCCAAGATTCGTAATCGTCTTTATTCAGTTCAAATAACTTGGCATATCTTCTACGATCGGTTAAGAAAAGGGAATGATCTCTAAATGAATATTTAGGATTATTATATTTTCTGAAACATTCGTCCAACGCGTCGTCGTCGTGATACACTTTTTCGCCTTGCCAACCATTACATTTAATCCCGAAATGATTATTCGACTTTAAAGTTAATTCTCCCTGCCCGGCATTCGACTCTAAAACTCCTTGCGCCAAAGTGATACTTGCGGGAATCCCGTAAAGTTTCATTTCATCTTTAGCAATAGCATTAAAATTATAGATGTAACGCTCGACATTGTCTTTGAAAACCGGAGTATTATCTTTTGCTGAAGTTTCTGTTTCGTTAATTTCTTCAACGGTTTCTTCTGCAACCTCATCTACCGGATTTGGTTTCGGGGGTTTTGGCGGTTCTACGACTTCGGTTTTCACTTCGCCTTTTCGCTTATTATAACCGTTTACTTTCTTTTTAGAACCACACGCTGAAAGTATTAGGGCAACCACCACAATACTAATTACTACTTTATATTTCATCATTTAATAAGGGGTAAATTTTTCTTGGCTAATTGTAAATTCATGCCTTCGATTCCTTGTAAACCGCCGGTATGAATCATTAGCACTTTTTTGTTATTAAATTTTCCTTTTTTCAATAGATCAAAAATCCCAAATACCATTTTACCGGTATAAATTGGATCTAACGGAATGTTATTTTCTTCGTTAAACTTATTAATAAATTCGATTAACTCCACATTTACTTTTGCATAACCGCCAAAATGATAATCTAGTATAAGTTCGTAATTGTTTTTTTCAGCAAATTTATCGATTTCTTTTTGTAAAAAATCACCTTTTAAGGCAGGAAAACCTAAAATTTTTTGATGTTTTTTTGAAGCATTGATCAATCCTGAAATTGTTCCGCCAGTACCGACGGGGCAACAAATTATATCGAATTTTTCGTCTTGTTCTGTGAGAATTTCTTCACATCCTTTCACCGCTAACTCGTTGGTTCCGCCTTCGGGAACAATAAAACTATTAGGAAACTCACTTTCTAGTTCGTTAATAAATGGTGCATTGTTTTTTTCTCGATAAACAGTTCTACTTACAAATTTGAACTGCATCCCGCATTGTTGAGCAAATCGTAAAGTTGGATTTCCGGCAAGCGTTTGCTCTAAATTTTCGGCTAATTCTTCCCCACGAATAATTCCGATGCTTTTTAAACCTCGTTCTTGGCAAGCTGCTGCTGTTGCTGCAATATGGTTTGAAAATGCTCCACCAAAAGTCACGATAGTTTCTTTCTGAGTTTTTTCAGCCTCAAGTAAATTGTATTTCAGTTTTCTAAATTTATTTCCAGACACAAACGGATGCAATAAATCTTCGCGCCTAATGTAAAGCTCTGCAGAAAATTCATTTTGGATATTAAGTTTTTGTTGAGGTGTTTTTATCATAACATTAAGTCAAACAAAATTAAATCATTTCTTACTAAATCACTCTGCACTAAAAGTGCAGAGGTTGGTCCTGACTAAGGACTGAAAGTCCTATTATTTAAAAACTGTCAACACGAAATATTTCAAGCAAATTACACATATTTTTTCGCATTACTAAAGTACTGCAATAAAATTGCAGGGTTTTAAACCCATTTCTGAGACCAATAAAACTACCCCTTCAGCATAAAAAATTACCGTTTATCGAAACGCTTAGTTTTTAATCGAAAAAAACTAATAATTAGCTATTTAAACGTTTTAGATAACTACTTTTGACGCCTAATTTTTTTACCCCACTATGCATAAAATTTTACCCACTCTCTTATTCATTTTTTCAATTTCGGTAGTTGCTCAAATTGGAATTGGAACAACGGAACCGGAGGCAGAATTAGATGTGAAATCGCAAAATGCAGGAATTTTGTTTCCTCGTATTGCTTTAACGCAAAATGATCTGGCAGCTCCGGTAATTGACCCTAATACAGGTACATCATCTGTAATTAACACGACCTTAATTTATAATACTTCAACAACAACTGGTACAACTGCTGTATCTCCCGGTATTTATAGCTGGTTCTTTGGGTATTGGATTAAAGTTAGTACAAGTACGCCTACAAATGCAGATTGGTATAATTTAAATTCAAGCACATCACCAAACTCTTTAGCCAACAACATTTTTACTAATGGGCAAGTGGGTATTGGTACAGGAGCAAATACCTAAGATCTAAAAGGAAAATTGCATATTTACGAAGCTACCGGTACTACTCCATCTGCCTCTGCAGGAAGTCTTTATTTAGAACACGGAGATGATGGCGGTTCTTCTTCAATTGCATTTAAGAGTATAAATAATTACAATTCTGATTATGCTTATATCTCTTATATAGATAATAATTCTATTGGCGGAGATGAAAATAGTATGCTAGAAATTGCAGGCCTTAACGATGGGGCCAGTAACGGCTATACGGGATACCGCGACAATATTAATTTTAAATCTTCAAATTCTGTTGGGATAAATACTACCAACCCGAGTTCAAGTGCTTCTTTAGATCTAGGAACTACCAATCAAGGTATTTTAATTAATCGGGTTAGTCTTACGAGTCGAACAGATACCAATACGATTGCTGGAACAGAACCCGACGGATTAATTGTTTACAATACAGCGACCGCAGGTACTTCACCCCAAAATGTTACCGAAGGATTTTATTATTGGGATAACAGCCAATGGAATCGTGTTGCCCTACAAGCAAATTATGGGAGCACAAATTATCAAAAAGGTGTGCAGTATTATTCTTATGACACTGATGAGTTGACTAACCCTAATGTGAGTACGATCGAGGTAAATAATGTAATCTCTAAATCTGGAAACTATACCGGAAATTTAAGTTCTTCTGCTGCGCTAACTACTATGAATCCTAGCTCCGATGGAAATGGATATACAATAAAAATCTCCGGCACCTATGTTGTTAATAATGCCGGCACATTTAATTTCACTTCAAATTCTGACGATGGAGCAAGAATATATGTTGATGGTGCTTTGGTTTTAAGCAATTGGCAAGTTGCCGGATCTGGAGGCCTTAATGCTTCAGGATCAGTTTATCTTGCAAAAGGAAAACACGATTTTGAATTCTGGTATTTTGAATATAATGGACCTAACAATTTCACATTCTCTTGGGGTTCTAATCCCGACGGAAATACCGGAACCATCAATGCTCAACAATTTATAATCGAAAAATAAGCTATGAAAAAATTCTATATAATTACCCTAATTTTAGGTTTCACGAATTTAATTAATGCTCAGGTGGGTATAAACACAGAAAATCCTGAAGCTGCATTAGACATTACAAGTTCAAATTCAGGAATTTTAATTCCTCGTATTGCGCTTACCAGTAAAATTGAAGCTGCCCCGGTTACAAACCCAAATACTCAAGACAATAATTTAGCAAACGGTACTTTAATTTATAATACCGCAACAACTACAGGAACTAGTGGCGTAGAACCAAGTTTTTACTATTGGCAAGATACTCAATGGGTTCGTATTAATTCTGAATTAGATTTTGATAGAGATTGGGCGAAAACAAACTCAACTTCTCGCGCTTCAAACATTTCAGATAATATTTATACTAAGGGTAAGGTAGGTATTGGTATTGGTCAAAGTCAGAGTTCACTTAACGGTACTTTACATATTTATGAAGCTACAGGAACTCCTGCTTCTGCAACCAACGGAACCATTTATATTGAGCATGGTAATACCTCAGGAACATCTTCTATTGTTTTCCCAAGTGCTTTCGACCCTACCGATTACGGTTATATTGCTTATTCTGATGACGGAGGTACAGGTTCTACTAGTGAAAATGGTTTATTAGAAATTGGTGTAGCTAACGATGGTGCTACTAACGGTAATATTGGCGATAGAGATAATATTAATCTAAAAACCGGGAACTCTGTAGGTATTAATAATACCAACCCTAGCATAAGTGCTTTATTAGATTTAGGCACAACCAATCAAGGTTTACTTATTAATCGAGTGGCACTTACCAGTACAGTAGATGTTTCGACTGTTGCAGGAACAGAAACTGATGGTCTTTTAGTTTACAATACTGCAACGGCAGGAACTTCACCACAAAATGTGACCGAAGGTTTTTACTTTTGGGACAATAGTCAATGGAACAGACTTTATTCTACCAAAGATGTAGCCAATACAGGAATGCAATATTACTCTTACGATATAACTCCGCAAGCATCACCAAGTATAAATACAATAAGATATACAGAAACTATAGATAAATCTGGTTATTATACAGGCTTATTAAATTCTGCAAATGCTATGAGTACTATGCAACCTACCGGAGTTGAAAATGGTTTCGTCATTAAAATTACCGGAACTTATGAAGTTAAAACCTCCGGTACATTTAATTTCAATCTAAACTCTGATGATGGTTCTAGATTATATATAGATGGTTCTTTGGTAGTAGGTGCTTGGAATGATTCTTCTGCAAATGCTGTATCTGGCGCAACTAATCTAGCTAAAGGAAAACATAAATTTGAGTTTTGGTTTTACGAAAATGCAGGAAGCCAAACCTTTTCTTTTTCTTGGGGAACAAACCCAGACGGAAATTCTGGTGTGATCAACGCGCAAAGTTTTATAATTGAATAAAAACATAAATTTTACAAATAATCAAACCTTCCTCACTCAGGAAGGTTTTTTATTTACATATTTCCAAAATTTAATCCTTATTTTTGGGAATAATTATGAGTAAACGCATTCCCATAGAAGAAGGAGATTATTACTTAACCCCCGAGGGTTACCGTTGTTTCACCGAGCAATACCATTTAAAACGTGGTTATTGCTGCAAAAGCGGTTGCAGACATTGCCCTTATGGTTATGATAAGAATAGAGAATAGTATTCAGTTGGCAGTAAACAGTTAAATGTTCTATCAATAAAATTAATATTTATGAAATTTCAGGACTTATTGGCCTATAAAAAATCAATCGATTTAGCTATGAAAATTTTTGAAATCTCTAAAAAATTCCCAAAAGAAGAAGTCTATTCTTTAACAGATCAAGTAAGAAGATCTTCTAGAAGCGTTACTGCAAATTTAGCTGAAGCTTATCGTAAACGACCTTACCCAAAATATTTTAAGAGTAAGCTTACAGATTCTGATGCTGAAAATGCAGAAACACAGGTCTGGATAGAATTTGCCTATCGATGTAATTATATCAACGAAACTCTTTATCAAGAGTTACTCAATAAAAGTGAAGAAGTTGGAAAACTTATCAATTATATGATTCTTAACCCATACAAATTTGGCGTAAAATCACCTCACTGAACACTGAACACTGAACACTGAACACTGAACACTGAACACTGAACACTGAAAAATAAGTTATGAATTTCAAACAAACCCTATTACAAGGAATTCCCAACGAATTACCTCCTAAGAAAGAATTCGATACCACTATAAATCACGCACCGAAGCGAAAAGAAATCTTATCGGAAGACGAGAAAAAATTGGCACTGCAAAACGCATTACGCTATTTTGAACCTCAACATCACGCCACCTTACTTCCTGAGTTCAAAGAAGAATTAGAAACCTACGGAAGAATTTACATGTATCGCTTTCGTCCCGATTACAAAATGTACGCACGTCCTATCGATGAATATCCGGGTGAAAGTCAACAGGCGAAAGCCATTATGCTAATGATCCAAAATAACTTGGATTATGCGGTAGCGCAACATCCGCACGAATTGATTACTTATGGCGGTAACGGAGCAGTTTTTCAGAACTGGGCGCAGTATTTATTAACGATGAAATATTTAGCCGAGATGACCGATGAGCAAACGCTGGCGATGTACAGCGGTCACCCATTGGGCTTATTCCCTTCACATAAAGATGCGCCAAGAGTAGTCGTTACCAACGGAATGATGATCCCAAATTACTCACAACCCGACGATTGGGAAAAATTCAACGCGCTTGGCGTGACTCAGTACGGACAAATGACTGCTGGAAGTTATATGTATATCGGTCCGCAAGGTATTGTTCACGGAACTACGATCACTGTTCTTAACGGATTTAGAAAAATTAAAAAAGAACCTAAAGGCGGACTTTTTGTAACCTCCGGACTTGGTGGGATGAGTGGCGCGCAACCTAAAGCCGGTGATATTGCCGGTTGTGTAACGGTTTGTGCAGAAGTAAACCCAAAAGCTACCCAAACAAGACATTCACAAGGTTGGGTAAAAGAAGTCATTGAAGATGTAGAGGATTTGGTGATTCGAGTGCGAAAAGCACAGGAAGATAAAGAAACCATTTCGATCGCCTATGCCGGAAATATCGTTGACGTATGGGAAAAGTTTGATGAAGAAAACCTGCATATCGACTTAGGTAGCGATCAAACTTCATTACACAATCCTTGGGCGGGTGGTTATTATCCGGTTGGCCTTTCTTATGAAGAAGCTAATGAAATGATGGCCAACAATCCTGAGCAGTTTAAAAAAGAAGTGCAGCGCAGTTTAAAACGCCAGGCAGATGCAATTAACAAGCATACCGCTAAAGGAACTTACTTTTTTGACTACGGAAATGCGTTCTTACTAGAAGCCTCTCGCGCCGGAGCAGATATTATGAGTAAAGACGGCAAAAACTTTAAATACCCAAGTTACGTGCAAGACATTATGGGACCTATGTGTTTCGATTATGGTTTTGGGCCGTTTAGATGGGTTTGTACTTCAGGGAAAGCTGAAGATTTATTGAAAACCGATGAAATTGCAACTTCGGTTCTAGAAGAATTGAAAAAAGACGCTCCGGAAGAAATTCAGCAGCAAATGCAGGATAATATCACTTGGATCAAAGGTGCACAAGAAAACAAACTCGTGGTTGGTTCTCAAGCGCGAATTTTATATGCAGATGCTGAAGGAAGAATAAAAATTGCCAAGGCTTTTAACGAAGCGATTAAAACCGGTAAAATTGGTCCGGTAGTGTTAGGTAGAGATCATCACGATGTTTCTGGTACAGATTCTCCTTATCGTGAAACTTCTAATATTTACGATGGTAGTCGCTTTACCGCAGATATGGCGATACAAAATGTGATTGGTGATAGCTTTAGAGGTGCAACTTGGGTAAGTATTCACAACGGCGGCGGCGTTGGTTGGGGAGAAGTGATTAATGGTGGTTTTGGTATGCTTCTTGATGGTAGTATAGATGCTGCAAGACGCTTAGAGTCAATGCTTTTTTGGGATGTAAACAACGGAATTTCCAGAAGATCTTGGGCTAGAAATGATGAAGCCATTTTTGCTATTAAACGAGCGATGGATAACGAGCCTAATTTAAAAGTAACTCTGCCCAACAAAGTAGACCCGAGCTTGCTAAGTTAACCCTGCGTTAGGGATGGAGCGATTTGTTGAAGCTCTTTTTGTTTCGTTGATTTAAACAAAATAAAAAAGCGACTCGCGAGAGCCCGCCCGAACGTCCTAAAACAATTTGTTATGAAAATAAAAAACTTTTTAGCTCCGTTAGCCTTTTTATTAGTGCTAACTTCATGTAGTTCGGTACGAGTGGCTTCAGACTACGATCGTGAAGCAAACTTTAATCAATACCAAAGTTTTGCATTCTACAAGCCGGGCATCGATAAAGCAGATGTTTCAGATTTAGATAAGAAGCGTATTTTACGTGCAATTGAAGCTGAAATGACTGCAAAAGGATTCTCAAAGTCGGAAAATCCTGACTTGCTCGTAAGTATTTTTACCAAGACTAAAGAGAACGTAAACATTTACCAAAATAATTTTGGTTGGGGGTACGGTTGGGGCTGGAGCCCTTGGTATTGGGGTAATGGTTACAACACCGTTTCGAGAACTACCGAAGGTACTTTGTACATTGATTTGATCGATGCAGAATCGATGGAATTGGTTTGGCAAGGAATGGGAACGGGAGCGCTAACGATGGATATGGATGATAAAATTGAACGTATTAATGAAATGGTTCAAAAAATTATAGAACGTTATCCCCCTGATGGTGAAAAAAAGTAACAGATAAAAAACTCTTCATAGCGAAGAGTTTTTTTGTTCTACAACTCTTTGTTTAATTGTTCCTTGTAAAGATCAAGATTGATCTGTGTTTCTTTGTCCAACTCGGGTTCTTTAACATCCTTAAGTTTGGATAATTCTTCTAAAAGAATTTCGGTTAAAATCAACCTGCTTTCTTTTTTATTATCTGAAGGGATAATATACCAGGGGGCATTTTCTGTAGAGGTTTGGGAAATAGCTTTTTCATAACATTCTTGATAATTTTCCCAAAGTGCCCGTTCTTTTAAATCCCCAGAAGAAAATTTCCAATTTTTATTGGGTTTATTCAATCTCCGCAATAATCGCTGCCGTTGTTCTTCTTTGGAAATATGCAGAAAAAATTTGAATACCAAAGTACCATTTTGAGTTAGGTGCTCTTCAAAATTATTTATTTCTTGATAACGCTGTTTCCAAAATCTTTCAGAAATATCACTGACCTTATTTATATGGGGAATATTTTCTGAAAGAATATATTCTGGATGAACCCTTGTTACCAATACATTTTCATAATGGGTACGGTTAAAAACACTAAATTTACCCCTCTCGGGCAAAGCCAAATAATGCCGCCACAGGTAATCATGTCGCAATTCTTTTTTTGAAGGTGTTTTAAAACTATGTACCACCACTCCTCGTGCATTTAGATCTTTAAAAACTTCCCGTATCAAACTGTCTTTGCCGGAAGTATCCATACCCTGTATACAGATTAGTACGGCATATTTTCCATGAGCATACATACGGTCTTGAAATTCCGCTAGTTTTTTTCGTTGATGAGAAAGTTGTTTTTCTAATTTTTTATCTGAAGTTTCTAACTTGGCCAACGTCGATTTTTTGGCTAATTGAACAGTTCCCTTCACTTGATAAGGGGAAGTCTTTGTTGGTTGCATAAACAATGGATTGATTATTAAAGTTAATAAAATAATCAAACTACTAGATGATTTTGAATGGCAAATTTAAGGGGAAATTCTTTTGAGTTGCCACTTGAGGATATAGTAGAGAAAACAACCTAAAAAGATTGTACCAAAAAGCCCGACCCTGTTTTTGTTAACAGGGTCACGCACAATAACTAATAAGCTAAAAGTTCTTCAATTTTATTTTTCACTTTTGCTGTGGAAGGAATCATCGTTTCTTCTAAAGTTGAGTTTAACGGAATTGCCGGCATATTTTCTGAACCGATTGTCATCACTGGAGCGTCTAAATATTTAAAACATTCTTCCTGAATTTTTCCTGAAAGTGCTCTAGCAAACGTATTGTTCGATGGTTCTTCGGTTACTACTAAACATTTACCACATTTTTTTACCGATTTCATCACAGTTTCTTCATCAAGCGGAGCAAGGGTTCGTAGATCGATCACTTCAATTTGGTCTTGCATTCCTAATTCTTCGGAAGCATTCATCGCCCAATGCACGCCCATACCATAAGTTACAATAGCAATGGTTTCTTTCTCTTCTTGTTTCCAGATCTCTTGTAAAACCCAAGCTTTACCGAATGGCAATACATAATCTGCTGCAGGTTCGATAGACGTTGCACCTTTAGTACCGGGAACTTTGCTCCAATACAAACCTTTATGTTCAAAGATCACCACCGGATTTGGGTCGTGATAAGCAGCTTTCAATAATCCTTTTAAATCGGCTCCGTTGCTTGGATACGCTATTTTGAGTCCGCGAATATTGGTTACTACACTTTCTACGGAAGAAGAATGGTAAGGACCTCCGCTACCGTAAGCGCCAATCGGTACACGCAGCACCATTGAAACCGGCCATTTACCATTCGATAAATAGCAGCTTCTACTTACTTCGGTAAATAATTGATTGAGACCCGGCCAAATATAATCGGCAAACTGAACTTCAACGATAGGTTTTAAACCAACGGCAGACATCCCAACCGTTGAACCAATAATGAATGCTTCTTGAATTGGCGTATTAAAAACTCGATTATCCCCGAATTTTTGAGCTAAGGTTGCTGCTTCACGAAAAACACCGCCCAAACGACCACCAACATCTTGACCGTACAACAAACTGGTTTTGTCGTTGTGCATAATCTCTTCTATGGCGTGTAATGCACAATCGACCATCACTACTTTTTCGCCGCCTTCCGGAGAGCGTTCTCCTTTTTCTTCGGTAACCGTCGTAGGTGCAAAATCGTGTGTAAATAAATCTTCCGGTGAAGGGTCTTCGGCTTTTTCAGCTTCTAAATAATCTTCTTTTACTTTCACACGAGCTAAAGCTTCAATCGCTTCCAATTCATCTTCGGAAAAACCATTTTCAGCTAAATATTTTTTCATCTTCGGAAAAGGATCGCGTGTTTTTGCTTCTTCTAAATCGTCGCGATAAAATTCCATTCGAACTCCTGAAGTATGGTGATTTAATAACGGAACTTTCGCGTGAATAAGCATTGGTCTTCGTTCTTCCCGAATCGTTTCAATCGCATTTTTGACCGTGCTATAACTTTCTTCAAAATTAGTTCCGTCAATCGAAATTGCCTCTAAACCATTAAAACCTCTTGCATATTCTGCAGCGTTTTGCGCTCGTGTTTCTTTCTCGTTCGCAGAAATATCCCAACCGTTATCTTGCACGATGTAAAGAATAGGTAATTTCTTTAACACCGCCATTTGAAAAGCTTCTGCAACTTCTCCTTCGGTTACACAAGCGTCACCGAGTGAGCAAACCACGACTGGCTTTTCGGTATCTTGAATTCCTTCGGTTTCTTTGTACCACATTCCCATCGCTACTCCCGTAGCCGGAATAGCTTGCATTCCCGTGGCTGAACTTTGATGCGGAACTTTAGGTTTATCGTCATCACGCAAACTCGGGTGCGAATAATAGGTTCTTCCACCGGAAAAAGGATCGTCTTTTTTGGCAAATAACTGCAACATCAAGTCTTTTGGTTCCATCCCGATCGACAATAAAATGGAATCGTCTCGGTAATACGGAAACACATAATCTTGTGGCAACAATTGCATCCCCACTGCAGTTTGAATGACTTCGTGGCCGCGCGAGGTTGCATGTACATATTTAGAAACTACCTTAAAGTTCTCTTCGTATAACTCGGTCATCGCCTTCGCCGTACAAAGGTGACGAAAGGCTTTTTTAAGGATATCTTTATTTATCATTATATTTTGTTTTGAAACAGGAAGCATGACTTTTTGAAATATGATGCTTTCTGCTTTTTTAAAAAATCATTCATTCATATCTAATGAATCAATAAAATTTGAAATTTTACTTTGTAATTTTTGAACTTTCTTTTCTAGATCTTGAAACTTATCTTCTGAAATGAAATTTTGTCGAAAACAGACATTTAATTGAGTTTCCCATTCGCATGCTGAACCTAAACTATCGTCTAAGTATTTTACAAAATGCTTGTTTGTTCGTTTGCTTGAACCCTCAGAAATATTTGAAGCAATGGAGACTGAAGAACGATTCATCTGTGTTCTTAAACCAAATTTTTCATAATCGGGCAGTTCTGATGTTAAGAGATAATTTTCATCTATTAAATCCATAGCTTCAATCCAAATTTGTAACTTTTTAAAATTATGTCTTCTCATTAAAATTCAAATATCTTGTTTCAACACGTCTTGAATCAAAAAGTCTTTTCGACATCAAAATCTTCAAAATAATCAGCGACTCGTCTTAAGAAACTTCCGCCTAGAAAGCCATCGACCACGCGGTGATCGAACGATAAGGACAAATACATCATCTGTCTGATCTCAATTTTATCGCCATCTTCATACTCCATCACTTCTGCTCGTTTCTTGATAATTCCCGTAGCAAGAATAGCGACTTCCGGCTGATTGATAATGGGTGTTCCCATTAAGCTTCCAAAAGTTCCTACATTAGAAATAGTGAAGGTGCTTCCGCTGGTTTCGTCGTGTTTTAGTTTATTATTTCGTGCTTTTTCGGCAAGCGCATTTACTTCCGCAGCGATTGTTTTTAAGTCTTTTTGATCGGCATTTTTCACCACGGGAACGATTAAATTTCCGCTAGGTAAAGCTGTTGCCATCCCGATATTGATATTTTCTTTTACTATGATATTTTTCCCATCGACCGAAACATTGATCATCGGAAAATCTTTCACCGCTTTGGCTACTGCTTCAACAAAAAGTGGCGTAAACGTAAGTTTTTCTCCGTATTTTTCTTGAAAGGCTTTTTTATTCGCATTTCGCCAATTCACCATATCGGTTAAATCGGCTTCCACATAAGCGGTTACGTGCGGCGAAGTATGTTTGGAAAACACCATATGATCGGCAATCATTTGGCGCATACGATCCATCTCGACAATTTTACCTTTTTCTTTATCCAATTTCAAATTGGGCACTTGAAATCCTGAAGCTTCAGGAACAGGTTGTGCAAATTGTGCCGGACGACCTTCTTCAATGTATTTAAAAATATCGCTTTTTCGTAATCGACCGTCATTTCCTGTTGCCGGGATTCTTGCCAACTCTTCAAAACTAATGTGATGCTGCTTAGCAATACTCACCACTAAAGGCGAAAAAAATGTATTTTGATTTGAATTCAACGTATAACTTGAAGCAGAATTCGAAGCAGAAGAAATTTGCTTTTTAGGAACTTGCGGAGCCGGTTTTTGAGAAGTTTCTTTTGCTGCATCTTTTGATGCTGAAGGAGTCGGTTTTTCTTTAGAAGCTTTTACCTCTCCTGCTTCCATCTTAGCAATTATCTGCCCAACTTTTACCACTTGATCGGGCTCGACTAAAAGCTGAGTGATCGTTCCTGTTGCCGGCGCCGGAACTTCAGAATCTACTTTATCGGTAGCTACTTCAAGAATGGTTTGGTCTTGCTCTACTTCATCTCCAACCGCAACCGACCAACTAATGATGGTTCCTTCTTCTATACTTTCTCCCATCTTGGGGAGTTTAATTTCAATTTCTTTCATTACTGAATATTCCTTTTTTGGAAATTGCTCTTCAAATTTAATCTTATTTTTCCCTAAACTCGTTTAAGGTTTGGTAAAAGTTCTCTTGCTCGGGACGATCTTTAGGAATTTCTCGTAAAGGTTCAACCTCACGCAAACTTTCGTGGCAATCTGCCGGTAAACGTTGATAAAGTTTTGTTCCGGCTGTTTTCCAAGCGATCATATCATCAGAGATTTCTTTTATCACTTTTGCCGGATTGCCAACGACTAAACTTCGTTTTGGTATGCGGGTTTCTGCTTTTACAAATGCCATCGCACCAACGATACATTCATCACCAATTTCAGCATCATCCATTATCACTGAATTCATCCCGATCAAGCAGTTTTCGCCTAAATTGGCACCGTGAATAATAGCTCCGTGACCTACGTGCGCTCCTTTTTTGAGCACAATACTTTTGCCGGGGAACATATGAACGGTACAATTTTCTTGTACGTTAACACCATCTTCTAATATTATTTCTCCCCAATCGCCACGAATTGCCGCTCCCGGACCAATATAGCAGTCTTTTCCGATTATTACATTACCGGTTACTGCCGCCAACGGATGCACAAAACTGCTTTCGTGAATGACGGGAATGTGGTTTTTGAAACTGTAGATCATTTTATAGACTTTTAGTTTTGAGAGATGAGTGGTGAGTTTATTTATTTTTCAAGTGGTTGATTAAAGATGAAATCATCTTAGAAATTTCTGTAATCGCTTTTCTATTTGCTTCATCCTCATCAAAACCTATATAATTTCGAAGTCGTGCTTTGGTTGATGCTGCAACGCATTCGTGGCTACTATCCCAAGCCATTTTTAGATAACGAATAAAATTTGCATCTGTACTTGCAGAACCTTCCGCTATATTTAAAGCAATAGAATCTGCTGCTCTTATAAATTGAGTAGCTAATTTATAAGTCTCGTGATTTGGAAATTTTTCAATTTGATGATTTACTTGTTCTCCAAAGTCTATTGCTTTTTGATAAACTTTTAAATCTTCAAATTTAAAATAATAGTTACTTTTCATAATCACTAATCTTAGAACGACTCACCTCTCATCTCTACCTTCTCCAATCTACTGATACTTCTCTAACTTCTTCTTCGTAAATTCACTTAACACCAATCTTCCGCTAATTTTTGCGCGTTCGTTAAGTAACTCGTCCCAATCTTCGGTGCCGCGCCAAAACATTTGCTTCATTTCTTTAACGGCTTCCGGATTGTAATTACATAAATTTTGAGCAAAGGCTTCAATCGCTTCATCTAATTCTTCTGTAGTATCGTAAACTTGCGCGTACAAACCTTTTTGTTGCGCCCATTCTGGCGAATAAAACGAATTCGCATCGATAGCGATTTGCGACATTCCGCTGACGCCTAATTTACGCTCTACTGCCGGACCAACGACAAACGGACCAATACCAATATTCAATTCGCTTAATTTAATCGCTGCAAATTTGGTTGCCATGCAATAATCCATTGCCGATGCCAAACCAACGCCGCCACCAACCGTTTTCCCTTGCACACGACCAATAATAAATTTTGGGCATTTACGCATCGCATTGATCACGTTGGCAAAACCCATAAAGAATTTTTCTCCCGTTTGCTCATCATTGATCGAAATGAGTTCTGTAAAACTTGCTCCTGCGCAAAATGTACGGTTTCCGCCAGATTTTAAGATAATCACTAAAATCTCATCATTTTGACCAACTTCTGTAATCGTATCGGTTAATTGCGCCAAAATTTTTCCCGGCAAACTGTTATGCGCCGGATGAAAAAACTCAATCGTGGCTACGTTATTTTCAATATGCTTTTTTACGTATGCTTCTTCTGTACTCATAAAATCGCTTTTTGTATTTATATTTTTTGGTGTTTCCCTTCGGGTCGGGCTATTCGCTACAATTCCTCAACTTGCTATCGCAAGTCTGCGGGATTTTCACTGCTATCCCTAACACAAACCACCCCGCCCTATCGAGCACCCCGCCTTTTTAAGGAGGGGAACTTTTATTTTTATACTTTTTATTTTTCTAATAATCCAAACTGATCGAAATGGTGATTAATATGCTTTCGGTGCATTAATTTCCATTCGAATTTGTTCAGCTCACCAAACACGGCATTTTTCGTAATTGCTTCCGGATGTTCGTGAAAGTAATTTTCGTATTGTGCCTTGGCTTCTTTCAATTTTTGTTTAGCAGTTGCTAGATCTTCATGTTTCAACTTAAATAATTCACCTTCTTTATAAAATGGGAAATTGAAATTCTTAGGCATCGGTTTGTAGTTCCACAAAGTTTCTTGTACCATTTCTAGTTTATCTTCCGGAGTAGCAATTTCAAAATCCTGAATTTCTCCGGCAGCAATTCGGTAACTATCCTCCAAATGTTCTACCATATGTTGTGGTGTCATAATTCCCCAAGCCGGTTGAGTTTCTTCCGTTAAGTCATTCAGCGCTTTTTCAAAAACAGCATCGGTAATTTCTGTAAACGTGGTTTGCTTTTTCTGCACCATCGTTAGAATAGTAGCAATTGCTACTAACTTCTCCTCTTCTTCCGTAGCATTTACATCAAAAACTTCAACGTACCATTTTACAATTCCGCTTGGTAATTCTTTTCCTTTTTGATCTCGATTTACTTTTTGCTTACACGTTAATCGAACATTGATCGTATCGTTATGATATAGCGGACGCAAAAATCGAATCTCCTCTAAACCGTAATTTGCCGCTACCGGACCTTTATTTGGATAGACAAATAATCCTGCCGCTGCCGAAATGATAAAATAACCGTGAGCGGTTCTCTGCTCGAAAATGCTTCCTTCTAACGAAGTGATATCGGTATGCGCATAGAAATGATCCCAGGTTAAATTTCCGAAGTTAATAATATCGGTATCGGTAAGCGTTCGGTTATGCGTTTGCAGTGACATTCCCGGTTTAATATCTTCCCAATGATAAGCAAACGGATGTTTTTCAGCTTCTTTATAATCGGCATTGGGTTGATAAATTCCTGTAATTTCGCTAATAGTCGTTGGAGATCCTTGAATCGCGCAACGCTGCATATAATGTTTGATACCGCGTTTACCACCCATTTCTTCTCCGCCACCGGCACGTCCCGGACCACCGTGAATAAGATTTGGCAACGGCGAACCGTGACCGGTACTTTGCTTCGCGCTTTCACGATTTAATACTAAAATACGACCGTGATGCGTGGCAGCTTTTACCGTATATTCCGCGGCAATTTTATTATCATTCGTTGCGATGGAACTTACTAACGAACCTTTCCCTTTTCGGGAAAGTTCGATCGCTTCATTTAAATCTTTATACGGCATAATCGTACTTACCGGACCAAAAGCCTCAGTAATATGTGCTGCTTCATTGCTGAAAGGATCATCTTCACGAAGTAGAATAGGTTTAATGAAAGCACCTTTTTCAAAATCGGCTCCAACCGCTTTCCCGCCTTCAAAATCACCATACACGATATTTGCTGTTTTGGCTATTTCTTGTACTTGATTTTTTACGCTTTCTACTTGTTTTTTATCGATCAAGGTTCCCATTCTCACTTCTTTTAAACGAGGATCTCCATAAGTAACTTTATCGAGCGCTTGCCCTAACGCAATTTGAACGTCTTCCACTAAATTCTCAGGAACAATAATTCTACGAATGGCGGTACATTTTTGTCCACACTTTACCGTCATTTCATTTCGAACTTCTTTGATAAAGAGGTTGAATTCCGGTGTTCCGGGAACAGCATCTTCACCTAAAATACAAGCGTTAAGAGAATCGGCCTCCATCGTAAAGGGAACGGACTCTTCAATTAATCGTGGATGCGTTTTTAGTTGTTGACCTGTTGCCGCAGAACCGGTAAAAGTTACCACATCTTGAGATTCTATGGTATCGAAAATATCCTTTTTGGTTCCGCTAATTAATTGTAAAGCGCCTTCCGGTAAAATTCCAGAAGCGATGATTACCTTCACGACCGCTTCTGTTAAATAAGCACTTTGCGGTGCAGGTAATACAACTGCCGGCATTCCTGCCATCCAATTGACCGCACATTTTTCTAACATTCCCCAAACCGGGAAATTAAATGCGTTGATATGCACAGCAACTCCATTTTTAGGCACCAAAATATGATGCGCCATAAATTTACCGCCGCGTGAAAGATCGATTGGTTCTCCTTCTACATCAAAAGGCTGATTTGGGAATAATTTACGAAGCGAAGCATTGGCGAACAGATTCCCGAAACCACCTTCAATATCGATCCAGCTATCAATTTTGGTACAACCACTTCGGTAACTAATTTCGTAAAAAGAACGTTTATGTTTTTGAAGATGGAAAGCCAACTTCTTCAACATATTACCACGCTCTTGGAAAGTCATTTTTCGAAGCGCTTCTCCTTTTACTCTTCCGTATTGAAGCACTTCAGGAGCATCAATTCCTTCTGTGGTGACGTTGGTAAAATGTTCTCCGGTTACCGAATCTAGAATCGGTGTTCCTTCTCCTTGACCATCGACCCATTGCCCTAAAATATAGTGTTGTGTTTTTTGCATTCTTTCTAGTGTTTTATTGTTGACCTCTCGACTCCGCTCGAGGTGACATTATAAACTTCAAAATCCTTAACTAAGCAGAAACATTTTCAATAACTGCCGCATAACCTTGACCAACGCCCACACACATCGTGACTAAAGCGTATTTTTTACCGGTTAATTGTAGTTCTACAGCTGCTGAATGTGCTAATCTTGCTCCGGTAACTCCCAGCGGATGCCCGATCGCAATTGCCCCTCCATTTGGGTTTAACCTTGGATCGTCGTCTTTTAAACCCCATTCGCGAATACAAGCTAAGGCTTGCGCTGCGAAAGCTTCGTTAAGTTCAATTACATCCATATCGTCCATCGTTAAGCCTGCTTTTTCTAGTGCTTTGTTGGAAGCTTGCACGGGACCAATGCCCATAATTCTTGGTTCTACGCCAACCACAGCAGAACTTAATATTTTTGCCATCGGTTTTAGACCGTATTTTTCTACTGCTTTTTCTGAAGCTACAATCGTTGCTGCTGCGCCATCATTTAATCCTGAAGAATTTCCTGCGGTTACGCTACCACCTTCTTTACGAAAGGCCGGACGTAATTTTGCTAGAATTTCTTTGGAAGTAGTGGGTTTGATAAACTCGTCGTTACTGAATTGGACTGGGTCTTTTTTTCGCTGCGGGATTTCTACCGTTACGATTTCTTTTGCCAAGCGACCATTTTCTTGGGCTTTGGTAGCTTTCATCTGACTCCAATACGCAAAAGCATCTTGATCTTCTCTTGAAATTTTATATTTATCGACGAGATTTTCTGCGGTCATCCCCATACCATCGGTGCCGTACATTTCGTGCATCTTTGGATTAACAAAACGCCAACCAAAACTGGTATCGTACATTTTTGCATCGTTCCCAAAAGCACTGGAAGGTTTAGCGATCGCGTAAGGACCGCGCGTCATATGTTCTACACCGCCGGAAATAAACAGATCTCCGTCACCGGCTTTGATCGCACGATTGGCGTGAATGATAGCTGAAAGTCCGCTACTGCAAAGTCGATTCACCGTTTCTCCAGGGACGGAATGTGGTAAACCTGCCAATAATGAACACATTCTGGCAACATTTCTGTTATCTTCTCCCGCTTGATTTGCACAACCTAAAATTACATCGTCGTAAGCTTCTTTAGGAATGTTCGGATTTCTTTTGACGATTTCTTTGATGACCAAAGCTCCTAAATCGTCGGTTCTTACAGGAGATAAAGTTCCTTTATAATTTCCTATCGGAGTTCTGATTCCGTCTATAATATATGTATTCATTTCTCTCTTCTTTTTTATGTTTTTGCGCAAGGGATAGCAGCGGCATCCTTTTTTGTTGTGCTTCGACAAGCTCAGCATGACAACAAAAAAGATATAGCGAATAGCCCGACCCGCTAGGGTTGCGCCCTTATTATTTTAAAATTACACTTCAGCAGATTGAATAATGCATTTGTTTATTCCCATTTTGCACTCGTTTTATAGGTGACGCCTTTAAAAAGTGCGACTAATTGATCTTCTTTTTTGACCTCAACAATGTAAAAACCAAGTTTATTTTTTTGGCTTTTCACGTCTGATTCTGCCACAATCACATCGCCTTCTACGAGTGCTTCTACGTGATTGATGGAAGTTTCGATAGAAACGGCTTTATTACCGAATGTGTTGGTCGCAAAGCCAAACGCGGTATCTGCCAGCGAATACGTGATCCCACCGTGCGCTTTTTTCATGCTATTGAGCATTTCTTTTCTTACCGTCATTTTCACCTTGCAATAGCCTTCGCGAACCTCTACAATTTCGATACCGAGCCACTGACTAAAAGCGTCGAGTGAGAGCATCTTTTTAGGGATTTCAGCACCATTTATCATATCGTAAATTCTTTATTTTCTCTCGCCATTTTTCTTAATAATGGACTGCAACGGTAACGATCTTCGTGATATTCTTGATAAAGTAAATCCATATTTTCAACACACCAATCGATTCCTTTTTCGTTGGCCCAGGCTAACAATCCTTTCGGATAATTTACGCCTTTAGTCATTGCTAGATCGATATCTTTTGCGGTGGCGATATTTAAAAATAATGCGTCTGCAGCTTCGTTGATGAGCATCACTAAAACGCGATCAAGAATTTGCTGGGAAAGCTCATTTTGATGAGATCCTGAATCAAGTTCAGGATGACGGCTTTTATCAATTTTACCGTCTTGGTAATCATAAAACCCTTTTCCGGTTTTGCGACCTAAGTAACCGGCTTCTTTTAAGCGTTTTTGAGTAAAAGAGGGTTTATAACGTGGATCGTAATAAAATTCTCTAAATACGGTTTCGGTTACGGTGTAATTGACATCGTGGCCAATAAAATCCATCAACTCGAATGGTCCCATTCTAAAGCCACCGAGTTCTTTTAATGCTTGATCGATCGTCGGGATATCGGCTTTTCCTTCTTCATAAATTCGTAAAGCTTCTCCATAAAATGGTCTGGCGACACGATTTACAATGAAACCCGGTGTATCTTTAGCAAGCACGCCTACTTTCTTCCAATCGGCTATAATTTGAACTACTTTTTCTTTGACCGCTTCGGAAGTTTGCACGGCCGGAATAATTTCTACCAACGGCATTAATGGCGCCGGATTAAAGAAATGAATTCCGATCACGCGCTCCGGTTTTTGTAAAGCAGAAGCTATCGAAGCAATCGATAACGAACTAGTGTTGGATGCAATAATAGCATCTTCTTTTTGGCAAGCTTCTAACTCACGAAATACTTTTTGTTTGATCTCAAGATTTTCAATAATTGCTTCAATGGTTAAATCGGCATCGGCTAATTCTTGAATTGAATTTACATAGCTGATATTCCCTTGAATTCTGTTTTTTTCAGCTTCATCAATTCGTTCTTTTTCGATGAGACGTAGTAAAACTTTATTGAGTTTCGCTTCACTTTTAGTTAAAGCTTCTTGATTGGTATCATAAACTTTCACAAAACAACCGGCGGTGGCTGCTACTTGTGCAATTCCACTTCCCATTGTTCCGCTACCTATAATTCCGATGGTCATATTGATTTATGATTTATAAGATTAGGGATTAACGATTTTTGATTATTTTTTTGCATTTAGTTTAGAAGTTGATGTTTTTACACTAATCACAAAAATTGAAATAAGCTCATTATTCTCTTTTAATAATTTATCAATACTTTCTACATTTGAGACTAGTTTTGCTCCTTTTTGAATTTTTAGATTGATCAAGCATTCTCTAAGTTCTTTTAAGCAAATTTTCATTTTATGAAGGAAATCACGAGTAGACTCGGCACTTCTAGCTTCACCATAATTTAACGCGGAAGCACTCGCAGATCTAATTAACTGCTTAGATAAATAATCTCCGGCAAAACTTTTTTCAATTGTTTTACAGAATATAATTGTATCAATAGCAAACTGAATGAGTCTATCTTCTAATTCAATAGGTTTCATAATTTCTTATTTCACTTAATTCATAACAACAATCTAAAATCAAAATTCTATAATCGTTAATCTATTCTCCTTTAAAATTTGGTTTTCTTTTTTCGATGAAAGCGTTTACGCCTTCTTTGTAATCTGCTGTGGAAGCGGCTTCGATCTGATTTTTCGATTCTAATGCCAATTGCTCTTCCAAATTATTGGTTAATGATTGATTGAGCGCTTCTTTGGTCAAGGCCAAAGCTTTCGTTGGCATTTTGGCTAAATGCGTTGCCATTTTCCAGGTTTCTTCTTCAAAAGATTCAGCTGAAAAATAGTTGTAGATCATCCCTAAGCGTTCGGCTTCTTCCGCAGAAACTTTATCGCCTAACATCGCTAATGCTGATGCTTTTTGAAAACCAATTAAACGCGGTAAAAAGAAAGTCCCTGCACTGTCGGGAATTAAGCCTATTTTACTAAAAGCTTGAATAAATGCCGCGTGTTCTGAAGCAACAACAATATCGCAAGCCAAAGCAATGTTTGCTCCGGCTCCAGCGGCAACACCATTAACGGCTGCCACAATTGGTTTTTCAATACTTCTTATTAGCTGAATAATGGGATTGTAATGCTCTTCTAGAATAGATTTGAAACCGGGATTTAACTCCGGATCGGTTACTTCTTTTAGATCTTGACCCGCACAAAAGGCTTTACCATTTCCGGTTAATAAAATGGCACGTACTTCTTTATTGGATGCGCAACTTTTCAATTCATCTTGAAGTGCAAATGCCATTTCTCGATTAAAGCTATTGAAAACTTCCGGTCGGTTGAGACTTATTTTGGCTACTTGATCTTTTATTTCAACTTGAATGCTTTTGCTCATATTTATTAGAACTTGAATTTGAAAATGAAATTGAAGTCGAAGGTTTTCTAACTCTTTTCAATTTCGAGTTCAGATTCGGTTTCAATTTCCTTAGATTAAACATTTAAAATAGTCAAACGGTTCTTGGCAATCGTTACACTTAAACAAGGCTTTGCAAGCTGTGGAACCAAACTGACTTACCATTTGTGTATTTTTAGATTTACAATTGGTGCATTTTACCACTTGAGTTTCTCCCAGCAAGGCTTTTTTATCGGCGCTGGCTTCTAACGGAGCCGCAATACCATAATCTTCTAACGCTTGTCTTCCCTCTTCGGTAATCCAATCGGTTGACCAAGCGGGCGATAAAATTAAATCGACTTTTGCCTTATAACCGGCTTCTAAAAGTGCGGCTTTAATATCGTCGCCAATTACATCCATGGCAGGACAACCACTGTAGGTTGGCGTGATCTTTATTTCGGCAATTCCGTTGTTGAATTCTGCGGAACGAACAACTCCCAAATCGATGATCGAAAGCACGGGAATTTCAGGATCCGAAACTTGCTTGAGTATCGGTTCTAATTCTTCTGAAATATGTACTTTTTCTTCGATCATTTTATATTGCTATTCTATTTAAGCTTATGATGTGATGCTGAATCAACACTTCGACAAGCTCAGTGTGACATTCTGCTTACATACTTTTAGATTCCTGCCTGCGCAGGAATTTACCACTTCATTCCGGGATAGGTGCGTTGCATATATTGCATATCACTTAACAAATAACCCATGTGCTCTGAGTGAATTCCTTTTTTGCCGCCTTCCTGAAAAAATTCTAATTTCGGTTTTTGAAGTGTTGCTTCTTCTAAAACTGCTGAAACATTTTCTAGGTATTTTCCTTTTATTTTATCGGTTTCCACACCAATTCCTGCTTTTATCGCTTCTAGATCGGCTTCGGTTTTTTGAAAAAGCTCTTCGGTAAATCGCCACAGATCGTTAATGGCTAGCTGAATTTTTCTTTTGCTTTCTTCGGTTCCGTCGCCTAAACGCTTCACCCAGTCTGAAGAGAATCTTCTGTGATAGCTCACCTCTTTTAAACTTTTCTTCGCAATAGCTACCAAGGTTTCATCTTTGCTGTTTTGCATTTCATTCAGCAATAAAAAATGAAAATGATCGAACAAAAATTGACGTGCGATTGTATACCCAAAATCACGATTTGGCTGTTCTACCAACAATACATTTACATATTCTCGCTCGGTTCGTAAAAATGCAAAATCGTCTTCGGTTTTATCATCTTCTGAAAGTTGAGCCGCATATTGAAAATAGCTACGCACCTGACCAAATAGATCGAGTGAAATATTCGTCATCGCAATATCTACTTCCAAGGTTGGGCCGTGACCGGTTAATTCCCCCAAACGTTGACCGAGAATGAGCGAATTATCGGCAATCCCAAGAATATATTTTATTAAACTATCTTTATTCATTGAATTTTATTTTAGTTGAAAAACTACTTCATTTTTTACTGAAATAGTTTTAAAAATTCCTACTAATTCAGGAATTTACATGTGTTTTACCTCATCGGGTAAATCGTAAAATGTTGGATGACGATAAACTTTATCTGCCGCCGGTTCGAACATTTCTCCGTTTTCATCGGGATTTGAAGCTTTGATATGTTTTGACTCTACTACCCAAATGCTTACGCCCTCACTTCTTCTGGTGTAAACATCGCGTGCGTTTTCTAACGCCATTTCTTCATCGGCAGCGTGTAAACTACCAAAATGACGGTGTTCTAATCCGTTTTTACTTCTTACGAAAACTTCCCAAAGTGGCCAGTTTTTTTTCTTGTCTGACATAAACTTTTTTAAATTGAAGTTGAAATTGAATTCGAAATTGATAATTATCATCTCATATTCAAGAGCAACTTATTATTTAATATTTTTTATTCTAGTGACTATAATTCTAATGAGCTGATCGTTTTCATCAATTAAATCTGAAATATTTTCTTCTGAAATCAAATCAGCTTTAACTTGAATATTTAAATTTCTCAAACATTCTCTAAGTTCTTTTAAGCAAATTCTAAGCTTATTGATTTTATCTTTAGAAGCACTTGCTCCTAAAACTTCCCCATAGTTTAAAGCCGCAGAACAAGATGAACGTATCAATTGTTTCGCTAAGTAATCTCCTGCATAGCTAAGGGGCTTTTTATCATATTTAATGATTACACTAGCTGCAAAATCTTCTAAACGATCACTTAAATCAAACTTGCCATTATTCATCTTTCAATTTCAGCTTCACTTTCGATTTCGAATTCTTTTTATCTAACTTGCTTTTTGAACTTTTTTAGCGGCTTGCTTTTCTGAGTATGCCATGGCTGCATCGCGAACCCATTCTCCATTCTCCCAAGCATCTACACGAGTTTGCAAGCGTTCTTTATTGCAAGGACCGTGACCTTTTACCACTTGCCAAAATTCATCCCAATTAATTTTTCCGAAGTCGTATTGACCTGTTTCTTCATTCCATTTTAAATCTTCATCGGGAATGGTTAATCCTAAAATTTCAGCTTGCGGAACGGTTTGATCGATAAATTGCTGACGTAATTCATCGTTGGTTTTACGCTTCAGTTTCCATTTCATCGATTGTTCAGTATGCGTAGATTCTGCATCTGTTGGACCAAACATCATTAAACTTGGCCACCACCAACGATTTAGCGCATCTTGTGCCATTTGTTTTTGCTCTTCAGTTCCGCGGCAGAGTGTGAGCATAATTTCGTAACCTTGACGTTGGTGGAAACTTTCTTCTTTACAAACTCTTACCATGGCACGAGCATAAGGTCCAAAAGAAGTATTGCATAAAGGCACTTGATTGATGATCGCTGCACCATCTACCAACCAACCAATAGCTCCCATATCTGCCCAAGTTACGGTTGGATAATTAAAGATACTTGAATATTTTGCTTTCCCCGAATGCAATTGCTCATATAGTTCTTCTCGAGAAATCCCTAAAGTTTCACAAGCACTATACAAGTATAAACCGTGACCGGCTTCATCTTGAACTTTTGCCAATAGCGCTACTTTTCTTCTTAAAGAAGGTGCGCGTGTGATCCAGTTACCTTCAGGCAACATTCCCACAATTTCTGAATGTGCGTGCTGAGAAATTTGACGAATATGCGTTTTTCTATATTTCTCGGGCATCCAATCTTTAGGCTCTATTTTTTCATCTCTAGCGATTTTCGCCTCAAATATTTCTTCTAGACTTCGACTGTGCTCAGCCCAGGAATTCTTTACTTCTTGCTCACTCATAATCTTAGTTTTTAGCTTACAGCTTTTCAGCTATAAGTATTCACAAATAGTAGTATCACACTCAAATGCAACTTCTATTAAAACTCTACTTTCTTAAAGATAAAAATTATACCCCTGAAAATAAAAGACTTAAAGTTAATTTAAGGTTTCTATTTCAGATTCCTGCCTACGCAGGAATTTATACATCAAAATCGACCACCAGCTTTTCTGAAGTTGGTACCGACTGGCAGCTCAATACAAAATTGTTAGCCACCTCATCGTCTTCTAATGCATAATTAATTTTCATCTCTACACTACCTTCCAATACTTTACATTTACACGTACTGCAAACTCCACCTTTACAAGCAAAAGGTAAATCTGCTCCTGCTCCCAAAGCGGCATCGAGTACATTGTCGTAATCGTCTGTCATCCCGAAATGAAACTCTTTACCTCCGTCAAGAATAGTTACTTCGGTCCCATCAAATTTATGTTCTATCGCTTGCGCTGCTCGCTTTTTATCTTCTTCTGAAATACCGGTCACAAACAACTCATAATGAATTTTTTCTCGGGTAAGTCCGGCTTTTTCTAATTCATCTCTTAACAAGAAAATCATTTGTTCGGGACCGCAGATAAAACATTCATCTACCGAATCTACATCGATCAAACTTGTGGTAAGTTGCTGAATTTTCTCTTCATCGAACCTTCCGTTAAACAAAGGAATATCACGTTGCTCACGCGTTAGGAAATAGAAAATCTCGAAACGACCAAAATATTTATTTCGCAGTTGTTCTATTTCCTCTTTAAAAATGATCGATTTTGCATTTTTATTGAGGTAAAAAAGCTGAAATTTACTTTCAGGCTCCATTGCCAAATGCGTTTTGATCATAGAGATAATTGGCGTGATTCCGCTTCCTGCCGCGAAAACGATATAGTTTTTTGCCACTTCAGAAGAAACTTCAACCCCAAATTTACCACTCGGCACCATTACTTCTAAATGGTCACCTAGTTGCAATTCTTCATTTACGAAGGTGGAAAATTTACCGGTTGGTATTTTCTTTACCGCAACGCGCCATTTATTTTCTACAGGACTTGAACATAAAGAATAAGAACGTCTTACATCTTCTCCGTTAAAATCTTTTTTCAAGGTTAAATGTTGTCCCTGACTATATTTAAAATCTTCTTTTAAATTTTCTGGAACATCAAATTCGATAACCGTACAATCGTTGGTTTCTTTATAAACGTTTTTTACAGTTATGTCGTGAAATTTTGCCATTCATTCATTTTTGATACCTAACAAAACTAACGATTGTTAGTTTAAAATCCAAATGAGGAATGTTAAAGCCGGTTTACCTAATTATACCGTGAAGTAAATTTTGCTTCATCTCTTCGAACATAAGCTGCGGAGAGGTTTCTTTGTTTTTTGAATACCACAAATGAAGTGTTCTTAAGGTAGATAACAATGAGAATAAAACCAGATCTATATTACGATCTTGAAGCTGTTTTTGCTGAATACCCTGCTCGATAATATTTCTCATTTTAGCTTCGTATGCGTTTCGCATAACCAAATAACTTTCTAGATCTGATTGTTCTAAATGCATCCAATCGTTATTTAAACAAGCGAGCGCATTGGTCTTTTCAACCGTGATCTGAATATGATTTTCGATAACCGATTCTAATTTTTCGACAGAATTTATAGACTCCGGAAAAACGGTATTGATATGCTCGGTAAAATTTTCTGCTACTTCTAAAATGATGATCGCTAAAATCTCTTGTTTCGAGCTAATATGGTTGTACAAACTTGCCGCTTTTATATCTAAAGCTTGCGCCAAATCTCGCATAGAAACAGAATTATATCCTTTTTTTCTAAAGAGTTTAGCTGCAGTTGAAACAATTTCTAATTTTCGGCGGGTTAATTTCATAGAAACGGCAAGATAGTGTTTTTAATTTTTTGGAGAAAAAGAAGTAAGTATATAGACCGCTTCGCTGTTAGAAAAATGAATCTGGTCTGAAGGATTATTTTGAATTTTCTTGATTCTAAATCAAATTAAGAATCTTAAACCAAAATCTTTTTTTAACCAGATGAGATTCCGGGTCAAGCCCGGAATGACGGGAATATTTTCTCGCGTAAAACACTTCGACTCCGCTCAGTGTGACAATCGAAAGCTACAATTTTAAATCTTGAAATTCTTCAGAAGAATTTAGGTTTTGCTGATTGTATTGCAGCGTCCACCCCATTGAATTGGTGAGTATAAAAAGTTTTTGCAATTCAGAAATGAGTCGGTTTTCAGCGTTTTTCATTAAGACAGAATTCTTGATCTGCTTTTCTAGATCGGTTTGAATTCTGCTTTTTATTTTATTGTAATCTTTCGCCTCGAACTGATTGAGGTAATCTTGCGTCACATCGTAGTATTTGATGTCGGGATTAATATTGAGTTCAGGCTCCGGGATTTGCGTAATTTTCAACAGTTTATTTTCTGCATCGACCTCGTACTTCATTTCTCTCAAATCGTAACTTACATTTGCTTTCGCATTTACCACGATTAAAGCTTTTTTTCGAGCTGAAAGAAATTTAAACACAAAACTTTCGGTATTCTCGTAGTTGTAAACTTTGGCATAACTCCCTTCAGAAACCACTAGTTTACTTACGTTTTTAATTTCTTGCTCAATTAAGTTAGAAGCTTGTTGCAGATCCTCTTTTTCTTGAAATTGATCTTTTACATATTGGTATCCCCAAAAACAGATTAACGCCACAATAACTCCTAGTAAAAACTTTCTCATCTTAAAAATTTGTTTCTAAGTTACGAGAAAGTAAATCGGCTGCATCAATTTTGAAATTAGATTAACAATTTTCGTGATTTCAGCTAAATAATATTGTTATTTTTTGCTTTTTGAACCGCTTCAATTTTACTGTGTACTTGTAATTTTTTGTAGATATTTTCAATATGTTTTCTTACCGTACTTGGCGAAAGCACCAAATATTCTGCAATCACGGTGTAACTATGACCTTTACTTAAGTTTTCTAAAACTTCAACTTCACGCTTAGAAAGAGAGATTTCTTCTTGATCTTTTTGGTTTTGAATATGGGTTGGATTTCTTAATAACTTCAAGGTTTTTAAAGCAATGGAAGGATTCATCGCCGCGCCACCGTTTAGCGTTTCTAAAATACCTTTATAGAGTTCTTGCGGATTGGTTTCTTTTAACAAATAACCATCGGCACCGGCTTTTATGGCATTAAAAATATGTTCATCATTATCGAAAGCGGTTAACATGACGATCTTGATATGCGGATATTTTTGCTTGATGATCTGCGTACTTTCGATACCATTTAACACCGGCATTTCAATATCCATTAAAATTAAATCGATATGAAAATTATCTTCTAATTGCTGAAGTAATTGGCTTCCGTTAGTGGCAGAAAATTTAAATTTCAACTCTTCAAAAAAAGATAATTTCTCTTTAATGGCGTGAATTAAAAAGGTATTATCATCTACAATGGCGATCTTTATATTCATCTTCAATTATTTACCTTTTAACTATTCTCATCAAGCACAGGTAAAAGAATTAAAATTTGTGTCCCTTCCCTCATGATAGTATTGACCTCTGCCTCTCCTCCTATTTCTTTTGCTCTTTCCTTGATATTGTTAATACCATTGCCTAACTCAACTTCAGCAAGTACAAAACCTTTTCCGTTATCTATGATTTCTATTTTAAATTGCTGCTGAAGTTTTTCTATATGAACTTTAATTTCTGAAGCTTCAGCATATTTTAAGGCATTATTGACCGCTTCTTGAATGATACGGTAAATATTCATCCCAACTACCGATGAAAATTCGTATTGCTTATTTTTTTCTGAATCGAATTGAAACCTAAATACCGTGTTTGGTGAGGCTGTTCTCGCTTTTTCGATAAAATTAGAAATTCGAGCTTGAAGATCTTCCACAGAGATTTTTTCTTTATTCATTGCCCAAATGGTGTCTCGCAACTCGCAAATAGTCTTGCTCGTAAATTCACTTATGTTTTTAAGCTTTTGGGAAATATTTTGCTCCATATTTGGGAAAGCAAACTGAAGATTATCGATACTCGAAATAATGAAAGTGAGTTGCGCGCCAATATTATCGTGTAGATCTCGAGAAATTCTTAAACGCTGCTCTTGGAGTTTGTTTTGAGTTTCAATTTTAACTAAAGCAGATTTTAATTCGGCTTCTTTGTGCAGTTGTTTATTCTTTAATTTTTGCTGATTGTAAAGTAAATATCCCAACAAACCGATGATAAAAGCAGTAGCAATACTCCCATAAATGATCGTATTTTTTCGTTCTAAGTCTAATTCTTTTTCAGCTAGATTGGCTCGCGTAGTTGCTAATTCTGCTTCTTTTTTTTCGGTTTGGTATTTGGTTTCGAGTTCTGCAAACTTGGCTAAACGCTCTTCTTGAAAAACTGAATCTTTTAAAACGTAAAATTTTTCTTGAAGTTCTAGTGCCTTTTGAAAATTACCTGTCTTTTTATAGTACCAAGCTTCTTGTTGAATTACATCTCTAATTTTTTCGATACTATTACTTAAATCGGAATGTTTTTTGGCCTCTTCAAAATATTCTTCAGCTAAATCATTCTTATTTTCTTGATAAGCAATGGTCGCCAAATTAGTATAGTTAGTCGCTAGATTATATGAATTTCCTTTTTCTAAATTTCTTTTTAAAGCTAAAGAAATCATTTTTTTGGCCTCTTGATACTTTTTATCTTTTAAAAAAGTGTTTCCTAAATTATTGAAAACAAATCCGTAGTTTAGAGAATCTTCTTGCTTTTTTATGAGATCTAGATTTTTTTGATGATAAAAAATGGCACTATCAGGTTTATGCCAATCATCAAAATTTATAGCGATCGCATTATTTGCATAAATGATATTCTCTTTTTGATTTTCTTTTGTTTTTAGCGCTGTTAGAAAAGCATCTTTTCCTATTGCAACGCCTTCTTCAAAATTCTCAAAGTCATGATTCAAAGTTGATTTATCGGTAAGATATTTTGAAGTTTTACCAAGCTTGTTTTGTTGTTCTGAAAGGTCTAGTAATTTTTGATTGTAAACCAAAGCTTTCTCGTAAACACCTTCTCTTTTATATAAATAATGAAGCCTTTCGTAGATATATTCTATGTTTTGTATTGAATCATTTTTCAAATAAAACGGAAGAATTTTTTCAGCATAATAAAGTGTACTGTCTTTATTTCTAAGCTCATCATTTTTAAAGAACTTAAAGTATTGATAGTGTATAGAATCTGATTTACTAAATAATTTATTTTTCGCTTGCTGAAAGTAATAATCTGAGGAATCTTTAGAAAAATAGGCCTTTAATAAAATCTCTTTTTGAGAAAGCTTTTCTTCCTGAGCAATCCCTAAAATTGAAATAAGAAAAATTAGAACAGTAAAAATTTTCTTCACTCTAAAACTTTTAAAAATCTACTTATTAAGATGAATATTTTCTTGCGCCATTAAAGCTTCTTCTAAATTATAACTTAGAAAATGATAAGCACTTAAACGGAGTTCTCTTTTAGCGATTTGATGTTTGGCCACCCGCATTCGTTTCTGAAATTTCTTAACGTTCTCTCGATGACATGTTAATTGCAAATTCTTCTTTTTATTAAATAAGATCATGAGCCCAAAGCCAATAAAAATAGTAAAAAATAAGATACACCAATTCATCTATTTCTAATTAAAGAAAAGAACAGCAAGTAATTACACCTGCCATTCTTCGCCATACCACATTTTAATTATTTAATTTCTGAAGCGAACTCGCTCGTATGATAACTTAAAAATTTGCTTAAAGCCTGCTTAGCTCCGGCTATATATTTTGCTCGATCTACATTAATAAACGCAGAATTATCGATCGACTCATTTTCTACACGATATGCTTTACCATAAACCGTTTCTAAACCATATTTATCGACATCTGCTTTTGCAAAACTTTGTATTTTTTCTTTTCCGATCACTCCTTCGATAGGTAATTCTTTCTTTAATGTGCCGGAATACTGACCTAAAGGTGAACCGCCTATTTTATTTTTTCCTTGTACAAAATCGATCGCATTTACACACGCAACAGCTTTTCTCTTCTTACTTTTTAATAACGTCATCGCTCCGGTAGTTTTCTCGGTAAACGAGTAATTTTCGATAGCCGGAAGGTGCATATTTGTACTTACCGATATTTTTGCACCTCTTCCTTGGTAAGCTTTTTCATCGTTTAAAAACAAAACATATAAATCGACATTTACCACATTGGCATCGTTTAATTCTGATGAAAGCTTACTGTAACTCATTACCTCATGGGTTCTTTCTGCTATTGCATTACCGCCTTGTGCTCTGTTTACTGCACCAAAAAAACCTCCTTGTTTTTTCTCGCCAGATTTAGTAAAACCTTTTACAAAGAATACTCGATTTTCAGGATAGACAGTTACCAAACCGGGAGCTTCAGACAAACTCATTTCTAAGTTTTCGTAACGTTCATAATCTTCATAATATTTGGTATTTGCAGCGGCATCACCCTCTAAAATAGTGAATCCTTTTTGTTTAAGATCATTTATAAAATCTTGATAAAGTTCGTTGGTCAATTGCTGTAGATCTTCTGTGGTAATATTATTTAACCCAACGGCTAATGTAGCTTTGGTTTTACCGGTTAACATTTTTCCTGTAAAACCTCCGCCGGTGCTTGCATCTTTTTGATTATAGACCTGATAGTTTACAGAAAAATTAGCGATATAAACTTCTTTCGATTTTAATTTTCCTCCGGCTTTGCTTTTAGGTTTAAACTCTCCTAAACTCTGAGCAAACCCGAAACTTGCCACAAACAAAAGCAAGAAAGTGATTGAATAAATTTTAGTGTTTTTCATAATTTAAGTATTTAAAATGTCGGGAATCTTGCCGAAACTCAACTCCCGACTAACAAAAAACTCTCTTTCAAGAATTTATTTTAAAATGAATTAAAATTCAGATATAGCTACGTTAAACGAACCGCTAGTTACTTCTTTAATCGTACCGCCTTCTTCATTTTTTCCGCTAAAAGAAAAGGTTCCTTTAATATTAGTAGCTGTCTTTTCACTTACTTGAATTTCGCCAACAATTGTTTCATCATAAGGAGCTAACCAAGTTTGTGTATCCATCGGATTGCTTAAATCGGTTTCTGTATAAATGGCATTGGTAAATACGCTTATTTCACCGCCAAGCTCGTAAGTTCCCGTTCCTTCAAATCCCATAATGGTTAGCACCATTCCTTCTCTGTCAGAGTTTGATCCTTGCACGCGAATCATCGTCGAGCCGTTTACATCTTGTTCTATAGCAGTTGTTGCCATTTCTATCGAGGTAAAAGAACTGCCGTCTACAGAAGCTTCAATGGTTCCGGCAGCAGCACTTCCGCCATTACCGCCATCGTCATCTTTACTACAACTTACTAGCGTAGCTATGCTCAGGCATAAAAAAAGTAATTTTTTCATCTTGTTTCGTATTAAATAGTTTGATTAGTATTACGAGAACAAAGATGTAAGAAAGGGCAACTGTCTTCAATACGGCAATTGCCCTATTTTTAAAACTTCATCAACGGAAATTGCTGTTGAAGCAGTTCTATTTGCTGTTGAAGTTTTTGCTGAAATTTTTGATGCGCTACAGAATTTGGATTGAAAGGTCGATGCGCCAAGCCTTGTCGAATTTGCTGCACTTTTTTCATCGTCGGGAAGCATTCTTCTGCCAACCAAGTTTCTTGAAAGCGTTCCCAAATATAATCGATCGCCACTTGGTTAGGATGCAAAAGATCATCGGCATAAAATCGGTAATCGCGCAACTCGTCCATCATTAACTCGTATGAAGGAAAGTAATGAAGTTGATTTTCTTTTTCGACAATTTGATGAAGCGCGGTGATTAAATGAGATTTACTTCTTGTGTTTTCTACAAAACCATCTTTAGCGTGCCGAACCGGCGAAACCGTAAAAATAAACTCACAATTCTTATTGAGCTGCTGAATATAACCGATCGTATTTCGCAAACTCTTTTCGATCTCACTTACAGAAGAAAGCTCTTTACTGAAATTTTTCTGCGGGATTTTATGGCAATTCGCAACATATTTATCTTGCTCTAAGTGTCTATAAATCCAAGAAGTTCCGAGCGTGATAATGACGTGGGAAGTTTCTTTTAAAAACTGAAAGGTTTCTGTTAAAGCTGAATTGAGATGCTGTAAAATTTTTTCTTCCGACAAGGCATTCATTCTTGAATGCGCCTCAAAACAACTAAAGATTTCCTGATACTGAAAAATATCTTTTGGCGTAAATTCATTTTGCTGAACCACACGCTGCGAAAAGCGTTCAATAGCAAACGGGTGAAACAAAATTCCTAACGGATTCTGCAACTGCTGAAATTGATGGTACAAAAACTTCTTCCCTATATTCTCTGCAAAACAAGAACCCAACAACAACACTTTAGACGAATAATCTATTTGTGGTTGTTCTTTTTTAATTTTGATTTGGGTTTGGAGTTGCATACTTTTTTAAAGTTGAAATTGAAGCTGACATCGAAATCTAAATTGAGTCACCTTGATCAGGATCTACATTAAGTCGTGTCGAAAGTCTAGGTGTGAAAATCTAAAATTACTAAGATAATGAGATGCTGAATCAAGTTCAGCATGACGGTAATTTAATATTAAAAGCGTCATCCCGGACTTGATCCGGGATCGCATCGTGTTATTTAACCACCCTGTCAAAAACAAGTTTTGACATCCCTCCTTTTAAAGGAGGGAAGCTTTTACTATTCTTCGACAAGCTCAGTTTGACTAGTTGACGATTTTAAAAACCTCATCAACTCACTAACTAACAAACTTTTTCCCTTCTTCTAAAGCTTTGGCAATTCCGTCAGGGTTTTTACCTCCTGCGGTAGCAAAAAATGCTTGTCCGCCGCCGCCGCCTTGAATGTGTTTTCCTAATTCACGAACGATTTGTCCGGCGTTTAAGCCTTTTTCTTCCGCTAGATCTTTAGAGATGTAACAAGAGATAATCGCTTTACCGTTGTTCGCAGAACCTAGAAGTAAAAACAAATTTTCCACTTCACCACCTAACTGAAAAGATAAATCTTTCAATGCACCACCGTCTAAATCTACTTGCTTGGCTAAAAACTGAACTCCGTTAATTTCGGTTAATTCATTTTTCAGATCGCCTTTTACGTTTTTCGCTTTTTCTTTCAGTAAGGTTTCAATTTCCTTTTTTAAGGCTGAATTTTCATCCTGTAAATCGTTCACTGCTTTAATCGGGTCTTTAGCATTTTTGAATAAAGCCTTGATCTGATTAAAGTTTTCACTTTGTTGCGTTAAGAAATCTTTCGCTGCATCGCCGGTAATCGCTTCAATTCTTCGAACTCCTGAAGCTACTGCACCTTCAGAAATAATTTTAAAATGCCAGATTTCTGAAGTATTCTTAACGTGCGTTCCGCCACATAATTCCATCGAATCTCCAAAACGAATCGTTCTTACCGCATCGCCATATTTTTCTCCAAATAAAGCAATTGCTCCTTGTTCGATCGCTTCGTTGTAAGCTATTTTTCGGTTTTCTTCTAATGGTAGGTTTTCTCGAATTCTTGCATTCACAAAGTTTTCTACCTGCTTTAATTCTTCCGCAGAAACTTTACTAAAATGTGAGAAATCGAAACGTAAATAACCGCTGTGTACCATCGATCCTTTTTGCTCGACATGCGTCCCTAAAATGCTTCGTAAGGCTTGGTGTAATAAGTGCGTAGCCGAGTGGTTTGAAGCTGATCTTGCACGTTGTTTTGCATCGACAACGGCTTTAAAACTTCCGTCTAAATTCTCGGGAAGGTTTTTAGCAATATGAATTATCTGATTATTCTCTTTTTTGGTATCAACAATGTAAGTTACGTTACCGTTGCTGCTTTCTAAATAACCTTTATCACCAACTTGACCACCTCCTTCTGGATAAAACGGTGTTAAATTAAAAACCAATTGGTATAACGTACCGTCTTTTTTACTTTCAACTTTTCTGAATTTAGTGATGTTTACTTGCGCCTCTAAGCTGTCGTAACCAATAAATTCTTCCTCATCATCTTCACGCAAAATTTGCCAATCTTCTGCTTTGGTTTGTGCTGCAGAACGCGAACGCTCTTTTTGCTTTTGCAGTTCTTCTTCAAATTCAGTTTCATTCAACTTAAAACCGCGCTCGTTTAAAATTAGCGCTGTTAAATCGATCGGGAAACCAAAAGTGTCGTAAAGTTCAAAAGCTTTTTTACCGGAAATCTCTTTTGTAGCTGAATTTTCAATGATCTGATCTAACAACACCAAGCCTTGATCTAATGTTTTCAAGAAGGAGTTTTCTTCTTCTTTAATCACATTTTCACATAGATTTTTCTGCTTTTTTAATTCTGGGAAAGCTGCTCCCATTTGCTGACTCAACGTCGCCACCAATTTATAAATAAAAGGTTTTTTTTGATCTAAGAACGTAAAACCGTAACGAATCGCACGACGTAAAATTCTACGAATCACATAACCAGCTCCATTATTGCTCGGTAACTGTCCGTCGGCAATCGCAAAAGCAACCGCACGAACGTGATCGGCGATGACGCGAATGGCGATATCGATCTCTTCAGATTTACCATAAGAAGAGTTGGTTATGGTTTGTATTTCACGAATAATCGGCGTAAAAACATCCGTATCATAGTTCGATTTCACATCTTGTAAAACCATACACAAACGCTCGAAGCCCATCCCGGTATCGATGTGTTTATTTGGCAATTCAACCAAAGAACCATCTGCTTTTCTGTTGAATTGAATAAAAACCAGGTTCCAGATCTCTACGACTTGCGGGTGATCTTGGTTCACCAATTCTTTTCCTGAGATCTTGGCTTTTTCTTCTTCAGATCGAATATCGATATGAATTTCAGATGCAGGTCCGCAAGGCCCTTGATCGCCCATTTCCCAGAAGTTATCTTTTTTATTTCCTAGTAAAATACGTTTTTCCGGTACGATTTCTTTCCAGAAATTATAAGCTTCTTCATCTTTACCAATTCCGTCTTCTTCATCGCCTTCAAAAATGGTCACGTAAAGAATTTCGGGATTTACTTTAAAAACTTCCGTTAGTAATTCCCAAGCCCAAGCAATCGCTTCTTTTTTAAAGTAATCGCCAAAACTCCAGTTCCCCAACATCTCGAACATCGTGTGGTGGTAAGTATCTTTACCTACTTCTTCTAAATCGTTGTGTTTCCCACTAACACGCAAACATTTTTGAGTATCGGTTGCTCTGGTATTTTTTGGCGTGGCATTGCCTAAGAAATATTCTTTAAACTGATTCATCCCTGCGTTGGTAAACATCAAGGTAGGATCGTCTTTGATGACCATTGGCGCCGAAGGAACAATCTGATGTTTTTTAGATTCAAAAAACTCTAAAAATTTGCTGCGTATTTCGTTAGATTTCATACACGATTTTTTGTAACTGAAACGTTAAATTATGTTACTAGTGAAACAATTTTTATCTTTGTTCGTCTTATTAAGCGAAACCGCTTAATTTTTGAAGGCAAAAATAGCATAATTTAAGACAATGTCGAAGGTTAAATATTATTACGATAGCGAAACGCTTTCTTATCGAAAAATCGAACATAAGAAAGGTAGAAAATTAGGCTACGCGTTATTGGGTGTGACCGCTTCTGTTTTGGCCGGTTTTCTTTTATTGGTGGTTTATTTAAACTTACCGCAAATAGAAACTCCCAAAGAAAAGGCGATGCGTCGCGAATTGCAAAATATGGAATTGCAATACGAAGTACTCAACAAAAAAATGACGCAAGCGCAAAAAGTTTTAGCTGAAGTACAAAATAGAGATAACAATATTTATCGTGTTTATTTTGAAGCAAACCCCATCCCCGAAGAACAACGAAAAGCCGGTTTTGGTGGGATAAACCGATATAAAGATCTAGAAGGTTACGATAATTCTGAATTAATTATGGAAACCGCTAAGCGTTTAGATATTTTACAAAAACAGATCGTTGTACAATCTAAATCGCTAGATGAAATTGCCAATTTAGCCGAAGAAAAAGAAAAATTATTAACCGCCATTCCTGCCATTCAACCGGTGAAAAATGAAAATTTAAAGCGAATGGCTTCGGGTTACGGTATGCGAATGCACCCGATCTTAAAGTACCGAAAAATGCACAACGGGATGGACTTTAGTGCGCCAACAGGATCTTTAGTTTACGCTACAGGAGATGCTGTGGTTAAAAAAGCACAACGCACCACCGGTTTTGGTAACTTAGTGGTCTTAGATCATGGTTTTGGTTACGAAACTTATTATGCGCATTTAAGTGAATTTAAAGTACGTCGCGGACAAAAAGTAAAGCGTGGGGAAATTATTGCTGAAGTAGGAAGCACCGGATTATCGACTGCACCGCATTTACATTATGAAGTACATAAAAACGGTAAAGTAGTAAATCCTATTAATTTTTATCATGGAGACCTAACTGCAGAAGAATACGACATTATGTTAAACCAGTCTGCACTCGAAAATCAATCTTTAGATTAATGCACATTAACCTCCCAGATAAACTCTATTATAGCATTGGCGAAGTTGCCAAAGCTTTTAAAGTGAATGCTTCGCTTATTCGTTTTTGGGAGAAAGAATTTGATGTGATTCAACCTAAGAAAAACGCAAAAGGAAACCGAAAATTCACCAAAGAAGACATTAAAAATCTTGAGCTCATTTATCATTTGGTGAAAGAACGTGGTTTTACTTTGGAAGGTGCAAAAACACATTTAAAAGAAGAAAAGGTCGAAACTTTAAATAATTTTGAAATTATTAGAAAGTTAGAACATATTAAATCTGAATTGATCAACATTAAAAATCAACTTTAAACAAAAAGAAAATGAAAAAGTGGTTAATCCCCGTTATTATAATTGTAGTCTTAGGTATTATTGGTTATAGCCTCACCGCAGGTGTAAATAATACAGCTGTTGAATTAGAAGAAGACGTAAAAGCTTCTTGGGCCAATGTAGAAAGTGCTTACCAACGCCGAACAGACTTGATCCCAAATTTGGTGAATACGGTAAAAGGAGCAGCAGATTTTGAGCAAGAAACTTTAACCGGAGTAATTGAAGCGCGTGCAAAAGCGACTGCAGTAAATATTAATGCCGATAATTTAGATAGTGCTTCTTTACAGAAATTTCAAGAAGCCCAAAGCGGACTTTCTTCTGCGTTATCAAAATTAATGGTAAGCGTAGAACGTTACCCACAACTTACAGCTACACAGAATTTCAGTAATTTACAATCGCAATTAGAAGGCACCGAAAATAGAATTAATGTAGAGCGTAACCGTTTTAACGAGAAAGTTAGAGCTTACAATACTTATATTAGAAAATTCCCAAATAATATTTTTGCAGGAATGTTCGGTTTTGAAAAAATGACACCTTTTGAAGCGCAAGCAGGAGCAGAAAATGCCCCAACGGTAGAATTTTAAAAATGAATTAAATGCTGAATTACTTCAGCATTTTTTTATGATAAATGTTTTATTCAACAAAGAAAATTCAGCATTAAAACTTTTAGAAAATGGCTAAAGAATTTATTTCAGTAAAAGATGAAGAAGAAATTGTAGCGGCAATTCGAACTTCAGAAAAAAATACTTCAGGAGAAATTCGTGTGCATATCGAACACAAATGCCCAACCGAACTTTTTGAAAGAGCCAAAGCTGTTTTTCACGAGTTGAAGATGGACAACACTAAACTCGAAAATGGCGTTCTTATCTATCTGGCGATCGAAGATCACAAATTTTACATTATGGGCGATAAAGGTATCGACAGAAAAGTGCCTGACGATTTTTGGGAAAGCACCAAAAATGTAATGCAAGACCATTTTAGAAAAGGCAATTTTAAACAAGGTTTAGTTGACGGAATTTTAAAAGCCGGGGAGCAATTAAAACATCACTTTCCTTATCAACAAGACGACATTAACGAACTTTCAGACGAAATATCTAGAGGATAATGCCACAACTAACTCAAGTATTCAGTAAAAAATTTTTATTCGGAATTTTATTTCTATTGGTCGGAACCTTAGGTTTTGCTCAACTGAATATTCCCGATAAACCTTCAAAAGAAACCAGCGTTTACGATGGCGCAAATGTTTTAAGTCCTGCTGAAAAAAATGCGTTAACGCAAAAATTAGTGCGCTATGCCGATACGACTTCAACCCAAATTGTAATTGCTACGATACCCACTTTAAACGGTGAACATATTGGTACGTATGCTGCAGAATGGGCACAAGCTTGGGGAATTGGTCAAGACGGGAAAGACAATGGTTTTTTAATCTTGCTCGCTAAAAAAGACCGACAGATTTTTATTGCTACCGGTTACGGAACCGAAGAGTTTATGACCGATGCGACGACAAAAACGATTGTCGACCAAGTGATCTTACCAGAATTTAGAAGCGGAAGTTACTACCGAGGTTTAGACAAAGGGACGACAGCTATTATGCAAGTGATGAACGGCACTTTTAACGCTAACCAAAGTGGTAGAGATATAGGTTTTAATCCGTTTCCTATTATTGTGGTGTTCATCATTTTTATTGTGATCATCATTTCTATTATTAAAAAGAATAATGGCGGCGGCGGTGGTCGTGGCGGTCGTAGAAATGGTGCCGACACGCTTTTTGATGCCATTATTTTAAGTAGTCTTGGTCGCGGAATGTTTGGCGGTGGTTCTTCCGGAGGATTTGGAGGAAGCAGCGGTGGCGGTTTTGGAGGTGGAGGCTTTGGTGGTGGCTTCGGCGGAGGCGGCTTTGGCGGCGGTGGTGCCGGAGGAAGCTGGTAATGTTTAGATGATAGGTTTTGGGTGTTAGGTTGTAGGAGTTAAAATTGGAATTACTGTTAATTATGTACTTTAAATTTTTAATTCACAAACAACTCTTTTAAATAAGTAAAATAATTATATATTTGAAATCGAGCGATTCTCTCAAAACTTCAAATATTAAAATGAAAAAATTTTTACTTCTATTCCTTAGTATAGGAATAATGGCCGCCTGTTCTTCAGACGATGACAGCTCTGGCTCAAACGACAATGTAACTTCTGCTGAAATCACCTTATTAGATGCTAATAGTGATTTAGTATCAGGTATGACTGTATATGCATACAGTGAGAGTACTTGGGAGGTTATAGGCAATGATACATTCTTTGCAGATTTTCAAGCTGCCTCAAATAGTGAAGGAATTGCAACGTTTAGTAACCTTACGACCGACACAGAATTTAATGAACTTACAGATTACACTCATACATACAGATTTGTGGTAAACTATTCTATAAACGGAACAGATACCTCAAAAGTACTCCCTATTACATTTGAATTAGGAGACGACATTTCTGAAACAATAACTTTAGATTAAATAATAAATTTAAGAATCGCTTAAAAAAAGCCCCTTTTTTGAAATTTCAAAAAGGGGCTTTTACAAACTATATAAACAAAACACAAATTAAAATCTTCCTCTTCTTCTGTCGTTAGGGTCTTTACCGCCAAACTTGCTGAACTTATAGGTAAAACTGAACATTACATATTGCTCTAACACCAGTTGCTGAGTATCTTGTATAAAATCTTCACCCGTATATCTTGAAGTTGAAATATTTTGATCTAACACATCAAACACTTTTACTTTTACGATCCCATCGTCACCTAAAAGTTTATAACCTAAACTCATATTCCACAAGACAAAATCGTTTTTAAATCCGGGTGACATATTGCCAATGTGCTGGTAACTAATATCGTTACCAAAAATGAAATTCTTTGGCCAGTAAGTAGTAATTTCTGCTCCTAAATTATGATTGATAAAATTTTGATCTCTACTCGAATCTAAGCTGTAATTAGCAATATTGTACGTAAGTTGGTAATTAGGATCGATAGAGATTAAATCATCAATTTCATACCTTAATGATAACTGTGGAGATAAACTATATGTTTTCGAATTAAATTGAACTCCATTAGTAAACCCTACATTTCTATTTACACTGACTCTTAAACCTGCTCTTGGATTTAAAGTTGCTCCTTTTTCTAATTCTATTCGCTTGTTAATACTAAAACCTCCGAATAAATTATAAGCTCCATCAACATTGGTATAAGTTGTGGTTCTTACTAAATCTTCATCTGTTGTAGTGAAAGAAACTACCTGATCGTTGTAAAAACTTCCGCCTAAATACATATAAAAACCAGAACGCGACTTAAAGTCGAAATTATTGAAGTTTGAATAAAAACTATGCTCTTGGGAAGGATCTAAGTTAGGATTACCCGTTACAATATTTAAAGGGTTAGTTGTATTTGTAACCGGTTGTAATTGATTAATAGAAGGCGCACTTCTTGAATTTCTATAATTAAAATAGATAGATTTTGTTTTAGTAATTCTATACCTGAAGTACGAATCAACAAAAAGGTTATTATAAGTATTATCAAAAGAATTATTAGTGAATAAATCTTCATTTTTTAAGCGAATACTCTGTAAACCTCCAGAAATACTTGCTCTTAATTTATCATCTTCATAAACTAAACCTGCTTCGGGACGATGATCGAAGGTTTCTGATTCAAAATCGTTACTTAAGTCGTCATTTAACAGATCAAATTCATCTGAATTTTCTGTTCTATCGTAAACTAATCGAGTGTTATTTCTGTTAGCTTTGGTATAAGAATATTCTAGGTCTAACGATAATTTTTCTGAAAGAGGAACACGAGAATCGAACTGTAGTTCATATTCATCTTCTTTGCTGTCTTCATCGATGTATTGATCTTGAATTTGAGTTTCTGTTAAAGTTCCGTCTTCATAAATTTCTCTAGAAGAATAATAAAGTTGATCTTCTTCACTTTTAGTATTAGAGTTATTAAAACCCAATCTCACATAAGCTCCTTTATTTCCAAATTTTCTTGTTACATCTAAACGATTGCTAAAATCTGTATTGAACACTTCTCCAGATTGTTCTGTCGTTGCGTTATTAATTGGCGTACCGTCTTCTTCAAAAGATTCTGTAAACGAATTACTGGAAGAATAACCATCGTTAACGTTTAGGTTTGGTCTAAAGGATATTCTGGTTAAAGTATCGGGTTCAAACTCAAAACTAACTCTTGCCCTGTGGTTATCATTTTGTCTTTCTGAAGTAGATTCTGAATTATTATAATAAGTTCTATCCGGTAAGATATTCTCTCTTTCTACGGTAGTTGCTGTACGATTATCTGCTCGATTAAAAAAATAGTTTGCGTTTAATTCGGTTTTCTCATTCCATTCGTTTGCAAAATTAAATCCGGCATTGTCTGATTTTGTAATACCGCTGTTGCTACCAAAACCATTTCCGTTTATAGAGAAATTACCATTACTGTTTCTAGTAATAGAATAAGCGCTTCTTCCCATTGCATCAAAAACCTCATCGAACGTAAATCCGGAAGAGTTAATGTTATTCGAACTTCCTAAAATGCTTACACGCAACTCATCTTTAAAATAATTGGCAATTCCGCTTAGTTCATAACGTTCATCGGTACCACCACCGGCAGTTAATCTTGAGAAATAGCCTTTATTTTTATCTTCTTGAATGGTAATATTAATCGTCTTATTTTCAGAATCGCCTTCTTTACCGGTAAATTCTTCCGATTTTGTCTTGGTATCGACCACCTGAATTTTATCGATAATTTCTTTAGGCAAATTCTTAGTGGCAATTTTTGGATCATCGCCAAAAAACTCTTTACCGTTTACTAAAACCCTTGAAACTTCTTTACCATTTACCGTGATCGTACCATCGCTATCTACATTTACACCAGGAAGTTGCTTTAAAGTTTCTTCTAAATTAGCATCGGGCCGTGTTTTAAAAGATGCAGCATTAAACTCTAAGGTATCTGTTTTAATGGTTACAGGCGCACGATTACCGGTCACTAAAACTTCATCTAAATTGTTAGTCGAAAAGTTAAGCTTTACAGTAGATAAATCTATCGAAGGATTTTCTTTTAAAGAAAGTTGCTTTTTATAAGTATTAAATCCCGTATAACTTATAAATATATTAACCTGTTCTTCTTCTGTTGAACCGTCTACTGTAAAATTACCTTCTACATCTGTAATTGTATAATTTACCAGTGTACTATCTTGTACGGTTTCTATATAAACAGTTGCAGACTCTAGCGGAGTATTTTGACCGTCTGTAACTTTACCTTTAACTTGAAAATCTTGCGCTTGAGTAAACGCAAAACAGAAAAAGGCCATTAGTGCAATAGAAATTGCTCTAAGGTTAATTTTCATAAAATTGAGATTAAGTAGTTAAGCTTTCAATATATAGACTGTAAAAAATCTAAATAGTTTCATCTAATCTCAATAAATTATTAAAAATTTTATTTTTTATGTTTTAGTTAAAAAAAATAAGCTTCTTTTTAAGAAGCTTTTCATATCATTTCGATTTAATATTCTGTAACCGATCCCCAATTCTCACCGGTTTTGATTCGGTATAATTGCATTTCTGAAATACCAAATTGCTTAGCGATCATCTTCATTCGGGTTTTACGATTAGGATCGTGAATTTTTCTTTTGATTAATTTTACACGTCCTTCGGTAAGTTTAGAATAACATCTTTTGTGTTCTTTGTTTACATACTCAGGATTAGTGAACTGGTGTACTTCTTTCTCTCTACGAGTTGCCCATTTTAAGTTATCGATATGATTGTCTTTTTTATCGTAATTTAAATGAATAACAAACTCTCCATCGCCTTGCTCTAAAAAGTTTTGCGCTAATAATTTGTGAACGTATTTTGAAGATTGTTTTCCGTTCTTTTTACGGACTCGTAAAACTTGATAACCGTGGATAAAAGATTTTTTTACTAAAAATTCTTGATCGGTTTTACAGTTTAAAATGCGTCCGTAAGTAGAAATTTTAAAATGTTCATCTTCAGAAATATCGTCTTCAAACTCGAGGATTTTCCATTTTTCATTCTTTAATGCTCTAATCATAAAATTGGGGGTTTTACATTAGTATAGATAAGATTATAAATCAAAATAACTGATTTACAAGCTAAAGTAGGCAAAAACTAAGCATACCGCAAAGTTTTAAGCTTAATCTAACAATTAATGAGCTTTCACGAGAAATATAGAATATGTTTGCTCCTATCTATTTCAATTTTACCGATGTAGTAAGAGGGAGGATTACTTCAGCAACAAAAAAATTCAACTTAATATTTAAAAACAACGAAATCTGTTTCTGTAATTTGCCCATAATTCAAAACGAACAAAAATTTCATGCGAACCGCTATTGTATCTACTAAGCTCCGTGGTTTCATAATCATACGCATAACCAATTGTAATTTCATCTGAAGCTTGAAAACCGGCGATAGCACTAACGGCTGAGCCTAATCTATAAGAAGCGCCTAGCGTAAATTTATCGTTGAAATAAAAATTTGCTGAAAGATCTACCGCCAACGGCGCACCGCTTACCGATTTCAGCATAAAAGCAGGTTTAAATTTTAGATCTCTATTCATTTCGTACACGTAACCGCCAATTACATAAATATGTGCTTTATTGGTATAAGTGGCTACCGTAACATCGTTATAACGTTTGGTTTGTAATAAATTGGGCGTAGAGACACCTAAATACCAATTATCGGTATATAAATAACTACCTAAACCCACTACAGGAGAAAAATGACTGAGATTCGTTAAATTAGGATCATTTAAGTCGGCTACGGTTAACCGATTAATGTCGATATCTAAATTATCGACTCCTGCTCGAACCCCAAAAGACAATCGTGTATCTTCCCTACCGTCTAAGGGTAAAATATAAGAGAAATTTGCCGCGATCGATTTTTGAGTAGAAGCACCAATATTATCACTCGTCACATCTAAACCCACATTCGCAAGACTTCTGCCACCTACCGGCGTGTGTGCTGCGAAATTAAATGTGCGTGGCGCGCCTTCTAAACCTACCCATTGCGCTCGGTAGAGCCCAATGACACTCAAGACTTCACGAGTACCGGTATAGCCGGGATTCACGCTCATCGTATTATACATATATTGCGTGTATTGTGAATCTTGCTGCCCAAAAGCTACGCTAAGCGAAAAGAATAATAAAAGGTAAAGGTAAAATTGCTTCATTCTCTAAATACTTAGTCGGTGCTTAAGTGAATATATCCTGCTTTTTGATGTTTTCTCAAGCCATCGCCTTGCTCATAATCGTATTCTAACACGTAGAAATAAGTTCCCGAAGGTAATTGTGATTGTTCTTGCACGGTTAACCTTCCGCTTGAGTAACCGTCAAAAACTTGTCCCGGAGCGCCATAATTATCGGTTTCAAAAACTTTTACGCCCCAACGATTAAAGATTTTCACTTCTAAATTTCGTGCGCAAGAAGCTTCTTCATTACTTATTTCTAACACATCGTTAAAACCGTCACCATTTGGAGTTACCGCATTAAAAACCACGATTTCGCAAGGATTAACTTCATCATACTTCATTAGCGCTAAAGTGTAAATACCGGAGCGCTTAATAGCGGTGGTTACTGAATTTTCATCGGTATTTGTGAGTCCGCCTTTATCTTCCCAACGTTGAATGATAGGATTCCAATAAACTATGTGAACAGCATCTGCTGTTGAAGTTTGATTCAAGATATAATTTGGCGTGGTGTTCGAGTTCCAAGTTAGGCTTAACATCGTTTCTTCTCGATTTTCCATATCGATCTGCCAATATTCCCGATCATCTATTCGCTCGATCAAACCTTCTTTTTGCTGAAGATCATACAAGGTACCCGCATTTTCTAAAAAGTAAATGGCTTCAATAATATTTTCTGAAGTAAGCATCGAAATCCCTGCCGGTCGATAATAGTTTTGATGACCGATAGGGTAAATAAAATTATGATCGCCAAATTTTACCACTGGACCGTCTACAAAACTTAAATTATTAGCTTGATAAGCCCAAGCTTCGTCTAAGAAATTGATCGTTCCGCCGCTAAGTCTGTTTTCTAAGATCCCTAAATTAAAATCGGCATCTCGATAAATATGAAGGGTTGTCTTTAACTGAAATGCGACTTGCGAGGTCGAATTTTCTAAATAAAAATTTGTCGTGAAAATTTCTTGTCCCGAAATGTCTTGTAATTGATTACCCACCAAACGTAAAACTCCGGTTTGATTATAAAAATCGAATGTTCCTTCATTTAAAATATGGCCGTACAAACTGGTTCTTCCGTCGTTATAAAAGGTTGAATTCGGTTTGTTATTGAAATTAGAAACGCTTGAAAACTTAGTGTTTTCACTCACATATAACATTCCCGTATTTACGGTTTGTGCAGAAACACTTCCACAGAAAAAGGATATAAAAAATGCTATGTAAAGTATTTTTTTCAATCTAAATTATTCTTGAGTTACAGATGGAATAAACGGATTCACCATTGCCGGTTTTACCACATACATTCGATGGTCTTCCACTTCACCTTTAAGCAAAGTATTCTCTGGCGTGAGCATTCCGTAATAATTATCAGACAAGCGCAAACGCAAATAAGTAGGAAGAATTTTTACATCGTTAGGCACCGTCCAGCTTAAGGTGGCCGTTCCCGTTCCCGGAGTTAGTGCTTGCATTACTCCTTCTCCTGCTTCGAAAGTTCCGTTCACATTAAAATCGATCCAGGCTTGTAAATAGGAAGGATCTACTGTCGTGTAAGGCACATCGATCTGAAAAGTCTCACCGGCGACATAATTAAAATTTCGGTAATAAAAACGTTTTAAATTAGCAGGCAAAACATCTTCTTCGGCCGTTGGGCCGCCATCATTATCGTCTCCTAAAGCATTTACAGAATATTGTGTATTAAAATCGCGATCGGGTGGTGTGGAACCTAAGTAACTAATGTTGGTTGCCGGTATTTCTGTGGCCGGAGTATAGGTTGATGTATTTAAATTAACGGTGGTACTTAACGAAATTTGATCTGAAGAAAACTCTGTATTATCGATAATATGTAAAGCTTCGCCATAACTTTCTGGTGCATCACCACGATCGAGGTCCGGCATTAATAAACCTAACGCAATTGCTGTTAATCCGGCACCTTTTACTTCAACATTAAAACTGATCTCGTAATTATTCGCCTCGGTATCGTAAGCACTTTCATTAAACGAAAGCACGGTAATGGCAGCCGTATTATTATCGTTTCCGTTAAATAGATGAACTTCCTGAACGGTTCCTGCAATGTTATTTTTCTCTATTTCATAACTTCCTGCTCCAATATTTTTTTTCACTTCAATCACCTTCCAATCTCCGTCGGCGCTCACTTTTAATTCTTCTGAAGACGACAAAGATTCTGCATCTGCAATGACCAAACCTTTAATTCTTACCGGATTTCCATCTAAAGAAGCTTCACAATTTACCGTAAAATGCACGGTCGTTCCGCTGTTGGCATTGATGATACCGGCAACCATTTGATTGTTATTTCCGGCGCCACCAATGTTATAAAGATTATCCATAGAATCGCCGTTATAATTTCCCGGGATATAACTTCTAATGGAAGAAGCCGGAGACACATTATTGATCGTCGCTTGCAAACAGAAATATTTATTTTGACTTAGTTGAATTGAAGCATAAGAAGTTTCACCATCATTTAAAATCTGATTGGTTAACCCATAAGTATCTGCTGAAGATTGCGCTCCCCAAGTAAGCCAAATTATTCTATTTAAATAATTACCTGTTCCACCGGTAGCAAAAGTTGATGTAACTATATTACCAGGGTAACATTGTGCATTACTTGAAAAACTCACAAAAAGTAACAAAGCAAGCATTATATATTTGCTGAATAATCTCATAGAAATCTATTACTTATTTTACTTCAAAAACAATGTTCATAAATGAAGACTCTGTCACTGCGGAAGTATTGTAAACACTATAGTTCAAGACACCATTATTAGAGATTGAAACATTATAAAAAACCGAGGTATCATACCAAGTAACATAATAATTGAGCTCTGTTGCCGGTAAAACCGGTAAAGTATTACCTGCGTTACTGGTATTGGTAACCAACGGAACTGCTCCTGTACCACCAAATTGATCTTGGTATTTATCATACAAATCGATCACGCCATAAGTTTCTCCCGCAGGCACCTGATCTGATGAAGTAGGAACCAAAATAGAAGGCATATAAAAGAATTTTGGCATAGCAGCTTTTACTTTTTTAAGAATACCCTGCGCATCCATTACTACGACATCGTGCGTTGGTGAATGCCCGTCTTGTAAACCTTCTATTGCCAACGTGTTAGTAGCTGTAGTTGTAATTGCAGTAGGCTGAATTAAATTACCGCCTAATTGAAAAGTATTGTTGGTTTGCGAAAGTCCGTTTTCTGCAAAATATTCAACCGTTAATGTTTGTCCGTTGGCATTGGTAAAAGTATAACTGCCATTTCCGTTATCTGCGTAGGTTACCGTGTTGGCATCGAACGTGACTTGCGTGCCATCAACAGCCGTGTGCGTAAACGTTCCATCGCCGTTATCCACAAAAATATCACTGTTCGTATCCAACATATTGATGATCTCATCATAGATATCGCCTTGATTTTGAATATTCGTCACCACATCACCGACAACATCGACCGTTAATGTTTGTCCATTGGCATTAGTAAAAGTATAACTGCCGTTGCCGTTATCTGTGTAGGTTACCGTGTTCGCATCGAAAGTAATTTGCGTGCCATCAACAGCTGTGTGCGTAAAGGTTCCGTCGCCATTGTCAACAAAAACATCGCTGTTCGTATCTAACATATTGATGATCTCATCATAAATATCACCTTGATTCTGAATGTTCGTCACTACATCACCAACAACATCGATCGTTAATGTTTGTCCATTGGCATTCGTAAAAGTATAACTGCCGTCATTGTTATCAGTATAAGTTACGGTGTTGGCATCAAAAGTGACCTGAGTTCCATCAACAGTCGTGTGTGTAAACGTTCCATCGCCATTATCGACAAAAATATCACTGTTCGTATCTAACATATTGATGATCTCATCGTAAATATCTCCCTGATTCTGAATATTCGTCACTACATCACCAACAACATCAACCGTTAAGGTTTGTCCGTTGGCATTCGTGAAGGTGTAACTGCCGTCGTTATTATCGGTATAAGTGACTGTGTTCGCATCGAATGTGACTTGAGTTCCATCAACAGCCGTGTGTGTAAACGTTCCATCGCCATTGTCGACAAAGACATCGCTGTTCGTATCTAACATATTGATGATCTCATCGTAGATATCGCCTTGATTCTGAATGTTCGTCACCACATCGCCAACAACATCGATCGTCAAACTATCTCCGTTAGCATTGGTAAAAGTATAACTGCCGTTTCCGTTATCGGTATACGTTACGTTGTTAGCATCGAAAGTGACTTGCGTGCCATCAACAGCTGTGTGCGTAAACGTTCCATCGCCGTTGTCCACAAAAATATCACTGTTCGAATCCAGCATATTGATGATCTCGTCATAAATATCGCCTTGATTCTGAATATTCGTCACCACATCACCAACAACATCGATCGTTAATGTTTGTCCGTTGGCATTAGTAAAAGTGTAACTACCGTCGTTATTATCGGTGTAGGTTACCGTGTTCGCATCGAAGGTAACTTGGGTTCCATCAACGGCTGTATGCGTAAAAGTTCCATCGCCGTTATCCACAAAAATATCACTGTTCGAATCCAACATATTGATGATCTCATCGTAAATATCGCCTTGATTCTGAATATTCGTCGCTACATCGCCGACAACATCGATCGTTAAACTATCTCCGTTAGCATTCGTAAAAGTATAGCTGCCATTCCCGTTATCAGTATAAGTGACCGTATTCGCATCAAAAGTGACTTGGGTTCCATCAACAGCCGTATGTGTAAAAGTTCCATCGCCGTTATCTACAAAAATATCGCTGTTCGTATCCAGCATATTGATGATCTCATCGTAAATATCTCCTTGGTTCTGAATATTGGTCACCACATCACCAACAACATCGATTGTTAAACTATCTCCATTAGCATTCGTAAAAGTATAACTGCCATCATTATTATCGGTATAAGTGACCGTGTTGGCATTGAAAGTAACTTGAGTTCCATCAACAGTCGTGTGGGTAAACGTCCCATCTCCGTTATCTACAAAAATATCGCTATTCGAATCCAACATATTGATGATCTCATCGTAGATATCGCCTTGATTCTGAATGTTCGTCACTACATCACCAACAACATCGATCGTTAAACTATCTCCGTTAGCATTCGTAAAAGTATAACTACCGTCATTATTATCTGTATACGTTACCGTGTTCGCATCGAAAGTAACTTGGGTTCCATCAACAGTCGTGTGCGTAAAAGTTCCGTCGCCGTTGTCCACAAAAATATCACTATTCGAATCCAGCATATTAATGATCTCATCGTAAATATCACCTTGATTCTGAATATTCGTCACTACATCGCCGACGACATCGATCATTAAACTATCTCCGTTAGCATTCGTGAAAGTGTAACTACCGTCATTGTTATCAGTATACGTGACTGTGTTTGCATCAAAAGTGACTTGAGTTCCATCAACAGCCGTGTGCGTAAAAGTTCCGTCGCCGTTGTCCACAAAAATATCACTATTCGAATCCAGCATATTGATGATCTCATCATAAATATCACCTTGATTCTGAATATTCGTCACTACATCGCCAATAACATCGATCGTTAGACTATCTCCGTTAGCATTGGTAAAAGTATAACTGCCGTCATTATTATCGGTATAAGTAACGGTGTTCGCATCGAACGTAACTTGCGTGCCATCAA
>NZ_KE384013.1:0-120754 GCF_000423405.1 Mesonia mobilis DSM 19841 | reverse complement strand
ACAACATCGATCGTTAATGTTTGTCCATTGGCATTCGTAAAAGTATAACTGCCGTTTCCGTTATCGGTGTAGGTTACCGTGTTCGCATCGAAGGTAATTTGCGTGCCATCTTCATTGGTATAAATAAAAGTTCCGTCAGCATTATCGGTTAAAAATGTGATCGTTTCATTACTGTATTCACCTGAAACTAAGAGCTTGCGCCATTCGCCATTATACCAGTAATAATAACCGGGGACAACTTCAGCATTTGTTTCAGTATTAAAAACTAGTAAACTTTCAACATTTCCGGCGGTGATGGTTTGCTGATCGGTAATGCTTGTTAATTGAATTCTAGGTATTAAAATCCCTTTATCGTTGGCTTCAACATCTAATTGTGTTGAAGGATTTGGTAAGTCTGTACCAACTCCAACTTGAGCAATTGCATAACAAGAAAATAAAGAAAAAATCGAGAGAAGTAATATTTTTCTCATACGCGTGGGATTTTTTGAGGCCAGCAGGTGGAATTTCAATTTGTAGGTATCCCACCGAACTGTTTTGGTTTTATTCGACTAATATATCGATAAAACTAAAAAAAATCCGACTAAATGTAAATTCTGTGTTAAATTTTGTTTTTAAACGAGTTCAGCTCAAGTATTTAGGCACTTGAGCTGAATGTTAAAATTTAATATGAAAGAGAAAATTCTATTTTTTCCGCATATAAACGGAAATCGGAACACCGTTAAAATCGAATTTTTCTCGAAGCTTATTCTCTAAAAATCGTTTGTAAGGATCTTTTACGTATTGCGGAAGATTACAGAAAAAAGCAAATTGTGGTTGTGGTGTTGGCAGTTGTGTGATAAACTTGATTTTTACGTACTTTCCTTTATACGCCGGCGGCGGGAAATTTTCAATAAGCGGAAGCAAAGTATCATTTAACTCACTTGTTTTAATTCGCTTACTTCTGTTTTGGTAAACCTCAACGGCTGTTTCTATCGCCTTGTAGATTCTTTGTTTGTTCAATACCGAAATAAACACGATCGGCACATCGGTAAAAGGTTCTATTTCTCTTCTAATTTTAGCATCCATATCTTTCATGGTATTGGTTTCTTTTTCAACCAAATCCCATTTATTCACTAAAATCACAATCCCTTTTCGGTTGCGTTCTGCTAGCCAAAAAATGTTTTGTACCTGACCGTCAAACCCACGTGTAGCATCAAAAATAAGAATACAAACGTCGGAATGTTCAATCGCGCGTACGCTTCGCATGACCGAGTAAAACTCAAGATCTTCTTTTACTTTGGTTTTTCTTCGGATTCCGGCAGTATCGACTAGGTTAAATTCAAAACCAAAACGGTTATATTTGGTATCGATCGCATCACGTGTAGTACCTGCAATATCGGTAACGATATAACGATCTTGCCCGATTAACGCATTGATAAATGAAGATTTTCCTGCATTAGGACGACCTACTACAGCAAACCTTGGTAAATTTTCTTCAACTTCTTCTTCTTTCTCCGGGAGGGCTTCTACCAAAGCATCGAGTAATTCTCCCGTACCGCTACCATTTATTCCTGCAATGGTATAATATTCGCCTAAACCTAAAGCGTAAAACTCTACGGCATCGGCTTCACGAGCGCTATTATCTACTTTGTTTACCGCTAAAAATACCGGCTTTTTTACTTTACGAAGTAATTTTGCGACATCTTCATCCATCGGTGTTACGCCAGAATCAACATCGACCATAAAGATAATCGCGTCTGCCTCATCGATAGCTAACTCTACTTGTTTATCTATTTCTGCCTCAAACTCATCATCACTTCCTACAATGTAACCACCGGTATCGATAAGAGAAAATTCTTTACCATTCCAGTCTGATTTACCATAATGACGGTCTCTGGTAACCCCGCTTACCGAATCTACGATCGCTTCTCGACGTTGAATTAATCGGTTAAAAAATGTAGATTTCCCTACGTTGGGTCTCCCCACAATAGCTACGATATTGCTCATACAAATAGATATTTACGGCGCAAAAATACAGCTTAAAATATAGATTTTAAGTATTCTGCAGGATGTTTTAATGAAATTTCTGTTGAATTTTAATTTTGGTTGTAGCCAAAGCGTTTTAATTGACGGTCGTCACTACGCCAGTTTTTATTGACTTTTACATAGAGTTCTAGATGAACTTGTTTCCCGAAAAATTTCTCTAGGTCTTTACGCGCTTCAACCCCAACTTGCTTGATGGCCTTGCCTTTATGCCCAATTATAATTCCTTTTTGAGTTTCGCGCTCTACCATAATCACGCTACGCATTCTAATGATCTCTTCTTCTTCAAAAAACTCTTCTGTCTCGACCTCAACACTGTACGGAATTTCTTTTTTATAGTTGAGTAGAATTTTTTCACGAATAATCTCATTCACAAAAAAACGTTCCGGTTTATCGGTTAAGGCTTCTTTATCGTAGAAAGGTGGCGAATCTGGTAATAACTCTAAAATACGGTTGAATACCTGCGGAACTCCAAAATTTTCTAATGCTGAAATGGCAAAAATTTCGGCATTCGGTACTTTTTCTTTCCACAGATTTACTTGTTCTTCAACTAATTCTTGGTTGCTTTTATCAATTTTATTCAGCAGTAATAAAACAGGAATTTCAGAATTGGTGATTCGCTTAAAAAAGTTTTCGTCTTTCAATTCTTGCTCGCCAATTTCAACTAAATAAACCAGCACGTCTGCATCTTCAAAAGCAGATTTCACAAACTCCATCATGGAAGATTGAAGTTCGTAAGCAGGTTTAATAATACCCGGAGTATCGCTTAACACGACCTGAAAATCTTCTCCGTTCACGATACCTAAAATACGGTGACGAGTAGTTTGCGCTTTTGAAGTGATGATCGATAATCGCTCTCCTACAAACGCATTCATTAACGTAGATTTCCCAACGTTAGGGTTTCCGATAATATTTACAAAACCAGCTTTATGTGCCATAAAAATTGAATTAGGCGACAAAGATACTTTAAAATTGATTAGAAACTAAAAAAGCCTTCAGCAGATACTGAAGGCTTTTGGGGTATTTTAAGGTTAAGTAATTATTGAATTACTATTTTATGCGATTCTTTTCCTGCGGAAGTTGATATATTCATCACATAAACTCCGGAAGAAAGTTGATTTAAATTTAATTGATTTACTCCCCTGTAGCGGAGATACATTTGCCACCACATCTAAAATATCTGAAGCTAATTCTGAAAAAATACTTTCATCGTCTTCTTCAACTAAATTATAACCTAAAGAAGTTACAGAACCGCTAATATTTACTCCTGAACTTGCAGTGTTTTCTGCCAATAAAGTGTTCTTAATTTCAGTTTGAGTTGCTGCGTGTAAACCGCCGCCAGTAGCAGCATCATTAAAAGCAATGGTTACCGCGTTGATAGACATTACATCATTGTTATAAACGCCACCACCCATTGTTGCTGCTACATTAGATGCAACGGTACTTCTAAAAAGATCTAATTCTCCGCTATCGTTTGATATACCACCACCGGAAGTAACCATAGCTTCATTATTTGAAACTGTTGAAGCTTCAATATTTAAAATTCCACCATTGTTTTAAACTCCACCGCCATCTGCAGCAGTATTGCTATCTACGCTAACTTCATACACATTCATCGTTGAGTTCACTTGATTCCAAAGTGCTCCACCTTCATTCGCTGCGCTATTATCGAAAAATTCTGAAGTTTCTATAGAAATCATAGCAGCTCCTGTAATATGAATTGCACCACCATTACCCGGCGCAGCTACTCCTGCTACTCCATCAACATCATTGGCATAAAAATCTGAATTTAGAATCGTTAAACTACCGTCGATCACTTCTATCGCACCACCGGCACGAACTGCAGAGTTGGTTTCGAAAATTGTAGCTTCTATTAAAACATCGCCACCAATACTTAACAATGCACCACCAGAACCAGAAGTTCCGTTTGTAGTATTATCGTTAAATTCACAGTCGTTAATAAAAAGGTCTGCATTGGCAATGTAAACAGCACCTCCATCTGCTTTAACCCCATTGATTAAGTTAAGATCGTCAAGTATAACACTACCTGAAGTAATATTAAAAATTCTGCCATTACCATTAGCATCGATGGTATTATTGAGCACTAAACCACCGCTAATCGTAATATCTTTATCTATTTCGATTTCGCTGTTAAGCGTAACGGTTGAAACACCTACAGCAAATGTGATGACGCCTCCGGGAGATGCATCTAAAATTTCTTGACGTAAAGTTCCGCTCGTGCCATCATCGGCTCCGCTAGTTACTACCTGAGCGGAAAGATTTCCTGAAAGAATGATTATGGCAAATGCAACAACCAAATGAGTAATTCTTTTCTTAATTATTAGTTTTTAGGTTATAAAATTTCAAATACTTACGCCTAACCACTTCAAGTGGTTTTTCATTTATATCGTTTTAACGTATAATTAACGTATTCACTAAAAACTTATCGGTCTAAAAAGAAAAAAGCCTTCAAGAAAATTGAAGGCTTTTTGTTTATTAAAATTAAATTTTAATTACTCTTTTTCCCAAGTATCGTTAGCAGCGTGAATATCTGAAATCTGTTTATTAGGATCGAATTCTACTTTTTGAATTGTTTTTGAAGTACTTAAAAAGTGAGACCAAGTATCTCCTCTTTGCCAAATTTCTACCGGAAGATTGATTTCTTCTGAACTTCCGTCGGTATAAGTTACCGCTAATTTTACCGGCATGGGAATTTCACCTTCCATACTTAACTCGATTGAATAACCTCCTTCTTTTTGCTCAACGTTATTTACAGCAATATCGATGTTTTTATTTCCGTAGAACCAACCTTTCCAGAACCAGCTTAGGTTTTCTCCGGCAACATTTTCCATATGATTAAAGAAATCTGCAGGTTGAGGATGCTTAAATGCCCAAGTTTTGATATACGATTTAAAAGCTTTATCGAAACGCTCTGCTCCCAACACATATTCTCTTAACATCATTAAACCGGTAGCCGGTTTGTAATATGCGGTATATCCTAAATTTCTGAGATTCGTCATATCTGGATAGGTATCGATACCCTGACGAGTTTCTTTCTTTAAATAAGGCACGATTCTTCTGGTTTTTTCTAACTGCGAAGGATACTCTGCATTATTAAACGCATTAGAACTAAAATGATTGATAAATGTATTAAAACCTTCATCCATCCAAGCATAACGACGTTCGTTAGAACCAACAATCATTGGGAACCAGTTGTGACCAAATTCGTGATCGGTTACTCCCCAAAGTGAAGCTTCTTTTGATCTCCAACTACAAAAGCTTAGTCCAGGATATTCCATCCCGCCAATTTCTGCAGCTACATTTACAGCACTTTTCCACGGGTAATTAAAGTAAGTTTTTGAATAAAATTCGATCGAAGCTTTGGTATATTCAGTAGATCTAGACCAAGCTTTTTGTCCATCACTCTCTTTTGGGTAAGCCGATTGTGCCATTGCTTTTTTACCATTAGCAAGATTGATTCTCGCTGCATCCCAAATAAATGCTTTAGAGGAAGCAAAAGCAACATCGTGCGTATTTTCCATTTCGAACTCCCAAGTTACTTTACCAGATTTCTCTGGATGTGAAGCAGCGGTTCCTACTTCTTCCGGTTTAATGATGTAAACTGTTTGATCACTTTCTTCAGCTTTCTTCCAACGCTCTTGCTGAGTTTTGGTAAGTACATCTTTTGGATTTTGTAAAAGACCTGAACCTACTACCGTATGATCGTAAGGTACGGTGATCGCGTATTCAAAATTTCCGTATTCTAAGTAAAACTCTCCTGCTCCTAAATAAGGCTCAACATTCCACCCGGTTACATCGTCGAAAACAGCTACTCTAGGATACCATTGTGCCATCGCGTAAATCGTACCGTCGTTCACGTCTAATCTTCCCATTCTGTCCATTCCTTCCACCGGAATTTTATAAGTGAAATTCATCGAGATCTCTACGTCTTTACCGCCGGCTTTTAAAGGTTCATCTAAAAATACTTGCATACGCGTATCGGTAATTAGGTGTTCTGCAGCATCTTTTTCAACTTTTAAATTACTTATTTTATAACCTCCTTCAACATCGCCATTATATCGATTTCCTTCGGTTGGTGTGGTTAAAGTACCGCGAGAATCTTCTGTAAAACGGTTTTGCTCTAAATACAGCCAGATAAATTCTAATTGCTCCGGACTGTTGTTGGTATATGTAATGGTTATTTTACCGGTTAGCGTATGATTTACATCGTCTAATTCGGCTTCAATTTCATAATCGGCGCGATTCTGCCAATATTCTGGTCCGGGTTTTCCTGATGCAGTTCGGTAAACATTTCCTTGACGGTATAACACATCGTTAAACAAATCTTGATTATCTTCTTTTACGTCTTGCGCCTGTAGATAAAAACAGAACGTAAGTAAGAAAAGACCGATAAGGTTTCTTGAAAGTAATTTCATAAGGTTTATTTGGGTTTGAAAATTTTAAGTTGCTAATTTAAGAAATGATGACTAAAATTTATTCGATATTCAATGCGGATTTACGTAGAAATATATCGCCAAAAAGTGAGAAATTGAACCTAACAACACAAATACATGAAAGATGGCATGATTAAATTTTAGTTTATCGAACATAAACAAAACGGCACCAAGCGTATAGAAAAAACCGCCGGCAAATAACAACCAAATTCCGTTAGTCGGTAAATTTTCAAGTAATGGTTTGATGGCAAAAATAACGATCCACCCCATTGCGACGTACATGATGGTCGATAGTAATTTGAATTTGCCGGTGTAAAATAATTTTAAGATCACTCCCACCACTGCTACTGCCCAAACTATGGAAAATAAGATATAACCTAAAGTACCTTTTAAGATTATTAATGTAAATGGTGTATACGTCCCTGCGATTAAAATATAAATTGCTGCATGATCTAAGATATTTAATCTCGCCCTTAATTTTCTGCCTTTTGCTGAATGATAGCCGGTAGAAGCTGCATACAATACCATAAGACTTACCGCATAAACTATTGTGGAGATTGCATATCCCCAATTTTGTAATTCAATTGATTTTCTGATGAAAAATATAAACGCGACCACACTTAGTAAAAAACCAAAAGCGTGCGTAATCACATTAATTTTTTCTTCAGCCTGGCGATAATAGGATGGGAATATTTTCAACTTAAAATTATTTATTAAATGGAATTTGACTGTTTTTATTGAATAATCAGCAAATTTCAACTTTTTCAACTTGCTTATTTTCAGTGAATTGTAAACACAAAGCTTCCTTAACCCCTAAATATAGTTGTTATGAAATTTATTCAAAAATTATTAGCTCAGCTAAGTTACGGTTTATTACTTGTGACTTGCGATTTGTTTTCTTTTCATCTTAACGCCCAGAATAATAACGAAATTGTTTCTTACATAGAATATAAAGGGAAAGTAATCGATAAGAAAAGTGAAGACGGAATTGCATCTACTCATCTAAAGGTAAAAAATTCAACTTTATCTACTATAACTAATAATGAAGGAGAATTTACTTTAAAAGTACCGAAAGAGAATTTAGATCTTGTGGTTTCTGTTTATGTATTAGGTTACGAAACCAAGAATATTCATTTAGATTATTTCAACAGAGATTATACGATCATTGCGTTAGAAGTTACTACTGAAAAGTTATCTGAAGTAGAATTATTTTCTGCCGTCGATGCTAAGAAAATCGTAAAACAAACTTTAGAGAATAAAGGTGATAATTATTTAAATGAAACGGTTTTATTAACCGGATTTACCGTGAAAGTATTCAACAACGCAACAAGCATGTTTCTTTATCTGAAGCGGTTGTTAACATAGAAAAGCAACCTTACAACTCGAAAAGAGAAGACCGTGTTTCTTTATTTAAAGCCAGAAAAAGTTCTGACTATAACAACTTAGATACATTGGCGGTTAAACTTAAAGGCGGACCGTTTGGACCACTTTAAGTAGATATTATGAAGTATCCCGATTTTCTTTTTATAATAGCACAATAGAGGGATTTAAATTTACTTTTGACGAGCCTACAAAATTTATAGATTGATATTTATACGTGATCAATTTTGAAGAAATAAATACTTCACTGCCTTGGTACTTTGGCAAGCTTTACATCGATGCAAAAACGCTCACTTTAGTGAAAGCCGATTACAGTTTAAACGTAGACAATCGGAGAGCTGCTATGAATATGTTTGTTAGAAAAAAGCCGGGAAGTGCAAAGGTATTTCCTATTGAAACAGCTTACCAAATAGATTATTCTGAAGAAAACGAAAAATGGTATTACAGCTACAGCAGCGCATACATGAAATTTGTGGTGAATTGGAAAAACAAACTTTTTAATTCTCGCTACGATTTTAATAGTGAAATGATCATTACCAACCGGAAACCTCACGAAGAAAATTGGAAAAAAACAAATAACCTTATTAGACCTTCTATTGTGATGGTCGATGATGTTTCTGGCTTTTACGATAAAGATTTTTGGGGAGAAAATAATATCATCGAACCCAATAAAACCATTGAAGAAGCAATCGAAAAAATAAAAGAAAAAATTTAGTAATCGATACTTAAGATTTCTATTTTTCTACTCTCCTGCCCTAACCGGAAATTTATTTGATCTCCGTTAGCCTTTCCGGTTAGGGCTTTTGCTAAAGGAGCAACAAAAGCAATTTTTTGCTGCTTAATATCTGCTTCATCTACTCCTACAATTTGAAATTGCTGAAGCTTGCCATTCATTTTTAATTTTACTTTAGCTCCAAATCGTATTTCATTTTGTTTTTGTTGTGAAGGCTGAATTATTCTTGCGGAAGATATACGTTCCTTTAATAGTACAATTTTACCATCAATTACTCCGGAAGCTCTTCGTTTTTCTGTTTCATTGGAAGCATCGAGTTCAACTCGCTCCTGTTCTAACGCTTTTAATTCATCTAATAAATCTTGATAACCTTTAGGAGTAACATAATTGGTCACTCCATTAGGCAGAGCTGCTCTTGGCGGAATTATTGGAGCTTCTTCCTGATCTTCTTCTTTTACAAAACCTCTACTCATAACTTGTTTTTTACTTATAAAAAATCCCCTTCCAAACCGAAGTTCGAAAAGGGATTATTTTAATATACAATTTTTCTTTGATTTATGCAAATATTAGATAATTACAGTTCCTTTTGTATTACGATCGTATAATACAATACTACCTGCCACAGAAACATTGAGGCTTAATGGCGTTTTGAATTTGACAATTCTATGACATTTTTCAATAGCTTCATTTGAAAGTCCATGATCTTCAGCACCCAATAAATAGACACATCGCCTAGGGTGTTCAAACTCTTCAAGCCAAGTTGCTTCATGGGTTAATTCAACCCCAACTAACAAAGCACTTTTAGGTAAGTTATTATAAAAGTCCTGAAAAGTATCATAATGAAAATAAGGTATAGCACCAACAGCTTTATGCGTATCACAAGCTTGTTTTTGATATCTATTGCCTATCGTAAAGATAAAACTGGCTCCAAAATTTTGTGCAGAACGCCATAAAACTCCTAAATTTTCTGGCGTTTTACCATTTTGTATTCCTATACCAAAATAACCTTGTTCTAAACTTTTCTCTTGCATTAGCTATAAAAATTGTAACATCATTAGAAATGCTACAAATCTATAACTTTATAAATTAAAGTTTACTTTAACTTTCTAAAACCGAAATAAGCTCCTAAAGCTAAACCTAATGGTAATAATCCTGTAATTGGTGCTGCCGGAGCAGTTTCTTCATCATTCACAAAATCTGGAAAGCCTGGTTGTGCCGAAATGGACGTTGACACTAATAAAAATGCAAATAAGAATGTAATTGTAATGATCTTTTTCATAGTAATTTTTTTTTGACAGAATTGTCATAGCGGAGAGCAAATTATGAAGAATGGTTTGTGAATAATGTTACAGAAATCTTATTTAATCTTTTCTTAAGCTTGATATAACATCTATTAACAAATACCTTGACATTAGGGGTTAAGTGTTAAAAAATGGTAATATTTAAATTGAATGAATTTGAATGGTAACCGTGAAAAATTTCTTTGAGGCAAGTTTCAAGTCACTTCATTTTTGAGAATAAAAAAGCCTTCAGTAGAAACTGAAGGCTTTGTAGTAGCGGGAACTGGACTCGAACCAGTGACCTTCGGGTTATGAGCCCGACGAGCTACCTACTGCTCTATCCCGCGATTTGGACTGCAAATATATGTCTTTTTAATCTATCTAACCAAATAAAATAACATATTTTTTACTTTTATTTTCACCTAAACGGCTAACACTTTCTCGTAGAAGGAGATATAATCGGTTGTCATTTTTTTAAAATCAAACTTTTCAACTACATAATCTCTGCAATCACTTCTAGATTTTCTAGTCGTATTTACGAAAGCCTTTCGCAAAACACTTGGATCGTTCGAATTTATTTGTGTTCCGCACATTTCTGGTAAATAATCAGAATCGATATGTTCTGCCAATACAACAACAGGTGTTCCGCAGCTTAGCGCCTGTAACGTAAAGTGCCCCGATTTCTCAAATTGCTCTTTGGTAATAACCGCTATCGTAGCTTGGTTCAAATGCCCTTGATATTCAGAGGCTTGATCGCTTCCGTAATAATTAATTTCTTGATTAAATAAAGGTTTAATTTTGTGCTCATAATAAGTTTCATCATCTATTTCACCAAAAATTTGTAATCGAAAACCTCCTTGCTTAGCTGCATCGATAATCGATTCAACATTTTGTTGCGCTGATATTTTAGAAAGCAGCAGAATAGTATTTGAGCTACTTTCTGAGTTATACACCCAATCTTTGTAGTTAACTCCGCTATAAATAATCTCATTAATCTTGCTGTGTCCCATCCAACTATTAGCAATATCGTGATTAACGGCAACATAATAGTTTTTAGGTGTTTGGTTAAGCTTTACAGAGCTCTGCAATAAACCTTTGGGCTTTTCAAAAAGTGTAGTAACCGTAGGTATCTCTAGAAATTGAGCGGTAAATACGGGTATTTGTTGTTCAGATAAATTGTGAACAATATCAAAATTAGACTCTTGTATATATTTAAAAATCTCGAAATAAGCGTGTTGCTTTTCGGCGTAAGATTTTACATTATCAGAGAGGTCTTTGTCATATCCCCAATCGATAGAATCTAAATTTAAACTGTAAACTTCACAAGCTAATTTTGAACCATAAACGCCAAAATAAGTAACCTCATGACCTTTATTTAATAATTCTTTGATAAATGAATAAATATACTCTTGATTATAGTTTTCTGGAACAGACGTAACTACATCGTAACTAGAACCTAGTAATGCAATCTTCATTTTTTTGGGCTGCGTATTGTTTATAACTGTTAAATTTTGTGAAATTGAGAGTCAAATTTCAAAAGATTAGGCTTTATTAGTTAACTCATATCAAACAAATAATATCACATAAGCTTAAATGAAAGATTTATACGTACAATCGCTTCCGTTAAAAGACGTTATTTTAGACCTTGCTAAAGAATTTAATTGTGGGATTGTTGAACATTGTGATGAGTTTGTTTTAGAAATCCCCAAAGAATTTGGTAATGGCTTTATTCGTGGAATTAATTTTGGAAAGGGCCTCGGTGTTATTGAATACAACTGTACTTTTTTTGAAGATCTAAAGATTCATTTTTCCTTAAGCCAAATTCATCCTTTAAAATTTATTTTTTGCAGCGAAGGTAGCATTAAGCATTGCTTTGAAGAACTTGAAAAAGCAAGCACCATCGAAAAATACCAAAATGTTTTAGTTGCCAGTAGCGCATTTAACGGACATATACTTCATTTTGAAAAAAATAAAAAAGTTCATATTAATAGTTTAGAAATTAATCGAAGAGAATTTACTAAATATTACAGTTGTAGCTTAACTAAATTAGATCATCCGTTAAAACCATTACTTGGTGATATAAAAGCAACGAAACTTTTTTATTATCAAGGCAATTACAGCTTACAAACTGCAGATATTATAACTGAAATGAATACTGATCTGTTTTCAGACTTTCTTCGAGCTATAAAACTTGAATCTAAAGCTTTAGAAATTCTTGCCGTGCAAATAGACCAATATGCCGACGATTTAAAGTTGAATAAAAACCAATCGGTTATTCGAAAGAAAGAAATTGAAAAAATTGTTGAACTTACAGAGGAGATCAACAAAGATTTATCGGTTTCTAAAACCGTACAACAACTAGCAGATTCTATTGGCATAAACATCAACAAACTGCAAGAAGGCTTTAAGTATTTATATAACGATACGGTAAATAATTACATTCAATCACTTCGAGTAGAAAAAGCAAAAGATTTACTTATAAATTCTGAATTAAGCATTGGTGAGATCACTGAAAAAATAGGTTTAAGCAACCCAAGTTATTTTTCCAAAATATTTAAAGAGAAGTACAAAATTACTCCTAATCAATATCGCCAAGGGAAAGCAAATCTAGAAGACAAGATAGATTCTTAAAAAATTAAGAATTCTGAAAATTCTTTGTTAAACTAAAGCCAAACTACTCATATTAACAACTTTATAACTCTTTTCTGAATTATCTTTAAACAAAAAAAAATGAAAGTAAGAGAGTTTTATTATGAAGGCGAACAAATTTCAACCATAAAAAATTCGTTGGCCGGTGAAGTTTCTTCTGTGAAAAAAACTTCAGACAAATTGTATTGTTACATACTTAAAAAGCATTTTAAAGCAGAAAATGTGGTGATCGATTACCATCGAAAAATTGCTTTTTTACAATACAGTTACAACAATCATCAAGTAACAGATGATAAAATTCTCGTGGCAAATACTAGAATTGCCGAAGTTCATTACAACAACCTTAGAGATTTACTTTTAACTTGTTTACAAAAAAACAGAAAGAATATTTCTTTTTATAATCAAGTTAGAGGCTACAATCATAAACCAATACTAACCTCTAAAAATTAATTATTATGATACGTTGGATCGTTATTTTTCTTATTATCGCTTTAGTAGCAGCAATCTTTGGATTTGGTGGAATTGCAGATGGCGCAGCCGAAATAGCAAAAATTATCTTTTACATTTTTATTGTACTGCTGGTAATTTCTTTACTATCTCGGGCGTTTAGAAGATAAAACATAAGATATGTAAAATAAAAAAGAGGCTTTAAAAGCCTCTTTTTTATTGTTCTAAATTTTCTGCCTGAAAAGAAATTAGTTCTCCATTTTCAAAATGAACGCTAACTTTCATCGGATTACAACAAACTTCACAATCTTCTACATAGGTTTGGCTAACCGATGGGTCTAACAACATCGAAACTTCTTCCCAACAATATGGACATTGAAAAAAATGTTCTAACATCTTTACTTTATTTAGCTGTATTTTTCTAACTCTAACTGAATGTTTTCCCAGTCTTTCATCAACCTACTTAATTCATCTTTTTTAGCTTGATAATTGTCGAAAAACTTTGGATCTGCAACAGTTTCATCATAATTAGTAGCCAACTCGACATCTATTTCTTTAATGTTGCGCTCTAATTTATTAATGCTCGATTCAACATTACTCAGTTTATTATTAAGCGATTTTAGCTTCTTTTGGTCTTTATAAGATTTTTTAGCTGAAGTTTCTTCTGTTGCTTTCTGTTCTTTCTTAACTGTTTTCTTTTCAGCTTCACGCAGGTCTTCAATGCTTCTTTCTTTTAGGTAATAATCAATGTCTCCTAAAAACTCTTTAATCTGATGATCTTTAAATTCGTAAACCGTTTTGGTTAAACCCTGTAAAAAATCACGGTCGTGAGAAACTAAAATTAAAGTGCCCTCAAAATTGGCTAACGCTTCTTTTAAAACATTTTTAGATTGAATATCTAGGTGATTGGTCGGCTCATCCATTACCAACACATTAAACGGTTGCAACAACATTTTTGCTAATGCCAAGCGATTTCTTTCACCTCCGGAAAGTACTTTTACATATTTATCGACATCGTCACCACGAAATAAAAATGCCCCTAAAATATCTCTTACTTTAGTTCTGTTTTTTTCGTTTGCGGCATCGACCATCGTTTCGTGAATAGTTTTGTTGCCATCTAAATATTCCGCTTGGTTTTGCGCGAAGTAAGCGATCTGTACGTTGTGCCCTAATTTAAGATTTCCTTCGTGTTCAAGTTCTCCCACAATTATTTTGGCTAAAGTCGATTTTCCTTGTCCGTTTTGACCTACAAAAGCAGTTTTGGTATTTCTTTCGACCATCAGATCGACATTATTAAGTACTTTTTTATCGCCATAAGATTTAGAAACATCTTCTGCCTCGATCACAACTTTTCCCGGATTGATAGAAATAGGAAAATTCAACGTCATTACCGCATTATCATCTTCATCTACTTCAATACGATCTACTTTATCGAGCTTCTTGATTAGCGATTGCGCCATTGAAGCTTTACTGGCTTTTGCTCTAAATTTATCGATCAGCTTTTCTGTCTGCTCAATTTCTTTCTGCTGATTTTTCTGCGCAGCTAATTGTTGCTCTCGACGTTCTTCTCTAAGTACAAGATATTTTGAATAAGCTTTATTATAGTCATAAATCTTACCTAATGAAATCTCAATCGTTCGGTTAGTTACATTATCTAAGAACATTTTATCGTGCGAAACAATCACGACTGAACCAGGAAAACCTTTTAAAAAGCTTTCTAACCAAATAATACTCTCGATATCTAAGTGGTTAGTCGGCTCATCCAACAGTAAAACATCATTGCTTTGAAGAAGAAGTTTAGCCAACTCGATACGCATACGCCAACCTCCTGAAAAAGTATCGGTTTGCTTATCAAAATCTTTTCTATTGAAACCTAAACCTTGTAAAATACGCTCTGTTTCACCTTGGTAATTATAACCGCCTAAGATTTCATATTGATGTTGAACATCATTTAAGTCGATCATTAGTTGATTATAAGCTTCACTTTCGTAATCGGTTCTCGTAGCGAGTTGCTCATTAATTTCAGCTAATTGAGATTCTAGCTTTTTAATTTCTTCAAATGCTTCATAGGCCTCTTCTAAAACCGTTCGACCTTCAACAAAATCGATATCTTGCCTTAAGAAACCAATACTTAAATCTTTCTCTTTGGCGATTTGCCCCGTATCGGGTTCAAGATCGCCCGCTAAAATTTTAAGCATGGTCGATTTTCCTGCACCATTTTTACCCACCAGACCAATACGGTCTCCTGCGCCTAAGCGATAGGTAATTTCTTCAAATAAAAATTCTCCTTGAAAGGATATCGATAAATTGTGAATATTCAGCATTTGTGTAACTAAAATTACATTGATTGTCTGCAAAGATGCTTAAATTTGTAATTCTATAAAAATAGAACTCATGAACTTACTAAAAGGAAGCAAAATTTACAGCATCTTTACAGGAACTTGCCCGGTCTGCCAAGAAGAAAGTATGTATGTTGAAAAAAATCCATACAAATTAGGTAAGATCTATGATATGCACGAAAGATGCAGTAATTGCGGAACGAAATATAAAATTGAACCTTCGTTTTTTTATGGTGCTATGTATGTTAGTTATGCGCTAGGTGTTGCTTTTTCTGTCGCATCATTTATCATTGCTCATTTTTTTATTGGTTTTGGCCTTTTCGCATCTTTTATAAGCATTATTGTAGTGTTAATTTTATTAATGCCTATAATTATGAGATTGTCTAGAAATATCTGGATCAACTTTTTCTTAAGTTACAAGAAAACTACTTAAAACGATCGATATTTACTTCTACCGGAAGTGCTTTTTGATGCTCAATAAAATCATACAACCATTTTGCAGCTGATGGTGCCATAATGATACCGCGGCTACCATAACCATTATTCACATAGAAGTTTTTAATTTCTGAATGTCTCCCGATAAGAGCTCTTCTATCTTTTGTGGTAGGTCTAATGCCTGCTTCTTGATGAACTACTTCGTAAGGTAATTGTAAAACTTTATCAAGTTTAGCTAAAATTAGTTTTTTAGCTGAAGCGCTAGGTTTTCTGTTTTTAAATTGACGGTTATAAGTAGCTCCTACTTTGTATAAATGATCACCTAATGGGATTAAAAACAATGAAAATTTAAGCATTTCATCTAAGTCTAAACCTTCACATTTAATCGTAACATATTCGCCTTTATTACCTACCAAGGGCAAATCATTAAAAAACGGATTTAAGCTTAATCCGTTACCTTCACAAAAAATAATGTTATCGAAGGTAAAATCTTTGTAGCTATTTTTAGTTGAATTCAATTCGTTATAATCAAAAGCTTCTTCAATAAAATTTTCCTGTTTATGAAGATATTTTTTAAAGGTTTCGATAAGTAAAACTGTATCTAAATATCCGGTTTCGTTCACCTCTCCGAAAGAAAATTCAGATTCAATATTAGGTATAGTTTTTTTTAACTCGGTATTTAAAAACTTGGAAAGTCGAGGCTGATCGCTAGCCGTAAACCAATCGTTTTGCTCTTCGGCTGAATTAAATCGTCTATAAATAGGTTTTGAATGCAAAAAATTTACCCCTAATAGTTTCTCTATAGATTGATATACATTTTTAGCATAAATTAGTTGCACATCTGCATTCCAAGCTAAATTGAAGCGTTTTAAAATTACCGGATTAAAAATACCTCCGGCAACCCGAGAAGCATCTTCAGATTGATTATCAAAAACGACAAAGCTCTTATTTTCATCAATAAGTTTTTTTGCAAAATTTAATCCTGAAAGTCCAAAACCGACAATTATATAATCTATTTCTCTCATAATTGAATATAAAAAAACGCCCTTATAAAAAGGGCGTTTTATGTTTTATGATAATGAAAATCTTAGTAATTCCACATATCAGATTCAAAATTTCTGATTGTTTCTTTTATTCTATTAGATTCTAAAAGTTGCATTAAAGAGTTATCTGCGATGTAATCATCTACAGCTCTATCACCTTGAACATTATCTTCTTTATAAATCGTAGCGTCAAAACGTCTAGAATTTAAAAGATGATCAAAAGTAATAGGATTTGCAGAGTTTTTACCATTGAAAACATAGTTATCGTGCAAAATATCTCTAACCTCAGGATAAAATACCCAAAACAACTCTACAGCTTCAACTTCTATATCAGGATTTTCTTGTTGCTGTAACAAGTTTTGAGCTGAATATACCATTGGAGCGATAGCTATTAAACGATACTTCAATTCACCTTGACGCTTATCAAAATACCAATACCCTCTTATTCTATAGGCTTGAACTGCATTCGCATCAGCTTTTGCTCTAAGATACATCCAATCTTGAATTTCTTCACCTGCGTTTTGTGCAGCTAAACCAGCTTCACTCAAATCTTTTGCTTCCAAGTTAAGATTTATATCTTCAACAGACATCTTTTGTTTAAAATAATCATCTCTATAAGCACTAATGCTATCTTTTGTAACAGCTTCAACCAAAAGATCAAACAAAGGTCTTCTTCCAGGCCCCAAATCATCTATAGGATAAAGTAAAGGAAAATTCACACGTTGATTTAAATCAATCTCTTCCCAAGTTGTTTTGGCCCATAAGATATCTCTTTCACCAACATAACCATAAGGAAGCGGTTTATCATCATTATCTGCTTGAATAGCAGCTTCGCTTTTCTTACCTATTTCTTCAGGCTTTGTTGCATTTAAAATATTTAACTGCGCATAAGATGAAAGTGCAGAAAATAAAACAAATGCTAATAAACAACTTTTTTTCATTATCTCGTTTTTAATCTTAATTAGTTAATTCAATAACAAGCGGTGCAACTTTAGGTAATTTATAAGAAGAGTTACCTGCGATCTTAGCTTGAATATCAAAAATTTGAACAGTAGCACCTCTCTTCGCACCTGCTAAAGCTGCTTTAGCCGAACCTGTTAAACGGTTACCGTTTACTTGAACCGCAGGCTTACCTGTTACCTGAAATTTAAATCCAGAAACTGTTAAATTTAAATCGAAATCAAAATCTGGTAATGTAGCACCAATTGGACTAATTTCTACTTGATTTCTTGGCATTCTGATAATTCCGTCAGAACCATCTTTTACACCAATTACACCAACTGGACGTGGAATTTCTTTAATTCTAAATTTCTTACTACTAGAAACTGGTTTACCGCCAGGAAGCTCTCCAGAAACATTAATAGTAACTTCTCTAGATTTAACGTTAGTAACATCCATTACATAACTACCAGCACCTCCACTAGGAGATAAACCTGGTGCATTTGCACTTACAGAAGGTACTCCAGGAATAGAAATAGTCATTGGGTTTTTTACACCACGATAAACTACATTCATTTTATCTGCAGAAATAACTGCTGAATTAGGTTCTGGGATTACCGTATAAGAACTTTTAATTGGTATCTTGACAATTGAATCTCCTTCTTTAAATTGTAATTCTCCAGTAATATCTTGTTGACCAACATTACCTGCTGGGAATTCAAGATTAACTTGACCAGTTTGACCTGTCAATTCGTTATCATTTACAACGACTTTATCAAAAGTTAAACTGTTATCAAAACGACCTAATACAACTTTACCTTGAAATTGCTCGCCACTAAAAAATGCTGTTTTAGTAGGAACTACAATAGCTTCATAGTTACTCATTGACAATTGAGATGTCATCTCTCCTTGTAACATAGTAGAAAGAACTTCATTCTCAACAGTTTTAATATCATTTTGCATCTGAGTAAGCTTAGTAATAGAAGCGATTAATGGGAATCCTACGAAATTGTAGTAAATCCATTCCTTTTCTACTCCTTCTCTATCTTTAATTTTCTCTGTAGAAAATTTATTCTCTACTTCTTCAGCAATAGTTGGATAGTTTTCACCAATCAAAGCAATCATCTGATTACGATACTCATCGATTTCAGCAACAAATTCTTGACCTTCTTTGGTTACTTTACTTTGATAGAATTTTTCATCAAAGTAATTAGAATTATCCATCGTTTCATAATTCTCTGGATCTTCCTGTGTTGCTAACGCCCCTTCTTTTAAAGTGGCTACATAATTATTTAAATCTGAAGAAATACTTTGAATTTTCTGAGCTTTTTCTTGTAAAGGTTTATACGTTTTAGGTTGCTCATTTGCTTTTGCAGCTAAACCAGCCATAAAAGCTGTATTTCTCTCTTCTGCATCATTATTGGCTTCAACTAAACTTTCGTTAATTAAACCAAATGCAGTAAGAACCTCTTTTGACATATTAAGTGCCATCATCGCGATAAACACTAAATACATCAGGTTTACCATCTTTTGTCTTGGGGTCTGTTTTCCTCCTGCCATACTAAGTAATTGTTTTAAATATTAATTATTAGATTAGGCTTGAGGTCTCATTGCGGTTAACATACCTCCGTAAACATTATTTAAAGAAGATAAGTTTGAAGTTAACGACTCCATTTCAGCTTTAAGTTTTACAGCGTTATCTGCTACAGCTTGGTTAACTTCAGCTTGCTTACTTGCAGATTCTACTTGTACTTTATAAAGATTATTTAACGACTCCATTTGTGCAGCGGCTAAAGTCATTTCTTCACTGTATTTCTTCTGAGAAGTCATTGCATCTGCAGTAGGTGCAATTCCTTTTGCTGCTCCTTCAAAGTTTTTAATGCTTTCTCCTAAGCTAGACATTAACGCTCCGTCAATTTTAGCTTCTTTAAGCATATCATCTAATTTTTTCGATAAAGAAACTTCTGCTTCTTTAACGTCTTGTTTTTTAGCAACATTTTTTGGTGCTGAAGCTCCTCCTGCTAATTCAGGGTAAACCAAAGACCAGTCTAATTCATTATCAACAGGTTCAAAAGCAGAAATTGTAAATACTAATGCCTCTGTTACCAAACCAGCGATCAACATTGGACCCGCTCCCGGCCAGTGCATAATTTTAAATAATGCTCCTAAGATTACTACAGCCGCTCCAAGACCGTAGACCATATTCATAATTTTTTTGCTGTTTTTTGACTTTGCCATAATAAAAGTTTTAGTTGTTTAAGTTAAGTTAAGTATAAAATTAATTGAGAATCGTGCGCTATAAATTAGCACCTATATTAATATGTTATCTTGGAGGTTGATTTAAATTCACCTCGTTACCAAGATAATCTTGTACAGTTCTAAACCCGATATAACTTCTTGCTGAATCTGCATATTCGTAGTCTCTAGAACTTACTTGTAAGAAATACGCAACATCTTTCCAAGAACCACCTCTAACGACTTTACGTTTATTGTCTTTATCGTTAACGTTAGGATTCATTGAAGAATAATATTCATAAGAAGCAGCATCATAAGAAGAATCTACCCACTCTGCTACGTTTCCAGACATATTGTAAAGATTGTAGTCATTAGGCTCGTAAGAATCTGCTTCAACAGTATATAAAGAATTATCTGCAGCATAATCACCTCTTAAAGGCTTAAAGTTCGCTAAGAAACAACCTCTATCATTTTTAGCATAAGGACCACCCCAAGGATAAGTTGCAGATTCTAATCCTCCTCTAGCAGCATATTCCCATTCTGCTTCTGAAGGCAAACGATACCTATCTACGTTATCTTCTCCTTTAGATTTTCTGTAACCATTATGAATTAAAGTTCTCCAATCACAAAAAGCTTTAGCTTGCGTCCAACTCACACCAACAACAGGATAATCATCATAAGCTGCGTGAGAAAAATAAGAGTTATGCATTGGCTCATTATAAGAATAACTAAAATCCTTAATCCAAACAGTAGTATCTGGATAAACCTGAACTTTCTCTTCTTTGATAAACTGAGAACGATCACCTTGAGCTCTTGCTGCAGCCTCGATATCCATAGTTTTGTAACTATATTCAAACTTAGTTACATCCATTAAACGTTGACCATTGTATGACTGCGTGTCTGGAAGGTAAATCTCATCCATTACCGCAACATAATCTTGATCTGGATACTCTGCAGTTGCCCAAAGAATTTCCGGATCCCAATTCAAACGTTGTTTATTCGGATCGTAATGAATAGAATATTGTTGGTAAGGAGTTTCTGTTGTTTCTCCTGTCCCATTATTTCTACCACCCTCTTGTTGAGAACCTTTAAATGCGTAATCCTGAATAGATCCACCGTTACCACCTTCAGCATCACCACCGCCTCCGCCACCAATCTCAGCAGCTTCAGCTAATTTTTGCCTTACGATAGAATCTCTAACCCAATACACGAATTGTCTATATTCCGCATTAGTGATCTCTGTTTCATCCATGTAAAACGAACGAACAGTTACCGTTTTTGTAGGAGCATTATTAAGTCCTGCAATATCATCATCAGATTTACCCATAATAAACGAACCTCCAGGAACTTCTGTCATTCCGTATGGTTTTTCGGGATGCCATTTTTTCCCACGAGCACCAACTAATTGGCCTTGTGTTCCGCTATTACAACTAGCTAAAAATGAGGCTACTGCAATAATTAAAAATACTTTCTTCATAACATTTAAGGTTAAGGTGATCTTAATTTAAGGGCGTAAACCTATTTATTTATTTCCTAAAAAACAATTTTTTAAGAAATTTATTTAATAAATAGATTTAAAAAAATCACAAATTTAAATTTCGTTTTTTCTATATGCCTTGAACCATCGCTCCGGAATTACCTGATTGCAAGCATCTAAGTAATCCTGATGACTACAAGACAATAACGATTGTTTATTTAATTTATTGTTAATTTTTTTTGAATTTGGTATCTCCACCCACCATCTTCCGGAAAGTTCGCTTCTATAAAAGACTAAATGCTCATTTTCCAGAGGAACGGTAAATTTAGTAAACTCTTTTAAAAAGGAATTATTGTATTCTTTTTTTCTAAAATTTACTCCTTCGATAAAATACCATAAAATTTGGGACACCAACATAGCACTATTTTTGGTTAAATCCAAATCTTGTATTTCATAAATACCTAAAGAACTTACTTTATCGCTTATCCCAGCATATCTTGATAAAGCACATATTTCTTTTCCGTTAAAACCATTAGGCATCGACGGATTCACGTTCGTCATCGCCACCGAAGTTACGTCTAGGGTTACAAAATTAGCATCACGCATAACCGGTTCTGCCAATGTGATGTCTGAAGAAATTTCACCTAATCGATAGGCTTCAAAAAACAGCTTATCTATTAAGTTGATTTCTTCTTGCGCATTAAAATAGGTCTGGTAACCAATATTTGCATAATTAAACAAATTGTAAGGCTCGTTCACCACCATTTTACCTACATAAGACTTATTACATAAATCTTGTTCCGTATCGCCTAAATCAAACTGCGCATCGACGTTGACTAAATTCACCATCTGACCGTAATCATCGTAAGCGCGATATTGCGCATAAGCAAGATCTTGACTTCCGCCTAAGATAATCGGAATAATACTTCTATTTAATAAATCTTCAGTGACTTGCTTCAACAGAAAATAGGTATCATCTACAGAGTCACCGGCATAAATATCACCTAAATCGGCAATAGGTTCATTCCAATTTCCAGCATAAAGTTTATAAAACTCTTTTCGAATATGGTTAAAGTTGAAAGGAACATCGTTTTCACGAACACTCCTTCTACTTTCTACAACACCGATAATCGCTATTTTTGTTTTTGATAAATCTGGGAATTCATTTACGGTATGAAAACTTAATTGCTTTCCTAAAGTAGATTTATGTAAACCTTCTACTTCTGCTAAAATATCTTCTGAAATAGGGTGAAGAAATTCAAAACTCATTAACAATTACTTTTTAGTCGTTTTCTTTTTGGCTGTTGTTTTCTTCTTAGTTGCCGTCTTTTTCTTAGTCGCTTTCTTCTTTGGTGCTTTTTTCTCGATCATCTCTTTCACTTCATCAAGTGTAAGCTTGGTCGCATCAACGGTTTTTGGCAACTCTATTTTGGTTCTTCCTTTGGTAATTTTACTTCTTCCCCAACGGGCTTTTTCAACTTTAATCCCTTCATCTTCCCAATGATGAATTAATTTTTCTCTTTCTTTCTTCTTCTTATCTTCAATTAATTCAATAATATCATCTTCAGAAAGATTATCGAAATCGTATTTCTTATTTACATTAATAAAGATGCCGTTCCACTTTAAATAAGGACCAAATCTCCCGACTCCTTTTTGCACGTCTTTATCTTCATAATTATAAATTGGAGCATCTGCTTTCTCTTTTTCTTTGATCAACTCCATCGCACGATCAAAAGAAACATCTAACGGATCTTCTCCTTTTTCTAAAGAGACATATTTTTTCCCGAACTTCACATAAGGACCGTAACGCCCATTGTTCACCTCAACTTTTTCTCCTTTATATTCTCCTAATTCCTTTGGAAGTTGAAACAAATCTAAAGCTTCTTCAAAAGTGATCGAACCTAAGGTTTGGTCTGGACCTAAACTTGCAAACTGCGGTTTCTCATCATCTTCTACCGAACCAATTTGCACCATCGGACCAAATTTACCTAAACGCGCACTTACCGGCTTTCCTGTTTTAGGATCTTTACCCAACACACGTTCCCCAACTTCACGCTCGGCATTTTCTGCCACATCTTTTACAGTAGGATGAAATTCGTTGTAAAACTCATTCATCATCTCGGTCCACTTCTCGTTTCCTTCCGCAATATCATCAAAATCCTGCTCTACTTTTGCCGTAAAGTTGTAATCTAAGATATTTTTAAAGTGCTGAACCAAGAAATCGTTCACCACCATTCCTACATCGGTCGGGATCAGCTTTCCTTTGTCTGAACCTACCATTTCGGTTAAAGTTTTCTCTGAAACTTTATTATTCTTTAAAGTGAATTTTGCGTATTCACGCTCTTTACCATCTACCGAACCTTTTTCAATATATTTTCTATTCTGAATAGTTGAAATCGTTGGCGCATAAGTCGATGGTCGACCAATACCTAATTCTTCTAACTTTTTCACCAAAGAGGCTTCCGTATATCTAGAAGGCGGTCTGGTAAAACGCTCGGTTGCGGTGATGTATTTATTCTGAAGTGAATCGCTCACCTTCATCGCCGGTAATAAACCTGCCTGCTCTTCTTCTTCATCATCGGTTCCTTCTAAGTAAACTTTTAAGAAACCATCGAATTTTAAAATCTCACCGTTCGCTGTAAACTGCTTATCGTGTTTATCGGCTTCAATTTTAACATTGGTACGCTCTAGTTGCGCGTCACTCATTTGTGAAGCAATGGCACGTTTCCAAATTAATTCATACAAACGCTGTTGGTCGCGTTCTGCATTTACCGTATGATTTTCAAAATGTGTAGGTCTAATCGCTTCGTGAGCTTCTTGCGCTCCTTTCGATTTACCTTTATAATTTCTGGCTTTTAAATATTTTTCACCATAAGCATGATTGATCTCGTGCGCCGCGCCTTGCTTTGCTTCATCAGATAAATTCACACTATCGGTTCTCATATAAGTAATATGACCTGCTTCATACAAGCGTTGCGCCATATTCATGGTTTTACTTACCGAGAAATATAATTTTCTTGCCGCTTCCTGCTGAAGTGTTGACGTGGTAAATGGTGGCGCCGGAGTTTTCTTTGCCGGTTTTTTAGTTAAATCGGCTACTTTAAAATTGGCGCTTATGTTTTGCTGAAGAAACTCTTCTGCTTCTTCTTTGGTATCAAAATTCTTCGGAAGTTTTGCTTTGAACGATTTCCCTTCTTCAGTAGAAAATTCAGCATCTACACGATAGCTGGCTTTGGTTTCAAAATCTTGAATTTCACGTTCACGCTCTACAATTAATCGAACAGAAACCGATTGTACACGTCCGGCTGACAGCCCGCCTTTTACTTTTCTCCATAATATCGGCGAAAGCTCGTAACCTACCAAACGGTCTAAAACTCGTCTGGCTTGCTGTGCATTTACCAAGTTATAATTAATTCCGCGTGGATTCTTGATCGCTTTTAAAATGGCGTTTTTAGTGATCTCGTGAAAAACAATACGTTTTGTTTTATCTTCTTTTAAATCTAACTCTTCTGCTAAGTGCCAAGCAATAGCCTCTCCCTCGCGATCCTCATCACTTGCGAGCCAAACCATTTCAGATTTTTTAGCTAGATTTTTTAATTTTCGAACAACATCTTTCTTGTCTTTACTAACAACATATTTTGGCTTAAAATTCCCGTCTACATCGACACCTAACTCTTTGGTAGGCAAGTCGGCAATATGCCCAAAACTCGACTCTACTTTATAGTCTTTTCCTAGAAATTTTTCTATTGTTTTTGCCTTCGCTGGTGACTCTACGATCACTAAATTCTTCGCCATAGATCAATAATTTGTTGATTGCAAAAGTAGTTGATTTTTTTTATTTCAATTTTTTTCTGCTGAAAATTCTAAAATTCTTCCGCTTCGACCTATTAAATGTTACTTTAAAAACAAGCCACGATTAGGATCGTTTTCTTGTGGTTTTTCTTCTTCAGCTTCATCAAAACCAATCGTATTTTTATACACCATATATTGCGGAATAAGCGAAAAAGAGGCGGTTACAAAGATCCCTACAAAACATAAAAACATCCCCACAACCTGAGCGGCAAAACCGGCAACAATTGTTACCCCAAAAATGAGTAACCATTTTTTTGTACCTAATTTAAAACTCGCTTTAAGTAAATCTTTAGCCGATAAGTCTGGATTGAAAGCAAAACACAGCGGAATTAAATTAAGCGGCACCAATACATAAAATAAAGGCAACATACACAATAAGGCTGCTGCAAAAGCAATTCCCACAGACATTAACGCTACCAAAAACACTTTACTTAAATATTCTTTTTTGAAGTAGTAGAAATAATTATCTGAAGTAGAAATACCCAAATCTTGCTGTTTACAAATCCTGTAAAACCCGGCACGCATAAGTGTATTCAACACAAATATTAAAAAGAAAATAATCACATAGGCAAGAATCATCACGAATAGTAATAAAACAGGTGGCGCTCCATCATCTGCAAATGCCTCCGGATTTGATAAACCTAAAAACAGCATCGGTACATAAAAAATAAACATACAAGGAATAGTGAACACCACAGTAAGTAAATTCACCACCAAGCCTTGCACCCAAACTTTCTTGAAGAGCTCAAAAGATTCATCTAAAATATTCCCGAAATCTAAGGGTGGTACTTTTTCAATTTTCTCCTCTAATAAATGTAATTTCATAAAAATCTATCGGTTAAAGATTTCCAAAGAAAGAATATTTTCTAATCTAAAACAAAAAAGCCCTCTAAACAGAGAGCTTTTTCTTCATCGCAATTTTTTTCAACTTAATTTAAACTAAACGAACTTAACAAAACAATTCCTTCTAAAGTATACTGGTATTGATAAAGCATATCGCCTCCTACCATTAATAATACATTTTCTAACGGAATAACATCGTAGGTTTCTATATTATCAAAATGATCGATAAGCGAAATTTCCGGTGTTGCAGAGGCGTCGAAAACTTTTAATCCTTCACTCCCATCACACACAAAAAGATGATCATCTTTAATCCCTAAACCATAAGGTTCTGCCATTTCGTAAACCGCGACACGCTCCGGCATATTTTTATTTGAAATATCGATCACTTCTAGCTGACTCAAATTTTGACCACAATCATTACCACCACGAATGGTTACATAAGCCCAATCTCCTTGAACCACAACAGGATCGCAACCCATAACATGATCGATTCGGGAAACGTAACTCGGCGCAGCAGGGTTTTCGATACTATAAATGTACATTCCGCTAGAGCTTCCTAAATACAAGTAATCGTCTTGATTAAAAATAGTTTCAATTTGCCAACCAACATATTCAGAATTTACCGCGATCGGGCTTTCCGAGGTTTGAATATCAAAAATATGTATTTCACTTTCGGTCACCGTATATAAATAGTCGTTCACAATTTTAAATCTTGCCATCGAGCCGCCGGTTCCCGTTCCGCCACTAGCTTCAGCTCCATCAAAAAATGCAATATCATTTTGAATTTCTCGGTATGCTGTTCTTACTTCATAACCAATAATTATTTCGGTTTCATAATCATAATCACTTTCATCTAAATAACTCACACCTTCTGGCAATGTTGGATAATAGTAATTAAAAACATTTTCTACACGCGTCTCATATTCGATATTCGTCACATCACTTAAATCGAAAATCACTAGATCTGGACCGCTGTTCGCATATAACTTATCGTCTTTGATAGCAACGTCTGTATTCTGCGGAATTTTCAAAAAGTTTTTCTGAATAGGGTTTGAAGGATCACTATTATCTAACACGTGTACCCCTTCTAATTGATCGTTAATAAAGATAAGATCGTGGTAAGCATAAATTTTACCCGATTCTTGAATAGGCTGGGCATTTTCTACACTTGCTGAAGTTCTAAACTCTGCTAAAGACATAGTCTGCGGAACAGCTACTTGCACTCTTTCGATTTCGGAATCGTTAACTTCTTCACAACTCCAAACCACAGAAGCCAAGATAAAAAGTAATAATAATTTTTTCATAAGTTATTGATTAGTTACAATTTAAAGATACCGGTAACGCAAAAAGGTTGCGTAATAAAAAATAAAAAACTTAAGGCTGTCAGTTTGTCAGAATTTGCATTTAACTGTATCTTTGCGCTTCAACTTTTAATTAAGAACCTTGATTTATGGAGAAGGTAATTGACGAAACAAAACAAGGAAGCACCTTGGTTATGGAACCCAAGAAAGAGAATGACCGCAAACTTTTTATCGAAAGTTATGGTTGCCAAATGAATTTTAGCGATAGTGAAATCGTTGCTTCCATTTTAGCCAAAGAAGGTTTTAATACCACTAACCAATTAGAAGATGCAGATTTGGTTTTGGTGAACACTTGTTCGATTCGTGAAAAAGCAGAACAAACCGTTAGAAAACGTCTAGAAAAATATAATGCCGTAAAACGTAAAAATCCAAAAATGAAAGTGGGCGTTTTAGGTTGTATGGCAGAACGTCTAAAAGAAAAGTTTCTTGAAGAAGAAAAGATCGTCGATCTAGTTGTGGGTCCAGATGCATATAAAGATCTCCCAAATTTAATTGATGAAGTTGAAGAAGGAAGAAACGCAGTAAATGTGATTCTCTCGAAAGAAGAAACTTATGGCGATGTTTCTCCCGTGCGTTTACAAAGTAACGGAGTTTCAGCTTTTGTATCGATTACCAGAGGTTGTGATAATATGTGTACGTTTTGCGTAGTACCATTTACGCGTGGTAGAGAACGTAGTCGTGACCCACAAAGTATTTTAGAAGAAGTGAACGATCTAGCGGAAAGAGGTTTCAAAGAAATTACACTTTTAGGCCAAAACGTAGATAGCTATTTATGGTACGGCGGTGGACTCAAAAAAGATTTCAAGAACGCTACCGAAATGCAAAAGGCAACCGCAGTAGGTTTTGCAGGCTTACTCGATATGGTCGCAAAAGCACAACCTAAAATGCGTATTCGTTTTTCTACTTCGAACCCGCAAGATATGACGCTAGATGTGATCGAAGCGATGGCGAAACATAAAAACATCTGTAAATACATTCATTTACCGGTGCAAAGTGGTAGCGATCGTATTTTAAAGAAAATGAATCGTTTGCATACGCGGGAAGAATATTTTGAATTGATCGATAACATTAGAGAAATTATTCCAGATTGTGCGATCTCTCAAGATATGATCACCGGTTTCCCTACAGAAACAGAAGAAGATCACCAAGACACACTTTCGCTAATGGAATATGTAAAATATGATTTCGGATTTATGTTTGCATATTCTGAAAGACCCGGAACGATGGCAGGAAGAAAATTTGAAGATGATATCCCGGAAAAAGTAAAGAAAAGACGTTTACAAGAAGTGATCGATCTTCAGCAAAAACATTCGCATTACCGTACGCAAGAACACTTAGGCAAAGTAGAAGAAGTTTTAATTGAAAAAGAATCGAAAAAATCTGATTTACATTGGAGCGGAAGAAACACGCAAAATACCATGGTAGTTTTCCCAAAAGAAAATTATAAAGTAGGTGATTTTGTGAACGTAAAAATTCTTGACTGCACAACCGCAACGCTCATTGGCGAACCGGTAGGTTATTCAGATAACAACTAACACATGGAATCAGTTCAAGCAACAAAACAACGCTTTGGCATTATTGGTAACGACAAAAGCCTTAACCGAGCGATTGAAAAAGCCATACAAGTAGCGCCTACCGATATTTCGGTATTGGTTACCGGAGAAAGTGGTGTTGGTAAAGAAAGCGTACCAAAGATCATTCATTCGTTATCGCACCGTAAACACGGTAAATATATTGCGGTGAACTGTGGAGCAATTCCTGAAGGAACGATCGACAGTGAACTTTTTGGGCACGAAAAAGGTGCTTTTACCGGCGCTACTCAAACCCGAAGTGGTTATTTTGAAGAAGCCGATGGCGGAACCATTTTTTTAGATGAAGTGGGCGAATTGCCACTCACTACACAAGTACGTTTATTACGTGTCTTAGAAAATGGAGAGTTTATAAAAGTAGGTTCTTCAAAAGTGCAAAAAACCAATGTTCGCATCGTGGCAGCCACCAATGTGAATATGTTTGAAGCTATTAAAAAAGAAAAATTCAGAGAAGATCTATATTATCGTTTAAGCACGGTAGAAATTCATCTTCCGCCTTTGCGTGAACGTGATGAAGATATTCATTTACTGTTTAGAAAATTTGCTTCAGATTTTGCCTTAAAATACAAAATGCCCTCTATTCGTTTAGACGATAACGCGGTGCAAGTGCTTCAAAAATACAGATGGAGCGGTAATATTAGACAATTGCGAAATATTGCTGAACAAATTTCGGTTCTTGAGCAAACTCGTTCGATCGATGCTGCAACTTTACGTTCATACTTACCAAATGTGGGCGATAATTTACCGGCGGTAGTCAATCAGAAAAAAAGCGAAAGCGATTTCAGCAATGAGCGTGAAATTCTTTACAAAGTACTTTTTGACATGAAAAGTGACTTAAACGATCTTAAAAAACTTACGCTAGAATTAATGCGTAACGGTGATAGTGATCAAGTAAGAAGCGATAACGAAAGTCTTATTCAAAAGATTTACGGGAACGATGAGGAGCAAGCACAGTATGAAGAAGAATTAGAAGAACAGATGGAAGTACTTCAAATTCCGGAAAAGCACGAAAGCACTCAGCACCAACCAACGCCAACGGTAAGCGAAGACAAATATTCTTTTGCTGAAGAGATTGAAGAAGAAGAAACACTTTCTCTTCAAGACAAAGAAATAGAATTGATCAAAAAATCGCTGGAACGCCATAACGGAAAACGTAAAGCAGCCGCCGAAGAATTAGGGATTAGCGAACGAACGCTTTACAGAAAAATTAAACAGTACGATTTATAAAATGTTGAAATTTTTAAAAATACATCGACCGCTCGCTTTTGCATTATTAGCGTTGGTTTGCTTCACACTGAACAGTTGTGGTATTTACTCACTTTCTGGAGCGAGTGTTGGTGAAGCAGAAACTTTTCAGGTTAACTTTTTTCAAAATAACGCCGATTTAGTTGAACCGGGAATCGATCGAACCTTTACCAATCAGTTACAAGATTTTATTCAGAATCAAACAAGTTTAAGTTTGGTAAATACCGGTGGCGATTTGATTTACGAAGGAGAGATCGTACAATATTATGTTGCTCCAATGACGGCGACCAGCCAAAACACTGCAGCACAAAACCGATTAACGATAGCGGTTAACGTTAGATTTTATAATAACACCGATCCTGAAAAAGATTTTGAACAGCGTTTTTCTTTCTATTTTGATTACGGTGCCAACGAGCAATTAACCGGCTCTACGCTAGATACCGCATTAGATGAAATTTTTACACGATTAACGCAAGATATTTTTAACGCATCGCTCACCGACTGGTAAATGAAAGCTGAAGAATTTCTAGACATAGCAGCCAAAGAGCAAGCGATCACGCAATCGCAAACCAATCAACTTGCCGATGTTGTTGAAAAACACCCTTATTTTCAAGCAGCAAGAGCTATTCATTTAAAAGGTTTAAAGCAAAATCATCATTTTTCTTATAATGCTGAATTAAGAAAAGTAGCGGCTTACACTACCGATCGCAGAATTTTATTCGATTACATTACCTCTGCAGAATTTAATCAGCATCGCATTTCTTCGATCATCAAAAACAGAAACGAAGAAAATAAGCGTCTAGAAACTTTCGATGAAGCTTTATCGATGAATATGGCAGAAGCCGATCAAGTACTCGATCCTAATTTATTTGAAGTTTCTAAAGATGAAAGTAAAAGCCAACAACCAACTAAAGAAGAGAATAATTTAGAAATTGGCAAGCCTCTAGAATTCAGCAGAAAAGAGGCACACTCATTTGCAGAATGGTTAAAATTGACTAACGCTAAGAAGATAGAACGAGAAAATTCAACTTCCACAGAAAAAGAACCGGTTAAAGTTTCTTCTAAAAAGTTTGAATTGATCGATAATTTTATTGCTAATAATCCTAAGATCTCTCCGGTTAAAGAACACAAGTCAAAAGAAGTAAAGCTAGTAGACAAAGGGCCTAGCAATCAATTAATGACAGAAACTTTAGCCCGTGTTTATCTAGAACAGAAAAATTATAGCAAAGCTATACAAGCATATAAAATATTAATTTTGAAAAATCCCGAAAAAAGTGGTTTATTTGCAGACCAAATTCGGGAAATAGAGAAAATACAAGAAAATAAAAACTCATAAGTAATGTTTACAATATTTTTAACGCTAATCGTTATCGTAGCATTTTTGCTAATCGTAGTTATTATGGTTCAAAACCCTAAAGGCGGAGGATTATCTTCTTCTTTTGGCGGTGGTGGCGCTCAAATTGGTGGCGCTCAAAAAACAACCGACTTTTTAGATAAAAGTACTTGGACGCTTGCAACTGTGCTTTTAGTACTTATCTTATTATCTAACGTTGCTATTATGGATGGTAACGGCCCATCAGAATCTAGAGTTATTGGTGGCGATAACGCTGCACCGGCAACAGAAATTCCTGCTGAAGAAACTCCGGCTGTACAACCAGAAACCACGACTACAGAAGATGCTGAATAAGTAAACTTCTTTCACATAATTAAAAATGCCAACTGTTCGATGACAAGTTGGCATTTTTTTTTTGCTATTTGGCAGCATATTTTCATTGGCATAATTTTCGAATATTCGAAACCCATAAACATTATAATAATTTAAAATACTTATAAAATGGGATTAAAATTTAAACCTTTAGCAGACAGAGTTGTTGTAGAACCTGTTGCTGCAGAAACTAAAACTGCTTCTGGAATCTATATTCCAGATTCTGCAAAAGAAAAACCTCAACACGGTAAAGTTGTAGCTGTTGGTAATGGTACTAAAGACCACGATATGACAGTGAAAGAAGGCGATCAAGTTCTTTACGGTAAATTTTCTGGTACAGAATTAAAATTAGAAGGTAAAGATTACTTGATCATGAAAGAATCAGAGATTTTCGGTATTCTTTAATTAATCTCAATCCACAACATTCAATTCAACGAATTAATCAATTAAAATTCAACAAAAATGGCAAAAGATATAAAATTTGATCTCGAAGCAAGAGACGGAATTAAACGCGGCGTAGATGCTTTAGCAAATGCTGTAAAAGTTACTTTAGGACCAAAAGGTCGTAACGTAATTATTAGTAAATCTTTCGGTGCGCCGGTAGTCACAAAAGATGGTGTTTCTGTAGCTAAAGAAATCGAGTTAGAAGATGCTTTAGAAAACATGGGAGCGCAAATGGTAAAAGAAGTTGCTTCTAAAACCAACGATCTTGCCGGTGACGGTACAACTACTGCTACAGTTTTAGCACAAGCTATCGTAAAAGAAGGGCTTAAAAACGTTGCTGCAGGAGCAAACCCAATGGATATTAAAAGAGGTATCGACAAAGCTGTAGCTTCTATTACTGAAGAGTTAGCTAAGCAAAGCAAAGAAGTAGGAAGCAGCTCTGAGCAAATCAAGCAAGTAGCTTCTATTTCTGCAAACAACGATGAAGTAATCGGTGAGTTAATCGCTCAAGCTTTTAACAAAGTTGGTAAAGAAGGTGTAATTACTGTTGAAGAAGCTAAAGGAACAGATACTTACGTAGATGTTGTAGAAGGTATGCAGTTTGACAGAGGTTACTTATCACCTTATTTCGTAACCAACAGCGAAAAAATGACTACCGATCTAGAGAATCCTTACATTCTTATTTACGATAAGAAAATCTCTACGATGAAAGATTTAATGCCGGTACTTGAGCCGGTTGCTCAAAGCGGTAAACCATTATTAATCGTTGCAGAAGATGTAGATGGTGAAGCTTTAGCGACATTAGTAGTAAACAAATTAAGAGGTTCTTTAAAAATTGCTGCGGTTAAAGCTCCAGGTTTTGGTGACCGTAGAAAGGCAATGTTAGAAGATATCGCCATCTTAACCGGTGGAACTGTAATTTCTGAAGAAAGAGGATTTACTTTAGAAAGTGCTACCATCGACCAATTAGGTACTGCTGAAAAAGTAAGTATCGACAAAGACAACACAACCGTTGTTAATGGTGCTGGTGATGATGAAAACATCAAAGCTAGAGTTAACCAAATTAAAGCTCAGATCGAAAGCACGACTTCAGACTACGACAGAGAAAAGCTACAAGAGCGTTTAGCGAAGCTTTCTGGTGGTGTTGCAGTACTTTATGTTGGTGCAGCTTCAGAAGTTGAAATGAAAGAAAAGAAAGACCGTGTAGACGATGCACTTCACGCAACGAGAGCTGCTGTAGAAGAAGGTATTGTTGCCGGTGGTGGTGTTGCTTTAGTGAGAGCAAAAGAAGCTTTAGCAAAATTAAAATCTGAAAATGCAGACGAAGCAACCGGTATCCAAATCGTGAACCGTGCGATCGAAGCTCCGTTAAGAACAATTGTTGAAAACGCAGGCGGAGAAGGTTCTGTAGTGATCAATAAAGTTCTTGAAGGTAAGAAAGGATTTGGTTACGATGCAAAAACCGAAGCTTACGTAGATATGCTTAAAGCAGGAATCATCGATCCTAAAAAAGTAACGCGTGTAGCTTTAGAAAATGCAGCTTCTGTTTCTGGAATGATTCTAACTACAGAATGTGCATTAATCGACCTACCGGAAGATGATAACGGTGGCGGAGGAATGCCACAAGGAATGGGTGGCGGTATGCCGGGAATGATGTAAGATCATTTTTTCCATTAAATAAATTAGAAAAAGTCTGCTCGTTTGAGTGGGCTTTTCTTTTGTTAAATATTAGTTTACGCTTCATCTTCAATCTGTAATTATAGCTACATTTAGAAATAAACAACGATCTTCATGACAAACCTTTCGAGCAAACTTCAGCGTTATCAAAAATTTTTCAGTTTTATGCTGAAGTATTGGAACAGTGAATTATTAAGATACACTTCCTCTCAAGCCATGGAAGAAACTCAAAGCGAAGAAAGTTACGATTTCGATCATTCTCCGGAAGAATTAGCTGAAGATCTTAAGCAGATGGGACCAACATATATTAAACTTGGTCAGCTGCTTTCTACACGTCCCGATTTGTTACCCGAAGCTTATTTAAATGAATTAGCTTGTCTGCAAGACGATGCTCCAACCATACCTTATGAAAAAATTCATGAGATTGTTGAAGCAGAATTAGGTACCCGAATTTCTAAAGCTTTTGACGAGTTTGAAGAAAAACCACTCGCCAGCGCATCGATTGGTCAAGTACATTTAGCCAAATTACGTTCAGGTAAAAAAGTGGTGGTTAAAATTCAGCGACCAAATATTCAGGAAGATTTTTTAAAAGATCTGGACACGCTTACAGAAATTGCTGCCTTTGCCGTGAAACATTCTAAAACTGCACAGCAATACGCATTTAACGATGTTCTAGAAGAGCTTCGTTACATCCTTTTACAAGAATTAGATTACCAAAAAGAAGCCGCTAACCTGAGTAAACTTCATAGAAACCTTCAGCATTTCAAAAATATTAAAGTACCAAAACCTATCGCTGATTATTCCACACAAAAAGTTTTGACGATGGAATATATTGAAGGGGTTAAAGTGACTTCCATATCTCCTTTCAAAAAAATTGAAGAGAATTACACGCCGTTGGTTGAAGAGTTAGTCAAAGCTTATTTACAGCAAATTTTAGAAGATGGTTTTGTACACGCAGATCCGCATCCCGGGAACATTCATCTTACCAACGATTGCGCATTAGCATTGCTTGATGCAGGAATGACGGCTCGTTTTTCTGCTCATTTACGAGAAAGTATTTTACAGTTATTAATGGCGGTAAGTAAAACCGACGGCGATAAAACAGCCGAACTTTTGCAGGAAATTAGCGAAATAGATGAAGATGCCGATCTCGAACATTTTAAACATATATTAAATCGGTTATTATTTGAAAGTGAGAACAGTAAAGCCAAAGACTTAAAAACCGGACGATTACTTATTCAGATCAATCAGGTGGCAGCACAAAACGGAATTCATATTCCTGTGGAAATAAATATCCTCGGAAAAATACTGATGAATATGGACCAGATCATTGCTGAATTAGATCCTGAGTACGAATTACAACCTGCAATTCGACATCATCTAAAAAAACTGATGCAAAAGAAAATGTGGGAAGAATTAAAGCCTGAAAACTTCTTTCACGTACTTATCGATTTAAAGAAACTGATTGAACAAGCGCCTAGCCGACTCAATAAAGTTTCCGGTTTATTAGCGAACAACGACCTTAAATTGAATTTAGAAGTTTTAGATGAAAAGCAACTTACGCAAGGACTTCAAAAAGTGGCTAATAGAATTACATTGGGTTTAATTTTAGCTTCGTTAATTATTGGCGCCGCTATGCTTATGCAAGTGCCCACCAGCTTTATGATTTTTGGTTATCCCGGTTTAGCGATCATTTTATTTTTATTAGCCGCTCTCGGCGGAATTATTTTAATGTTCAATATTATTTTTAAGGATAGGTAGTTTTGAAAAATTACTTCTCGACTCCGCTCGAAGTGACAAAAGATTTTCATTAAAATAAATTTCGCACTAACAAAGACTTACAAAAAAAGCCTACTCGAGATGAGTAGGCTTTTATATATTTTGAGCATATTGTTTCTTAAGAAACTGCTTTTAATTTCTTGATGGTTGATTTCTGTAAGGCTTAGATTAATTCAAGTTCACCTCTCTTTTCTTGGGATATCTCACCTCATAACTAAACATAAACGTTTTAGATTCTTTAGCTAGTAAGCTAAAATCCCAAGATAAAAGTCCGGTTTTTTCATTATATGAAGCTTTACCATATTCTTGTTCTTCAACCTTAATCTCATCATTTTGAGAAATTGGTATACGGTCTTCTAAATAAATTTTTACCGTAGAATTTCTATTGTTTTTCAACTTGATCTCATAATTGCGATTTACAATTCTAGTTCCTCCAAAAAGTGATTTATCTTTTTTATTGTTTATCTGTTTTCTTTCTACCGAAATTGATGGATCTACCCCTAAAGACAATTTTAAATTATCATAAACTCCATTAGTTTGAAGAAAAGTATTACCTACAAAACCGTCCTGAAAGTATATATTTGCATCCCCGGGAAGTAAGTCAAAGTTTTCCCAATCCTTCATTATTGCAGTTAAGTATACAGCGCTTTTTAAAATCGGTGCCGTATAATATTGATATTCTGCAGGAATTTCAAAGTTCTTAATAATTACAACAGTGCTCTCTGAATTTGAAGGAATTGAATAAGGTTTTTCTATAGCAAATTCTGTTGACATTATATTTTCTTCTTTAACTACACTTGGTGCTTGAATAGACTCTTCTTTTACTTGATCCCTAGCTGCTCTAGCTCCATAGATTTTTCCCGCATAACCAGTAACTACCACTTCATTTAAACTATAATTATCGTTATGTAATTGTAGATTAATTTGATTGGCGTAAATAGGAATTCGTGCCGTTTCAAAACCTACATAACTATATACTAATTTTCTTCCGCTAGTTAAACTAAGGTTATAATTTCCATCAAAATCGGTTTGTGTAGCATTATTAGTTCCTTCTTCCGAAACATTCACCCCTGGCAATGGCATTCCTTGATTATCAATAATTTTCCCATAAACTTTTCTAACAGAAGGATTATACGGGCGATTAGCTTGATAATAAGGCTTGTTTATATTTCTAGAATTAATGAAATTTAAATAATGAGAATTTACAGTAGGCTGTTCTGTAGGAATAGCAGGATCTCCCGTTGATATTTTTAATTCAACATTTTCCCAATTTATACCGGTTTCTTGAAAAACGTTTGCTTTATATGAAAAATGTAAAGGACTTTCTGTATTATCGGCTTTAATATCATAGGTAGGAAACCAACCTGCATTCGAAACGTTATAGGTTATATTTAAATTCACACTTTGCGAACGCGGCGCATCGATTAGAAGTTTAATTTCACTACGGCTACCTGATTGCTTATTCTTTAATTGATTTAATTCTTGCTGAATTTTAGTGGTTTGAGACCTTAACTCTTCTAACTGTGAAGTTGTATCATATATTTCTGTTTTTATATCACTTATTCTGTTACGATAATAACCAGCATATTGTTTGAGTTTATCTAAAGACGCACTTTCATTATCTGCATTAATTTTTTTATTGGTAAGTAGAACTGACTCCTCTTCTCTTAAACCTTCAATTTTATTCTGAAGTAAAGTTAACGAGCGTTTTGTAGAAGCTAATTTTTGTTTTAAAGAAATGATTTCAGGAGAAGAATCATCTTCACCCAAGTACGTAATACGATATTTTACGGCAGAAAGAGTAACCTCGCCTACTCCGCTTATTTGTATACTATTCTCATTAATTGTTGGCGAGAGGTCTGAAAAAACAACTTCAGAACTTCCTGCAGGTAAATTAAAAGAGGCTTCTGAAATAATTTGAGCTCCACTAAGAAAAACCGTAACTTTTTTGGGCTTAAGCTTCGGATTAATTTCTGCAGAAAAAAGTAAGGAAGGTAAAAATAAAAAGAGGAAGAATTTAACGTTCATGGTTCGTGTTTTTCTTCCTCTAAAATATGATAAAAATTATTCTTTTAAGAAACTGCTTTCAATTTCTTGATGGTCGATTTCTGTAAGGCTTTTTCAGCATAGGCTTTAGTTACCTTAAATTCTGTTTCACCACTTTCCGGAAGATTGAACATCGCATCGGTTAAGATCGCTTCACAAAGTGAACGTAAACCTCTTGCGCCAAGTTTATATTCAATTGCTTTTTCAACAATATAATCTAATGCGCCATCGGTAATATCGAATTCGATATCATCCATCGCAAAAAGCTTTTTATACTGTTTTACCAAAGCATTTTTAGGCTCGGTTAAAATAGCACGAAGCGTTTCAGCATCTAACGGATTCATAAAGGTTAATACCGGCAAACGACCAATAATTTCAGGAATTAAACCAAAATCTTTTAAATCTTTTGGGATAATATACTTCAGCAGGTTTTCTTTTTCAATTTCATCTTCACCTCTCGAAGCTGAATAACCAACAGCCTGAATATTTAAACGCTTAGAAATATTTCGCTCAATACCATCAAAAGCTCCACCGGCAATAAATAAAATATTACTAGTATCAACTTCAATAAACTTTTGGTCGGGATGCTTTCTTCCTCCCTTAGGCGGAACATTTACTGTTGTACCTTCTAATAACTTTAATAAAGCTTGCTGAACACCTTCACCACTAACATCACGTGTAATGGAAGGATTATCACTTTTACGGGCAATTTTATCGATCTCATCGATAAAAACGATACCTTGCTGTGCTTTTTCTAAATTATAGTCTGCCGCTTGTAGTAAACGAGTTAAAATACTTTCTACATCTTCTCCTACATAACCTGCTTCAGTTAAAACCGTTGCATCTACAATTGCTAAAGGCACATTAAGCATCTTTGCAATTGTTTTTGCCATTAAGGTTTTACCCGTACCGGTTTGCCCAACCATAACGATATTACTTTTCTGAATTTCAATATCGTCTTCATCTTGCGGCTGCAACAAACGCTTGTAATGGTTATACACCGCTACCGAAAGTACTTTTTTGGTATAATCTTGACCAATCACATAATCTTCTAAAAAATTATGAATTGCCTTCGGCTTGCGAAGCATTAATTCTGAAGTAAGTTCTTTTGCGCCTTCTTGCTTCGATTCTTCAACCACAATACCGTGTGCTTGCTCGATACAACGGTCACAAATGTGCGCATCGAGCCCTGCAATTAGTAAATTGGTTTCCGGTTTTTTTCTTCCGCAGAAGGAACATTCTAATTCTTCTTTCGCCATAAATTATTCTTTCTCTCTAACTAAAATTTCGTCGATCATACCGTATGCTTTTGCTTTATCTGCTTTCATCCAGTAATCACGATCACTATCTTCATACACTTTATCATACGATTGCCCACTATGTTTAGCAATAATGTTATAAAGTTCTTCTTTTAAGGTAATAATTTCACGCGCTGTAATTTCGATATCGCTGGCTTGACCTTGCGCACCACCTAAAGGTTGGTGAATCATTACTCGCGAATGTGGTAAAGCACTACGCTTCCCTTTTTCTCCCGCACATAATAACACAGCTCCCATCGATGCTGCCATACCTGTACAGATCGTCGCTACATCTGGCTTTATAAACTGCATCGTATCGTAAATACCTAAACCTGCATAAACACTACCTCCCGGTGAGTTTACGTAAATCTGAATATCTTTATTTGCATCTGTACTTTCTAAAAACAGCAATTGCGCCTGAATGATATTTGCGATTTGGTCGTTGATCCCGGTACCCATAAAAATAATACGGTCCATCATTAAACGAGAAAAAACATCCATTGCTACCGCATTCATTTGACGCTCTTCAATAATATTTGGCGTCATACCAACGGGCATCATGCTGCTTACAATTTTATTATAATAGTTACTGTTGATCCCTTGATCTTTTACAGCAAATTTTTCAAATTCTTTTCCAAAATCCATAGTAAATTCCTTTCTGATTTTTTACACAAAATTCGTGTTCTTATTGACTAAAAAAGGCGTTATTCCAAAAATGGTTAACGCCTTAAAGATAGCTATAAATTCTATAAAAGACTACTTATAAACTTCCTTAACAAAATTTTCGTAAGTCAATTCCTTTTGCTCTAAGTTAGCGTTCTCTTTATAGAATTCTAATAATTTCTGGTTCATTACTTGCTCAGATAATTTCTTCACCTCATCTTGGTTAGAAAGTACTCTTGCAGTAATATCTTCTAAATCTTTTTCTGAAGGATCCATCTGCCCGAATTGCGCCATCTGCATTTTGATACGCTCTTTGGTCATTTCTTTAATTTCATCTAATTGAACTTGAAGCTCATTCTCCTGAATTAACTTTCCTTCAATTAACTGAAAACGTAATCCTTTTTCACTTTTTTCGTATTCTTCTTTTGCTTCTTCTTCTGTAAGCTCTTTTTCACCGCTTACCATAATCCAACGTTGAAGAAATTCTGCAGGAAGATCAAAGTTTGTTTTTTCAATTAAAGCTTCTGTTACATCATTCAACAACTGCTGATCGCTTTGTTGTTTGAATTGATTTTCTGCATCTTCTTTAATCTTCTCTTTTAATTCGGTTACAGAAGTTACATTCCCTTCTCCAAATAATTTATCGAAAAGCTCTTGATCTAATTCTGCAGGCTCTTGTTTGTTTACTTCTGTAATTTCAAAAGTTACTTCGATATCTAGGTCGTGTGCTTGATCGTGCTCTACTTTTAAGAACTCGATTAAATCGTGATCGTCTTCAAATAAACTTTTAGTTTTTAGTGTGATCACATCACCTACTTTAGCACCTACAAATTTATTTAGGTTACGCTTACCTTTTATTTTTTCTAACGGAAGTGTGGTGGTGTTCTCGATACCTTCTTCTTCATTTTTGAAAACTCCGGCAACTAAATCTCCTTCTTCAACTTCTTCTTTAGAAACTAACTTCCCGTATTGCTTTTGAATGGTTTTGATCTGATTTTCGATCATTTCATCATCGGCTACGATTTGGTAATGCGTGATCGCTTCTTTTGTTTTTACATCGACATCAAACTTAGGAGAAAGACCTAATTCAAATTCAAAAGCGTAATCATCTTTATCCCAATCGAAGTTTTCTTGCTCTTTAGGAAGCGGATTTCCTAAAACGTCAAGTTTTTCTTCAGCTAAGTATTTATTTAAGTTTTCTTGAAGAAGCTTATTTACTTCATCTACAAGTACTGCTTGACCGTATTGTTTTTTTACTAAGCCCATTGGCACGTGACCTTTTCTAAAGCCCGGAATGTTAGCATTTTTACGGTAATCTTTTAAGATTTTTTCAACTTTTGGGCTGTAATCTTCTTTTGAGATTTCAACCTTCACTACTGCATTAAGCTCGTCAATATTTTCTCTTGTGATGTTCATTCTTTATTCTTCTAAAAAATTGGTGTGCAAAATTACAATTTATTTATCTGCCAACCAAGTTTTTAAAGTTTATGATTTCTTGTCTTTAAAAACAGAGAATAAAATGGTTTGAAAAAAGGAAAGTAACAAACTAAAAAATAGCGCCCACCAAAAACCATCTACATAAAAACCACCAATCAATCCGTCGACCATTAACACTATAAAAGCATTGATCGCTAATAAAAATAAACCTAAAGTTACAATGGTGACCGGCAATGTAAACAGTACAATAATAGGACGCACAATCAAATTCATTAATCCTAAAACTGCAGCTACTAAGATACCGGTGAAATAACTTCTAATTCCTACACCGGGCAATAAATTGGCCAGAGCAACAACAATAAAAGCGGTAATTAATATTTTTAATAATGTTCTCATGAAAAAATCTTTTTCTAAAATTAAAAAACTGGATGCTGACAATGATTGGTTTTAATGAAATTTTAAAACAAAAAAAGCCGAAGCAAAAACTTCGACTTTTATAAAACAAACTTATAAACTAAACTTTATTGTGCACCACTACCAATAGCCGGACCACCATTGTAATCTCCTACATTTACCATTGGCACTGTTGAATTGTAAGTACTATTTACTGCTTCAATAATTCTATTGGCTACGATCGCATAACCTCTAGGCGTTAAATGAATTCCATCTAGAGAGAAAGCTCCCCCTGTAGCAAACTCTGCAGTTACCATACCACCATCAAAAACAATTCCGCCATCTGCAACTTGATTTAATAATGCATTTGCATCTACATAGGCTAAACCATTAGCTTGCGCTACATTTTCGATAGTTGCATTGAACGCTGTTGTTGCAGTTTCAATTTCTGTAATTTCAGCACTATCTAAAACATCACCATCATCTAAACCACTTACCGCACTAAAGAGAATGTTCACTTCTTCAGGACTTGGCGTTCCTCCTTGCATTAATATTGCTAAAACCTGTTCAACCATAGGAGTTATAACTACAGAACCATAACCATTTTGCAAAGCCTCTTGATCTACCTGTAACTGAATAAGTTCATCTTCTGTCATTTGTCTAAACCCTAACGGATTGGTTTGAGTTACAGGAACATCAATAATAAATCGGTTAGGTCCTTCGTTAAATGTAATTGCATATTGAGATGCTAAGGCAACTGCCTGCTCCTGAGGAACACCTTGCGACATTAGCACACCTGCAAAAACTTGAGAAACAGCACTAAAATAAGCTGTTAAACTTGCAGCCTGAGAAGCATCGAGCACTAGCGCATTATTTGGAACTGTATTGAAAAAGGCCGTATCAGTCACATTAGGTATATTCAACACCACTCCGCCTGAAGCAGATTGCATTAAAGCACTAACCTGACTTGAAAAAACCTGTGCAAAAACATTAGGATCTGTTATATCATTACTTCCGTATGTTGATGGATCTAGGTTTCCTGTCTGATTAACTCCGGTTCCTCCAGAAACCGCATAACTCAACACATCATTATTCCCTATCCAAAGTGAAAAGAAAGTTGGGTTTTGTGCTACAGCATCTTCTAAAATCGTTGTATTTTCTGAAGAGCGAAAACGCACAAAATAAGGATTTGCCTGTCCTAAAGGAACTCCGGCAGCATTCCCGTATCCTTCAGCTACTAAATGAAAACTCTTTGCTCCAGGAACCCCCATATTATTAAAAGGCCCCGAAAGTGTATTGGTAATTTCTGTAGTTGGATCACCAGGAATATTGACTGGTGAAGGTGAGCCACTTACTCCAACATCTAAAATTAAACGAGTACCTTGAATTTCGGTTCCACCTAACAGCAATCCGCCTAAATTATCATTCATTAATGGTTGTGTAAACTCACCACCACCCACGTGAGAAAACTGCTGAGCTAAAATATTAGGATAAGAATTTTCTTGTCCTTGAATATATAATGCGTTATCGGCAAAACCTGCGGTTAGCGAATTTCCTAAAGCTACATAATTGCTAAAATCTGCTTCACCATTCGTATAAAAACCTTCGTTTTCTTCAACAGAGTTATCAAATTCCGGCTCACATGCAACTAAACCTAGTGCAACAAGAGCCATATATTTTATTGTATTTTTCATCTTCATCTTAAATTAATTAAAGTTTTACAGTCACTCCTAACCCCGGCAAAAAGGCGTTACTCTTGTAAGTTCCACCAAAAGAAACCTCTTGACCGTTTTCTTGGTAATGATCATAAGATTCGTCTACCTCCTCAAATCTTAAGTAAGCAAAAGAAGCATCGATCGCAACTTTTGAAGAAATCTGATACGAGAATCCTCCTGTAAATCCGTGAGAATCGTTACGCGGAGTCTCTGGAGCGAAATAACCTGACTGCACTGGAGATTCATCGAAATAATACCCTAAACGTAAATCTAATTTATCTAAGGCAGCATATTGTACTCCAAATCGATAAGTTGAAGAATCTTTGTAATTTCTAGGATTGAAAGAATCTGGAATATTTTCTGGAGCAAAATCGATATCTAAAGATTCGTAAACTCCCCAAAATGTTCTGTTATAATCAAAAGCAAATAACCACTTATCAAACTCATATGATGCACCGATAGTTAACTCGGCGGGCATCGGTAATTCAGCATTAAATGCTACCCTTCCATTTGAAACTGGAGCTAATGGTGAATTAGGTACATTATTAAATGTTGCTTCACCGTCTTCTGCTTTTAAAATTATTTCAGACCTATAATTCACACCTATTCGTAAACTATCTATTGGCGAGAACATCGCACTTGCAGACCAACCAAAATTAGTTACTCCGCTAGCATCTACTTCAACATTAGAACGGTTACCTTGTTCATCGGTAAGTGTTCTATTTATACTTCTATTGAAGTTCACAGAACCGGTTACAAAAATTGGCCCACCACCAACGCTTAAATTGTCGGTAATTTTGTAAGAAATTAAAGGCTGAATATAAACTGCCTGTAAGTCTATATTATTAATTAAATGAGAACCTGCCCAATCTGTTGGCCATTCTACACTACTACCGTAAGGTGTATAAACACTTAAGCCTAAGGCTAATTTTTCTGAAACGCTATAAGAAGCATATAAATAAAACGGCGTTCCTAAACTACTCTCGGTTTCTGCAAAACCACCTGTCATTTCATTTTGCCATTTTACATTAGAGATCACGCCCGTCATCCCGGCAGAGATATTAATTTTATTCTCTAAGTAAACTAAACCTGCGGGATTAAAAAATGCTAACTCTGCACTATTTACCACAGCAACACCCGAATGACCCATAGCCAAAGCACGTTGACCTTGAGTACTTACTCGATACCCTCCTGCATAACTCGTTACGGCAAATAACAGAAGTATCGCTACTAATGAAAGTTTCTTCATAATTAAAGTTGATTATATTTTTCTAAGAATTTGTTACCCAAATTTAATAGAATAATAATTTAATGCAACTAAAATTACGAAATATTATGCAAGCACAGTAATTTTTTTATGATTTATTAATGAATTCGATCACAGCTTCGTAAAACTCATCTGGTTTTTCTGCGTGCAGCCAATGCCCTACGCCTTTGATCGTTAACACAACTGAATTAGGAAAATGCTCTTTTATTAAGCTTTTATCTTCCGCTTTGATGTAGTTAGAATTTCCGCCATTTATAAATAAACTTGAACCACTAAAAGTTTCTTCTGAAGTTAGCGCCTGACCGATTTCATTGATATTCTCTTTGAGAGCTTCTAAATTCATTCGAAGTGCCAGTTTTCCTTTTTCTTTCCAGTACAAATTTTTCAACAGAAATTGACGAACGCCCCACTCCTTAATATATTCTTCTAACTTTTCATCGGCTTCACCACGACTGGTTAATTCTGCATTGCTCAACATTGTTAAACCTTCTAAAATGGTTTGATGATGTGGTGCGTAGTATTTAGGAGCAATATCGGCAACAATAAGTTTCCCCATTAACTCCGGATATTGGCAAGCAAACTTCATTGCGGTTTTACCACCCATCGAATGCCCTAAAAGCACAATATCTTTAAGGTTATGTTGATCGCAATATTCTTTTAGATCTTCTGCCATAAGTTCGTAAGAAAATGCTGAAGTATGTGCACTTCGACCATGATTTCGCTGATCAATGAGATGAACTTCGTAACCATTTTCAGAAAAACGCTTTCCTAAAGTTTTCCAATTATCACCCATTCCTAGAAAACCGTGTAGAATTAAAAACGGCTTTCCTTCTCCTATTATATTTGAATATAATTCCATTTTTCAGCTTATTTTAAAAGTGATAAATATTGATTGATCACACTTTCCAGTCCTTCATAAAGTGATTCTGCAATTAATGCGTGCCCAATAGAAACTTCTAACAACCCCGGAATATTATCTTTAAAGAACTTGATATTTTTCAACGACAAATCGTGACCGGCATTTATCCCTAAACCGACTTCTTGCGCCACTTTAGCACATTCTACGTAAGGTAAAATTCCGTTTTCGTTTCCTTGTGCATATTTTTCAGCAAAAGCTTCCGTATATAATTCCACTCGATCTGTTCCTGTATTTACAGCAGCTTCCACCATTTTAGGATTAGGATCTACAAAGATGGAAGTTCTAATTCCGTTTTGTTTAAATTCTTTAATCACTTCAACTAAAAAATCTTTGTGCTTGATGGCATCCCAACCGGCATTAGAAGTAATTGCATCTTCTGCATCAGGCACTAAAGTTACTTGCGTAGGTTTATTTTCTAACACCAAATCGATAAACTGCTTGATCGGGTTACCTTCAATATTAAATTCGGTAGTTACCACCGGCGCTAAATCTCTCACATCTTGGTAACGAATATGTCGCTCATCTGGTCTTGGATGCACAGTAATCCCTTCTGCTCCAAAACCTTCTATATCTTTCGCCGCTTTTAAAACGTTTGGCACGTCGCCTCCTCTAGAGTTACGTAAAGTGGCAATTTTATTTATGTTTACGCTTAATTTTGTCATTATTCTCTTTTTAGAAACAAAAATACAAAGTAGAAAAGCTTTCTTGTACTATATTTTCCTTAATTTGCAGAAAAACCTATGCTATGAATATTTCACATTATATTATCAATGATGTATCTATTCAACCTATTCATCAGAAAATAAAAGCACTAAAAAGTGTTTTTAACGAACTTACTTACAGCCATATTCCTGTAGAAAAAGACGGGATTTATATGGGTTGTATTGCAGAAAATGATGTACGTTGTTTTGAAAATGAAAATGCGTTGAATGATTACGAATATTCGTTAGAAACTTTCTTTGTTCGCGAAACCGATAACTGGTTAGATGTTTTAGAATCTTTCACTAAAAACAATACCAACTTAATGCCTGTTTTAGCTGAAGAAGATAATGCTTATTTGGGTTATCTCGAAATTGGCGATGTTTTATCTTTTTTAAGCGAAACTCCTTTTATGGATTCTCCCGGAGCTATTGTTGTGGTTGAAAAAGGACTGAAAGATTACTCGTTTAGTGAAATAAGCCAGATCATCGAATCGAATGAAGGTAAAGTGCTTGGTGCTTTTATAAGCAAGATCTCTAACGATGTGGCTGAAATTACCATTAAAATTGGATTATTAGGTTTAAACGAAACCATACAAACCTTTAGACGATACAATTACAAAGTACTGAGCGCTCACCAAGAAGATGTTTTCTTAAAAAATTTGAAAGAAAGATCTGATTACCTCGATAAATACCTGAATATATAACTTATGAAAGTAGCCATCTACGGACAATTTTACCATCAAAATTCTGAAAAATACGTTCAGCAACTACTTGATGCGCTAGAGAAAAAAAATATTGAGGTTTTTATTGAAGAAAATTTTCTTGAAATTATTCGGGAAAATGAAGTCATTAAAAAAGAATACAATCAATTTGAAGTTTTTACCCAACTCGATAATTCTTACGATCTATTTTTTAGTATTGGTGGTGATGGTACGATTTTAAAAAGCGTGAATTACGTAAAAGATCTAGACATCCCGATCGTAGGAATAAACACCGGTAGATTAGGTTTTCTGGCAACTATTCAAAAAGAAGAAATCTCTGAAACGATCTCTTCTATTCTTCAGAAAAACTACACCATTTCTGAAAGAGAATTACTCACCATTGCAACAACGCCAAAAAACGACAGTCTTTCTGATGTCAATTTTGCTCTCAATGAGATTACCGTGAGCAGAAAAAACACGACATCTATGATTACAATAAATACTTGGTTAGACGATAAGTATCTTACTGCTTACTGGGCAGACGGACTTATTATCACCACTCCCACCGGATCTACAGGATACTCGTTAAGCTGCGGCGGACCGGTAATTACACCAGAAACCAATGCTTTAGCCTTAACTCCTATCGCTCCACACAACCTAAACGCAAGACCTTTAGTGATCCCCAACAAAACAAAAATAAAATTAGAAGTTTCAGGCCGAGCAGGAGAATATTTAGTATCCTTAGATTCTAGATTAACTACTTTAGAAGAAAACTCTACTATTTATATCGAAAAAGCTCCGTTCACTATCGGGCTAGTTTCTTTAAATGAAGATAGCTTTATTCAAACCTTACGTCAAAAACTTCTTTGGGGAGAAGATAAACGTAACTAAAAACAATAAAATTTACTGAAAAGTGTTTTTATACCAAATACACAGCTATATAATTAAGTGAGTGAAAACTTAATTCATATATTTGCAAACTTTTAGAAATTTTATGAGGTATCTAACGGCAGTTATAATGATGGTTCTACTACACAACACCTTACAAGCGCAAACCTACGAAGTAGGAGTTATGCTTGGTGGCGCCAATTATATTGGTGATGTAGGGAATACTACTTATATCTCTCCTAACGAATTAGCCATTGGCGGTATCGTAAAATGGAACCGTAGCGAAAGACATTCATTTAGAGCCAGTTTACTTTATACTCGCTTAAGCGCAGACGATGCAGACTCTGATGAAGCAAGAAGAAATCAACGTGGGTACAAATTCGACAACTCGCTATTAGAAGGCTCATTAGGCTTAGAATTCACATTTAAAGAATGGAGCCTCCATAATTTTGAACCCCAATTTACCCCTTATTTATATACAGGAATCACAGGTTTTCTAAGTCACGATTTAGCTTTAGCAGGTAATAATGAACTTACAGAACGAAGAAGAAATATAGATTTCGCCATTCCTATGGTTTTTGGTCTTAAATGGTCGATAGCCACCAAATTTGTATTAGGTCTTGAAGTAGGCGCACGATACACTTTTACAGACAATCTCGACGGAAGTACTCCTGAAGAGTTTGATGGCGGAGAAAATTTACCTTCCTTTGGCAATCCAAACACAAACGACTGGTATATGTTTACAGGAATAACCTTAACCTATACCTTTGGAAGAAAACCTTGTTATTGTAGTTTTTAAATGAATTTAAAAGAACAAATAAATAGAGCCAAATTACCAAAACACGTTGCCGTGATTATGGATGGTAATGGTAGATGGGCAAAAAGACAAGGCTTTTTAAGAGTAAAAGGTCACGAAACCGGCACTAAAGCCGTAAGAGAAACCGTAGAGATTTGCGCAGAAATAGGTATTGAAAATTTAACCCTTTTCGCCTTTTCTACAGAAAACTGGAACCGACCTAAATTAGAAGTTAAAACTTTAATGAATCTTTTAGTTTCTTCCTTAAAAAAAGAAATTAAAACCTTAATGGATAATAACATTAAGCTTAATGCCATTGGTCGTATAGAAAACTTACCTAACAAAGCCAGAAAAGAATTAGATGAAGTAATTCAAAAAACTTCTGGTAATAAATTAATGACGCTAACCTTAGCATTAAGCTATGGTTCAAGAGAAGAAATGGTAAGTACCATAAAATCTATTGCAACAAAGGTAAAAGATGGCAGTCTTGATATAGAAAGCATTAACGACGATACGGTAAATCAACATTTATATACCCACAATTTACCAGACGTCGATTTATTAATAAGAACCAGCGGTGAAGAAAGAATAAGTAATTTCTTATTATGGCAAATTGCTTATGCAGAATTATACTTTACCCCAACACTTTGGCCAGATTTTAGACGAGAAAATTTATTAGAGGCCGTATTGAATTATCAAAACAGAGAGAGAAGATTTGGAAAAACGAGTGAGCAACTTAGTTAATGTAATGATGAACAAACAACTATTTTTAATCTTAATATGCACCATTACATTTGGTTTTAAAGCTATAGCCCAAAATGATGTTCCTATCGCAAACAGTAAAGAATATACGATTGCTGAAATTAAAGTAACAGGAACTTCAAATTATAATGAACAAACTGTAATTGCCTTTACCGGTCTACGCGAGGGAGATAAGATCTACATTCCTGGCGACAGAATGAGTAACGTCATCAAAAAATTATGGGATCTTGGCCTTTTTAGCGACATCAACTTCTACATTACTAAAATTGAAGACGATCAAGCTTACTTAGAACTTGAAATACAAGAAGTACCCGAACTTCGCGAAGTCACCATTAATGGACTTAAAAAGAAAAAACGTCGTGAAGAAATTATTAAAGACAATAAACTTAAACCAGGCACTAAAGTAACTGAAAACCTTATTGCCAATACCCGTGCTAACTTAAGAGAAGAGTACAAAAGTGACGGATATTTAAATGCTTCTGTAGATATTAGAACCAGAGAAGTACAAGACACCACTGCTTCAGAAAGCTCTAAAGTAGATATGATTTTAAATATCGAGCGTGGTGAAAAAGTAAAAATCTCTTCAATTAATATTGAAGGAAACAATGTCTTTTCTGATGCTAAAGTGAGAAGACAAATGAAAACCAAGCGTAAAAATTTCTTACGCTTCTGGAAAAGATCAAAATTTATCGCTGAAGATTATAAGAACGATAAAGAAAAGATCATTAACAAATACAAAGAAAAAGGTTATCGTGATGCCAGAATCACTTCAGATTCGATCATTAAGAAAGGTGATAAAGATATCGTTATTAACCTTCAGCTAGAAGAAGGTGATCGTTATTACTTCGGAAATATTGAATTTTTAGGGAATAGCGTATATTCAGATCAGCAGTTAAAACAAGTATTAGGTATTTCTAAAGGAGATGTTTATAACGGAGTATTATTGAAAAAGAAAATCGCAGACAACGAAAAACCAGATGCTAACGACTTAACCAACCTTTACCAAAACAACGGATATTTATTCTCTCAGATCAATCCGGTAGAAACTCGTGTTTACAACGACACCATCGACTTCGAAATTAGAATTGTTGAAGGTAAAGAAGCCTATTTTAACGATATCGTAGTTAATGGTAACGACAAGACTAACGATCACGTTATTTACAGAAACTTAAGAACGCGTCCCGGTCAAAAATACAGCAAAGAAGATGTTGTAAGAACCGTGAGAGAATTAGGTCAGTTAGGCTTTTTCGATGCAGAACAACTTTCACCAGAATTTAAAAATGTAAACCCTAACGACGGTACATTAGACTTAGAATATAACGTAGTTGAAAGTGGCGCCAGCCAGATCGAGCTTCAAGGGGGTTACGGTGGTGGTGGCTTTGTGGGAACGTTAGGTTTATCCTTCAACAACTTCTCATTAAAAGGTATTTTCGATAAAGACGCTTACAAACCTTTACCAATGGGTGACGGCCAGACTTTATCGCTAAGACTACAAGCTTCTACGTTTTATAGAACGTTTAGCTTTTCATTTTCTGAACCTTGGTTAGGAGGTAAAAAGCCAATTCGTTTAACGACCTCTTTATCGCATACCGTACAGTATTTTTATGATGCTTACGCTCGTGAAGCCGATAGAGACAGAAGGTTTTTGATTACTGGAGGTTCTGTTGGTTTAGCAAAACGTTTGAGCGTTCCTGATGACTATTTCACATTATCTACAGCTTTAAGTTTCCAACATTATAATTTAAAGAACTACAACATTGGTTTATTTAATTTCCCTGATGGTCACGCAAACAATTTTGCGCTTACTTTAGGCTTAAGTCGTGATAACACCTTTACCAATCCAATTTACCCATTAGGAGGATCTAAATTTAGTATTACTGCTAAATTCACTCCACCTTATTCTTTATGGAATGGTATAGATTACGGAGATTTAGCTAATCAAACTGCTTACCAAGACGAAGACGGTAATCCAGATTTAGCAAAGATCGACCAGCAACGTTTTAACTGGTTAGAATATTATAAGATTAAATTTAATGGAGATTGGTACAATCAAATCGTAGATAAGTTCGTTCTTAGAACAAACGTAGAATATGGTTTCTTAGGAGCGTATAACAATGATAGAGGAATCCCACCTTTCGAGCGTTTTTATCTTGGTGGTGATGGTCTTGGTGGTTACAGCTTAGATGGTCGTGAGACGATTAGATTAAGAGGTTACCCTAACCAATCCTTAGTACCTATTGACAGAAATTATACAGCGACTACTGGAGTTACCAGAAACGACGGAGCGACGATCTACAATAAATATAGCTTAGAATTGAGATATCCTATAACCTTAAAACCTTCCGCATCTATTTATGCGTTAACTTTCGCAGAAGGTGGTGCTTCTTACGATGGTTTTAAAGATTTTAATCCATTTCAATTAAACAGATCTGCAGGATTTGGGGTTCGTATCTTTATGCCGGCCTTCGGATTGCTAGGGATTGACTTTGGTTATGGTTTCGATCCGATCCCGGGAACAAACACCGGCCCTAACGGATGGGAAACGCACTTTATTATCGGACAACAATTCTAGTTTTTTGATTTGGCACGATATTTTCTATAAACAAAAAACATTATGAGAAATAGATTTTTAACCTTATGCTTACTGCTACTTATTCCGGTATTTACTTTTGCCCAAAGGGGAATTAAAGTTGCTTATATCGATATGGAATATATTTTAGAAAATGTTCCTGAATATAAAGAAGCAAGCAATCAGTTAGAAGCAAGAACTCAAAAATGGCGAGCAGAAATTCAATCTAAAATGCAAAAGGTTGAAGATATGAAGCAGAATTTAGAAAATGAACGAGCGCTATTAACCAAAGAGCTTATTGTTGAAAGAGAAGAAGAAATTGAATATGAAGAGAAAGTAATTTTAGACTATCAGCAGGAAAAATTTGGACCTCAAGGCCAATTTATTGTTCAGAAAAGACAATTAATTCAGCCTATACAAGACCAAGTTTTTAATGCAGTACAAGAAATAGGTGAAAAAAGACAATACGATTTCATCTTTGAAAACTCTGCAGACGCATTACTTTTATTTTCAGCAAAAAGACACGATATTAGCGACCAAGTTTTAAATATCATTCAGCGTTCATCTAGAAAATTAGATCTAGAAAACCGAAGAGAAGAAAAAGAAGCCAATGCTGAAGAACCTTATAAATCTGTAGAACAAGCTGCAGAAGATAAAGAAGAGAAAGAGGAGCGCGAAGCCGCAAGACAAGCGCAAGAAGATGAGCGAGAAAGAATACTTAATGAAAGACAACGCCAAAGAGACTCTATTCGAGATGCTAGACAAAGAGAGTTTGAAGCCAGAAGAGCCAAACTTTTAGCCGATCGAGATCGCAAAAGAGATTCTTTACAACGTATAAGAGAACAACAACAGCAAAACAGCAATAATAGCAGCACTCCACCGGGAGCTCCTGCTAATAATGAAGAAGAAGAATAAATAATCAATTACAATAATCTAATTACCTTAATTTAAACAAAAATGAAACAGTTTAGAACATTATTAATAGCATTATCATTTGTTTTTGGAGCCGTTGCCCTAAGTAACGCACAAGATTCTAAAGTTGCGCACATTAATACGCAAGAATTAATTGAAACGATGCCGGCTTACAAATCTGCAATGTCTCAGTTAGAAAAATTAGAAAGTACTTACAGAGCAGACATAGACGATTTATACAAAGAAGCTCAAAGTAAAAACCAAAGATACCAGCAAGAAGCTGTTAACCAAACTGAAGAAGAAAATGCTAAAAGAGCACAAGAACTTCAACAAGATCAGCAAAAAATTGTTCAGTTTCAGCAAAACGCTCAAAAAGAACTTCAGAAGAAAGAAAGCGAATTGTTAAGACCAGTTTACGAAAAAGCTCGTACTTCTATTCAGAAAGTAGCTAGAGAAAAAGGTTACGACTATGTTTTAGATTCTACTACCGGAGCTGGTGGAGTGATCTTAGCAGATGGTTACGATTTAATGGCAGATGTAAAGAAAGACTTAGGAATCTAATTTCAAGCTAAAAAGCTAAATATCTAAAGCACTTTCATTAATTTTGAAAGTGCTTTTTTATTTATTATGACTCAAGTTTCTTCTCAACCCATTGGTATTTTTGATTCCGGAATCGGCGGAACTTCTATCTTTAAAGAAATTCACCAATTACTACCTCACGAAGACATTATCTATTTAGCCGATAGTAAAAATGCACCTTACGGTTACAAATCGAAAGAAGAAATAATTGCGCTTTCAAAAAAGAACACAGAACTACTTTTAGCGCAAGGTTGTAAGATTATAGTTGTTGCGTGTAATACTGCAACTGTAAACGCTATAGACGTGCTAAGATCGACTTACAACGTACCTTTTATTGGTATTGAACCTGCCATTAAACCTGCAGCACTAAACTCAAAGAATAAAGCCGTTGGCATTTTAGCCACCAAAGGAACTTTATCTAGCGAGTTATTTCATAAAACCTCAGAGCTTTTCGCTAAAAATATTGAAGTGATCGAAGTCATCGGCGCCGGATTGGTGGAAGCTATCGAACAAGGAAACATCGGCCAGCCTTCTACAAAACAACTATTATCACAATTACTACAACCAATGCTTAACAAAAATATAGATTACTTGGTATTGGGTTGTAGTCATTATCCCTATTTAATTCCCTTACTACACGAGTTATTACCAAAAGATGTAGTTATTATCGATTCTGGTGAAGCTGTTGCGCGACAAACAAAGAATGTATTGCAACAATTATCACTGTTAGAAAAAGAGCAAAAAAAAGCTTCCATTCGTTTTTACACCAATAGAAGCGAAGAAATATTGAAAAACTTTGTTCCGGAATTTCCGGTTAAGTATTTAGACTTTTAATAATTAATTGCTGGACAGTTACATTCGTAAGGCTCTTTGTTCTCCCCGAAGTTATATCCTAAAGTAATTTGATGGAATCCTGAGTTAGACAACACAATAGAGTTGGCTTGGTAAGTATACGTGTAAGCAAACATAAAGTTACCGTAATTAATACCTACAAACGGAGAAACATATTGTAATTTTTGATTATCTACAGAAGATGCACCATCGGTAGTATATTCTGCACCATCAAAACTTCTACGGTAAGACAAACCTCCCCATAAACGTCCAAAATCAAAATCTCTGTAAGCTTTAAAGTTCACATCGATAGCAGCTTCTGAAGTTTCTTCCTTCAACTGAAATAAAACAGAAGGCTCAAAAGACCATTCTGTACTATAAGGATCGATAATATACCCTGCAGAAAGTAAGTACTGTCTTTGGTTATCAGTTTCGAATTCTTGAGAAAAAATATCCCTTTGCTGCGGAATTAAGTTTTTTACCGTAAAATGCGTATAAAACTCAAATAAGTAATAAGACATCCCAAAATCTACATTAAAAAAAGCATCTCTTTGTTGTGCTCCAGAAATATTAGGATCATTAGGGTTTGTACCTCCAATTAAATCACTTTCGTCTAAACGCTCTTGTAGAACTCCAACACTCAATCCAAAAGATAATTGATTAAGGTCTATACGGTTTCTAGAAAGTAATAAGTGATAAGCCATTGTAGCATAAACACCTTGTTGTGAAAATCTACCGTTAGAATCGTTATACAAGATCGCTCCTAAACCAACATTTTCACCTACTTTACCGTTTAAACTAGCCGTTTCTAAAGCGGGAGCATCATCTACATCAAACCACTGTCTACGTCCTGTTAAACGTAATTTAGTTTGTGTTGCAGCACCAGCCATTGATGGATGTACTAAATATAAGTTATCTGTTAAATAATCAGAATAAACTGGAATCCCTCTTTCTTGCGCACGTAATCCTGCGGTTAAAAAAAGACATACAAGTATTAATAAGGGGTTAAGTTTTTTCATGGGTACTTAAGGGTTATTTCATCACTAAAATAAACTTTAATATAAGCTTTGCAAAATTTGTTGTAAAAATGTTAAACAGATAAAGACTTAAAACATTAATCTTTTTCAACATTAATCCCGGTTAACAATAGATAATTAGGGTTTTTAACAAATTATGCTAGCAAATATTGGGCGTAAATATATTGATTTCATTGTATTTCTTTTAGTATTTTTGTCAAAAATTTATGTTATGAATAAATATTCTATCGAAATAAAACCTACCAATAATGAATCAATTCAGAAATTTGAAGCGAATTCATTTTTAATTCAAGGCGAAGGATACGAATTTAAAAATATTGAGGAGGCTAAAAATTCTCCAATTGCACAACAACTTTTTCACTTACCTTTTGTTAAAACGGTTTATATCGCACAAAATTTTGTAGCGATAGAAAAATATAACATTGTAGAATGGAATGATGTTGAAAAAGAAGTAGCCGAACAAGTTGAAAATTATTTAAATTCAGGCAAAGAAGTTGTAAAAACTCCAGAAACTAAAAAAAATGTACCGGTTACAGTGTATGCTGAAAGTACACCGAACCCAAAAGTGATGAAGTTTGTTGCCAATAAAAAATTGGTTATCAATACGACAGAATTCAAGAATATTGATGAAGCTAAAAATTCACCATTAGCTCAAAAGCTATTTCACTTTCCTTTTGTAAAAGAAATATTTTTTGATGAAAATTATGTTTCGATCACTAAATACGATATTTCTGAATGGGAAGAAGTCGTAATGGAGCTAAGAGAATTTATTCGCAACTACATTCAAGAAGGTAATGAAGTGATCACTGAAAGTACGATTTCAGATAAATCTTCAGAACCACAAACCTCATCTGCCGTAAATACTGAAAATTTAGACGATACTTCGAAACAGATCATCGCTATTTTAGATGAATACATTAAGCCTGCGGTAGCAAGTGACGGCGGTAATATTATGTTTAATTCTTACGATCCGGAAACTAAAAATGTAAGCGTTGTTTTACAAGGAGCTTGTAGCGGCTGCCCGTCTTCAACCATTACACTAAAAAACGGAATCGAAACCATGCTAAAAGATATGCTACACGGTAAAGTAAATACCGTACACGCCATTAATGGTTAGTATGTAAGATTTTAATTCAATAAAAAAGGAGCATCAAATTGATGCTCCTTTTTTTATCTCTAAACTTTTTCGAATTAGAACTCACGTTTAGCGTCTTCGTAATATTCTTTAAATAATTGTAGAAGACTCATCGTAGATGTCACTAAATCTTTTGTTTCTAATAGAAGACCAAAGTATAGTTTAGTGTTCTTAGGACTCGTTTCTGAAGTTCTAATACGCTCAATCTGCTTCTGAATTAATCCTGAAACTTTATCTAATAAGGTTTGCTTATCATTTAAAATCTGATCAATTCTAGAGAATGAGTGATTATCAAAAGTTTCAATAATCTCATCAAACAACACTTGCATTTCTCTATCTACACTCTTTAAGTCTCGAATCTGGTTGAATTTTAAATTCTTATGGTTATTGTTCACGTGTCTATAACTTGAACGTGTAATTTGACCAATAGACTGCACCATATCCTGAAGAATATCTAAGAACAAAATATAGAACTTACTCGCCCCAACCGAATTATCTTCTAACGACTTGATAAAGTAGAATACGTTATCTTTTAACTCATCGACCTCATCTTCAAGATCATTCAGTTTCTTAGTATCTTTTCTCAATTTACTAAGATCATGATACCCTAAATGATCTACAGTCTTGCTGTAACGCTTATTAATCCCGCTAATTACGCTAGAAATATTTTGTGAAGTTTCAATCGTAATTTCATTAATGGTAATGATATCGTGACGATTAAAACGTTTTTTACTTTTTTCTTCTTTTACTTTCTTAGAATGAAGCACTGCACTTCTAACGATTAGAACAATCGCTAAAATTACCAATATCGCTAAAGCAATCGTACCACCATACCAAATGATAGCGGCAAAAATCGCAGCTGCTAAAAAGGCAACACCGGCAGTTACAAACCAACCTCCTACAACGTTCACTACACCTGCTACTCGATAAACCGCACTTTCACGATCCCAAGCACGATCGGCTAACGAAGTACCCATCGCTACCATGAACGTTACATAAGTAGTTGAAAGAGGAAGTTTTAAGTTGGTACCAATAGAAATTAAAATACCGGCAACTACTAAATTTACAGAAGCTCTTACAGTATCAAAAGCCGGAGCATCAACTCTACGATCTGCTAGAGCTGAATTCGGCTTTTCGAACTTTGCTTCAATTTTATTTTTTACACGCCCAGGTAAAATACTGGTTACCGCATTACTTGCCACAACAGAATATCTTACTAACACACGTGCTAAGGTATTTGGCTCAAAACGTTCAGCACCATCGCCTTGTCGAGAAAGATTTACACCGGTATCTACAACCGCTCTTGCTTTACTAGATAACCAAAGTGTTAACACCATTACCCCACCGGCGATAATTAAAAGAAATTCCGGAGTTTGTACACTTCCTGCCAAACCACTCATTGCAAATTCTGAAGGCAACACTCCAGAAGTTTCGTAAGCGGTTTGCCACAATCCAAAAGATTGCCACGCCGCAATTGGAACTCCAATAAAGTTCACCAAGTCGTTACCTGCAAAGGCTAACGCTAAAGCAAATGTTCCCACAATAATAATAGCTTTTAAAATATTCGTTTTAAAAACACTCATTAACAATTGTGAGATCAACGACCAGAACACAAAACTTATTAATATGATGAGCCAAGTATGCTCATTTACAAATTCTTTTACGTCTGAAGATAAAAAGGTAATACTCTTCATCCCTTTAATGAAGATGAAATAAGTAATCGCTGCAAAAGAAACTCCGCCAAAAATAGCACCAAAATACTTCAGTTTCTTTTCATATTGAAAGGTAAATACTAATCGAGAAACATATTGTACAAATGCACCAATACTAAAGGCAACTACCACCGAAAGTAAGATACCTAAAACAATTTCTGTTGCTTTAGCGGTGTTTATATAATCAGAAAGTAACGCTAACGATTCTCCTTCAGAATAAAGTTTTATTACTGCAATACTCACTGCCGCACCCAACAATTCAAAAACAATAGAAACGGTTGTAGAAGTAGGTAAACCAAGCGAGTTGAAGAAATCGAGCAGTAAGACATCGGTAATCATGACGGCCATAAAAATGATCATGATCTCATCAAAGTAAAACTGGCTCGGCATAAAAATACCTTTTCTTGCCACCTCCATAAGACCACTAGAAAAAATGGCTCCAACAGCAACTCCCACACTAGCAACAATCATAATTGTGCGAAGAGAAACGGCTTTCGATCCAATAGCAGAATTTAAGAAGTTAACCGCGTCGTTACTTACTCCTACTACTAAATCTGTAATGGCGAGGCCAAAAAGAACCACCAACATTACAATATAAATATTCTCCATAAATATTCTTTTTTACAATCTGCAAAAGTGTTTTAATAATTTGAGATTTTCATGCTTCTATTGTTACCAAAACATTAAATTGTACATCTTCAAATTATTCTTTTTACCTTGTATTTTTTACGTTTTCAGACGCCAATATTACAGATTTATGAGACAATTAGAAAATCTACTTGCAAAAGAAACAAGTCCTTATTTATTACAACATGCAAATAACCCCGTTTTTTGGCAATCTTGGAACGATTCTATCTTAAAGTTTGCTAAAGATAACAATAAACTTTTACTCATTAGCATTGGCTATTCTGCTTGCCATTGGTGCCACGTGATGGAACACGAATGTTTTGAAGATGAAGAAGTCGCGCAAGTGATGAATGAAAACTTCATTAGCATTAAAGTAGATCGAGAAGAACGTCCCGATGTCGATCAAATTTATATGAGTGCGCTGCAAATTATGACCGGGCAAGGTGGCTGGCCATTAAATATTGTGGCTTTACCAGACGGCAGACCGGTTTGGGGCGTTACGTATCTTCCAAAGAAAAAATGGATGGGATCGCTGCACCAGTTAACAGATTTGTATAAAAAAGCTCCGGAGCATATGGAAGATTATGCTCAAAAATTAAGCTTAGGAATGGAGCAGCTCAATAACCTTGTGAGTAGCGAAAGTGAAGGACAAGTATTTTCTTCAACTTTTTTAGAGGAAACTATTACCTCTTGGCAATCGAAGTTCGATCTTAAAAACGGAGGTTTTCGTGGAGCTCCAAAATTTATGATGCCTAATAATCTTTCGTTTTTATTGCGCTATGGTTTTCAGCATCAACAAAAAGAAATTTTAGATTTTGTTGAATTCTCTCTAGAAAAAATGGCTCAAGGCGGAATTTACGACACACTCGGCGGAGGCTTTTCGCGATACAGTGTCGATGAACGCTGGCACATTCCGCATTTCGAGAAAATGCTTTATGATAATGCGCAACTCATCGAATTATATAGCGATGCTTATGTGGTCTTTAAAAACGAAAATTTCAAAAAAGTTGTTGAAGAAAGTTTAGAGTTTATTCAACGAGAGCTTACTGCGCAACAAGGTTATTTTTTTGCCGCTTTAGACGCCGATAGTTTAAACGAAGAAAACCTTAAAAAAGAAGGTGCTTTTTACACTTGGAAGAAAGACGAGCTACAAAAATTTCTTCAAGATGATTTTGAAATTTTTGCTGAATATTTCAATATTAACGCTTACGGATATTGGGAAGAAGGCGATTATGTATTGATTAATACCAAAACTCCCGAAGAAATTGCCGCTCAATTTTCTATAACTGAAGAGAAGCTTCAACAAAAGATCAACTATTGCAAACAACTTTTATTCAATAAAAGGAAAGAGCGTAAACGACCCGGTTTAGATGATAAAGGTTTAACCTCGTGGAATGCAATGATGATTAAAGCTTACACAAAAGCCTATCAAATCTTTCAAAGAAAAGAATATTTAACCATTGCTGAAAAGGCTATCAATTTTATCACTGAAAACTTACTAGAAGAACTTCAGCTCTACAGAAATTTTAAAAACAAAAAAAGCATCAACGCTAATCTTGAAGATTATGCTTTTTTAATTGAAGCTTTACTAAAACTGTATCAAACTACTTTTAAAACTGCACATCTAAAACTCGCTAAAAATTTAACTGAACAGGTTTTTACAGATTTTTACGATGAAAAAAGTGGTTTCTTTTTTTATACTTCAACCCAAGTAAAACTTATTCAGCGTAGTATAGAAACGCAAGATAATGTGATCCCGGCTTCAAATTCTGTGATGGCGCATAATCTTTTTAAACTTTCAAAATTCTATTTAAAACACGAATGGCAAGAAGTTGCTGAAATGATGCTGAAGAAAATTTTACCGCAAATAAACGATTATCCTTCAGGTTACAGTAATTGGTTATCGTTGCAGCTCAATTTTACCCATCAATTTTATGAATTGGTGTTTTCGAAAGAAAGCGCTTCTTCCCAAGAAAAAATTCAGCAATACTATTTACCTCAGCTTATTTATGCTGTTGCAGATGATGAAATTCCGCTAACTCACGGTAAAGAAAATAAAAATGAACTTTACTATTTATGCAAAGAAGGCGCTTGTGAGCTTCCGCAAAAAACTATAGAAAACGTTATAGATCGTCTAAATTCCTAAGTTTAACAAAAATTAAACGATGGGTTAGGTGATTTTTATTTTAACTTTAAATCTTCATTTTAAAAACCAAAAAATTAACTATGGAAAAATTAAACGACTTTTCTAAACTCGCTAAAGAATACATTGAAAAACTTATAGACTTTTTACCTGATTTAATTGCCGCAATTCTAATTCTAATCGTTGGGTTTTGGATTGTAAAACGAGTAGTAAAGTACATGAAAAAGATGCTTGCTAAAAAAGATTACGATCCGGCTTTAGAAGGTTTTTTAAGTACTTTAGTGACTTGGGCATTAAAAATATTAGTAGTGATCGTTGCCATCTCTCAAGCTGGGATCGAAACTACATCTTTAGTCGCTGTTTTAGGTGCCGCAGGTTTAGCTATTGGTTTAGCTTTACAAGGTTCACTTGCCAATTTTGCGGGAGGAGTTTTAATAATTATTTTAAAACCATTTCGAATTGGCGATTGGATTGAAGCACAAGGCGTTTCTGGTAGTGTGAAAGAAGTAAATTTATTTTATACCAAAATAAACACATTTGGTAATCAAGAAGCTGTGATCCCTAACGGAAGTTTAGCGAACGACAACATTGTAAACTATACAGTAAACGGTATTCGAAGAGAAAATCTTTCTTTCGGAATTTCTTACGATGATGATATTAAGAAAGCAAAAGAGGTTTTAATGCAATTAGTAAAAGAGCAAGATGGCATTATGGAAGATCCTGCTCCGCAAGTATTAGTTGCTGAATTAGCAGACAGCTCGGTAAACTTCTCGGTTCGTTACTTTGCTCCAAACGATAAATTCTGGGATATTCACTGGAATATGATCGAAGAAGGTAAAATTAGATTAGAAGAAGCCGGTATGACGATACCTTACCCACAAAGAGACGTTTACTTTTACGACCAAACCAAAATGAATGGAACGGTAGAGAAAAAAGAAAATAACGCTTAATTCTTTCGATTTACTACAAAATCTTTTAAATAATAAGGTTCAAAATAAGCGACATCTTCGGTGTCGCTTTTTTTGTATTTAGCTTCAGCAAGTTTTACCATTTCTTTGGCTGATGGTAAAGCATCGATAAAAAAAGCGTTTTTTGCAGAAGAGATCTCTTCAAATTTCTTCACGCCATTACCAATAAAATGTACCGGATGAAAATCGCTAAAATAGTTATCAAAAGAATGTTCTTCTAAAATTTTAGCTTCAATAGGTGAAATTAAAAGTTTCTCTGAAGAATAAACCGCCGTATAAACCTCCATTCTTCGAGCATCTAACATTGGTACGATCACTTCTTCTTTATTTTCAGGAGTTACTTGATGAGCTAAAGCCTCTAAAGTAGAAATAGAAATCAACGGAATCCCTAAGCTATAACATAAACCTTTCGCTGCAGAAACGCCTATACGCAAACCTGTATAAGAACCCGGACCTTTACTTACAGCAATAGCATCTAGATCGCTAAGTTGAAAATTAACTTCTGCTAAAGCCTCTTCAATAAAAACGTGTAATTTCTCGGCGTGAGAATAACCGCCTTCTTTATCTTCTTTTAATACTGCAACTTCGTTATTAATCCCGATCGAAACCGAACAGTTAGTGGTGGTCGTTTCTAGGTTTAAAATTTTAGCCAAAATTATTCTTCTTTTTCTTCTTGAGTTTGATTTTCTACTTTATCTCCTGGTTTTAAAAGTTTGGTAACCATATTATATGGACCGGTAATTACTTCAACTCCTTCTTCTAAACCAGCAGTAATTTCAATATTGGTATCGTCTTGTATACCTGTTTCTACAACTTGCAATTTCGCTTTTCCGTTTTGTTTTACAAAAACACATTCAAAATTTTCTTCTTTTTTAGTCGAAACTGCTCCTGTGTTCTTTCGGGTGGAAGTGGTATCGTTTTTAATAACAATTGCACTTATAGGAACACCTACAATATTACTACGTCTACTGGTAATTATATCTACCGTGGCCGTCATTCCCGGACGAAATGGATAATAATTTTCAGGCTTCCCTTCTTTTAATTCTTGATATGAATTTTCTAAGATTTTTACTTTCACATCAAAATTTGTTACTTGATCTGCGGTTAAACCATCTGCCGCTGAGTTTGAAATCTCTGTCACTAAACCTTTAAACTCTTTTCCTAAATAAGCATCTACTTCAACTATTGCAGAATCGCCTACAGAAACTTTTACAATATCATTTTCATTGACTTCAACCTCCACTTCCATTTCACCTAAATTGGCAACTCTTAAAATCTCGGTTCCGGCCATTTGCTGGGTTCCCACCACTCGCTCTCCTAATTCTGCATCTAATTTAGAAATCGTTCCGCTCATTGGCGCGTAAATGGTTGTTCGCCCTAAATTATCTTGCGCTTCATTTACGGTTGCCGCCGCACTTTGCACATTGTAAAAGGCCGACTCTTTATTGGCCTGAGCAACTTCGTATTGCGAAACGATGTTATCCCATTCAGATTTAGAGATCACTCCTTTTTCAAACAAAGTTTTATTACGATCGTAATTTGCTTTTGCTTGCTTTAAAGAGGCTTCAGTTTGCGCTAAATTAGCTTTTATGTTTTGGTAACTCGCTTGCGAACGCTGTAAACTAGATTGATAAAGATCTGGATTAATTTTCACCAATAAATCTCCTTTTTTCACTTCTTGACCTTCAGCAATAGGAAGTTCGATAATTTCTCCTGAAACTTCTGAAGATAATTTCACTTCTACTTCAGGTTGAATTTTTCCTGTTGCTGAAACCGTTTCAGTAATATCTATCTTTTCGATAAGCGTAGTTTCAACCTTTTTAAAATTACCGGTTTTACCGAAAGCACCAGATTTTTTACCTACGACCAACACAACGATAAGCACCAAAGCAATAACTAAAACGATAAGAAGTGTTTTCTTTTTCATGATTACAATTTGATATCTTCAGGAGCTACACCAAAGTATAATTCTAAGACTTTTAATTTAAAAATATAGTCGTATTTAGCTTGGTTCACATTGATTTTAGCGTTGTCAAACCTTTGTTTAGATTGACTAAAATCGAATGCATTGGTTAAACCAACCTCATAACGATCTGTAGCATATTCAAAAGCTAATTCTTGAGATTCTAATGCAGATAAGGCGGCCTCGTAAGATTTAGCGGCTCCTTTAGCATCTACATAAGCCTGATAAACGTTTGACTCTAGATCTAATTTTGCTTGCTCTAATTGATATTCTGTACGCTGCAGATTAATTTTATTTCGCTTTACGTTAGTTCTTACAGAAAGACCATTGAAGATGGGTACATTTAGTCGAAAACCATAACCTAAACCATCATTTTGCCATAATTGGTCTGTAAAATTTCTGTTTAAAAAATCGTTATCTGAATATCGGGTATTATAATTAAAAAAAGCAGATAATGTTGGATAGTAAGAACCTCTTGCAATTTCAACATCTTTTTCTGCTAACTCAACATTCTTCTCTGCAATTTTAACTTCTGGTCTGCTTGATTGAGCATTTCTGATAATTTCTTGAGGAGCAAGGTCTGCGATTTCTGTAGAAATAACTTCGTAACCTTCATCTACGATTTGAAATGTCTCATAATCTTCAATAAGTAACAATTGCGCAAGACTAATTAATGATATTTGAATATTATTTTCAGCCACAACAATTTGTTGAGTTTCGTTAGCAATTGTTGCTTTAATCTCTAATAAATCTCCCTGAGGCAAAGTACCTGCATCTACTAAATTTTGAGTTCGCTCTAACTGTTCTTGGCTCACTTCATTTTGAGATTTGATAGCTTCTAAATTTGCTTTATTTAAAAGAACTTGCAAATATGAATTTGCTACTGCAAGTGCAATATCACTTTCCATTTTCTCAAGCTGGTATTGACTTGCCAACCTTGAGAGTTTAGCTCTTTGTAATTGTCTAATATTCCTTAATCCATCAAACAACGTTAAACTTGAAGACGCTCCTGTTGTAAAAGACGAGAAGGTTTCGTTCTCAAATTGGTTGGTTGTTGGGTTAATGCTGGCTCCTGTATTGGTCGTATAAGATGCATTACCGTTTAAAGTCGGTAATAAATTACCAATAGCATCCATTTTATTAAGCTTAGCATTCTCTAAATCTAATTCTGACTGTTTAACAGAAATATTATTTTCTAATGCATATTCTACACATTCTCTTAAGGTCCATTTTTTACCTTCTTGAGCTGAAGCTGAAAATACCAGCCCTAAAAGTGCAGCTATGATTGTTATTTTTTTCATCTGATTGATGGATTTCTAATTAGTTAGTCTATTCTAATTTATTATGTTACAAGTCTTTAAAATTAATTACCGAAACTTTGTGCTGGTTTTACCTCGTTCCAGATCTTAATTTCATCATCCTTAGTTATTCCACTTTTAATTTCAACATAAATACCGTCGCTCAAACCTAGTTCTACATCTCTTCTTTCAAACTCTTGCTCTCCGGTTTTTACTTCTACATAAGGGTCTTGTGTTTTAGCATCAAACTGAAGTAAAGATTCTTTTACCGCTAACACATCTTCAACTTTATCTAAAATAATCGATGCATTCGCGCTTAAACCAGATCTAATAAATACGCTGTCTTTATTCTTAAGTGTTCCTTCAATTTCAAATTGAATTGCACCGTTTTCATCGATACCTTTTGGAGCGATATAATCTAACACAGCATCGAATTTAGTGTCTTCAATAGCACCGATCGTAATCTCTAACGGAAGGTCTTCTTTGATTTTACCCACTTCAGATTCATCTACTTTCCCTTCAAAAATCATTTTATCGGTGTTTGCTAATGTTGCGATCGTCGTACCTTCGTTAAAGTTGTTCGACTCAATTACCTGATTACCTACTTTTACAGGAACATCTAGCACCATTCCCGAAATCGTCGCTCTAATTTGAGTATTAGCAGCGGTTCCTACTCCGCTCGCGGTTCCTGTTTTTACGATCTCGTAAGTTTGTCTGGCAGCATCGTAAGTTTGCTGTGCTTGCTTGTAAGCTACTTCTGCCTGATCAAATTCATTCGCAGAAATTACTCCTTTATCAAACAATTCTTTCTGACGATTATACATTTTAGTTTGGTTATCTAATGCAATTTTTGCTGAAGTAATTTGGTTTTTACTGCTCGCTAAATTAGAAACATTAGGCACCACTTTTAATTGCGCAATAAGATCGTTCACTTTTATTTGATCTCCTGCTTCAATATAAATTTTATCGATAATACCCGAGATGTTCGGCTTAATTAAAATTTCTTCTTTTGGCACGATACTTCCGGTAGCTACCGTTTGTTTTACGATAGTTTGTGTACTTGGTTTTTCAGTTTTATAAACCACAGGATCTTCTTGGTTTTTTTGATAGACATAATACAAAGCCCATCCAAAGCCTACTACGATAACAAGTAAAATGATTACGGTAAAAACTCTTTTCATTTCTATTTTGATTGATTTTATTTTCTATTTAATTTATTCTGTTCTTAAAGCGTCTACGGGCTTAATTTTTATGGCGTTTTGTGCAGGAATTAAACCTGCCAATAATCCTGAAACCACTAATATTAGTAACGCGATCAAGATCACTCCAATATTTACACTTGGGTTAGCAAACATCATTTCTGAAGTATCCATCGTATCTAAAAAGCTATTAATCCCCCACAATACAAGTGTAGCAAACACGATACCTGCCATCCCTGAGATAATGGTCAATACGATCGATTCCATTAAAATTTGCCCTCTAATTGAGCCCGGAGTTGCTCCTAAAGCTCGCCTTACACCGATCTCGTTGGTTCGCTCTTTAACCACAATAAGCATAATATTACTAATCCCGATGATACCTGAAAGTAAAACAAGAACACCTACAAAATAAGCAACACCGTTTAAAGCTAAAAACAAACCTGATATCTTATTAAATTCTTGATAAAGGTCGAAATTACCAATGGCTCTTTCATCTTCCGGGTGAATATCGTGACGTTTTTTAATCACGCTGAATACATCTTGTTTTAAACTTGTGATCGAATGATTATCATCTGCGGTAATGGCCATCCATCCGACAACATCTCCCATATTAAAAGCTTGTGAAAATGAAGTGAACGGAACAAAAATCTCTTTTTGCGCCTCTTCTTGACTTCCGCCGCCACCACCTTTTTTGCTATAAGTACCGATCACCTGAAAGTTAACGCCGTTAATTTTAATATAAGAACCTAAAACTTCTTCATCGTAATCGTACATCGTACTTTTTACCGACTCACCAATAACCGCAACTTTACGTTTTTCTTCAAGATCGTTATGATTTAAAAAGCGACCAGAAGTAATATTCATAGGTTGTTGCATGATAATTTCTGGGTAATCACCATAAACGTTAAATGCTCCCGATTTTAACCCGCGCACTACGTTGTTACTTCCACCAAAGCCGCCTAATTGATTTCTTGGCGAAACGAAACGCAAGCCTTGTACATTATCTTTTATAGCAGGAACATCTCCAGTTTTAAAGTTATAATACCTTCCTTTAGGCATTCCTTTATAAGACTTTGAAGTTCCTTGCGACCACATAAACATCGAGTTGGTAGCCATCCCGCCAAAACCTTGCTTTACACCATTTTCTAAACCTTTACCTGCAGCTAGGAGAATTACTAAAATAAAAATACCCCAAAGCACCCCGAAAGACGTCATTATCGTTCTGAACCAATTGGCGCTTAACGACTCTAAAATTTCATCCCATTTATCTCTACTAAACATACTATTCGTCTCTTAGTGCTACAATTGGTTTAATTCGGGCAGCTTTCCAAGCGGGGAAAAATCCTGCAATCGCTCCAGCAAAAATTAAAATGATCACGGTCGTTATCGCAACTTGAAAATTCACGGTTGGATTGCTTATAAAATCGGTTTCAACCATGGGTCCGACAAATTCTAACAGCAACATTCCTAATAATAGTCCGAAAAATCCTGCGATAGTTGTTACAAATACAGATTCGTGTAAGATCATTCCGATAACCGATAAAGGTTGCGCTCCCAAAGCTTTTCGAATTCCTATTTCTTTGGTGCGTTCTTTTACGATAATGAGCATAATATTACTTACTCCGACAACTCCTGCAAGAATGGTAGCAATCCCCACAAACCAGAAAAACAATCGAATGTTACGCATCATATCGTAAACGGTTTTCATATTTTCTAAAGAATTACTTATGCGAATAGCACTTTCATCTTCTGGAGCGATGGTATGTGATTCTTTTAATTGCTTAGCTAGCTTTGCCGTAAACTCCTGAGAAGTTTTTACTGCTTGATCGAAGTTTTCTTCCTGCGGAAGTGTAAAAGCCAAACCTCCTAGATCTTCTCCTGCTCCAAATACTTTTTGAGAAGTTTTTAATGGCACAAAAACCCTTGCTTCTTCTCGCTCACCGCCCGGATCTGTATAAACACCGATCACTTTAAAAAGTACGCCTCGAATTTCAATAAATTTATTTACGGCAGATTTTTTGTCTTTAAAAAGGTCGTTGTATACCTTTTTTCCTATTACTGCAACCTTTCTATATTCATCGTTATCGGAATAGTTAATATATCTTCCATCGGTTAACGTGGCACTTTCTAGAAATTGATAATCCGGTAAAACGCCTTCTACTCGATAATTTCCCGATTCATTTTTATAGTTGATCAAACCGCCCCAAATTCGATATAAAGCTGATTTATATTCTAATTGATCTTGGTATTTTCTATCGGCTAGATCGTAATCTCTATTTTTAAGCTGAATTCTTCTCCCGGGATTCAACCCTTTATATTCAACTGAAGTAACACCGGTCCACACTGAAATTCTATTTGCAGCATCTCGTTGAAACTGACTCTGAACTCCGTTTTGCATTCCTGTACTTACTCCTAAAAGAATAACTAAAATAAAAATACCGGAAGCTACCGAAACACCTGTTAAAAACGTTCTTAACTTGTTTTTTCGAATGGTGTCGAATATTTCTTCCCAACGTTCTAAACTAAACATTCTCTATCGCTCTTACTTGGTTTACTCTAGAGTCATCGATAATAACTCCATCTTTTAAGTTCACAATACGTTTAGTCATATGAGCGATATCGTCTTCGTGCGTCACCACCAAAATGGTTTTTCCTTCGTCGTTAATACCTTGTATCAAATCCATCACTTCGTATGAAGTTTTGGTATCTAAAGCTCCTGTAGGTTCATCGGCCAACAAAACTTTGGGATCACTCGCCAATGCTCTTGCGATCGCTACACGTTGTTTTTGCCCACCCGAAAGTTCGTTAGGTAAGTGATGTGCCCAATCTGCTAAACCTACTTTCTCTAAGTAAGCAAAAGATTTATCCATACGCTCTTTTCTTCCTACACCTTGATAGTATAAAGGAAGCGCAACGTTATCTAATGCAGACTTGTAATTAATAAGGTTGAATGATTGAAAAATGAAACCCAAAAACTTGTTACGGTATTTTGCCGCAACTTTTTCATTTAAATTTTTAATAGGGAAATTATCTAGCGTGTATGTGCCTTCATCGGCTTCATCTAACATTCCTAGAATATTAAGTAGGGTAGATTTTCCGGATCCTGAAGATCCCATAATTGAAACTAATTCTCCTTCTTTTACACTAAAGTTGATTCCTTTTAATACGTGCAGAGAACTCGCTCCAGTTTTATAAGATTTGTGAAGGTCTTTAATTTCAATCATAAGTGTTTCAATTTCTTCCTTTTCAGAAAGTATTCACACATATGACTATTTAGAAAGCCGAACGTTACATCTTAAAATGTTAAAATTAACATTTAATTAGAAGTCGATGCTTTTTTAATCATTCGATAAATAACAAAACCAACTCCGCCAATTAAGATATACGGCCAGATCATTAAATACACAATCCCATCGTTGATCGCTTCTGCAGCGCCACCATCGGCTTCACTTTCTAACACTGCTCTACACATCGCACATTGTGCTGAAGATAGCTGCGGAAGTAATGCCAGTAAAAAAACGACTACTATTTTCTGAAGTGTTTTCATAAACTTAATAATAAGGAATCATAAATAAATATACCAAAACTCCGGTAACAGCCACATACAACCAAATTGGAAAGGTCCATCTAGCGATTTTTCTGTGTTTCTTATACTCGTTCGTTAACCCACGATACATGGTAAAAAGCACTAACGGAACAATGATCGCTGAAAGTACAATATGACTTATTAAAATGAAAAAATAAATAGGTCTTAAATAACCTTCACCGCCATAAGGAACCGGCTCATTACTTATTTTAGAAATCACATAGCTTATTAAGAACACAGCAGAAAGCCCGAATGCTGAAATCATCATATTTCTATGCATAATTCTATTTCCTGAACGAATACAAAAGAAACCCATTAGCAACAAAACTGCCGTTAGACCATTTAAAACGGCATGAAATAAAGGAAACGCTCCTACTTGAACTCCTAAAAAATTATAACGTTCCGGTAAATTCATAAGTACCAAAACTATTAAAGGAACCAATACTGAAAGTATAATAATTACAGGAATTGCGACTTTATCTTTTTTAATTTCTGCCATTTTATAATAATTGATTAATGTCTTCTTTAAGCATTTTTAAATCGTCGTCTTCTAAGCCATTATAAGCTATAATCGGATTCCCGAATTGATCTAATCGAGAACGCAAATAACCTTCTTGATCGATCAATGCAAAATATCCTGAATGCTGAAAATTACCTTTTACCGAGCTATCTTCTGCTACATATAGATTAAAACCTTCATTAGCCAACTCATAAATTTTATCACGATCTCCTGTTAAAAAATGCCAGTTTGGGTTTTGCACATTATATTTTTCGGCGTAAGCTTTTAGTACTTCAGGCGAATCATTTTCAGGATTAATACTAAAAGATGCGATCGCAAAGTTAGGATTTGCCCGAAACTTTTTCTGTAAACGCATCATATTATCGGTCATTTTTGGGCAAATTGTCGGGCAAGTAGTAAAGAAAAAATCGACCACATAAACCTTTCCCAAATAATCTTCATTACTAATGGTATCGTTGTTTTGATCGACAAATTCAAAGTTAGGCACTTTTGCTTTTTCTCCGTTTAAAACAATATACGCTAACTCTCCATTATTGGTTTGCTGGTTATTGTTTAAACGGTCGTTTTTTACCACTTCATTATTAGCAGTTCTCTCTACAATTTTCGGTATAACGATCACTCCGAAAATAAGAATGATTACCGCTAAACCTATATATGAATACTTCTTTTTCACTTTAATGCTTCTTTTCGATTATATTTTTTTAGCGCCAACCTGTATTCAGCTAAAATCACTTTCACATCGTCTGTCATGGTATTGGTTAGATCTGCTACCGAAGAGGTATTGTACCCATAAACAGCTTCTTCTCCTTCTTCTTTAGGACGACCTCTTAAACTTCTATCTTTATCGATAATAAATACTTTTGGCGTACCTAAATACTCATCTAAATCCAAATCTGTTTTCAGGCTATTAAAAAATGATTGAATCGCTGTTGAACTTCCGAAGACAAACTTCCACTTTCGGGTGTCGATCGTGGTCGATAATTCTTTCAACAAAACTCTAGCTTGATCTTGCGTACCATTTTCAGCAATAACCACAAATTGAAAGTCTTCAAAATTGTAATTCTTATCGTAAATCTTTTCATTTAAATTGAAGGCATTCCCTTCTTTTGCTTCAATATTACTTCCGTAGATTGAAAGAATCGTAATCTTATTATCCAAGACAACTTTATTACCATCTAATGAAGTAAAATCTTCTAAGTTTGAAATTTGCGGAGTAAGGACCGGCAGTTTTGCAAAATTATTTACTCCCGACGAGAAAAACAGGTAAGCTACAATCGGCAGTATAAATAAAACGCCAAGCACTAAAAACTTTTTCATTACGCTGAATTGTAATTGGGGTACAAAAATAAAAAAAGACGGTTTAATAAAACCGTCTTTTCAATACTTTTAATCTATAAGTTGATTTAGAAGTTCCAAGAAACGTAACCGTTCTTATAAACTTCATAAATATAATCTCCTTCTGTTAGCAAGATAAATACTAAATAAGAAATTAGGAAAATCACTGTCCAAACTACAGATCTTCTTAATCCTTTTGTTTCGTGTTCCATATGCATAAAAGCCCAAGTAATGTAATATGCTTTTACAATGGTTAATACAATAAAGATCCAGTTTAGTAAGCTCATATAGATAAACGAAGTCTCTACTAAACTTGCCGGTTTAATGATACCTAAAATAACTTCTACAATAGTTATAATAGAAAGAATTGCAAATACTGTCCAAATTCTTTTGGTTGCTGATTGATGCTCGTGTGTTGAAGCGTCGTGTGCCATCTTTAAATACTTTGAATTAAACTAAATAGAAGAATGTAAATACAAATACCCAAACTAAATCTACAAAGTGCCAGTAAAGACCTACTTTCTCTACCATTTCGTAGCTTTTTCTCTTTTCGTAAGTTCCAATAATTACATTGAAGAAAATAATAATGTTAATTAAAACTCCTGTAAATACGTGGAAACCGTGGAAACCTGTGATAAAGAAAAAGAAATCTGCAAATAAAGGCGGTCCGTATTCGTTACGAGTTAAATTTGCTCCTTCTACTACTCTTGCTGCATTATCATTAATCATTGCTAAAGACTCTTCTCTAGATAAAATAGTTTTAGCACCATTCTCATCTAACATTTGAGTTCTTACCAAATAATTACTCTCTTTAAATCCTTCTTTAACTTCATCTATAGAATAAGTAGGCAGCGAACTATCATCGGTCACATACCAAAGCCCGTTTTTACGCTCGTGCTCTACACGATCGCCCGGCAAAACTTTTGCTACTTTCTCTAAAGCAACACGCTCGCCTTCTGCATCTACAAACTGAATAATCTGCCCTCCATTTGTCTCTACTGCTCCGTATTCACCTTTAATAAAGTTTTTCCACTCCCAAGCCTGAGAACCTAAGAAAATTGCTCCACCAATAATGGTTAAGAACATATATAGAGTAACTTTAGATTTCTTCATTTGATGACCTGCATCTACCGCAAGCACCATGGTTACTGAAGAAAAAATAAGAATAAACGTCATTAACGCCACATAATACATTGGCGCGTCTGTACCGTGCATAAACGGAAAGTGATTAAACACTTCGTCTGCAATTGGCCAAGAATCGATAAACTTATATCTTGAAAAACCGTAAGCGGCAAGAAAAGCTGAAAACGTTAATGCATCAGAAGTGATAAAATACCACATCATCATCTTACCATAGCTAGCTTTTAACGGAGATTTAGAGCCTCCTCCCCAAGTCTTACCCTCGGTACCTGTTCTTACAACAGTAGCTTCCATAAAGAGAAATTATTGTTAAATATTACGCAAAAATAGTTAATTTTATTATCTAATGAAATATAAAAATAAAAACAGTATTATCCACAGAACATCAACGAAATGCCAAAATGTTGCACCCAGTTCTAACCCAAGCATTTGCCCTGCTTTGTAACGTTGTTTAAAATGATTATAAATTAGAACAAGAAGTACAATTAAACCTGCGGCAACGTGCACTATGTGAGCAATTACAATTAAATAAACAAAAGTTGTTGTAATTGAACTTGCGCTTCCTGTAAAATAATAACCTTCGGCTAAAATTTGCTGAAAACCAACAAACTGCAACCCAATAAACGCTGCTCCTAAAATTAGCGTCACAAACATAAGCAATGTTGCGTTAGTACGCTTCTCTTTTATAATTAAAGGTTTCACAAAATATAGCGTTACACTGCTCAAAATAATAATGAGCGTACTCCATAAAAATGAAGTCGGTAACTCAAAATCACTTATCCAATCGGGTCTATTTCTACTTACAATATAACCACTGGTTATACCTGCAAACATCATCCCCATGCTAATAATAGCAAACCAAAGCATCATTTTTTTTGAGCGTTTGATTTTTTCTTCTTCTGTACCTTTGGTTAAATCCATGTTCTAATAAATTTATCTAAAACGTAAATTATCTGTAATAAAGTTATATAGGTTACACTAGCAAACATTAACTGTTTTGCCGTTTTTTCATCTCTTTTTTTGTAAAGTTGAATAGCATATTTCAGCATCAATAAACCTAATAGAAAAATTAATATTGCTGAAACTGGTGTTAAATACAAACTACCGGTTTGCCCCGTTACCGGAACTAATGAAATAATGATCGTCCAGATCGTGTATAATATAATTTGAATTGCCGTGCCGCGATCTCTTTTCCCGGTAGGCAACATAAAGAAACCTCCACGCTCATAATCGTCATACAACCACCAACCCAAGGCCCAAAAATGCGGAAATTGCCAAAAAAACTGAATCATAAATAAAGTTCCTGGCTCAATACTAAAATCGTTCGTAGCTGCTACCCAACCCAACATAAATGGGATCGCTCCAGGAAATGCCCCAACAAAAACAGAAAGTGGTGTTTTTGTTTTTAAAGGCGTATAAAGCGCCACGTAAAGTATAATTGAAATTGCTCCAAAAACTGCCGTGATCGGATTAATAACATACAAAACTCCAACGCCGACAATCGTAAAAAGAAAGGCAATACTTAAGGCCTTAGCAACCGACATTCTACCGGAAGGGATAGGTCGGTTTTTAGTTCTATTCATTAGCGCATCGAGGTCTTTTTCAATGACCTGATTAAACGCATTAGAAGCTCCAACCATTAAATAGCCGCCAACTGCTAAGAGTAAAACCGTCACAAAATCGACCACATCGGCTCCCAGAAAATAACCCGCAACCGAAGAGAAAACCACACTAACCGCAAGACGCATTTTTGTGATTTCTTTAAAATCTGAAGTTAAATTTGCAGAGGTATTTTCAGCCAAAACCTTATTCAAGAGATATCTATTTTGCGCCTGCAAAGATACTGTTAAAAACCCTTTTTACAAGGCAGAAATTCAGGATATTATTCGATTTAACTTTTTACGGCTTAAAAATCGTAATACCAATTAAATAAATCTGTTCTAAAACCAAAGTTCACCCAAGAGGTATTTTTCTGAAAACCGTAGTTAACTCCGGGAAGATCGGCGTTTAGATTTCGGTGAATAAAATTCGCATAAACCTTAAGATTGGTTGCCGGATTTACGATATACCCCAACTCTAATTCACCATACAGAAAATCGGCAGCATTCCCTTGAAACATTTCGTTTCCGTTATCAGAAGGTCTGTTTTCATCGTTTCCGTAAATATCACTTCCGTAGAAAGGGTTTAAATCGGGTTCTAACTCAAAACCTCGTTTACCCACAATAAATTTTACGTGACCGTAAAGTCGATCTTTTTTATACCTGGCAATGGCAATTAATTCTCTAAAATTTGCTCCCCACAAATGCGCCAAAGACTGATTATTATGACCATAATTTAAAGTGATCTCATTGTGAGAATACGTGTAAGGTCTCACTTTATTAAACTCTAATTGAAGGTAAAGATTATCTAAATTGAAGGCGTTGAAATACTTCAACCCTAACTGAAAGCCTAACTTGTTTTTATAACTCTGCTCGCCTCCAAAAATATCTGATGAAGAAAATTCGTCGATCATTAACTGGCCGTACATATTAAAATGATTGCTCCATTTGTATTTTCCGGTTAATCCAATAAGCGCGTTACCTCCTCTGGATCCTGTTGAAAATTCGATCGCGCGATAAAAAATTACCGGATTTAAATAATTTAAATCGAAACCACGATCGTTATCATTCTCCCAAATTACAGATTCGAACAAACCAATATTTAAACGCTTAGTCACATTGTAACTTAAATAGTGATTAGCTACATATTTTGTTCTAAAAGAACCGCTCTCGGTAACTGCCGGACGAACGTCGCGCATCGACATCCAAGTATTGGTGTATTTCAACTTCCAAAAAGAAGTATTCAATTTAAAAAACGGGTACGGACTTGCAACATCACTCATTAACAACGATCGATAACCATCACCTATAAAGTTTTTACCGTGACCAAATTGAACGTTAAAATGCTCACTCGGGCTGTACGACAAATAACCTTCAGCAACCGGATAATCGTAATCTTCTCCAAACTCTTTTGCAATACCTCGACCGGGAATAATTGCCGGATTACCACCATCTGGACGAATAGATTCTGCGTATTGATTAAAATATTGCGCAAAACGACCTTGACTTTCGTAAACTGCCGCATAAAAATTTAAGTCTTTACCAATCCCACCTTGTATAACCGCAGCTCGTGTATTATTATAAGTCGTGCTAAAATCTGCATCAAAATCTTTCCCTATCTGAAGATCTGCAGCAACATCGGCCACAAACCAATATTTTTCAGACTGAATACGAACCATATGCTCATTAAAAAACTTTCTTCCCAACCAAGAATCTACATCGTAAGCTAAGGCTTCATTTTCTTTTTGAAAATCGTAATAAGGTTTTACATCTGAATATAAAAATGGTTTAGAAGCAGTATGCGTATTTGTCCCAACTCGATTCATTTCATCATCAAAACGATTGTAAACTTCGTGCGAAAACGGAATGTTTAGATGACTTAAAAATTGTTTATGCGTATAGGCTGAAAGTGATTTTGAAACACTATCGTATTCTTCACTATAAATCTCTTTTTTCTTCGGAAGTGATTTTTTTTGAGTTGAATTTGATTCGTTCGCCACAGAATTTCCTTCAACATTAACTTCTTGAGCAACGATTTGATTATTTTCTGAAGCTGATTTATTTCGGTCTAGCGGAAGGTAAATTGGCATTCTAAATTGCATGTAAATAGGATTGCCATTGTAGGTCGCAGGCTTTACTTCATCTAATTCAGTAAAAACTTTTTCAGCCTCTTGTTTTAACTCATCGTAAACCGCATCGACATAAATAACTCTAAATTTACCTTCAGGAGTTACTTCAAAAAGAACCGTGATCTTTCCTTGATAATTATCTTCAGCAACCGCATCTGGTAGCTCAAAATTAGTCATCACCTTAGCTCGAATTTGGTTGTAAAAGCAATTTTCTTGCTCGCTATAATTTACGTTTTCACATTCGGTAAAAACAGGAAATCGTTCATCTTGTTGTAAATTATCCTGAGCGTAAGCACTTACAAATAAAAAAGCACTCAAAACAACCATTAAAACCTTCATATCAACCTTTATTTTGTCGGGAAAGATACGTAAATTTTTAAGTTATGATAAGTGCTCTTAATAGATTATCAAGTAAAGTTCTACTGAATATCTAATAAAATAGGAAGTGAATAATTTACATTAACCGCTTGACCGTTTTGTCTACCCGGTTTCATCTTTGGTAAAAGTTTAGCCACACGTTTTGCCTCGTCTGCTAATATTTTATGAGTAGATCTTGCTTTCACATCGACAATTTCTCCTTCTTTATTAATCGTGAAGTTCACATAAATTTTTTGCTTCCCCTGAAGACCAAGCTCTTCTCCTAAACCGCTATCATATTTTCGAACCACTAATTCTCTAATTTTTTCTGAAAAACATTGAAATTTCTCTTCTCTGGTTTCATAACGATCACAACCGGGAAATACAGGAATTTCTGAAACATTAGTTACCGCATAATTTTTATTTACTTCAGGAATTTTGGCTATCGGCTCATCGGTATTTGGCTCATCTAAATTTAAATCACCTTCATCTACAGTTGGCTCTTTATTTTCAAAAATATCTTCCGGATCAGGCTCGATGTCGTTTGGTTCTGTAGGTAGTGGTTCAGGTTCTTTTCTCTCAATTTTTTCTACCTTTTTCACCTGCTCTTTTTCTACAACTAGAGGTTCATCGTAAGAATCTTCCATTGTAAAGACATCTGTTTTTACCGCTTTGTCTTTATAGGTTTTCTTTACTGAAGTTTGCTCGATAAAAAACAACGCTACCGCTAAGGCTACAATCAAGCCTAGCTGAAAATAAACAGAATTGCTTTTAATCTTAGGTTTTTCGTTAAAGTTTCTCATAATATTAAATTTTTAAGTTAATACTTAGAGAATAACAGCTACTATGCCAAACTTTAAAACATAAAAAAACCTCTAAGAAAACTTAGAGGCTTATTCTATATAAATAAGAAATATTTAATCTTGAACTTGAAAAACAATTGGTAGTGAATATAAAACCCCAACAGCTTTACCTCGCTGTTTACCCGGAGTCATACTAGGCAACATGTTTACTACACGCTCTGCTTCTTTTTGAAGTCTGGGGTGTGGAGCTCTTGCTTGAACCCCTACAATTTTACCTTTACTATCAATTTTAAATCTTACGTAAACTCGGTTAATACCACTAAGCCCTAATTCTGCACCAAGGTCTGTATCGAACTTACTATTTACAAAGTCTTTAATTTTTTCACTCATACAAGCTTTACGCTCGTCGTTAGTTTTGTATTTCTCACAACCAGGGAAAATTGGCACATCTTCAATTGCGGTAAAAGGTACATCTGCGATCGGCTCTTCGCTTGGCGCTTCTGCAACTTCAGAAACCTCAACAATTTCCGGCGGCTCTTCGGTTACCTCGGTAGATTCGATTACTTCTTCTTCTATCTCTACATCGTCTTCTACTACCTCAATAACTTCTGGTGCTGGTGGCGGTGGCGGTGGTGGTGGCGGTGCATCTGGCGGCATCGTCATCGTTACCTCTTCTTCTTCAGCAAGTTGATCGAACTGGACAACTTCCTGCTCTATCGCCTCTTTTTCGTATGTTTTCCATTCGATTGCTCTCCATACGACAAGGAGCATCAAAATAAGACCAAGTTGAAAGTATAGCACGCTATTCTTTCTCATGTCTTTTTTAGGATTCTTCTTTGGTTCCATAATTTCTTATTATCGGATTGCTAAAGTAATTATTTTTTATAAAAATCTAAACTATAATCTGCTTTTAACTTTTTTCAATTGCGTTTTTAAGGCAAAAATTAAGGAAAATGCTATCAAAACTCCTAAAGAGTTAGCTAACATATCTAAGCTATCTATAGTTCGATAAGTGGTTAAACTATCTTGTAAAATCTCAATAAAGATGCCAAAAGCAATTATTAGCAAACAAATAATACCTAAGTATCTAATTTGAACTGAAAGCCACGCTTTTCTACTAAAATAATACATATACCAAATAAGTGTTAACCCAAAATAAGCAATGGTATGCATATACTTATCTGAATGTTCGAACTTAGGTGCCGGTATATCTTTTAAATTAATAAGCGAAAGAACAAGTATAGCCAACGTATAAACTACCGAAAGCAGCAAAGCCAGTTTAGGCTCCAATAAGTTCTTGATAAGCTGCTTCATCTAAAAGATCTTCGATCTCGTCTGGATTAGAGATTTTAATTTTAATCATCCACCCGTCACCGTAAGGATCTGTATTTACATTTTCTGGCTCGTCTTCTAAAGACTCATTAAATTCGATGATTTCACCTGAAAGCGGCAAGTATAAATCTGATACTGTTTTTACAGCTTCAACTGTACCGAAAACCTCTTCACGATCTAAGGTTTCGTCTAATGTTTCTACTTCAACATAAACGATATCACCTAATTCTCCTTGTGCAAAATCGGTAATACCAACAGTTGCTACATCTCCGTCAATTTTAACCCACTCGTGATCTTTTGTGTATTTTAAGTCTTTAGGAGCTCCCATATTTCAATTTTTAGTTGTTTGTTATTTATTAATTTCCAAAGTTATATCTCAATGTTATTCCTGATCGTATCGTTGTTTGCGGAAATGCTGTTGAAATCGCATATTCTGAAAAACTATGATCATAATAAAATATAGCCGTTAAATTCTTAGACAAGGCGTAATCTGCCGTAAAATTGATGGTCCAGATATCTTGCCCAGCTGTGGTTTGACTATTATTAAGGTCCAAATATCGTATTATTGTTTCATTTCTCCTAAGAGAAACGTCTGCTTTAAAGTTTAAATCACTACTTAATATTCTTGGTTGCCCTGCAATTCTAGTTGCGATCTTTAAATCTTTTACCCGATAACCTAAACCTAAGGTATATTGATCACCCTGAACTTCGGTTAGTAAATTATTATCAAAACTTAAGGATAGTGCGCGATCTTTACGGATTTCAGCTAAAATTTTCACTGAACTTTTTAACTCCATATCTACTTTAATTAACGGTGAAAACTGTTCAACTAAATTTACGGTAGAAATTAAATATTCATTTTTAAAATTACCGGATTGATCTTTATTCAATTCGCTGTAAGGAGCGTTTCTATTATAATCTAAATTACTTTGAAATTGATTTACATTATAAATCGAACTATAACCGTGTTGCAAGCTAAATCTTCTAAATCGTTCTTTAAACCAGCCAATACGCATAAGACCGGTATATTTTAAATTCCAGTTTGGTAGTGGAGTACTTTTAGTAAAACCTAAACCAACTTTCTCCGGACTTTGATTGGTATATGCTGAAAGAAATGATGGAAGTAAAACCGCCTGACTGTTACCTCCAAAACCAATCGGGTAACCTTGTTCATCTAAGTTATCTGGATTACTGGTATCGATTCCTGCTTGTTGTGCTAATCGATTTGCCACGGTAAGCCTATTCTCTCTAAATTGCTCAAAAGTTTCTGAAAACTCTTGTGTACTTCCACTAAACGCGGTACCAATCATTACATTAGTAATGCTAAAACTACCATACGTATTTGGCGTTAACGATCGGTATTGTAAATCTTGCGGATTGATTCTATAATTCTCAGTATAAGTTTCAGAATAAGTCCTGTTTGCATTTAAATCGATGGTTAGATCTGGCAGTAAATCTAACTGAGCTTGAAAGGTTAACGTCTTCATCTCATTTTCTGTATACTGCTCGTTAAACTCTTGATATAATGTAAGCCATCCATTTCTTGCTGCAATTTCTCGAACGTCTGCCTGACTACCAAAAGTAAAACCGGCAGTGGGTTTTAAAGTTCCTACGAAACCAATATCATTTGTATAACCCGGCAAATAAATACCGTTGGTTTCTTGATAATTTACCGTAAGTCGTTTTATTGCTGTTGCGAGCCCAACAAAAGTATTTACAGCTTTATCTCCTGCTGTTAACTTATCATTACTATTGGCTTCTTGATCCTGATTATCGTCTTTCCCGCTTCTAGAAAAACCTAAACGATTACCACTTTGAGAATTAGGTCTTCTCATCCTAGCGTTTCTATTATTACTATTAGGATCTGCTTTTTTCTTAAGCCCAATATAGTTGTAAAGTGTACCCATATCAAAAGTTCCATTGATTTGATGGTTGTTAGAATTCTGAACACTATTTCCTAAATCGGGTATTCCCGGCAAACTTCTTCTAACCTCAGAACCTTTCTGCCATTGAAAATTACCCGTATACGAGTATTGAGTTCTTATGAATTTTAATGCAGGAATTTTATCAAAAGGCAAATCATAATTCAATTGCAAGCTTTGGTAATGTTGGTTAGGCTGACCTATATCAAAAAAGCCATCCCAAACTCCTATAGAATTATCCTGTTCATTCTCATCATTGATGTAATTTCTTACAATTCTATTGTTTGTTGAATTAAATGTAAACCTCAATGATTCTGTTAAATTATGATTTACTGTATATTGCCAATCGAACATATAATTTCGCTGATACAACTTCGGAAGTCCTAAAGAACCGGGCGGAAGGTTGATTTCTCGATATACCTGTTCATTATATTGTCTGGTAATATTGGAGCTTGCAGATAAACTTGTAGGCAATAAATTCAGATTAAAATCTTTTATTGCTCTAAAATATTCGCTACTATCTAAATATTTAATATTCTTAAAAGGCTCTATCTTAAAGGGTTCAAAACCATAATCGTATGTTGCCCCAACATTCACATTTTGGTCTAACGACTCTTCAATCTCAAAATCTCGATGATCTACTTGATTATAAGTACCCGAAAATGCAAAATTCTCTACATCATAAGGCATTGGTTTACGTTCCTCTTGATTTTGTTGAGCCACTCGCTCTTTCCTTAAGCCAATAACACTTACGCTTTGCCTTCTTGTATAATCTTCGGCTCTTTCTTGTAGTTCGTCTCTTCTACTTTGATCTTCTGTATTATCTAAAAGTGTTTCTAATTCTAGATCTAAATACTCAGGATCATATTGCGGAGTAATTAATTCTTCACCACGGCTATAACTCAACGGAACATTTACTCCCCAAGTTTTAGGCAACAATTGCCCCATATTAAAGTTCGTAGCTACATCGTATTGCTTAAGATCTTCACGACTACGTTGGTTAGGACCTTGTTCAATAGAACCAAAACCGATAGTGCTTCTTCTTCCGGTGGCTGAAATATTTGCAAAATCTGCAAAATTGGTATCCATATTTACTACAGCTGCCCAACCTCCTTGATTTTTAAGATCTGAAAGTCGTAATTCATTAAACCAAACTTCTCCCGAAGCATTTGTATTTCCGGTATTTTTTACTCCTAACATTAATAAACGAATGTTCCCAAAACTAGGATTACCTTTAATACCTACTCTTAACTCACCGGGATTAGACCCAACTGACGGTTGTAAATCTGAAGTAAAGAAATTTAATTCGCCTTGATTATAGTTACTATCCCCAATAATTATCGATTTTATCTCCTGAAGAAGCGAAAGTGGTAAATCTAAATCATTTGCTTCCGGCCAAACATCACGCGGATTAACAGAGTTTAAATTACTCACTGTTAACGGAATTTCAACCTGATAGAAGTTATCGGTAAAATCGGTTCCCATTCGTATAAAAGCCGTCAAATCTCCGTCTTGAATATTAGCTGCCGGAGCCGGTAAACTTTCAGCGTGTAAAAACATCTCTAGATTTTCATACTGTCGCATATCGATCTGAAAGTTTTTATAAACCGCCCTAGAATCGTTAGGCTGTAAACCTTTTACCGTAAGTGCCAACGATTGCTCATCTTCTCGAATCGTTTGGTTATTATTCACCAATTCTTCTCGAACTACTCCCGGCGGAGTTACATAATCTGAGGTTTGCTCCTCACTTACCGCTGTTACCTCTAAAATTGTTCCCGGCGTATTTTCTGGGTCGCTACCATCGGGTACTAATGCTTGATTGTATCTTCTGTAATCGCCTCGTATCAAATTTAAAGCTCCAAATCTTAAAACAACATCATCCTGAAAACCAGACAAGAACATTCTCATAAATCGTATCGAACGCAAATCTGCAATTCCGTTTACCGCGAATTGACTATCGGTTCTTAATGGCACTTTAAATTGAACCCATCTAACCGGAATCTGATCTCCATTTTGCATGGTCGTATTTAATGTTTTTACATCGGTAATGTAATCTTCATTAATACCGGCGATAGAACTTGTATTATTATCGACGCTCATATCCCTAAAAAGAGGCACTTCATACTCGAAATAGCTGTCGATGGTATTCATCGTATTGTCACGATTTACATCTTCTGCAGATGGCAATGTAGTATTACCTCTGTTATTCTGTCCTACTTCTGTTGGTGAGTTTCCTTGCGTACCGTTATACCATAAATAACGATCTAAAATACCACCTTCACGCGCTAAATAATATTCATAATTATCATTTGCAGGATCTTCTAGAGCAGAAAAAGCAGGAAATTTCGTGCGTTCTTCATCATCACTCAAACCATCTAAACCAATATCTTGGTTCGTTCTTTCTTGTCCTTCAGAATCGAAAGCATAAACGAGTGATTGATTTGATGGCACCTTACCAAATGCTGTCTCTAAAGTTCCTTCTGCAGAACCATTATCTGGCAGACCATTTTCATATTGCTTTCTTCCGTCTTTTAAAATATCTTCAGAAATGCTTCCTAAGTTGAAAGTAACCCGACCTTCATTAATATTTTGATTTTCATCATAAATAAACGGATCCATCACCCAAAATTCTATAAACTCGACGTTTGACTGCTCAAAATTGGTGGTTGTGATTTCTCGCATAACTCCACCAAAATTCTCTTCAGGGTTGGGTAAATTATTTCCTCCGGAAGCTGCCGGATTAAAGTTATACTGGCCGCGTTGCCCGGGATAGTAAGCCATGTCTAAGGTATAAATTACCTGAGCTTGCCCTTGTACAATATCGGTATTCGGATAAATTTCATCTATAAAAACTCGACGAGTTGCGTAAGTTGAAAGATCTTGATCGCTAATGCCGCCAGGACGTTGATTGGTATAAAAAATAGGATCGATATTATACCAGTTTAAATGCGCTCGCTTATAATTTACAGCCAGATCGTTATTTGCCAATTCACCACCAAAACCTACCGGCGCACTCGATAAAAACCAAGAAAGTGGTGATAATACAGAAATAGAAGTTTGCGAAGCTTCAAAATCATCGACATAACTTGTAGCTTCACCATTAAAATTATCGCCTTTTGGAGAACCCGGACGCAAGTATGCAAACTCTCCTCGAACCGAAAAGTTAGATTCTACATCGGTATCGATATTAGGAAGCTTATTTACTAAACGAGTAAAGAAAGGAACTTCTGTAGAGTAATTTACATTAAAACCGTACATCGAGTTGTTTATAGGCTCATAGCTGTAATTGGCTTTTTGCGTTAAAGGTCTTTCATTTAAATTTACATAGGTCGCTCCTATTAAAAAGTCTTCACTGAATTTATGCTGAACATCGATACCGGTAAAACGCTTGGTTTGCTGCCCGAACATCGCATTATTTTCAGTAGAAACTTGTATTGGCGTATCTGAAGCTAATAATGCTTCATCTAAAATTTTCACGCGCCCTAATTGGTAATCTACCGTATAATCTACGCCTTCTTGAAGTACTCGCCCACCGGCTGTTACAGTAACCGATCCCTGCGGAACATTAAACGCCCCAATTGGGATACCATCTTGACCAGACGACTTATAACTACCTTTTAGCTGAAATTTATTCTTTTCTGCTTGTTCTTGTTCAGCCTGAGTTTTGGTAGTTGTATACAAAGAACGGAAAACGTATTGCGACTGGTTATCGTTATACGTGTTTGGATTATTGTAATCTTCGGTTCCGCCGTTTGGTGTATTATCTAATTTGTTGAATAAGTATTCTCCAAAAGGTTCAACAGTGGTAAATATAATTCGCCCATTTTCTACATCGATCGTTTGCTGTGGCACAAAATCGAAGAAACCATCACCGCCTACCACCGGGTCGTTATTCATATTTAAATTATCTAAATTGAATACACGTAACAAGTTCGTATCTTCTACATCGCCGGGCAATGGCGTTGCACTTCCTTCAGCTTGAGAAATATAGTTTAATGGCTGCGGATCTGTATATAAAATATTGAATCTAAAGTCTTCTCGCTCTAATTGATAAGCACCTAAACTATAGATGTTTTTCATCATTAAGTCCCAAATTGGTTCATTTACATTTGTAATAGGACTTTTAAGCATTTTTACGACTAAGTTTTGGTTCACCGCTACTTGATCGTTAGGATTGTTAGGATCTGCACCTTGCTGCGCAGAAGTCGCTTGCACTCCATCGTTCGCAAATTCTCCTACTTGAAATACTTGACCGTTAACCGTATATTGGTAAGCAACTGCTAAAATCTCGTCGTTGGTAATTCTTTGATTTAACGAAACATAACCTAACTGTGGGTAAAGTGTATATTCATTAGGCTGAAGTTGTCTCGCATTCTCCAACTTTGCATAATCGACACCTTCATCTACATCACCAGAATTAGGACCAAAACCCTGATCGACCGTTGAAATATCTCTAATTGCTGAAGTTAACACCGTTTGTTGCGGACCGTTAATCCCTAACGGGTTAAAATCGTTATTGGCGTTGCTTGGGTAAGAACCCGGAGTTGCATTGACGAAATTTGCAAAAGCAGGGCTGTTATTCGGGTTACCATCAGAATCTAATAACACTCCGATATTTTCAGGATTAGATTCTCCTAAATCTTGAATCGCAACAATATTTCTTGCATTAGTTAATGCCTGAGTATTGTTGGTTCTATTGGTTACCCAAATTTGAACTCGGGTTACTTGAATATTACTAGTTATAAATGGATAGTTCTGTAAAGCGTCATTATACTGATCTCTAAAATAATGAGATAAGAAAAAGTGCTTATTTTCATCGTAATCTAAGATAAACTTCTCAAACTCCTGCACTGCTCCACCACCTTGAATATTGGTGGTTTGTCGTTCTGAATTTTGTTCTGAAAAAACTCCGGTAATCGTAGTTCTACCAAATTGCAATTGCGTTTTTACTCCAAATAAACTCTGCGAACCTTGAATAAGCGAGTTGTTAATTGGCATATTAACGTTACCCACTTCAATTTTTCTTACAATGTCGTCTTCAGTTGGCGTATATTCTAATTTGATCTGGTTTTGAAAATCGAAAGTCGATTCGGTATCATAATTTGCGGTTACCTGTAAACGCTTACCAACTTTCCCCAATAAACTCAAGCTAATACGCTGTTCAAAATCGAAGGTTAAACTACTTCTGTTTCTAGGAGAAAGTGAAGGATTATCTTGTTTTGAATATAAAACTCCTAAATCTACTTCAACAGAACCTTGTGGAATTACTTCAATTTCAGTTCCGCCGAAAACAGATTGAAAAAATTCATTATCTACATAAAAAATGGGTAGTAAATTTCTTTGTTGCGCTTCAGCATCTTCATCTCGACCCGAAACCGCATCAGATTTTTGTTTAAAGTAATCTTTCATTTGCTCTTCTAGCACCAACTCCTGAAATTCTTCACGAGTAAGCACCATTGGCAAAGAAACATTTACATCGCCAATCGTTTCGGTATACAAATAACGATCTAAAATGGGGTCGTAAGTATATTTTGAAACGATACTGTTAGGGTTTTGCATTGTAATTTGCCCTAACTTATAGCCGGTTTTTGTTGAATCTTGCTCAGTAGTATTCTCTTCTTCTTGAGAAAAAGCACCCATCGTTACTAAAAAGAACGCAAGGCTTAAAAAAGAAAAATTATAATTGAAAAAGTTATTTTCTCTCAAGGTATTACAGGTTTTTTAAAGCAAGTTTAATGATGGTTTCTACAGAAGCTTCAGCATCTTCCTTAATAATTCTGTTCACCACTTTTTCTGATTGCTTTTTAGTATATCCTAAGGTTTCTAATGCAGATAACGCTTCATCTTTCTGTGTATTGCGTGAAGACGTTATAATTTCATTAACATCTTCAGAAACTTCACCTAACTTATCTTTTAGATCGATAATTACCCGTTGCGCTGTTTTGGCACCAATGCCTTTTACACTTTTTATAATATCTACTTCTTCGTGAGTAATTGCTTCTACCACTTGCGCCGGAGTAAGCGAAGACAGCATCGTTCTTGCTGTACTTGCCCCAATACCTGAAACCGAAATCAACTTCTTAAAAATTTCACGCTCAGACTTTTGCATAAACCCAAATAAGGTATGCGCATCTTCACGCACTTGCATATAAGTGTAAATAAAAATGTTTTCTTCGGAAGTGATTTGAGAAAACGTATGTAAAGATATATTTAGAAAATACCCAACTCCACCACATTCTACGATGATATCTGTTGGGTTCTTTTCAACTAGTTTACCCCTTAAGTGTGCAATCATTGGTTAAGCAAAAGTTAAAAATCCCTCAAATGTAGGAAAATTATTAAGATACCAAAATTGACATCTTTAGTTTAACACGCTTCACTTTTAAAGTGTTACCGGCATCGGAGTTTTTTTCTCTTTTCCTTGCGCATCTACCACCGCAACCGCTGTCATATTCACCATTTCTTCTACACTAGCTCCTAATTGTAAAATATGTGCCGGTTTTTTTAACCCCATCATAATTGGCCCAATAGAATCGGTATGATTTAATTCTTTAATAAGTTTATACGTACCGTTTGCAGAATCTAAATTAGGAAAGACCAAAGTATTTACCTTACGTCCCGCTAATTTTGAAAACGGAAATTTGCTCTGCAACATATCTTTATTTAACGCAAAATCTACCTGCAATTCACCATCAACAATAATTTCTGGAGATTGCTCGTGAAGTATTTTCACTGCTTCTTTCACTTTTGAAGCATTTGGATTTTTAGAAGAACCGAAGTTGGCGTAAGAAACCATCCCAACCACTGGATCCATCCCGAACATTTTAACGGTATGCGCCGTCATTTGCGTAATACGCGCCAGATCTCTAGCATCGGGATCGATGTTTATAGAAGTATCGGCGATAAATAGAGGTCCGCGTGAAGTGTTCATTAAATTGGTCGCTGCAATTCTAGAAACACCTTTCTCCATCCCGATTAACTCTAACATAGGTCTTACGACACCGGGATATGCTCTAGAATAACCGGTTAAAAGCGCATCGGCATCACCTTCATTCACCATCATGGCTGCAAAATAGTTACGCTGACGCATTAATTTATGTGCATCGAGTTGTGTTACTCCGTTACGTTGACGAGCTTTCCAGAAAACATCGCCATATTTTACTGTATTATCTTTTTGATCGTCAGATTTCGGGTCGATAATTTCTACACCTTCACTATCAAACTCTAACTCATTCATTAACTCAAGAATCACTTCTTTTCTTCCTAAAAGAATAGGTTTAGCGATTCCTTCGTCATTCACAATTTGCGCAGCTTTAAGCACATCTAAATGATCTGCTTCAGCAAAAACCACACGTTTCGGATTTATTTTAGCGCGGTTAATTAATAATCGGGTAATTTTATTATCGTTACCCATACGCTCATAAAGCTCTTCTTCATAACGACGCCAATCGTAAATTGGTTCTTTTGCTACACCGGTTTCCATTGCTGCTTTTGCCACTGCCGGCGGAACTTCTGTTAACAATCTTGAATCAAATGGCTTCGGAATAATATAATCTCGCCCAAAGTTTAATTTGGTTTCGCCATAAGCGATATTCACTTGTTCGGGTACGTTTTGCTTTGCCAAATCTGCCAAAGCACGAACAGCCGCCATTTTCATTTCTTCATTAATGGCTGTTGCACGAACATCCAACGCTCCTCTAAAAATAAATGGAAAACCAAGCACATTATTCACCTGATTAGGATGATCACTTCTTCCGGTGGCCATAATAATATCGTCTCTGGTTTTTACCGCCAGATCATAATCAATTTCCGGTACCGGATTGGCCATTGCAAAAACGATAGGATTATCGTTCATGGTTTTCAGCATTTCCGGCGTGAGCACATCACCTACGGAAAGTCCTAAAAATACGTCGGCATTTTTTACTCCTTCAGCTAAAGACTCATAGTTTTTAGAAACAGCATATTCTTTTTGCATTTCAGCTAAATCGTCACGATCCTTGTGTAAAACTCCATTTACATCGAACATCACAATGTTCTCTTTTTTCACACCAAGCGAACAATATAAAGAAACACAAGCCATTGCTGCAGAACCAGCTCCTGAAACCACCACTTTCACCTCACGGATATCTTTTTCAGCAATTTCTAACGCATTTAAAAGTGCTGCGGAAGAAATTATTGCCGTCCCGTGCTGATCGTCGTGCATCACGGGAATATCAAGCTCTTCTTTCAACCTTCTTTCTATTTCGAAAGCTTCAGGAGCTTTGATGTCTTCTAAATTTATTCCGCCGAAAGTGGGCGCAATATTTTTTACGGTATTTACAAATTCATCTACATTTTTGGTATCGACTTCAATATCAAAAACATCAATATCTGCAAATATTTTAAATAACAAACCTTTCCCTTCCATCACCGGTTTGGAAGCTTCCGGACCAATATCGCCTAAACCTAAAACTGCCGTTCCGTTAGAAATTACAGCCACCAAATTACCTTTGGTGGTGTACTTATATACGTTCTCTTTGTTCTTGGCAATTTCTAAACAAGGTTGTGCGACCCCAGGAGAATACGCCAACGACAGATCTCGTTGTGTGCTGTATTTTTTGGTTGGTCTTACTTCTATTTTACCAGGCTTTGGTTTGGCGTGGTAAACTAATGCTTCTCTTCTTTTACGTTCGTTACTCATCATTGAATATTTAGACGAATAACAAAGGTAGTTAACCATTTAAAATAGCGAAATAACTAATCTAAAAAGTTGATATTTCTTTTTAAACCGTCATATTTTGTTCTCTTCACAGCAGATTTTCTGAAGATCTCGTTGAAGGTTTCTCGGGTAATTTCTTCCCAATCGTGCTTGGTCATTTGCAATAGATCGGGATGCGGATCGAAAAGTGGCTCGTTGTGAGGTTTCGAAAAACGGTTCCACGGACAAACATCTTGGCAAATATCGCAACCAAACATCCAATCTTCGAACTTTCCTTTTTCAGATTCTGGAATGCTGTTTTTTAATTCGATGGTGTAATAGGAGATACATTTGCTACCATCTACTTTGTAGGGTTCGTAAATCGCATCGGTTGGGCAAGCGTCGATACAAGCGGTGCAACTCCCGCAGTGATCGGTAACCGGCGTGTCGTATTCGAGCTCTAAATCGATAATTAATTCAGCAATAAAAAAGAAGGAGCCTGTTTTTTTTGAAAGCAAATTAGAGTTTTTGCCAATCCAACCCAAACCACTTTTTGCCGCCCAAGCTTTATCTAAAACCGGTGCAGAATCGACAAAAGCACGTCCGCCAACTTCACCTATTTCTTCATTTATAAAATGGAGAAATTGCTTGAGTTTGTCTTTAATTACAAAATGATAATCTCGACCATACGCATATTTGCTAAGCTTATAAGAATCTTCTCGTTGGGTTTCTTGCGGAAAGTAATTCAGCAACAAAGAAACCACACTTTTGGCTCCCGGAACGAGTAATGCTGGATCTAATCGCTTATCGAAATGATTTTCCATATAACCCATTTCTCCATTACGATTTTCGTTGAGCCATTGCTCTAATCGCGGCGCTTCATCTTCGAGAAATTCTGCTTTGCTTATTCCGCAAGACATAAAACCCAAGCGCGTAGCTTCGGTTTTGATAAGCTTCGTATATTTTTCGCGGTTATTGAACATTTTAACGTCGGGTAAACCTTAAAAAAGCGTTTTTAGGTTTGAGTGTAATTAGTGGAGTAATTTCTATGGGTGTTGACTTTTCTTTAATTTTGAACTTAAGCATTACTTCTGAAATTGCCAAAATCATTTCATACATCGCAAAATTGTTCCCGATGCATTTTCTTGGTCCGGCGCCAAACGGGTAGTAGGCAATATTTTTTCTTTGCTTGCCATCTTCAAATCGTTCCGGAATGAAGGCTTCCGGTTGTTGCCAATGGTCTTTGTGTCGATGAATTTCGTAAATTGAAAGTAACAAACTTTCATTAGAATCAATTTTAATTCCTTCCACTTCATCTTCAGCTAAACTAATCCGATCGATAAAATATGCCGGCGGATATAAACGCATCGATTCATATAACACCAAATTCGCGTAGGTTGATTGCTGAAGAAATTCCATTAGATTTTCAGAATTCGTCTTTGCCTGAAGAATATCTTCATATAATTTCTGCTGAATTTCTGGATGTCTCGCTAACAACTCACAAGTAAACGTCAACGCATTTGAAGTGGTTTCGTGACCGGCTGTAAAGAGAATAAGAATTTCATCTAAAAGTTGGTCTTCGCTCATCGCAGAACCATCTTCGTAACGAGCATCGAGCAACATATCGAGCAAATCGTCTTCTCGAACGGAAGATCTTTTGCGCTCTTCGACAATCTTTTTCAGAATTTGTCGAGCTTCAGCAGTAAGATCGAGGTGTTTTTGAATTTTACCACTTAGTCTGAACCACCAATTTTTAAAAGGTTGTCGCAACTCGCTCACCAACATTTTTTGTGCGGCTTCAGTAATAAACTGAAGTCGGTTAATTTCCTTTTCGCCCACCGCACTACTAAACAATGATTTCACTACGGTTTGAAAAGCCAAGTCGTTAAACACCGGAAAAATATCGAAATCTTGATCGGTTTCAATACGCTTTACTTCAGTTTGAATTGCAGCATTAATACTATCCATTAACTTTTCTAATTGCTTTTTATGAAAAGCCGGCTGAATAAGTTTACGTTGTCTTTGCCAATGTTCACCATTGGTTGTCAATAAACCGTGACCAACATATTTAGCCACATCTTTGGTTTGGATCGGCGATTTATGATAGTTTTTTTGGTTCTTCTGAAGAAGATGTTGCGCAATCTTAGGATTACGAGAAAAAATTACGGAATTCCCAAAACCTAATTTCAGTCTGAAAATGTCACCTAAACGATTAAAGTTTCTCAGGTGAAAAGGAAGCGGATTTTCAATAATGTTCGACGCATGCTTTAAAAAACGCAAGACAGAAACTTCGGGTATGTGACCTGAATTTTTCAAAATAAACCTCCTTGCGGATTGTGTCGCGTTTTCCCTAAATGGCGATAAGCGGCTTCGGTAACCTCGCGACCTCTTGGCGTACGCACAATAAATCCTTGCTGAATAAGAAAAGGCTCATAAACTTCTTCTATGGTTTCTGCGCTTTCACTTACCGCTGTAGAAAGCGTCGTGATGCCAACGGGACCGCCTTTAAATTTTTCGATGATGGTGGTTAAAATCTTATTATCCATTTCATCTAAACCGTGCGCATCTACATTTAAGGCTTTGAGTCCATATTTAGAAATTTCGATATCGATCTTACCGTTCCCTTTAATTTGGGCAAAATCGCGAACTCGACGTAATAATGCATTTGCGATACGAGGCGTACCACGGCTTCTTCCTGCAATTTCTATAGCAGCTTCCATGGTAATGGGAACATTTAAAATATGAGCACTTCGTTGAATGATATCTGAAAGTAATTCTGTGGTGTAATATTGTAATCGGCTAGAGATACCAAAACGAGCTCGCATTGGCGCTGTTAACAAACCTGAACGTGTTGTTGCTCCCACTAAAGTAAACGGATTCAAGTTGATTTGTACCGAACGTGCATTTGGACCCGACTCGATCATGATATCGATCTTAAAGTCTTCCATGGCAGAATAGAGATACTCTTCGATCACCGGACTTAAACGATGGATCTCATCTATAAACAGTACATCTCTTTCATCTAAATTGGTAAGCAATCCTGCTAAATCTCCAGGTTTATCTAATACAGGTCCAGACGTAACTTTAATACCGGCATTTAATTCATTCGCTAAAATATGCGCTAAAGTAGTTTTACCTAATCCCGGAGGGCCGTGAAACAAGGTGTGATCTAGTGCCTCATCACGAAGATTTGCCGCTTTTACAAAGACCTGTAAGTTTTCTAAAACTTGATCTTGCCCGGCAAAATCATCGAAACTTAAGGGTCGTAAAGCTCTTTCTATATCAAATTCTTCGGGAGAAAAGTTTTCCCCACTAGCATCTAGATTCTCGTTCATACTACAAATATAAAGAAAAAGCCTTTCCGAAGTGGAAAGGCTTTCTGATATCTTGTTGTAAAGATTAGTGGTTGAGTTCTTCTTCGTTTTTTTGAAGCGGAACGTTCTGCGGAATAAAATCTTGACCCGCAATCACATAATCTGTTTCGTCTTTATTTAATTTACTATAATCGTAAGACCAACGGTATACTGAAGGTATTTTACCAGGCCAGTTTCCGTGAATGTGTTCTACCGGTGTTGTCCATTCTAATGTAGTCGCATTCCAAGGGTTTTGAGTTGCTTTCTTTCCGAAGAAAATAGAGTGAATAAAGTTATAGATAAACACTAACTGAACTAAAGCCGTGATGATCGCAAAAATAGTAATGATCACATTCACATCTGCTAAATCATCAAAATAAGGAAAGTTCGTGTTGGTATAATAACGTCTTGGTAAACCTGCCATCCCGATAAAGTGCATTGGGAAGAAAACACCATATGCTCCAACTGCTGTTACCCAGAAGTGAACATAACCTAAGTTTTTATTCAACATTCTACCGAACATTTTAGGGAACCAATGGTAAACCCCGGCAAATAAACCGTAAAGTGCAGAAATACCCATTACTAAATGGAAGTGAGCAATTACGAAATACGTATCGTGAACGTTAATATCTAATGTACTATCTCCTAAGATAATCCCAGTTAAACCTCCTGTAATGAACGTAGAAACTAAACCAATTGAGAATAGCATACCAGGATTCATCTGCAAGTTACCTTTCCATAAGGTGGTAATGTAGTTAAACGATTTTACTGCTGAAGGAATTGCAATTAATAAGGTTGTAAATGTAAATACAGAACCTAAGAATGGATTCATCCCTGAAACGAACATGTGGTGACCCCAAACAATTGTCGATAAGAATGCAATTGCTAAGATAGAAGCAACCATCGCACGGTAACCAAAAATAGGTTTACGTGAGTTTGTTGCAATAACTTCTGAAGTAATACCTAATGCCGGAAGAAGTACAATATAAACCTCTGGGTGACCTAAGAACCAAAATAAGTGTTCAAATAATACCGGTGAACCACCTTGGTGAGCTAAAACTTCACCTTTAATATAAATATCACTTAAGAAAAATGAAGTACCAAAACTTCTATCCATAATCAACATTAACGCTGCAGATAAAAGAACCGGGAACGAAACCACACCAATGATAGCCGTTACAAATAACGCCCAAATGGTAAGCGGAAGTCTCGTCATCGACATTCCTTCTGTTCTTAAGTTTATAACAGTTACAATATAGTTAAGCGATCCCATTAATGACTGCGCAATAAACAATGCCATTGAAACTAACCATAAGGTCATCCCGGTACCTGAACCAGGAATTGCTTCTGGTAATGCACTTAATGGAGGGTAAATTGTCCAACCTGCAGAAGCCGGTCCCGACTCTACAAATAAAGAACTTAACATAATTACACTAGATAAAAAGAAAATCCAGTAAGAAAGCATGTTCATAAACCCTGAAGCCATATCTCTAGCTCCAATTTGCAACGGAATAAGTAAGTTACTAAACGTACCACTTAAACCTGCAGTAAGCACGAAGAATACCATAATCGTACCGTGAATAGTTACTAATGCTAAATAAGCATCAGGATTCATCACGCCATCGGTAGCATATTTATCTCCTAAAAATAATTCGAATACCCAAGAGGCTTCTTCTGGCCAAGCTAATTGTATTCTGAATAAAATAGACATTAAAATACCTATTGTTCCCATTACCAAACCGGTAATTAAGAACTGCTTACCAATCATTTTGTGATCTTGGCTAAAAATGTACTTGGTAATAAAAGTTTCTTTATGATGATGTCCATGATCATCGTGACCGTGATGATCTTGAGCTACTGTTGCATTTGCTGTTGCTGACATATCTATTCTTTATATTGCTTTTTAGTTATTGCTTGATACTTTCTGTTCTTCCTCTTTCTTAAGAGTCTCTCCGAAAGACTCTTGCTCAGCGATCCAAGAATTGAAATCTTCTTCTTCTTCAACCACTATTTTCATTTGCATATTAAAGTGAGAAATACCACAAATTTTATTACATAAAAGGTAATATTCGAATTCGTAAGGATCTAGTGCTACGTCACCGTTAGCTACTAATTCTTTACTGCGCTCTTTTCTAATTTGATTTAATTCATTTACTTTTTCAACCATAAATTCTGAATTTCTCATCTCTTCTGAAGTGATGGTTGGTGTAAAACTGAATTGTGTAATCATTCCAGGAACTACGTTCATCTGAGCTCTAAAGAATGGGAAGTATGCGGAGTGCAATACATCTTGCGATCTAAACTTGAATAATACTGGTCTATCTACCGGTAAGTGTAACTCTGTAGTTACTTTATCATCTTTCGCATAGCTATCGCTTTTATCGATACCTACAATGTTAGTTCCTTCAATAAAACGAACGTTTGCTTTCCCTAAGGTATTATCGTCTCCTGAGTATCTAGCTTTCCATCCAAATTGGTATGCGTATATTTCAACTACTAATGTGTCTTCATCTTCTTCAACATTCATAATATCAGACCAAGTAAACAATCCGTAGATAATTAAACCTGCTAATACAATAACCGGGATAATTGTCCAAATGAATTCTAACTTATCGTTATCTGCATAAAATAAAGCTCGTTGACCTTTAGCTCCTTTATATTTATAAGCGAAAAAGTAAAGTAAAAATTGAGTGATTACCTGAACGGTCATAATTAAACCGATAGAGATAAACATTAAACGGTCATAATCTACACCGTGCGCAGATGCAGGTTCTGGAAGGTAAAAGTCTCCCCAAGCCCAAAAGCTATAAATCATGAATATGTAAAGGAACACTACAAAACCAAGCATTAAATAGCCTTGATTCTTATTATCATTATCATTAGCTACTTGGGTAGAATCTTCGTGTCCTGTTTTAGACAGTTTAAGTATTTTGGACATCTGCCAAAATGTAACCCCTAAGAGTGCTATAACTACTATGATTAAAAATACAGTCATTGTGATAATATCTTCTTTAATACAAATTTATTAATAATGGTAATGCTTACTTTCTTCAATATAAGGGTTTCTCTTCGCTAACAATGGTGCTTTAGTTAATGCACTAAACACTACAAAGATAAACAGACCTCCAAAGAATAATACTGCGCTAATTTCTGGTATACCTATAAACCAAGATTCTCCAACCGTTGCCGGCATAATCATATTATAGATATCGATGTAATGACCTACTAGAATAACAATCCCTGCCATTACTACGAACCAGTTTACACGTTTGTAATCACTATTCATTAACACTAGTAATGGGAAAATGAAGTTTAATACTAACATACCGAAGAATGGTAAGTTATAATCTTCTATACGTGTAATGAAATAAGTTACCTCTTCAGGAATATTTGAGTACCAGATCAACATAAATTGAGAGAACCATAAGTATGTCCAGAAAATACTAATACCAAACATAAATTTAGCTAAATCGTGAATGTGGCTATTATTTACATATTCTAAGTAACCTCTACTCTTTAAGAAAATAGTAATTAAAGCGATAGTTGTAATTGCAGATACAAATAAGCTAGCGAATACATACCACCCGAATAACGTACTATACCAGTGCGGGTCAACACTCATAATCCAATCCCAAGACATCATAGACTCTGTTACGATAAAGAAAACCAAGAATCCTGCAGAAAGTTTAAAACTTTGTTTGAACCATCTGTTATGATCTGCCTCGTCGTGCCTTCTTGAATTTCTTACTAATAAGAATCTAAAGATATTCCATCCTGCGATATAGATCACCGCTCTAATTAAAAAGAAAGGAACATTTAAATATGAAGACTTACCTTGAATTAATTCATCATGTTTTACAACTTCAGGATCCATCCAAACAAATAAATGGTTGAAGTGGAAACCAGATAAAACTAATAGTAGTAATACAATTAAACTACCCGGTAAAAGGTAAGCGGTAATTGCCTCGATAACTCGATATAAAACCGGAGACCAACCTGCTTGTGCTGCATACTGAATAGCATAAAAGGCTAAAGCACCTAATGCGATCATAAAGAAAAAGAATGCAGCGACATAAGTTGCCGCCCAAGGTTTGTTTTGTAATTGATGTAATAAATGTTCTGCGTGTGAAGATTCGTGTTCTCCTTCTGCAGCCTCGTGCCCACCGTGACCTTCTGCGTGTTCTGCTTGGACTTCATGATGACCTTCGTTAGCGTGATCTTGGATTTGAGCAGTTTCACCGTGATCACCTCCGTGATGAGCTTCTTGTTCAGCAATGATTTTTTCAACCTCTTCAATACTTGAAGGTGCAGCTAAAAAACCGTAAATCATTCCTATAGCACCAACTACGATAAAGATTATTGCTGTTAATTTTAATTTACTAGATAGCGTGTACATACTAATATATCTAATGCAGTTTAATTCTTACTATTAATTTACTTCAGTGTTTTCTTGTTCACCTTCTGTAGTTTCTTCTTCGTGAGTTTCAGCAGCGTGATTATCTTCACGATGTTCTTCCGCAGACATTTCTTCTGTAGCGTCTGTATTTTCAACAAGCGTGTTTAATTCTGCTTCTTCTTCACTAACGAATTCTCTTTTAGGATCTCCGTTTAATTGACGTTTTAAATCCATTACATAATGGTTAATCTGCCAACGTTCTTTCTCGCTAATTTGCGCAGCATAAGAACCCATCGTATTTAAACCGTAATACATTACGTGGTAAACACTACCTTCTGTAATGGCACGACCAGCATCATTATAAGCCGGAATACCTAATATTTTTTCTCTTTGTGATAAAGTACCTTTACCATCACCTTTATCACCGTGACAAATTGCACAGTAAATGGTATATAAAGCTTTCCCTTCATTTACATTATCTTCTGTATAAGGAAGAGGATTACTTAAGTTTGCTTTTGCATTTTGGTAACCATCATTAGAATCTTCATAACCGTAAGGCTTCCATCCTCTAGGAATCGTACCCTCTACCGGTAACTTTGCTTCTTGAGAGTTTTCAAAAGTTTCATAACTACCGTAAGCTTCGTAACCTACAGATTCATACATATTAGGAAAATACTGATAGTTACGATCGTCTTTATTGAAACAACCTACCGCTAATGATGCAGAGACTAACAACAATCCTATGTTAAATAAACGCTTCATAAAAGTTTATTTGTGTATTAATTTTATTTCTATTGCTCCTGTATCTCCTAGGAACTTAGACATGGTTTCAACGTCGTGGTTAGCTACATCAACTTCCATTAAGAAATGGTCATCGGTAGTTCTTACGTCTGGGTTTTCTGCTTCTTTAAAAGGCCATAATTTACTTCTCATATAAAAAGTAATTACCATTAAGTGAGCTGCAAAAAATACCGTTAACTCAAACATAATAGGCACGAAAGCCGGTAAGTTTTCAATGAAACTGAAACTTGGTTTACCACCAATGTTTTGAGGCCAGTCTTCAATCATGATAAAGTTCATCATTGTAGCTGCAACCGTTAAACCTACTAAACCATACAAGAATGAAGTTATCGCTAATCGTGTTGGCGCTAAGCCCATAGCTTTATCTAATCCGTGTACAGGAAAAGGAGTATAAACCTCTTCAATATGATAACGAGCCTCTCTGGTTTGCTTTACGGCTTGCATAAGCAAATCGTCATCGGTATATATAGCGTGTAATACTTTTGAAGACATCTTGATTAATTATTTATTTTTTCAATCAGCAATAAAGCAGATTAGTTATTATTACCAGTTTGAGTATTGTTACTCTCGATATTCATCTTTGGTTCTCCAATCACAGGATCGTAAAGTTTAGTGTCGTCACCGTGTTCAGCTCTTAACTTCTTATACTTTTCACCTGAAGATTTCAATATTGTTTTTACCTCTGCTTGCGCAATTACCGGGAAGGTTCTTGCATACAATAAGAATAATACAAAGAAGAAACCAATAGTACCTACAAATATTCCGATATCTACGAAAGTTGGAGAGAACATCGTCCAAGAAGACGGCAGGTAATCTCTGTGTAATGATGTTACGATAATCACGAAACGCTCAAACCACATACCAATATTTACCACAATCGAGATAAAGAAAGAGAACATAATACTTCTTCTTAATTTAGGGAACCACATAAACTGAGGCGAGAATACGTTACAAGTCATCATTGACCAGTAAGCCCACCAGTAAGGTCCTGTCGCTCTGTTTAAGAATGCATATTGCTCAAATTCTACTCCAGAATACCAAGCAATAACCAACTCTGTAATATAAGCCACCCCAACAATAGAACCTGTAATCATAATTACAATGTTCATTAATTCGATATGTTGAGTCGTGATATAGTTTTCTAGGTTAGAAACTTTTCTCATAATGATCAACAAGGTATTTACCATTGCGAATCCTGAGAAAATTGCCCCAGCAACGAAGTAAGGAGGGAAAATCGTGGTATGCCATCCCGGGATTACCGATGTTGCAAAGTCAAAAGATACAATCGTGTGTACAGAAAGTACAAGTGGCGTTGCTAAACCTGCGAGTACCAAAGATACTTCTTCAAAACGTTGCCAATCTTTAGCTCTACCAGACCATCCAAATGAAAGGATAGAATATATTCTTTTCTGAAATGGTTTAACAGCACGATCACGAATCATCGCGAAATCTGGAAGTAAACCTGTCCACCAGAATACTAACGAAACAGAAAGATAAGTTGAAATCGCGAATACATCCCAAAGTAATGGAGAGTTAAAGTTCACCCAAAGTGAACCAAATTGGTTCGGAATTGGTAATACCCAATAAGCTAACCAAGGTCTACCCATGTGAATTACCGGGAACAATCCTGCTTGAACAACCGAGAAAATGGTCATCGCCTCAGCAGATCTGTTAATTGCCATTCTCCATTTTTGGCGGAATAATAATAGTACCGCAGAAATTAGTGTACCTGCGTGACCGATACCTACCCACCATACAAAGTTGGTAATATCCCAGGCCCAACCAACTGTTTTGTTAAGACCCCAAGTACCAATACCGGTAGATACGGTATAAATAATACAACCTATTCCCCATAGGAAAGCCACTAAGGAAATTGAAAATACAATCCACCAAGACTTGTTTGCCTTACCTTCTACCGGCGCTGCAACATCTAATGTTACATCATGATAAGACTTATCTCCGGTAACTAAAGGCTTTCTTATAGGTGCTTCGTAATGAGACATAATGATTTATAATTGATTCTTTAATTAACTTTTATACTTCTGAAGTGTTTCTAACTTTTGTATGATAGAATACATTTGGCTTTGTACCAATATGCTCTAATAAATGATACATTCTATCACTTTGCTTTAACTCGTGTACTTCGCTCTCTTTGTCATTAATATCTCCAAACACCATTGCACCAGATTCACAAGCAGCAGAACAAGCCGTCTGGAATTCACCATCCTTGATCTCACGACCTTCACGTTTTGCATCTAGAATAGTTTTCTGTGTCATTTGAATACACATAGAACATTTTTCCATTACACCACGAGAACGCACTACTACATCAGGATTTAAGACCATTCTACCTAAGTCGTTGTTCATATGGTAATCGAATTCATCATTCTTATTATATAAGAACCAGTTGAAACGACGCACTTTATAAGGACAGTTGTTTGCACAATATCTTGTACCTACACATCTGTTATAAGCCATATGGTTTTGACCTTGACGACCGTGTGATGTTGCCGCAACAGGACAAACAGTTTCACAAGGAGCGTGATTACAGTGCTGACACATTACCGGCTGGAATACTACCTGTACATTTTCTTGCGCAGCTTCTTCTAACTCTCCAAATCCAGAAAGCGAATCCCCTAATCCGTCAAAATTCTCTTTCTTCTCATTATCTTCTGCAAAGGTATCTTCCGAAGAATAATAACGGTCAATTCTTAACCAGTGCATATCACGGCTTCGTCTTACTTCAGACTTACCAACAACAGGCACGTTATTTTCACTATGACAAGCGATCACACAAGCACCACAACCGGTACAAGCATTCAAGTCTATAGAAAGATTAAAATGGTGCCCAACAGTTCTATCAAACTCATCCCATAAATCAACTTCAGGTGAAGTTACAGGAACTTCCTCATGATTTAATGAAACTTCAGGAACACTATTCCAAACATGTTTATCTTTTGTATTGAAAATTTCAAGAGTCGTTTCTTTCACAACATCGCCTCTACCCATTAAGGTATTATGCAACTGAACACAAGCAAATTCATGTCTTCCGCCAGTCTTTTCAATACTTACTTTTTGTACGTTATTAAAATCTTGGTATAAAGGATAAGCATTTACACCGGTTTGCATTTCTTCCTGAATCGCCTCACGTTTACCATAACCTAACGCTAAACCAACAGAACCTTTTGCTTGACCCGGCTGAATAAGAACAGGAACATTTTTAACTGTCTTATCGCCAACCTTTACATTTACATAACAACCATCTAAAGCACCGTTAGCAACATTCTCGTTCCATAATTCTAAACGATCTGCATCTGCTTTCGAAACAGTTAAATAGTTATCCCAAGAAACTCGAGTAATAGGATCTGGTAATTCCTGCAACCAAGGGTTATTCGCCTGTTCTCCATTACCTAATGCTGTATTTGTATACAACATTAATTCCAAACCTTCTCCTGAATTTTGTAAAAGTCTAGAAGCTGAAGAGGAAGCACTCGGTGCTGCGGCGGCAAATTCTGTAGTTTCTACTGGCATTGAAGAGTCAAAAGAACCATCGTGCAACGCATCTTCCCAAGACTTACCACCTAGATTACCACTCCAAGTTTCTTTAATGTATTTATAATATGAAGTATCGTTACCTACCCACTTTAATAAAGCCTCCTGAAACTGTCTTGTATCAAAAAGCGGCTTAATTGTAGGCTGCATTAAACTCACATTATTCTTAGTAATTTGAATATCACCCCAACTCTCTAAATAATGAGGAGCTGCCGCAACATAATCACATAATTTTGCAGTTTCATCTTCTTTCATAGCAAAAGAAAGTTTGAAATCTACATTGTCTAACGCAGCTTTAAATTCATCTGCATTAGGTAAAGAATATACAGGATTAACTCCTGCCATTAGTAACGCCCCAACATTTCCTGAATTCATTTCAGAAAGTAAAGCCATCACTTCTTTATTATTTCCTTGGCGAGACATTTTAGGATTCTGAGTATCCATTACCTCACTACCTAAAGCTTCATTAATCGCCATTGTAAGTAATTGTGCATCTACATCTTGAAGACCACAAATCACAACCGCTTTACTACCCGCTCTTCTTAACTGCTCTTTCGCTTTAACTACAACATCATCCAATTCCGCAGAAAGTTTATTACTTGCTCCCCCTGCAACATAACCGTAAAGCGCTGCTAAAACCGCTTTTTGTTTTGATGGAGAAACCGCAATTCTCTTATCTGCATTCGCACCCGCTAAAGACATATTTGATTCAAACTGAATATGACGAGACATTTTTCCTTCTTGAGGAACTCTACCTTTCGCATAACCAGCTTCAAAACCTCCGCCTTGCCAATCTCCTAAGAAATCTGCACCAACAGAAACAATTGTTTCAGCTTTAGAAAAATCGTAATTAGGCATTGCACGGTAACCAAATTTAGCTTCAAACGCATCTAAAACTGCATTTTCTGAAACCGCATCATAAGTTACATGCTTAACATTATTATATTTTGAAGAAAATTCTTTTATTAACTTAGAAGTAGAAGGACTTGCAAATGTTTGCGTTAACAACACGATCTGCTTACCACCTACTGCATTTAATTTTTGACTAACTCCTCTATCAAACTCTTCCCAAGAAACAGCTTCACCATTCACCATTGGTCTTTTCACTCGCTGATTATCGTATAACGACAATACAGAAGCATGAACTCTTGCATTAGCATTTGAGGTAGCACTAGCCAATTTATTATTTTCAATCTTAATTGGTCGACCTTCTCTCGTCTTAACCAACACACTTGAAAAATCGAAACCGTCTGCAATTGTAGTAGCATAGTAATTAGCCACACCAGGAACGATTCTTTCCGGCTGAACTACGTAAGGAATAGATTTAGTCACAGGACCTTCACAAGCCGCAAGAGATGCAGCCGCAGTACTGAAACCAACAAACTTTAAAAAGTCTCTTCTTGACGTAGAAGAACTCTCTAAAGAGTCTTTATCACCCAAAAACTCATCTGTAGGAATTTCTTCTACAAACTCGTTCTGTTGAAGCGTCTCAACAATAGGGCTATTTTCCTTTAGCTCCTCAACACTTTTCCAGTATTTCTTGTTTGATGACATATTATTATATAGAATTAGCTTCTTATTTAATTTATTAGTAGTGACATTTTCCACATTCTAACGCACCCATTTGAGCCGCCGTTAATGTTTCAACACCATATTTTTTAGATAACTCATCGTGAATTTTCTCGTAATATTCATTACCCTCCATTTTCACGTTTGTTTCTCTGTGACAGTTAATACACCAACCCATTGTTAATGGAGAATATTGATACATCACCTCCATCTCCTCTACAGGACCGTGACATTCTTGACAAGCAACTCCAGCTACAGATACGTGCTGCGAGTGATTGAAGTAAGCAAAGTCTGGAAGGTTGTGAATTCTCACCCATTTTACAGGCTTTGTTTCACCGGTATATGATTGCGTAGCAGGATCCCAACCAGTCGCTTCATACAACTTCTGGATCTCACCATCATAAAATTCTTTTGAATATTCTTCCGTTACTGAAGAATTAGGATTAGAAGCATCTGCAACCTCACTAATTGATTTATGACAGTTCATACAAACATTTAACGAAGGAATACCAGATGTTTTACTTACTCGAGCAGAAGAGTGACAGTACTTACAATCGATCTCATTATCTCCTGCGTGAATTCTATGCGAATAATGAATTGGCTGAACCGGTTGATAACCTTGATCTACACCAACCTGCATTAAATAACCATACGCAAAATAACCTCCCGCTAAAAGCAAGAACACAGAAGTAACCAATACTAAGAATTGATTCTCAACAAAAGCTTTCCAGATCGGCTTTCTTTTTTCAGTAACCGGTAATTCAACTCCGCTTGCCGTCGCAAATCTATTCAATGTTTTATTCACTAAAACAAGAACAACGATTAACAATAACAACACAAAAGCAAGAACACCTAAAATAATATCGTTTGAAACTCCAGAACCTGAAGATTTACCTCCATCACCAGGAATCTGAGCTTGCGCTTGAGGCTCTGGTTTTGGCTGCTCTACATAAGCTAAAATATTATCAATATCCTCATTAGAAAGTTGAGGAAACGGAGTCATTGCCGTTTGATTAAATTCTTCATAAATAGCCACCGCTTCAGGATCACCTTCAGCAATCATAGCCTGACTATTTTTAATCCAACGATACAACCAATCTGTCTCGCGTCTATCGGTCACTCCATTTAACGCAGGACCAGTAGATCTCTTATATCTTTTATGACAAGAAGCACAAAGAGAATTAAACAATTCTTTTCCCGCAGCAGCATCACCACCAGTTGCCGCCACAGCAGCTTCCTGATCTCCGCCTTCCGCAGATTGTTCCTGCTCGGCTGAAGCCGCTTCTTCTTGAGCGATTAAGTTTTGTGAAAACGAAAATAAAACTACTAGTAATAGAAGTAGTATTCTTGAAATTGAATGGCGGGTATTCACCTTTTCCATATTACAGCTGAATTAACATCTTAGTTTGGTACGGTTTTTATAATGAATTAGTTAGCTTAAAAAACTCTTATTAGACCGTAAATTTCAACGACAAAAGTAATACTTAAAGATGATTTTAGGAATGTTACAGTATTGTTAATAGCTAATTTATAATATTTCTAAATAAAGAAATTTGAGATGAAGTTCACAATTAGTTCTATTTTTGTAAAAAACACTGAAAAATGAAAAATAAATTTAACATTATACCCGGCTTATTTGCAGCGACTTGCTTATTTATTTTTAGCAACTCAAAGTTAAACGCACAAACTTCCATCGAAGCCGATCCGCTAATACAAGAACTTGTTGTTTTAAAAGCAAAAATGGTCGAGAACAATACACTTAACGAACGTTATAAAATTCAGCTGTTTTATGGCTCAAATTTAAATGAAGCCAATAAAGTAAAGAAAGAGTTTGAAACGACTTATAGCGAATGGCGCTCAGACATCGTTTTTGAAACACCTAATTATAAAGTTTGGGTTGGCGACTTCAGAAATCGCTTGGAAGCAGAGCGCGCTTTCGTAAAGCTGAAAAAAGACTTTAAAAGCGCCATTATATTTAAACCTTAATAAATAACTAACATTGACGCATAAAAAAAGCGGCTTGAAATTTTCAAGCCGCTTTTTTATTTATAATTAAAAACTCTTATTTAAGTTTTTTCTTCACTTCTACTTCTTGGAACGCTTCAATTACATCGCCTTCTTTAATGTCGTTGTAATTTTTCACTTGCATACCACAATCGTAACCTTTAGAAACTTCTTTCACATCGTCTTTAAAACGCTTTAATGAAGCTAATACTCCAGTGTAAATTACCACACCTTCACGAATTAATCTAATGTTACTGTTTCTATAGATCTTCCCACTAGTTACCATACAACCTGCAATGGTTCCGATTTTAGAGATCTTAAAGGTTTCTCTAATTTCAGCATTACCGGTCACTTCTTCTTTCAACTCTGGAGAAAGCATTCCTTCCATCGCATCTTTAAGATCATTGATCGCATCGTAAATAATCGAATACGTTCTAATATCGATCTCTTCATGATCTGCTACCTGATTTGCATTTCCTGCAGGACGCACGTTAAATCCGATAATGATCGCATCTGATGCTGAAGCTAGCAACACATCACTTTCTGTAATCGCACCAACTCCTTTATGAATAATATTCACCTGAATTTCTTCTGTAGAAAGTTTTTGGAAACTATCAGTTAATGCCTCCACAGAACCATCAACATCACCTTTTAAGATAATGTTCAGCTCTTTAAAGTCACCAAGTGCAATACGTCTTCCAATTTCATCTAAGGTAATGTGACGTTGCGTTCTCACACTTTGCTCACGTTGAAGCTGCGTACGCTTAGAAGCGATATCTTTAGCTTCACGCTCGTCTTCCATCACCTGGAATTTATCTCCAGCTTGTGGCGCACCATCTAAACCTAAGATCGATACCGGTGTTGACGGACCTGCTTCTTTTACATCGTTACCACGCTCATCGTGCATCGCCTTGATCTTACCACTTGTAGTACCGGCTAATACGTAATCTCCGATCTTTAACGTACCTGCTTGTACTAAAATCGTAGAAACATAACCTCTACCTTTATCTAAGAACGCTTCTACAACCGCTCCACTAGCTAATTTATTAGGATTTGCTTTAAGCTCTAGAAGCTCTGCCTCTAGTAAGACTTTCTCTAAAAGCTCTTTAACGCCATCTCCTTTTTTAGCTGAAATATCTTGGGATTGAACTTTACCTCCCCAATCTTCTACTAAAAGATTCATCGAAGCTAACTTCTCTTTAATCTTCTCTGGATTAGCGGTCGGTAAATCTGTTTTATTAATTGCAAATACAATTGGTACTCCCGCTGCTTGCGCGTGAGAAATTGCCTCTTTTGTTTGCGGCATCACATCGTCATCTGCTGCAATTACGATTACTGCAATATCGGTTACTTGCGCACCACGTGCTCTCATCGCTGTAAAGGCCTCGTGACCTGGAGTATCTAAGAAAGCGATCTTTTCGCCATTATCTAATTCTACTCCGTAGGCTCCGATATGCTGTGTGATACCACCGCTCTCACCGGCAATTACATTCTCTTTACGAATATAATCTAGTAATGAAGTTTTACCGTGATCTACGTGACCCATTACCGTAACAATAGGCGCTCGACCAACTAAATCTTCAGGATTGTCTTGCTCAACTTCAATAGACTCTTCAATATCTGAAGTTACAAAGTCTACCTCGTAACCAAATTCTTCAGCAACAATAGATAAGGTTTCAGCATCTAAACGCTGATTCATCGTCACCATCATTCCTAAAGACATACAAGCAGAGATCACCTTAGTTACCGGCACATCCATCATCGTTGCAACTTCACTAACGGTAACGAACTCGGTTACTTTTAATGTTTTGCTTTCTTGTTCTTGTTGTGCTTGTTCTGTTTCAGACTTTTGACGATGCTGATCTCTTTTATCTCTTCTATATTTAGCACCTTTACCTTTAGAAGACTTCCCTTGAAGTTTTTCTAAAGTTTCTCTTACTTGTTTTTGTACTTCTTCTTCTGTAGGCTCTTCTTTCTTAACAGCTGCCGGTCTACGACGCTTGTTACCTTTATTGAAGTTTCCTTTTCTGTTACCTCCAGAATTAGTATTGTTATCCTTGCTTATTCTTCTACGACGCTTTTTCTTATTCGCAGCATTCGACTTATCGTCTTTCTTATCGTCTTTTTTCTTCGCCGGTTTTTTGAATTTGCTAAGGTCGATCTTTTCTCCGGTAAAGTTGGGGCCGTTTAGTTTCTGATATTTTGTCTCTAAACGATCTTCTTCTTGAGATTCCGCAGATTTTTCAGTTTCTTTTTTAGCTGAAGCATCTACAGGTTTTTTATCTGCAGATTTTGACTCTCCTGACTTTGAAGCTTCTGGCTTATCTTGAGCTTTAGCAGGCTTTTCTTCTTGCTGCTTTGGCCTTGCGTTTTCCTCTTTCTTCGCTTCAGGTCTATTAGGCTTTTTATTTTTATCTAGATCGATCTTACCTACTTGTTTAGGTCCTTCTAGTTTATTTTTAGCCTTTACAATACGCTCTTCCTCTTCCTTCTTCTTACGCTCTTCTTCTAGCTTTCGAAGTTTCTCCTGCTGCTCTTTTTCTCGAGCCATACGGAGTTCTTCTTTTTCTTTTTTGCGCTCTTCACTAACTTCTTTTGAAGCTACCTTTTTACTCTTATCTGTTTGAAATTTCTCAAACAAGACTTTGTAAACTTCATCTGAAATTTTAGTAGTAGGGCGCGCATCAATATCATAGCCTTGTGCCGATAGAAATTCTACCGCACGGTCTAAAGAAATATTGAATTCGCGCAATACCTTATTTAATCGCATTTGTTTTGCTTCAGCCATAAATTGCCTCTAAATTAACCTCTTATTCTTTAATTATTTGATTAAGTATTTTAATAAATAATTAATCTTCAAATTCTTCTTTCAGCACCTGGATCACATTTCTAATAGTTTCTTCTTCCAGGTCTGTAATTTTAACTAAATCGTCTACATCTTTTTCAAGAATACTTTTTGCGGTATCTAAACCAATTCTTGAAAACTCTTCAATTACCCAAGCATCGATCTCGTCTGCAAACTCTTTAAGTTCTACATCTTCATCTGCTTCACCATCTCTATACACGTCTATTTCGTAGCCTGTTAATTGACCGGCCAGTCTAATATTGTGACCACCGCGACCAATTGCTTTTGAAACTTCTTCCGGCTTCAACATTACTTGAGCTGTCATGTTTTCGTCGTCAATTTTTATTGACATTACTTTTGCAGGACTTAATGCTCTTGTAATTAACAGTTGATTATTGGTTGTGTAATTGATTACATCTATATTTTCGTTCCCTAATTCTCTCACGATACCGTGAATACGAGAACCCTTCATCCCGACGCAAGCTCCTACAGGATCGATTCTATCATCATAAGAATCTACTGCTACTTTTGCTTTTTCACCAGGAATCCTTACTACTCTTTTAACCGTAATTAAACCGTCAAAAACTTCTGGGATTTCTTGTTCAAATAACTTTTCTAAGAAAACCGGAGCAGTTCTAGAAAGGATGATTACGGGCTTGTTACCTTTTAACTCAACACTTTCGATGACTCCTCTAACATTTTCTCCTTTTCTAAAGAAATCTGAAGGGATTTGTCTGTCTTTTGGCATTACCAGCTCGTTCCCTTCATCATCTAACAAAATAATTGCACGATGACGAATGTGATGAACTTCTGCTGCGTAAATTTCGCCTTCCAACTCTTTAAATTGCTTATAAACATTAGTATTGTCGTGCTCGTGAATTTTAGAAATAAGGTTTTGTCTTAATGCTAAAATTGCTCTTCTTCCTAAGTCTATAAGTTTTACTTCTTCAGAAACATCTTCTCCTACTTCAAAATCTGGTTCAATTTTTCTTGCTGCGGTAAGTGAAATTTCTTGATTTTCATCTTCAACTTCACCATCGGCCACTACAACTCTATTTCTCCAAATTTCTAAATCTCCTTTATCAGGGTTTATAATTATATCAAAATTATCATCTTCTCCAAATTTCTTCTTCAGTGCATTTCTAAATACATCTTCCAAAATCGCCATTAGCGTTACACGATCTATTAATTTATCGTCTTTAAATTCTGAAAAAGAATTAATTAAATCGATATTTTCCATATCAAAATTAGGTTAAAATGTTATCATCACTTTTGCTTCTACAATATCTGCGTATTCCAACACAGCCTCCTTATTTACAGTTACTTTACCCTTACCTACAGGTTTAGGTTCTCTCGCCTTCCAACGCAATGTGATCTCCTCATCATTTGCTTCTTCAAGCTTTGCTTCAAATTGCTGCTCTTCTGTTTTCACGCTTAACTTTCTGCCTACATTCTTTTTGAATTGTCTTGGCATTGCTAAAGGAGAAGCTGCACCGGCAGAAGTTACTTCTAATGAAAAATCTTGCTCATCTCGATCGAGATTGTGCTCAATTTTTCGACTTACTTCGATGCAATCGTTAACAGAAACGCCTTTATCACCATCGATAACCACTAAAATTTGATTATCACCTTTAATTTCAAATTCAATTAAAAATAAAGATGGGTTTTCTTCTAAAGCTTCTTCTATTAATCTTCTTACTTCTTGTTCTAGCATGAAAACATTTATAAAAAGAGGGGACTTTATGTCCCCTCGAATTAATCATTAACTTCTGATTGCAAATATAGTAATAATTTTTGAGTTTAGAAATCTGATTTAAAAACTAAATTATTCGTAACTTTATACTAAGAATAATTAACTATCTAAAATTCATTTAAAATGAAAAAAATTCTTGTCCCAACCGACTTTTCTGAACAGGCTAACAACGCACTCGAAGTAGCTGCAGAAATAGCAAAAAAGTACGGAAGCGAAATTTACCTATTACACATGCTAGAGCTTCCTGTTGGCTTAGTAGACGCCGGATTAATAGAAGGAACTCACAACGATATTCCTGAAGCGCTTTACTTTATGAAGCTTGCCCATAATAGATTTGAAGAAGTTAAAGATAAAGCATTTTTAAAAGATATTCCTGTATACGAAACCGTGCTTTTTAAAGAAACTTTTGAAGGCATTAAAGAGGTAGCTCAAAAAAATGATTGCGATTTAATCGTAATGGGATCGCATGGTTCTAGCGGAATTAAAGAGGTATTTATTGGCTCTAATACAGAAAAAGTAGTTAGAAACTCAGATATTCCTGTATTAGTTATTAAAGAAAAGAAGCCAATTTTAGAGACGCAAGACTTTATTTTTGCTTGTGATTTTGTACCACACGTAAAAAACTCTTTTATTGAAGCTACCAAATTTGCCGATGCCATTGGCGCTAAAATGCACTTGGTTTATATAAATACGGCTAATAAATTTAAAACTTCTGAATACCTAGAAAAGAAGATGAAAGAATTCTTAGAAGGTGTCGAGTTTACTAATTACACTTTAAATGTTTACAATGCAGAATCTATTGAGAAAGGTATTCTAAAATTTGCCGCTCAAAAGAAAGCAGATTTAATTGGTATTAGCACACACGGAAGAAAAGGGCTTGCTCACTTCTTAAACGGTAGCGTTAGCGAAGATTTAGTGAACCATTCTAAAAAACCGGTAATTACTTTTAAAATTTCATAACCGCCTCTCGAAGGCCGGCTTCTAAACATTTCCAGAAGTAGTTCCAAAAAGATTTAGTTTTATTTCTTTTTACTGCTTCTGGATTTGCTTTTGTTTCCCCGTTAGCCTTAGAATCTTTCTTCACCACCAAGCTCACGATCGCACTTAAAAATTTATTTTTCTCGTTACTCCCTTTTTTTAAAGCATCGATCTTAAAATCTTCATACGCAATTTGAAGATCACCACTTGCCTGATCGCTATTTCCTCTAAAATTGAAATAAAGCTCGTTTACCGTTCCGTGAGTTTTCATTCCCATGGCGGGCGCAAAAAATGAATTAATTGACCCTTCAGGAATATTAAATGAGTTTCCGCTTATAGTAAAGACATCATTCTCGTCGTTGATCTTAAAATTCCAATCCACCTTAAATGGTGATTTCCCCATAAAACTTGTATTCACATTAATTTTAGTTTCCGGAAAATCTGCCCGATCTAAATTTTGATTGGTAATGGTGTAAATATTCATATTTAAATCGTCAAAAAATATTCTTCCCGGCGGTCTGCTCTTTTGAATTAGCTCTTCATATTCTAGATGCGTGTTTTTTACTTTCACACTATCGATAGCTAATTTCAACTTCATCTCCCGAAGCATTTTACTATACAAATCTTTTTCGCGCGTATCGTCTCGAACGGTTTTATCTCTATAGATCGAAAAATCTAAACTATCTAACTCAATATAACGAGCCGCAAAAAGCTTAAAATCTTCAGTAATTGAATAATCGTAATCGTTGATCTGCAATTGCTTCATCTTAAGATTCATTAAATCTTTTTCGTACGGAATCACTTCAACATACTTTTCTCTTGAAAAACGAGGTTTATATTCAATTGTATTAAATGTGATTACTGAAGGCTGAATCAACGCTTCCTTTACCATTACATCCTGAAGTTGATTTACCGTATATGCAATTTTATTAATCTGAATTTTATAATCTTTATACTGAAAAGGAATGGTTTCTTTTAGCGTTTTACTATTCAAACCTAAAGAATCTATCGCGACATCGAAATGCTGAACTTTTAAAGTTCGAAGTGAATCTTGCTGAAACCTGAACGTTCCGTTTACATTTACATTTTTCACCACAACTTCTTTATCAAAATTACTTTTAGAGTTTTGTTGGTTAGCATCTTTTTTTGAAGCTGAAGTCATCACCACTTCAACATCGTTCACCAGCAACTCGTCGACTTCAATTTTATTATTCACAAGAAACTGGTAATAACTAAAACCGTTCACTTCAATTTTATCGGTAATTAGCGATTTAGCGTTCTTATCGTATTTCGCCTGAAGCACTTCAACCTTGCCACCAAGAAGATTAACACTCACTTCTTTAAATTCAATTTCTTTAGCTAAGGTCTTTTCAATTTTATTTTTAGCAACTAATTGCGCCACAAAATAGCCGGCAATTAAAAGTAGAAAAACACTAATTATAGCAATGGTTTTTTTCACGTATCTTCTTATTTAGAAACGTAATTTATCACTAATCTTAATGCGGTATTTACCTTTTAAGAGTTTTTAACTTAAAATCTAACTTAACTTTATCAAGCTAGTTAAATTTGCGCTAAATTACTGTAAACAGTGAATTTAAACGCCTCTTCCTATTATATTTGTAAAAAGCAAATAAATCTATGTTCGCCAAGTTTTTCATTTTTATACTATTTATTGCTGCCGAAATTACTTTGGGCATTTATAGCTTGGCTATTAGTGAAAGTTTACTAGCAAGATTTCTTTTTTTCATCTTAAGCGCATTTATTGTTTGCGCATTGGTCATTAAAATTTCAAATAGATTATTACCTGACGACGACCGTAGAGAGAAAAAGGTAATGAAAAAGAAAGCCAAGAAAGCACAATAACTTACCTTCGTCTTCAAATTGCGCCAACCTAACTATGCAAATTACCTGCATTTCTGATACTCATAATTTTCATGATCGATTAAGTTTGCCTGCAAGTGGCGATCTAATCATTCATGCCGGCGATTTAACTGAAGCAGGAACCAAAAGAGAATTAGAAGATTTTTTTGAGTGGTTTTCTCAGCTGCCGTTTACCTACAAAATTTGCATTGCCGGAAATCACGATTTTTACCTAGAGCATATTTCATCATCAGAACTTGAAAAACTTATACCCGAAAATGTAATTTATTTAAATGATAGCGAGGTTACTTTAGAAGGAATTCATTTTTGGGGCTCACCCTACATTCCTTATCAAGAACCTTGGGCTTTTTCTAAACCTGCGGAAGAAATACAACAACACTGGAAAAAAATTCCCGATAACACCGATATCTTGATTACACACACTCCGCCAAAAGGAATTTTAGACGAAACCAACAAACAAATAGAAGTTGGCTGTCCTTACCTTAGAAAAACTATTGAAACAAAACAACCCAAGCTTCATATTTTTGGTCATCTTCATGAAAACTATGGTAAAGTTAAATTAAATAACACCCTATTTATTAATGCTACTTCTTTCATAAATAATTTAAGAATTAGCAATACTCCAATACAGGTAAATTTTCCCGAGTAATGTGAAAATTTAGCCAACAGTAGTTAATTATTTACTAATCAACATTTTATTAAAACATCTTTAACAGATTATGATTTAAATTTATAGTGTTATAAAAATTAATGCTATGAAAACTACTTATAATGACAACGCCATTTTACAAGAAATGAATAACCTAATTCATTTTAGCTGTACCCAATCTACACCCAAATTAGAGAAATTTCAGCAAGCCCTTATTAAAAAACATTTTGGAGCTTTAGAAGTGAATAACGATAAAGTGAAAAATGAAATTCATTTAAAATTAATGGTTAAAGAAGGGCAATACACAAGTGTCGTTGTACAATATACTAGTTATGAAGAATTTTTAAAATCTTGCCTCGAAGACGATTTAGGAAATCTAAGCTTCTATCAAAATATGCTTACGTTCTATAATGTGAACGCTGCTTAACATAACACCCCGCTAATAAAAAAGCCGAGTTGAAAATTCAACTCGGCTTTTTTATTTTATTTGAGTTATAAAGCTCTACTTTTCAAACTTATAAAGTAATTTTACTCATTTTAGTTTAACTCTATAAAACAAAAAACCCAACCTAAAAAGATTGGGTTTTCTTTGTTGGCCTACTAGGGCTCGAACCTAGACTCTTCTGGACCAAAACCAGACGTGTTGCCAGTTACACCATAGGCCAATTGCGTAATGCGGATGCAAATTTAAAACATTCTTTTAATCATGCAAACAATTTTTAAAAAAAATTTTCTCTAAAATATTTTTCATCAAGAAACGTTGATAGTACATTCGGCATTTATTATTAAATTCGCCAGTGATTTTTAAGATCTTAATAGCGCTATATGACAAATTTTGACTTTCAGAAGTGGAATAAAATTTTAGGGTGGTTCGTATTTATTGTTGCCTTAATAACTTATATGCTAACCGTAGAACCTACAGCCAGCTTTTGGGATGCAGGAGAATATATTTCTACTTCAGCTAAATTACAAGTTGGTCACCCGCCGGGAGCTCCGCTTTTCCAAATGATGGGAGCGTTTTTCTCAACTTTCGCTTCAGATGCAAATCAAATAGCGCTTATGGTAAATTTAGTATCCGGTTTTAGCAGTGCTTTTACCATTTTATTTATGTTCTGGTCAATTACCATTTTAGTAAGAAAAATTGCCGGGCACGAAGAAACCTTAACCACCGGAAGTAAAATAGCAGTTTTAGGAAGTGGTTTAGTAGGCTCTTTAGCGTTCGCTTTTACAGACAGTTTTTGGTTTAGCGCCGTAGAAGCAGAAGTTTATGCCATGGCTAGTTTCTTAATGGCCGTTTTATTTTACGTTGGCTTACTTTGGGAAAGAGATATGTTTAAGCCTAGAGGTAACCGTTGGCTCATTTTAATCGCGTTTATTATTGGGCTTTCATTTGGGGTTCACTTTATGGCACTACTTACCATACCAGCGATCGGGTTTTTATACTATTTTAAAAACACTGAAAAGATCACGATTAAAAATTTCATTTTAGCGAATGTAATTGTGGTCGCCATCTTAATGTTTATCTTCAAACTTTTACTGCCTTATAGTTTAACGTTTTTTGCAGTTGCTGAAGTTTTCTTTGTCAACTCTATCGGTTTACCGTTTAATTCGGGAACCATTATTGCAGCTTTAGCCTTAATTGCATTGTTTTATTTCGGTTTAAATTATACTCGGAAGAAAAATTACATTCACGCCAATACATTATTACTGTGTGTCCTTTTTATTTTCGTAGGTTTTTCTAGCTGGATCATGTTACCTATTCGTTCTAATGCTAACACCACTATTAACGAAAACAGTCCCGATAACGCTCGAGAATTATTAGCTTATTATAATCGTGAACAATACCCGGAAACGAAACTATTCTACGGACCACAGTTTACAGATATTTACGGAGGTTTAGATGAAAATAATCCGTATATCGATGATAAACCCAAATACGAAGAAGACGAAAAAACCGGTAAATATGTGATCGTGAACGACTGGAAAAATGCAAAACAGAATTCTAGCAGCGAGCACAAGACATTTTTACCGCGTATGTGGAGTACCGATCATATTGCCAATTATATGCAATATACCGGTGCTATCGATTTTACCATAAAGCCCGAATATCAGCAAGAAGAACAACTTATTCGAACGGTTAACGAGTTTAGAAGAGCTTACAGTCAAGGACAAATCTCTAACGAAGATTACGCAGGCTTTCTTCAGCAATTTGCTCCTTATATTAATGTAGAAAAACCTTCAACCGCATCTAATTTCAGGTATTTATTTCAATATCAAATGGGTTATATGTACTGGCGCTATTTTATGTGGAATTTTGCAGGACGCCAAGACGACATTCAAGGTCACGGTGATATGCACGGGAACTGGATTAGCGGTATCGATTTTATCGACGAAATTTTTAGAGGTTCACAAGACAATCTACCAAGCGATGTAAAAAACAATAAAGGAAGAAACACTTACTATTTCTTACCGCTGCTTTTAGGTTTGATAGGCTTTTTCTTCCACCTAAATAAAGACAACAAAAACTTTTGGGTACTTTTAGTGTTTTTCCTATTTACAGGGATTGCGCTTAAAATCTACCTCAACGAACGCCCTTTTGAACCAAGAGAACGTGATTACGCACTCGTAGGTTCGTTCTACGTTTTTGCCATGTGGATTGGCTTTGGCGTTTATGCACTTTACGATAGTCTAAAGAAGTATTTAACCCCAAAAATTTTAGCGCCGTTAGTCACGGTAGTTTGTTTAGTTGCTGTTCCCGGTATTTTAATTGCCAATAACTGGGACGATCACGACAGATCGAATAAAAGAACCGCCACCGCTATGGCTAAAATGTATCTCGACTCGGTAGATGAAGATGCTATTTTATTCACCATTGGCGACAACGATACTTTCGCGCTTTGGTATGCTCAAGAAATTGAAGGTTATCGTACCGATGTTCGTGTGATCAATACCTCACTTTTTGCAACCGATTGGTATATCGATCAAATGAAGCGAGCAGCTTATAAAAGCTCTGCAGTTAAAACAACTTTAGAACATAAAAATTACAGTTACGGTACTAACGATTATGTTCGTTATTATAAAGATCCTCGTGTAAGAGACACGATGTTAGTCGAAAATTGGATCAAGTATATAAAAAGTGACGATCCAAGCACAAAAGTAGAGATGCAGAATAATCAAATGATTAACACCTTCCCTACAAAACATGTTCGACTACCGGTAAATGCCAGCAATGCGATTGAAAGTGGCATTGTAAAAGAGAAAGACAGAAATAAAATTGTGCCTTATATCGACATTAATATTAAAAGTGAAGTGATTTATAAAAATCGTCTTTTAATGTTCGATGTGGTTTCAAACACAGAATGGAAACGTCCTATTTATTTTACCGGAGGAAGTTTTAACGACTCCGATTATCTATGGATGAAAGATTATTTACAACTAGATGGTCTTTGCTACAAACTCGTACCTATAAAAACGGAAATAGACCCTAGAACTCCTTACGATATGGGAAGAATAGATTCAGATAAAATGTACGACATTGTGATGAATTGGGATTGGGGTAACTCTGGAGATGATAATTTATACTACGACCCAGAAACTCGTAAAAACTCAATCACGTATCGAGGAAATCTAGCAAGATTAGTAGAAGAGTTATTGGTTGAAAAAGATACCGTAAGAGCTAAAAAAGTTTTAGACCTCGGTATGGAAAAAATGCCGGTTGATAAATTTGGTTACTACACCTTAGTTGAACCATTTATTCAAGGTTATTATGAAATAGGAGAAACTGAAAGAGCTCGAGAGATTTGGCAACAACTTGCTACTAAATATCATGAGAATCTAGAATATTTTAGCCAACTTCCTTTAGATGAGCAATATCGATTAGGAGATGAAATTATTACTAGTATCGAAAGGTATAGAAGCTTGGTTGATCTATTAATTATTCAGCAAGATGAAAAATTAATGCAAGCGAAAGCAGAAGAATTCAACGACTATTTAAGGAAGTTTAAGCACTTCTATGATGCCGAAGAAGGTTTTAACGAAGACGAACCACTAGAGGAAGCTATCGATGAATCTAGCCCTAATTTAGACGGTTTAGATAATGAGTTAATGCAACCTACAACTTTAGACACTACTTCACAACTAACACCATAAGTTGTGAAGTGGTTTAATAGTTTTGTCTTTCTACTTAAAAGAATTTACCCAAAAAGGATCTGGTCGGTCTCAACCAACGAAAAGGTTTTGTATTTAACCTTCGACGACGGGCCCATTCCAAAAGTTACTCCGTGGGTTTTAGAAACTTTAGATCAATATCAAGCGAAAGCTACATTTTTTTGTATAGGTGAAAATGTAGAAAAAAATCGCGATGTCTTCAACAAAGTTATTGCTGAAGGTCATCGAGTAGGCAATCATACTTACAACCATATAAACGGTTATAAAACTTCAACCGAAGCATATTTAGAAAATGTTTTAGCTTTTGAAAAACTGGGAGTTTCAACAAATCTTTTTAGACCACCTTACGGAAAGTGCAAAGCTTCACAAGCTAAACCACTTCAACAAAAAGGTTATAATATTGTGATGTGGGATGTAATTAGCGAAGATTACGATAAAAACATTTCAGAAGAACAATGTTACCAAACGGTGATCTCGCAAGCCCAAAAAGGAAGCATTGTGATATTCCATGATAGTTTAAAGGCAGAAAAAAACCTTCGATATGCACTACCAAAGGTTTTAAAATATTTTAATAAAAAAGGTTTTAACTTTAAATCTATTCCTGAAAATATTGCTGAATTAAATTCATAATTTCATCAGATTTTAGATCGCTACTGTTTCTCCAAACCATTTCTTCATTTTTATATAATACATAAGTTGGAAAATTCGTGATTCGTAAAGCAGCTGTAAGTTCCCTATTTTTTTCAATATCAATTTTAATGACTTTTGCTTTGTCTTTTAGGGCTTCAGCAATATTATTTAACTCCGCTTGTAAGGCTAATCGGTTATTTTCAGAATAAAAACTAAAAAAAACATATTCTGATGAGCTAATTAAGTGACCAAATTTCGACATAAAGTTATTTTATTTAAATCTCAATTTAAGTAAGCATAACTCAAGCAGCAAAACTTTTAGATTAAATTAATAAAATTAATCTAAAGTTAAACTTACCGAATAGACCCGAATACTATTTCTTGCACCACTTCCCGAATTAGAAATAAACTGTCCATAAATTCTTACATAATCTCCCGGGTCTAAATCTACAGTACCAGATAAAGGTATTGCCCTTACATCATTAGCATCATCTAATTGCTCATAAACCTCTGTTCCTAGAGGCACCCCAAGTGGATTACCAGAGCTATCAAATTTTCTAATATAAAATGCATGGATCGTTGAATTTCCATTTGACTCAGTAGATTCGTAAGAAAAAGCACCCCTTACACTAAATGTTCTAGACTCCTTGCCTTTATATTGTATTAGATTTTCGTCAATACAATTAGCCGTTACACTCATCCTAAATAAATTATTAACCTCTGTCGTCCCTTCAATTGGACTAGGACTTGAGATACTAAAAGTAGGGTTAACACCATTTTGCGCTCCATTTCGGATAATATGTATAGTTCCCGATGCATTATCATCAGACTCTCTTGGTATCCCTACACAGTCAACCTCCCAATCGTTTGTAAAATTGTAATCATCATAAGTACCCGTTCCTGTATATGGGTTTACATACTCACCGTCACCGATAAAAACCACCCCTTTTAGCGTTCCATTCGCCACCACTGGATTAGAACTAACATCGAAACCAATTTCTCCTGATGCTACATTGGTAAATCCACTTACTTTTTGAATAAACCCAAAAGACCCTGTAAATGTTTCATAACTTCCGGAGTTACTCGGTTGCCAACCCATATTATTTAAGAGAAGATTTCCAATGTTATTATATGTAATTCCATCCGAATTACCAATAAACTGCATCACATTAAAAAACACTAAACCGTAACCAGATACTGTTCCTACAGAACTAAAACCATTCACCACAACACTTTGAGCAATAAGGCTATTTGTAGTTGATGCCGAAAGGTTAAATAGTGAACCTGAAGAACCATTAAAAGTAATATTTCTGAAACTTGCATTTTGGTTACCAGTAAACAATGCTCCAGAACCGGTATAATTTATAATATCTTCATTCGTATCTTTTCCGATTAAATAAGCACCATTTACATTTATCGAATTTGAAGTTGAAATTGTACCATTTACCTCATACAAAGTATTTTCATCTAGCGTAATTGTACCACCACTAGCAGTAGGAAAGTCGTCTTCGCTTTTTACGATTACATAATTATCCCTAGATTCTGTTTCGGTAAGTAACAGCGTCCAATCTGGTGATGCCGGCGTACCATCGTTAAAGTAATATCCGTTTAAATCGGTATCGAAAACCAACAAAGCATTGGCCGGATCTGTAATTGCATCTCTTTCTGCTGTAGTCATTCGAGGTATTAAAAGTCCAGCCTCTGTACTTTGTATGTCTAATGCTGAAGAAGCATCTGGCGCTGTCGTATTAACACCTACTTGAGCATATAGATTTGGCAGGAAAAAAACGAACAATAAAAAAAGAAAAGCGGGGAATATTTTATTAATCATAATTACTCTTTTGTTACAAATTTATTGAAAAATACGATTAAAGTTAAAAAAAACAGTTAAAAAGAATCTGCGCTAAAAAATAAATAAAAAATATTCACTTTATACTTCAATATTTACATTTTACCATACAAGTAAACTACGAAGTTCTTATAGAAATCATATTAAATGTTTCATTAAACCTAAAGATTAATTATTTACCATTCCAAAAAAATTAGAATAATTGTAGCTTTTCTCACTAAGATTTTGGATAAAAAAGCTACCTCTTAAATTTTGAGGTAGCTTAGAAAAATTACATTCAAAATAAAAAAGTGGGGTAAATTTAATTTTAATGTAATTAAAATTGATTATCCGTTATTTGTAATAATTAATTTCTGCGTCATTCTGAATTTATTTCAGAATCTCATATAATGCTAAAAATCAAAGCTTATCAGATGAGACCCTGAATCAAGTTCAGGGTGA
>NZ_AUHX01000001.1 GCF_000423405.1 Mesonia mobilis DSM 19841 | reverse complement strand
GTAAAGTAAACACTATAGGCTTAAGACAAGCTAACAAGTGTATGCAGCTCTCAGCTATAGCCTACAACCTCAAAAAATACCTCAAGTTCACTCAAAACCGGGTGAAAAGTGGAGCAGGAATGTTCGCCTTGTTTTTTAAAATTCACAATGACCTTAAATCGGGAGTATACGTCATTTTAAAAACACTTCATTCTTCTAATTTGCAAAGGATATAAAAACAAAAAACCTCCTAAAAGCGGTTTAAATAAGTGAGATTTTCTAAGAATTAAAGGCTTGTGCAACGGTTACCATTGTTGTAGCACGTTTTTTATTCTTTCGTAATTTCGGATTTTAATTCTTGCGTTTCTGGATTGTATTCAAAATTTCCACTGTAAGATGGACAGCAAGAAGCATCTTCATCAATCCAAATGTATGTTTCTCCATTAATTGTTCCATCAAAAGACTTCAATGATGTTGAAAGTTTCCAAATAGAATAAACTCCATTTTCCGCCAATTCACTTTTTATCTTTTTCTCAATCCTTTCAGTCAGCTTTACATCTTTGTAGTATTCTCCTTCATTAGAAAATATAAGAACAGAATAATCAGATGATGTTGCGTTTCCACCATTACAAGGTTCAACTTCCATACTTACAAACGCATCTACCATTCCGTCATTATTGAAGTCAGTTTTTTTAATTGTTATGTTATCTGAAATACCAAATACCTGGTCTGGATTTTCTTCTATCCACTTTTGGAAACTGTCATAATTACAAGGGTTTCCTAATTCACCAGTTAAGATTAATTCTTTTTTCCATTTCTCAATTTCGTTATCTAAAGTTGGTTTGTTAGATTGACTTTGGCAGCTCAAAACTGAAAGTCCACAAAGAACAGAAGTTAAAATTTGTTTTTTCATTTATTTAGTTTTATTGTTTTTCAAATGTGCTACAACGGTCTTGTATATTTGTCAGTTGTGGGAATTTAGGAACTAAAGATAGTAAAAAGAACTGACTTTGACGCGTGAGCGTCTGTGTCCGCAGGACACAAAACCACAATTGGAAATATACGTTGTTGGCTACAGTATTTATTTAGATGGTAATATTGTTAGAGATATAGTGACGTGAGTTTTATTTTCATAATCAGAATTTGGAGTAAAAGCACAAACTAATAGAGAAGTATTTTGCGAAATCATTTGATTAGTTATTTCAAATGAAATTTTATTATTTGATTGTGATGGAACGTTAATTTTTCCACCAATTGAGTATAAATAGTATTGTATTTCTCGATCTTTAGGGTCATTGGCATCTATAATTAATTCATAAATATCTCCAACCCTTAAAATTATATTTTCATTTATATTAGGCCATGAATTTCCAAAATTGTCGTTAATACTTATAATTTGAATAAAATAATCTTCTTTCATTATATTTTTATTATGATATATAGTGATTTGATTTCTTGTGTCATCGACTATACCATTCATTAAGTTTTCTTGACTTGATGTAAGTTCTCTACCATGTGATAAAGTATTTCTAAATTTTTCTATTTCATTAAAAAAAATATCAAATCTTTTTTTTTCTATAAAAATAGGAGAAAATATTTCCCAATTTTTATGGATAATAGTTCTCAAATCGTAAAAATCTGAATAATAGATAATTCTATCTTCGATTAAAGTTCCTTTATATTTTTTTCTTTCTATTTCCCGTTTTTCTTTCCAAGCGTTAATTCGTTGTTCAGTTACTTTATAATTACTATCATCATCTGAACCAATTAGTTTGATGAATAACTGTCTTAATGTATTTTCAAAAAGGATAATGGGAGATTTTTTCATTTATATTGTTGCCAACGGTCTTGTATAATTTCCCAGCTAAGGGAATTTGGGAACTAAAGATAGTAAAAAGAACTGACTTTGACGCGTGAGCGTCTGTGTCCGCAGGACACAAAACCTTAGTTGGAATTATACGTCTTAACTCCACGCTTATAGTTTAGAGTTCTATGAATCTAACTTTAAATTTAAAAAATCATTCCAGATTATTAGCAGGTATATTATTTAGTATTTTCATCTTTAGTTAAAAATTTATATTAAAAGGTATCTTAAAGTTGGTTAGGATTTCCAAAATAAATAATAATGAATTATAAATGGAAAGACTAAAAATTAAAAATCAGAATTGTAATTATAAAGTTTACTAAACATTTATTGATCACAATAATCAATAAAATAAAATTTCAATAATGTCGATAGGGATTACAATCTCAATTTTATATTTAATTAATAGTAGAATTTAATATCATTTATCTCGAAATGAGATTATCTAAATCACTTTAACTTTTAAATTTGAAAAAGGTAAAATTCTGTACCTATTCTGTACCCATTAAAAAACAAAAGGCTTTCGATTTCTCGAAAGCCTTGTTATTACTGTAGCGAGACCGAGATTTGAACTCGGGACCTCCGGGTTATGAATCCGACGCTCTAACCAACTGAGCTACCTCGCCGTTTGCGGGTGCAAATATAAAATTATTTTATTGTGCCGCAAATATCTTTTTAAAAAATAAAATAATTAATTTTTCTTTCAATGTTAGTAAAGAATATATATATTGCCTTACAACTAATAACAGAATATGAGTACTAAAATAAAATACGAAATGGAGTTTCCTATTCAGGCATCTCCGTCATTATTATATCAATATATTTCAACTCCTTCAGGTTTAAGCGAATGGTATGCAGATAACGTAAATTCTAGAGGAGAAATTTTCACCTTTATTTGGGAAGGAAGCGAAGAGCAAGCCAAGTTAGTAAGTAAAAAAAGTGGCGAGCGTATTAAGCTGCGTTGGTTAGAAGATGAAGAAGAAGGCGATCCGTATTTTTTTGAATTAAGAATTCAGGTAGATGAGATCACCAAAGATGTTTCTTTAATGATTACCGATTTTGCGGAAGACGAAGATGAAGTAAATGAAGGAAAAATGCTTTGGGAAAACATGATTTCAGATTTAAAACATGTATTAGGTTCTGTTTAAAAGACCCTTTTAATTTAGTATATTTGCCCCGTTTTTACTTAAATACGGGGTTTTTTATGATACATTTTGAAGGTGAACTATTAGAAGATCAAAACGCAAAGTTAGACTTAGATAACCGATCTTTTAATTACGGAGACGGCCTTTTTGAAACCATTAGAGTGATTAATGGTAAAATTATGTTTTGGGAAGATCATTATTTTCGTTTAATGGCTTCGATGCGAATTTTACGTATGGAAATCCCGATGAATTTCTCTCCAGAATATTTAGAAGAACAAATCCTTCAGCTTATTGAAGCTAATGGCTTAAGCCAAAAACCGGTAAAAGTAAAAATAAACGTTTACAGAAAGCCCGGTGGTCTTTATCGTCCAACGACAAGAGAAGTTGGTTATGCGATTAGAACTTACGAATTAGAAAATCCTTTCTACATTTTAAATGAAGAAGATTATGAGGTAGAATTATTTAAAGATCATTACCTCACCAGCGGATTGCTTTCTACGTTAAAATCGACCAATAAAACCTTAAATATCTTGGCAAGTATTTTTGCTGAAGAAAACGCTTACCAAAACTGTTTATTGGTGAATGAAAATAAAAGTATTGTTGAAGCGATTAATGGGAATTTATTTGTTGTAAAAGGCAATAAAATTAAGACTTCGCCATTAAGTGATGGTTGCTTAAACGGTATTACGCGTAAGCAATTAATAGGGATCATTCAAAAAACGGAAGAATTTACTTTTGAAGAAGCGTCAATCTCACCATTCGAGTTACAAAAAGCTGATGAATTATTCATCACCAATGTAATTTCTGGGATTCAACCTATTACAAAATACAGAAAGAAAAAATTTGAAAATAAAGTAGCGAAGCAACTGTTAGCTAAATTAAATACGACGGCAAGATTAGGTTAATTATAACTAGGATTTTCTGGTGCGTTAGACCAAATAAGGTAATCACCACCAAGCTCTTCCATCTTATCTTTCCAGAAGTTGGTAGCATCTTGTTGTAAAATACCTTTGTTGTCTTTGTTTTCGATCACGACCCAAGCATTGGCATCTAATTCTACGTTAAGTTGATTAGAATCCCAACCGCTATAGCCTAGAAAAAACTTGATATCATCTTCAAAAATAAGATTATTTTCAATGAGGCTTTTTACGACTTCAAAATTACCGCCCCAAAAGATACCGCCATCAATTTCTATACTGCCAGGAATAAGGTCTGGAACTTTATGTATAAAATAGAGATTGTCCTGCTCGACCGGACCACCGTTATAGATTTTAAAATCTTTATTTACGCCGGGTACAAGTTCAGAAAGGCTATAATCTAAAACCTTATTCAAGATAAAACCTACCGATCCTTCTGCATTATGATCTGCCAATAGAACAACAGATCGATTAAAGGATACGTCTCCTATGATCGAAGGTTCTGCTACTAATAATTTCCCTTTATTTGGTGGTAATGATATCAAAAATTCAATTCTTTTAAATTAAATCTAATTTAAAAATCTTATAAATGCAATAATTCAGTAAAAAAAGTCAATAAAAAAAAGCCTTTCAAGAGAGAAAGGCTTTGATTTTTTATGAATTACAGTTAATTCATAAATTAATTAACTGCTTTTTGTAAATCAGATCCAGCTTTAAACTTCACTACGTTTTTAGCAGCGATCTTGATAGTTTTTCCTGTTTGTGGGTTTCTACCTTCACGAGCAGCTCTTTTAGATACAGACCAAGATCCAAATCCTACTAGAGAAACTCTATCTCCTTTTTTAAGAGATCCTTCGATGTTTTCTAAGAAAGATTCTAATGCTTTTTTAGCAGCAGCTTTAGAGATTCCGGCATCTTCTGCCATTGCATCAATTAAATTCGTTTTGTTCATAATTTTTGTTTTAAACTAATTGTTGGTTAAACATTTATTGAATTCCTCTACAAATTTATACGGAAATCTCATCTATGCAAGCAATAGCAAGCGAAATGCGGATAATTGTTAATAACTTTGGTTAATTGTTAATAAAACTATCTTGTTTTATTTAAAATTTGCTCACTTCACTATTTATAAGGGTTTACAACATTTTTGCATTTTCTTCTAACGAAAATCCGTTGAGCAAATCTTTTGTTGCTAATTTTCGTTTTCCGGGAAGTTGAATTTCTTCAATAAAAATAAAACCATCTGAGGTAGCGACTTTTAGCTTTTTTTCTTCAACAGCAATATTCCCGATCGGTAATTCGTGTTTTTCGATAGAATAGTCTGCCGAATAAACTTTACATCGCAATTGCTTTTCACCGTTGTTAAAATACGTCCATGCCACGGGATACGGACTTAAACCTCTTATTAAATTAAAAATAGTTTTACTAGGTTGTTGCCAGTCTATCTTGGTGTTTTCGTTATTTAGTTTATAGGCTGTTTTTAAATTATCGTTTTGGTCTTGAGTGATCGTTTTCACTTCATCTTTTGCTATCGATTCTAAAGTATTGGCAACTAAATCTGCTCCTAAATGCATGAGTTTGTCGTGTAAAGATCCTGCATTTTCTTTCGGGTTAATATCAATTTCCTTCCTGTCGATAATGGCTCCAGTATCAATTTTTTCATCAATAAAAAATGTGGTTACACCGGTTTTTTCTTCTCCGTTGATAATTGCCCAATTTATAGGAGCGGCACCACGATATTGGGGTAATAAAGAAGCGTGCAAATTAAATGTACCTAATTCTGGAAAATCCCAAACTTTTTTAGGTAACATTCTAAAGGCAACGACGATAATTAAATTAGGATTCAAACGTTCTAAATCTGCTTGAAAGTCGTCAGATTTTAAATTAGTAGGTTGTAAAACTTCTAAATTATGTTTTAAGGCTGCTTGTTTTACGGCAGAAGCTCTTAGTTTTTGTCCTCTTCCGGCAGGTTTATCTACTGCAGTTACAGCGCCAACAACATTATAATTTTCAGCAATTATTTTATCTAAAATGGTAACAGCAAAATCTGGCGTTCCCATAAATAGTATTCTTAGATCTTTCATTTGAGCTTGTATTTTTTATCTGGGGTTAAGGTAATTTTTTCTATTTGATGCAAACGTTCTATAATTTCTAACATTAATTTTTCATCTTTCTGTAGAAGTAAAATTAATTCTCTTGAAGAATAAGCTTTTCGGCTTAAAATTTTTAAAATATTTAAAGCTAATTCTTTTTTGTAGCTATTTTTTGCAGGCTTTTTTTCTTCCGCTAAACAAACAGAGCATTTGTTACAGTTAGAAACATTTTTCTCTCCAAAATAGGAGAGGAGTTGCACCATTTTGCAGGTTTCTTGATTTTCAATAAAATCGAGTACTGCATTTATTTTATGTTCTTTATTCTTGTATTGCTGCTGAATATAAGGAATTAACGGATTAATGGTCGAATTGTCTTCTCTAGGCTGAAGAAAAAATACCGAAGTATCTTGATTCACGATTTCTAACTCAATAATTTCTTGCTGCTTTAATTCGCTTAAATCTTCTTTTAACGCAGAACGACTAAAACCGGTTTTGTATTGAAGTTCTTTAAATTCTAGCGGAGTAAATTGCTCAAAAATACCGGAATAATTCCTGGTTAAAACTTGAGTTAATTGAAAGTATTTTGGGTTCTTTTCTAAGTAAAAATCTAACTGTTTAGCGCTTACTCGAAATTTAATTTCGATTCGCTGCGTATATTCTTTTTTTAAAGTAAGCACGCTGGTTCGATCTAAAAGTTGTAGCGACTGAAAAGTTTTAGACGTATGTAATTGGTAAGTTTTGCAGAATTCTAAAAAGTTGAAATTATGAAAACTTTCTTTGCCTTCACCAAATGCGATCGAAAAATAGGCGTTTAACTTTTTATAAGTCAATTTTACATCTTCTACCTGCGGAAGCGTATTTAAAAACTGATTTTTTAAGCGTAAGCGATCGGCTTCATTATAAATTAAATACGTATAAGCTTCTTTACCATCACGACCGGCTCGACCAATTTCCTGAAAATAGCTTTCTAAACTTTCCGGTAAATGGTAATGAATCACGCTTCGCACATTGGCTTTATCGATACCCATTCCAAAAGCGCTGGTCGCTACCATAATTTGGGTTTTTTCTGCCAGCCAATCTTCTAAAAGTTGATTTTTTGTTGAATTATTTAAACCGCCGTGAAAAGCTGCCGCGGTAAAATTTTCGGTTGTAAGAAATTGCGCAATTTCTTCGGTTGCTTTTCTGTTTCGAACATAAATAATGCTTGAACCCTGATATTTTTGAAGAAACTGCTGAAGCTTATAATTTTTGTCTTCAAATTTTTCAAGGTTGATCGAGAGATTATCTCGCTTAAAACTTTGCTTAAAGACCTTCGCATTCGGGATATCGAGATATGTTGTAATATCTTCAACCACTTTTTGAGTAGCGGTTGCCGTAAGTGCAATGGTTTTTATAGTTGGATGTAAGTTTTTAAATGAAATTATATTCTGGTAAGCCGGTCTAAAATCGTGACCCCATTCAGAAATACAATGTGCTTCATCGACCACCAAATAACTTACATTCATTAATTTGATGCGTTCTTGTACCAATTCTTGACTTAAACGCTCTGGCGATAAATATAAAAATTTATACTTCCCGTAAATGCAATTATCAAGGGTTTTGTCGAGATCTGCGTAAGAAATTCCGCCTTCGATCATCAACGCGGGAATCCCGATTTTATTTAGATTATTTACTTGATCTTGCATTAAGGCAAGTAGCGGAGAAACCACGATACAAATGCCTTCTTTTAGCAATGCGGGAACTTGAAAACATAAAGATTTGCCACCACCGGTAGGCATTAAAGCAATCACATCATCTTCATTTAAGATATGACGAATCACTTCTTCTTGGCTTGGCCTAAATTTAGTATAGCCCCAATATTTTTGTAATATGTTTTCGGCTCTTCCTATGAGTTTGATTTTATATTTTCTAAAATGAAGTTAACTCTTTTTTCAACAGAAACTTTAGGAACTTCAATTAAATTATAGCCTAAGCTTTGATAAGTTTTTTCAAGGTATTTTTCAATCTCGATCGCTTGTTCTAAGTTTTCGTAACGTTCGTTATCAGATTGATAGATCTCTTCCCAGATCGGAAAAATAAAGGTTTGATCGTAGGTATATTTTTTATTGGCTTGCAGAAATTCTTCCGGGTAAGTATCACCTTTAAAATCCATATAAGCCGTCACATCGGGAATACCGCGATCTAAGAAAACGGGTTCGTTAATTTTTTCAGCTTCTTCAAACTGTTTTATTCTACCTTCTAAAAGTTTTTGGCTAAACAGTAAAGGATCGGTTAAAAATAACTGCTCGATTCCTTCTTGTTGTGCTTGCTGAATGATCTCTCTAGAAACTTCATCGAAACACGTGTAATTTCTGTTCTTTAATCCGTTAATTACAGATGTTTTTCCGGTACCGGGACCTCCGAGAATTAATATTTTAGAATGTTTTGGCATGAATCGCTATTTAATTAAAGGCAATTTAAAAAAATAGCTTAATTACAGTATCTTTGTGACACAAAAAAAGAAATAGATTTTATGAGTGCAAAAGAGAATCCGGAAGAGTTTTATAAAAAATTGCATAGCCAATTGCAAGAAACTACTTCTTGGCCAAGTGAATACCTATATAAATTTATCGTTCCTTCAGATAATCATAAAATAGCTTTGGTTGAAGGTATTTTTGATAATATGGGAGCAGTTATCAATACCAAACAATCTTCAAAAGGGACTTATACCAGTGTTTCTGTTAATGTAACGATGAATAATCCTGATCACGTGATCGAAAAATATAAAGAAGTTGGAGAAAAAGTAGAAGGCGTAATTTCACTTTAATTATTTATTATACATTTTTTTAAGTAACCTTCAATATAATTTGTTATTTTGCGCAAGAAGGTTATGACTACTACGATAACCAATAACTTAATATTTAGTAAACTTCAGTTTTGATATACGATTTAGAATACAATTCAGAGAGAAGCAAATTAATTATTCCTGAATATGGACGTCATATTCAAAAAATGGTTGAATATGCGGTGAGCATTGAAGATGATAAGAAAAGGAATGAAGTTGCGAACTCGATTATTGCGGTGATGGGAAATTTGAATCCGCATTTGCGTGATGTGCCCGATTTTCAGCATAAACTATGGGATCAGTTATTTATTATCAGCGATTTTAAATTAGACGTAGATTCGCCGTTCCCAAAGCCTTCTCGAGAACAATTACAAGAATCTCCAGATGCGTTAGCATACCCGCAAAACTTCCCTAAATATCGTTTCTACGGAAATAATATTAAGCGAATGATCGATGAAGCGATGAAAATGGAAAGCGGACCTTTAAAAGAAGGTTTAGTATTTACCATTGCTAACCATATGAAAAAATGTTACTTAAATTGGAACCGTGATACGGTTGAAGATAAAGTAATTTTTGATCATTTATTTGAGTTAAGCGACGGGCAAATTAACCTAAACAAAAAAGATGAAGACCTTTCTGATTCTTCAGATCTTTTAAGAGGAAAACGTCGTAATAACAATAATAATCACAAGAAAAATACAAAAGGAAAAAACCGCGGACGCAAGCGTTATTAAAACCAACTAACCAACTATGGCTACATTTCAGATCGAGGGTGGGCAACCTTTAAAAGGTGAAATTCAACCTCAAGGCGCAAAAAATGAAGCACTTCAAATTTTATGTGCAGTACTTCTTACTAACGAAACCGTAAAAATTAATAACATACCCGATATTAGAGATGTAAATAAACTTATAGACATCTTAAGTAATCTTGGAGTTAAAATTCAGAAACTAGGTAAAGGCAGTTACAGTTTTAAAAGTGACGAGCTTAATTTAGAATACTTAGAAAGTGAACAATTTAAACAAGAGGGTAGTGGTTTAAGAGGTTCGATCATGATTGTTGGGCCGTTGTTAGGTAGATTTGGAAAAGGATACATTCCGCGTCCCGGAGGTGATAAAATTGGTCGTCGTCGTTTAGATACCCACTTTGAAGGTTTTATTAAACTTGGCGCAAAATTTAGGTATAATAAAGAAGAACGTTTTTATGGTGTTGAAGCTCCCGATGGTTTAAAAGGAACTTATATGCTTTTAGAAGAAGCATCGGTTACCGGGACTGCAAACATCGTGATGGCAGCTGCTTTAGCTGAAGGTGAAACGACTATTTACAATGCCGCTTGTGAACCTTACTTACAACAACTTTGTAAGATGTTGGTTTCTATGGGAGCTAATATCGATGGTATTGGTTCTAATATGCTGAAGATTAACGGAGTTAAAGAACTTGGTGGTTGTACGCATACCATTTTACCCGATATGATCGAAATTGGATCTTGGGTTGGTTTAGCCGCAATGACAAAAAGTGAATTAACCATCAAAAACGTAAGCTGGGAAAATTTAGGATTAATCCCAAATACGTTTAGAAAACTAGGAATTACCATCGAGAAAAAAGGAGACGATATTTACATTCCTGCACATAAAGAGGGTTACGAAGTGCAAAGTTTTATCGATGGTTCTATTATGAATATTAGCGATGCTCCTTGGCCGGGTTTTACTCCAGATTTGTTGAGTATTATGTTGGTGGTGGCTACACAAGCTAAAGGAAGTGTGCTAATTCATCAAAAAATGTTTGAAAGTCGTTTGTTCTTCGTCGATAAATTGATCGATATGGGAGCGAAGATTATTTTATGTGATCCGCACCGCGCTACAGTAATTGGTCATAATTTTGAATCACAATTAAAAGCTACAACGATGACGAGTCCGGATATTAGAGCCGGTATTTCGTTATTAATCGCTGCCTTATCTGCCAAAGGAACTTCAACTATTCATAACATCGAACAGATCGATCGTGGTTACGAAGATATTGACGGAAGACTTAGAAAGATCGGAGCAAAAATTACTCGTCTGTAAATAACTAAAATATAAAGCATAAAAAAAGGAGTTTCAATTTGAAACTCCTTTTTTTATTGGTTAAAGTTGAATTGAATTTATTTCTGTTCAATTACTTTATTGTTATTTCGATACCCAAATAAGTTTTGAGATTTAATCATTTCTGCAGTTTCCGGCGGAAGCATTTCTTCCCAGCCATCTTCACCTTCAGTAATCATTTGTAAAACTTCTCTAGAGAAAATATCCATAATAGTTGGGTCGTAGTCTTGAATATCGACTACTTTACCGTTGTATTTAAAGAATTTGTACAATTCTTTCATACGAGGATGCACTTTTAAGTTATCACTATCGGTAATTTCTCCGGTTTTCTTGTCTTTTAAAGGATATAAGTAAACCTTTAGATCTTTAAAGAACAATTTACCAAAAGCTTCCAAAATTCCTCCACTTAAATGGCGATAATATTTTTCATCAAAAATATCGACTAAGTTATTTACTCCCATTGCTAAGCCCATACGTTCTTTGGTATAACGAGAGAAATATTCAACTACTTTGTAATATTCTTGGAAATTAGAGATCATTACGGTTTGTCCTAAAGCACACAGTAATTTAGCACGCGCCATAAAATCTTTTTCGTCAATTTCACCTTCAGATCTTAGGTTAGAGAGTGTAATTTCAAAAACACAAACGGTATTTTCTTCTTCAACTCGGCTTTCTTGCTTAAACAATTCCATCGAGTTCCTGTAAATATCCATATTTACTTTAGTTACCGGTCTAAAACTACCTCTTAAAGCAAGTACGTTTTTCTTGTATAAAATTCTCGCCGGTAAAACATTGTTACCATCTGGAGAGAACATTACTGCTTCGGTCATTCCGTTTTTAACCAATTGCAGACTCATTAAACGATTATCTACATTTTCAAAACGCGGACCAGAAAAGTTAATCGTATCTATTTCTAATTGATCTTTATCTATATGATCGTATAAATAGCGTAAAAGTTTCTTAGGGTTGTCGTATTTATAGTAAGCTCCATAAATTAGATTTACTCCTAAAATTCCTAAAGTATTCTGTTGTAAGCGAGCATCATTTTCTTTGAAGCGAATGTGAAGACTAATTTCATTATAATCTTCATCTGGTCGCACTTGGTATCTAATTCCTACCCAACCGTGACCTTTGTATTTCTTAGCAAAATCGATGGTTGCAACGGTGTTAGCATAGGTGAAAAATAGCTTCTTAGGATGTTTTTTACGATCCATTCGCTCTTCCATTAAACGCATTTCGTGAGAAAGCATTTTTTTAAGTCTAGCTTCAGTTACATATCTCTTATCATCTTCAATACCATAAATAGCATCACTAAAATCTTTATCGTAAGCACTCATTGTTTTGGCAATGGTACCAGAAGCTGCTCCCGCTCTAAAAAAATTTCTAACGGTTTCTTGTCCGGCTCCAATTTCTGCAAATGTGCCGTAAATATTTTCATTAAGATTAATGCGCAGCGCTTTACTTTTTATCGAAGGAACGTTTTCAAATTCCTTATCGCCCATAATGGTTATTGGCATATCGATCTAGAGATTTAAGTTGTGTGTTATTCTTTATATCAAAGGTAGTGAATTGGCGTTTAAACAAAAAAATATAATTACTTTTGTGATAAAATTAAGCTGTGGAAATTACATTTTTAGGAACAGGAACTTCACAAGGTATTCCTATAATTGGTAGCGACCATCCCGTATGTTTAAGTGAAGATTCTCGAGATAAAAGATTGCGTGTATCTATTTTGGTAGAATGGGATAATTATACTTATGTAGTAGATTGTGGTCCCGATTTTAGACAACAAATGCTCGCCAATCAAGTATCGAAAATCGACGGAATTTTATTTACCCACGAGCATAATGATCACATTATTGGTTTAGACGATGTAAGACCATTTTATTTTAGACAAGGCGATATTTCGGTATTTGCTCACCCAAGAGTTATTAAGGCTTTAGAAAAGCGTTTTGATTATGTTTTTGAAACGGTCAACAAATATCCAGGAACACCGAGTTTAAAAATTAACGAAATTAACGACAAGCCTTTTACGATCGGTAATTTAGAAGTTGTTCCTGTAAATGTGTGGCACCATAAATTACAAGTTTACGCGTTTCGATTTGGCGATTTTGCTTATGTAACCGATGCAAAAACAGTAGAGGAGGAAGAACTTGAAAAATTAAAAGGTGTAAAAGTACTTACGGTTAATGCCTTAAGAAAAGAGCCGCATTTATCACATTTTAATTTAGAGGAAGCCTTAGATTTTATAAGAAAAGTGAATCCGGAACGAGCCTATCTAACACATATAAGTCATTTATTAGGTTTTCACGAAGAAGTAGAAAAAGAATTGCCGGAGAATGTTTTTCTAGCGTATGATAATTTAAAAATTACAATTTAGATGAAAGGTAAAATTTTTATGTACCTGTTTCTGTTTGCAGCTCTGTTCATTATTTTTCAGTACGCAAATGTGAAAAAAACTTACGAAGCTCAAGAACACGATATTAAAACCTTAAAAGCTGAAGTTGAAGAAGCCGAAGCAACTACAGATTCTTTACTTCAATTAAATAGTGCTTCAATTGCTGAAGAATTTACCTTAGACGGTGATGAAAAAGCTCGTATGTATATCGAAGATTTAGGTTACAACATCAACGATTTTAAAACTTCTTTAGAAACCAAAATTTTCTCTGAAAACAAAGCCGATGCCGATAATGCCTTAGTTCCGTATAGTGGAATGGAAGGTTTTATGCGTATTAACGGAATGAAAATTATTAACCACAAATGGGTGTTAATTGAATTTACCGATGGCAAATACTGGGGAGAAGCTCTCCTAAATTATTACATCGAAGAAGACGGATCGATCACTTTTGAAAGCAATGACGGCTTTTTGTACGGTAATTAATTGTTCGCTAACCAGTTTTTAAATTCCATAAAGTTTTGCGGATTTACACCGTGACCTACCGGAAATTCTGAAAACGTATAATCGATTTTTAGACTATCGATAAAAGGTTTGTTTTTACGTGCCCATTCGATCGGGATTACTTGATCGACCGTACCGTGAGAACCGTAGATCTTCAAATTAGAGAAATCGTTATTTTTATAACCTTCTTTAAAAATAGATTCGTGAATATAACCACTTAAAGCAACAACACGATTTACTTTTTCAGGATAAGAAAGTGCTACGGCATAACTTAAAATTGCGCCTTGGCTAAATCCTAAAAGGGTAACTTGGCTGGCGTCGGCATGATAAGCTTCAATTACTTCATCTATAAATTTTGCGATCAAATCTCGAGAAGCAATGGCTTGCTCATCGTTGGTGAATTTATTTTGGTCGGCATCAAAATTAATTTCATACCAAGCGTTACCGTAAGGTTGCATGGGTAACGGAGCTTTAGCTGAAACAATTAAATATTCATCTGGCAACTCTGAAGCGAACGAAAATAAATCGTTCTCATTGCTGCCATAACCGTGCAACATTATAATTAATGGTGCTTTTTCGGTTAACGATGAAGGTTTTATAAGATGCTCTAAGCTTAAATTTTGTGTTGTCATTATGCTAATTTATCGAACCATTTTTGAAAATATTCCCCCACAAACGGGAGTAAGTTTTTCTTGCCTTGCAAAGCAGAAATAAAACTATAACCCCATAAAATAAAGTTGAAAAGTAAAAACGATGAAAAAATACTTAAGAATATAAATTCACTTTCTACATCGTTAAAACCATTAGCGATCGCCATCGTAGCAAAATAGATAATATGAATACCTAAAGCTTGTTTTATATGAAAGCTAGCAAAGCTATTCTTACTGTCATTATTCATAAACATAGCGATTACACAACCTATAATGGTAAAATAAGCTACAATCGCATTCGATTTTCCTGCGCTAATTTCTTCCGAAGTATTCATTAGGCTTCTGTAAATTTTAGGTTGGCAATTATTCCGTAAACTTTTCCTTTTAATTCAGTTTCTAAAAACATTGAATTTTTTGAGGTAGAAAGAATATCATTTTTGGTAAACGTATATTTTTCTTCAGGATTAAATAGGGTGAAATCTGCTTGCGCTCCTTCTTCTAAAACCGAAGTGTTTAACCCGAAACGTTCTCTTCCTTTGGTTAATAATTCAATTGCTTTTTCTGTTGAAAATATTTTCTGCAAAGCTCCAAAAGCAGTTTCTAAACCAATAGTACCGTAAGCTGCATTTTCAAATTCAACTTTTTTCTCTTCAATATCGATAGGGCAGTGGTCGGTAGTGACCATATCGATCACGCCATCTTTTAAACCTTTAATTAATCCTTTTGCATCTTTAGAAGTTCTTAGCGGAGGCAAAACTTTATAATTCGCATCGAAGTTCTGTAATTTTTCATCGGTAAACACCAATTGATGTATCGCAACGCTACAGCTTACATCTAGGCCTTTTTTCTTGGCTTCTTTAATAAGTTGAACAGACTTTTCTGTCGAGATCGTCGGGATGTGTAATTTACCGCCGGTATATTCTAAAATAAATAAATCTCTGGTAATTTGTAATTCTTCTGCAAGCGCGGGGATTCCTTTTAAACCTAATTGTGTACTTTGGTAATCTTCGTGAGCACAACCATTTCTGGCAATTGCATTTTCTTGCGGAAAAGATTGCACCAAGCCGTCAAAATTTTGAGCGTATTGCAAAGCGATCTTTAAAAGATTCGGATTTTTAATCGGCTTTTTATAATCTGAAAAACTTACCGTGCCGGAATTTTTCATATCAAATAATTCCGCTAGATCTACGCTTTCACTTTTTACGGTTAGCGCGCCTACAGGATGTACTTCAACGCCATATTCACCTGAATGACTTTTTAAAAATTTGATCGAAGTGCTTTGATCGGCAATTGGGTTACCGGTTGGGTTTAAAGCAATTGAAGTAAAACCGCTTTTTGCCGCAGTTTTTAATCCGTTATCTAAAGTTTCTCGCTCTTCGTAACCTGGTTCTCCAAAACAAACGCTGCTATCAAACCAACCTAACGAAAGGTGAAGATTTTCTTTTTCAATGGTTTGATCTGCTTTTGCAGCAATAGATTTATCAATTTTCTCAATCTTACCGTTATCGAGTAAAATATCTACTTTTTGTTGGTGGTATTTACTTTCGGGTTGAACAACGGTAGCAGATTTTATAAGGATTTTCATCAATATTATTTTAGAAACTTTAAGAGTAAAAATTCAATCACTAAAAATAGTAATGCAAAAATAACAAACCATTTCCAAAGAAAGTTCATTTGATTAGCATTAATCTCTTGGGTAAAGAAATTTGTGATCGAGTCTTGTTGGGTAATGTTTTTATAGTCAGAAAAATCGGTAAAAATAAGTTCACTTTCATCTCTACTGTAATTAAAACTCACTTGCTTTAAGTTATTTTCTTGAGCAACTAAATCGTAATTACCGGCTGTTTTTGGCTCGTCTTGTAGGGTAAGTCTTACTTTATTGGCAAAACGTTGCTGTAACGGAATAAAACTTTGACTAGAATCTTGCACTTTTACCACTTCATCTTCATTTAAATTGACATTGATCTCGATCGTATTTGTCCCTTGATTAATGTAATAAAGTTGTGGTAATTGTAGGCTTTGTTTCGCAATATTATAAAAAGTAGGAACGATTAAAGGCGAATTTTTAAAGTTGCTGTTTTCTTGATCGATGGCTGAAGAAAACACATAACTATTCCCAAATTTCTTCAAAAACGCCTGTCCGTTATTGTAATTTAAAATTTGATCACCGGCGTTTGTAGTCGTGTAATAAGAATTGACTTTTGGGTAGTCGAAATTTTTAATTTGTTTGTTGAAAACATTATGGTACAACGGATGCGAAAAATTAATATTCGTGATTTTTAATTCTTCATCCTGTTTTTGCTGAAGCGAACTTAAATTTAACGAACTAAAAAGTTGTTGATAACTTGATTGATTGATCTCTGCGGAAGGAATAATAGCTAACATTCCGCCATTTTCAATATGTTCATTTAAGATCGTCGACAAACCTTGCGGAATCGTTTTTAACTCGTTGAGAATAATGAGGTTTTGCTCAGAAAGTTCGTTGTAGTTTAATTGATCGCTGTTAATGAGATTCAGCTCAAATTCAGTTTTGGTGTATATTCTTTTCAAGAAAGCATTGTCGGCATCGCTAATTGCAGCCACTTTTATTTTTTCATTTTGTTGAAGTGAAAAATACAAGCGATTATCAAACTGCAAGCTATTATCGTTTATTTGTAAAACACCTTCAATATTTTCGTTGGTAGGAACGCTAAAACTGGTGGGAGCAATTTTGTTTTCAGCAAAACTTACACTGCTTTTAGCCATCAAATTTTCGCGGTTGTAAAGACTTACCGTAAATAATTCTTCTGTAGTTGTGGCCGCAGAAAGGTTTACTTGCAATTCGGTATTTTCAATCGTTTTTTCTTTTACAAAAACAGAATCGATACTTACGTTAAAATTGCTTTCCGGTTTTAATTGAATGATCGTATTTTCAATTTCAGCATTAAAATCTAAATCTTCTACATTTTGCTGCTGAAAGTCTGAAATCGCTACAAATTTTTTAAGCACATCTGCCTTTTCTGAAAATAGATTTTGCGCTCGTAAATAGTTGGTTTTAAAATTTGACGAAGTGGCGCTATAATTAATTTGCTGTAATTCTTCAGTAAGTTCTTGTTTGGTGGTGTTTTTATAAACCTCGTCGTTGGTAACTAACGAAAAGCTATAATTTTCTGGAATTTCTGTTAAAAGATCTTGTACGGCTTTTTTCAGCAATTCACCTTGAGCTCCTTTTTGTTGCATACTAAACGAATTATCCAGATAAATAACCGTTTCTTTTTCTTGCAATGTTTGCGAAGTTTCTGGGAAGTAAGGTTGCGCAAAAGCTAGAATTAAACAAGCCAAAGCTAAAAGTCTTGCTAAAAGCGTTAGCCATTTTTTAACTTGTGAGCTTTTACGAGTTTCTAACTGAACTTTCTTTAAAAACTTAACGTTGGTAAAATATTCTTTTTTGAATCTTCTTAACTGAAAAAGATGAACAATGATAGGGATTATCAGTAAAAATAACGCGTAAAGAAGTTGCGGATGTTTAAATAGCATTCGTCGTTTTCTATAGAGTCTCAAATATAGAAAATGAAACGCAAAATTGTGATGTTCGCCGCGTTTTTATGCGGTTTTCTTCACAGTATTTTTCTTGATGCTAAAGCTAAAGCTGGTTTTTTCTCCTAAGGTTGAAGTCACCTTAATATCGCCACCCATTTTATTGATTAGTTTTTTAACAGTAGAAAGTCCGATGCCGTTACCTTTATTCCCATTTCTATCAATTTCTGCCACGGTAGAAAAAAGTTCGAAAATCTCTTTTTGTTTATGTTCTGGGATTCCCATACCATTATCACTTACGGTAAAATTATAAACATCTTGATGAAGGTAGCATTCTACATCGATCACGATTTTCTCCTTGTCATTGTATTTTAAACTATTGCCAATTAAATTCAATAAAATTTGTTCTAAAGCAACACGATTACAGTGAAGTTCGATGTTTTGCTCCGGGAAATTAATTTCACAATCTTCACGAATATTAAACAGATCGACAATTTCTTCTAACAGGTGATGAATATCGAAAGTTTCGCTTTCTTCTAGATCATCAAATTTATCACTTTCGTAATGCGTTAAAATTTTGGTGATATAATCGCTTAAGGTGAATGAAGATTGTTTTAGATATTTTAAATATTGTTTTCCTTTTTCATCTAATTGCGCGCTGTATTTTTCTTTTAAAATATCGACAGTTACGATCATATTAGTAAGTGGCATTTTCATATCGTGAGAAACCACACCTGCAAAATTTTTCAGTAATTCATTTTTAGCTCTTAACTCTTTTTCAATAGTTTTCAGCTTATTGTTTCTTAATCTAAGTTCTAAAAGTTTTACTACTTGATTGGCCACCGTTTTTAATTTAGACTTTTGCGTCTCGGTAAGTGTTTTAGGTTGATGATCGATAATACAAAGCGTTCCTAAAGCATTTCCCATTTTATCGGTAAGTGGCATTCCGGCATAAAAAATCACCGGAGTATCTTTTAAAGAAGTTAATGGGTTATCGGCAAAACGTTCGTCTTTGGTGGCATCTTCAACAATCATTAATTCTTGAGGATGATTAATAGCGTGACCGCAAAAAGAAATATCTCTATCGGTTTCACATAAATCGGTACCAATATGAGATTTAAACCACTGTCTTTTTTCTTCTAAAAAAGTAATTAACGACACTGGAGTTTCACAAATATAAGAAGCTAGCGAAGCAAGATCGTCAAATTCTTGTTCTGCTTTGCTGTCTAAAATGTTGAGTTCTTTTAAAGCCTGAAGCCTAAAAGTCTCATTTTTCGGAATCTCTGGTTTAATCATCTTAAGAAGAATATTAAGACAAATTTAAGAAAAAAATTATTAAAAATCTTTTTCAAAAGCGCCAATTCCAAAAAGCGCAAAGTCATATTTTACAGGGTCTTTTTTGTCTAGTTTACGCAAATTTTTATCTAATTCTGCCAAAGCTTTCGCGTCATTTTGCTTTCTTTTGAGTAAGCCTAATTTTCGAGCAATATTTCCGCTGTGTACATCTAAAGGGCAAGAAAGCGCTGCAGGTAAAATTTTTTTCCAAAAACCAAAATCAACTCCTTTTTCATCATCTCTAACCATCCAGCGTAAATACATGTTGATGCGTTTTGCTGCTGAATTTTTTAAAGGATCGCTCACGTGCTTTTGTGTCCGTTTTAAATGTGGAAGTTCAAAAAACACTTTTTTAAATTCGTGAATCGCAGTTTGTGTAGAAGTTGGCGTCGCGTGTTTACCAAAAACTTCTTCTAAACCGCCGTGATGTAGATAGATGTTTTGCAACGACATAAGAAAATATTTTAAATCTATGTCGTTAAACGTGCGATGCACAAAACCATCAAATCGTGCTAGATCTTTTTCTTTAAAATTTAAAATGAAATCGTGCGGACTCATATCCAGCAATTCCATCAATTTTCGGGCATTATTTAAAATGCTTTTACGATTTCCCCAAGCGATGGTTGCGGTTAGAAAACCTGAAATTTCAATATCTTCTTTTTTTGAAAATAAATGCGGAATTTGAATTGGATCGGTTTCAATAAATTCTGGTTGATTGTATTGAGCAACTTTAAAATCTAAAAAATCGCGGAGTTCCTTTTTATTCATCTTCAAAATTTTCTACGGGTTTGGCATAAAAACCGTCCTTTAATTTTCCGGTTCTTAATTGAGGAATAGTATGAAAATTTTTATAGAAAAACTCGATTTGTTCCTTTTTTATGGAAGGTAATTCGCCATCGCCGGTAATCCAGAAAAAATTTTGGTTAACCGGATTGTTATATTCTAAGTTCCCTATTTTTTCTTTTTGATACACATATTCGTATTTCGAATTTTTATGCGGAACTACGATATTTTTAAATTGAAACTGACTATTATTTTGGGTGAATTGATTGTTAGTGAATTTTGCTAATTGAAAGCTAAAAAATAGAGGGATTGCGCTGAATATAATTCCGAAGACTAAAAGAATTTTGAGTAATTTTTTTTGCTGAAATATGCTGAAAAAAATAATCGCCATAAATGCCAGAACAAATACCAAAAAGAAACGGTATTGCGGTGAAGTTAAAAACAAAACGCATAACTGAATGACCGCTAAAAAGTAGATAAATACTAATGGTTTTTTGTATTTTGATTTTATAATAAAAATCGGAAAGCATAACATTAAAACCAAAATAAATTTATTGACTATCCCTGTTAAGCCTTTTATAGAAAGCCATTGCAGGAATTTTTCTACGATAGATAAATTTTTGAAATGACGATAACTAATATCGTATCCGTCTTTTACAAAAGAACGCTCGAAATAAAATTTATAAGATTCAGGAAGCCTATAATCACTATCGATAAAATTAATTTCTTGGATAGGGAATAAAGGATAACCACTTAAAATTTGATTTTTAAGGATTATTAATAATAGCGTAAAAGTACCAACTATGAACATTGAAGGTGTGCTTCTTTTTAATTGCTGAAAATGAAAAACTAAAACTCCGAGAGGTAAAAAGGCTATAAAAATTGTACTTACTTTAATATAGATGGTGAAAAAAGAAAGTAGGTAAATTGTGATAAAGATCTCTTTTGAAATATTTTCCCAATGTTTCAGCAGTAAATGAAACAGTAAAAATGAAATTAAAAATATCGGAATATCTGAAGATGGCGCGCTTATAAATTGAAAAAATAAAATACTTCCTAACGGAATAATCGCTAAAAATATATCGGATAATTGAAAACTCTTTTTCTGTAGAAACAAGTTGATTTTCTCGAATGCGAAAAAATTCATCATCAAAAATAAAAAGGCACTTAAGTCATTTAAACGATCATATAAAAAGCTGAAATTGAATGCACTTTGCAAAATGTGCCAACCACTATTTTGTGCAAAAAACAGGTGTAGATTTGCTAAACCTTTCACAAAACCATATTCGTTGAGCCATTTAATAGTTTGTAGATAATATGATTCATTATCGATAACGAATGGGGCAGAAGCAGCTTGAGCCAAAATAAAAAGACTAAGTAAAGCAAAACAAACTTTTAAAAACTTACTGAAAGATTTAAAAGCAATGTGATAATGTTTAAATATGCTGAAAAGTTCATGTTTTTGCCAAACTACGAAAATGATATTCAGCAGTAATAAAACGAGATGAAATTCAATATTTATTCGACTGAAAAAAGCAAAAATAGAAGTAAACAGACAGATCGAGAATAAACCCAATAACTGCTTAATGATCGCGTGACTTTTTTCAACTTTAAAAATTTTAGCAGTAATTACTCCCCAGCTACTGGCAGAAAAAAAAATGTAGAGAAAAGAGAGTAAAACGATAATCATTTACGAACCAATTGTGCCGTCGACCATGGTGAGTTTTCTATCGGCCATATTGGCGAGTTCTTTGTTATGTGTAACGATCACAAATGTTTGCCCAAATTCTTCTCGTAATTTAAAAAATAACTGGTGTAAATTTTCAGCAGATTCAGAATCTAAATTTCCCGAAGGCTCATCGGCTAAGATTACTTCAGGATTATTGATTAACGCACGCGCAACCGCAACACGTTGTTGTTCACCACCACTAAGTTCAGAAGGTTTATGGTTTTTACGGTGCGATAAACCTAAAAACTCTAACAACTCTAATGCTCTTTTTTCTGCAGCAGCTTTTTCAGTTTTATTAATAAATGCAGGGATGCAAATATTTTCTAAAGCCGTAAATTCTGGTAATAATTGATGAAACTGAAAAATGAAACCAATGTGTTTATTTCTAAAGGCTGCTAATTCATTTTTAGATAAATTGTAAATTTCAATGTCATTAATTTTTAGAGAAGATTTTTTGTTTTTGGTCGCAAAATCCAATGTTCCTAAAATTTGTAATAATGTGGTTTTTCCTGCTCCGGAAGCGCCAACGATTGAAACAATTTCTCCTTTTTTTATCGATAGATTTACGTTATTAAGCACGTGCAAATCATCGTAATATTTATGAATATTTTGAGCAGTGATCATTCAGCTAATAAATTTGTAATGCTAAAATAAACTATTTTGTAGGAACAATCGTATGATAACAAAGCTTTATAAGTTTTGTTGTTCTAGATTCAGATTTTAGGCTTAATTTTAAAATAAAAAATGAATACAGAAAATATAAAAACCGCAACTTTTGCTAACGGATGTTTTTGGTGTACAGAAGCAGTTTTTCAGCGTTTAGAAGGTGTAAGTCATATTGTTTCCGGCTTTACGGGTGGAAATATAAAAAACCCACCTTATCGAGAAGTAGTGCAGGGAAGGACTGGTCACGCAGAAGCCATTCAACTAAAATATGACGAAACTTTAATTAGTTATGAAGAATTATTGTTGGTCTTTTTTACAACTCACGATCCTACTACTTTAAACAGACAAGGTAATGATGTGGGAACACAATACAGAAGTGCGATTTTTTATCATTCTGAAGAACAAAAATTGATAGCTGAAAAAGTGGTCAATCGTTTAAATGAGGAAGTTTTTGACGGTAAAATTGTAACTGAAATCACGCAAGCTTCTCCTTTTTATTCAGCGGAATTTGAACATCAAAATTTCTATAATAATCATCCAAGTCAGCCTTATTGTCAATTTATCATCGACCCAAAAATTAAGAAACTCAAAGAGGTTTTTGCGCATAAGCTAAGATCTGCTTAAAGCTTCAATTAAATTTCGGCAGGTTTTTTGCTATTGTATAGTTGAATTAATTAAAATGAATTATGAAAAACCTGAAAAATAAATTGTTACTAAAAGGATTACTGTATGATGGTATTGGTATGTTAAGTAGTGCAATACCGGTTGTTGGTCCTTTTCTAGATCTTGCTTGGGCGCCTTATGCGGCTAAAAAAATGCAGGAAATGTATCCTTCTAAAAAAGGTAAAATAGCTTCCATTTTAGTTTTCATTGAAGAGATTTTACCGTTTACAGATATTATACCAACATTCACGTTAATGTGGATTTATAACTTTGTTTGGAAGAAGAATCAAGTAGAAGACATTCAGTATACCGAAGTGATTTCGTAAAATAAAAAAGGCTATCAAATTTCGATAGCCTTTTTTTTATTTTTAATCCTCGTCTTCTTCATCATCTTCATCGTCGTCTTCCATTTCTTCTTGATCTTCTTTAGAAATTTTGACGCTTTCAGGAATATCTACAATAGGTTCGTTTAGATCTTCATCTTCATAATCATCTTCATCATAATTTGCCATCGTGTTTTCAAGACGTGTACTTACTTTTACTAAGTAAATGCAATCTTCAGTTCTTACTTCAACCGCTTCAACCGTTTCATTTTTGGCATTTTTAAACGTGATAATGTGATCGTCATCATATCCGTCAGGATATTTTTCAACCAACATTCCTAAAATTTCTGGAGTTAATTTTTTATAATCTACGATAACTCGTTTCATATTCAATAGCTTAGTTTTAGTGCTTAACGAAAACAATAATAAAAAAGTTTCTTTTAAATTGAAGCGATAATATTAAAAACTTATATTAATTTTTTTGATAGTCTATAGTTAAGATTGTTACCAAGCTATCGCAATTTCTAAAACTTGTTTTAAAGGTTTTTTCATCCTTTTTCGATTCAACTAAATACACATTACAAGAATCTAAAGAAGTTTCACTTTCACTAAATAAAACGTCACCGGTTTGTAGAGTTTGATCTATAAAAATCGAATCTAATTGAAAAGTTTTCATTTGCTTTTCAGCTTCCGCAGTGTAAGTTTTATGTTTACTTCTAATATTTTTTAAAACTCGTGCGTTAGGACCGTAATCGCAAGAAGTTTTCTTTCCACTTAAAAAAAAGATAAGAATAACAATACCAATGGTAAAACCGCCAAGGTAATAGCCTATACGATGAATTAATTTCATATTACTTAAAAAATAAGCAAATTGATGTCTCTGTGCGTGAGATTAAACCAATCTGCAACCGATTTGTTGGTTAAAATTCCGTGGTAAAAGTACAAACCGTTTCTTAAACCACGATCAAATCTTAAAGTATTTTCTAAACCACCTTCTTCACCAATATGAAGTAAATAAGGCGTAAATATGTTACTAATTGAAATTGAAGAAGTTCTCGGATATCTGGAAGGAATGTTTGGAACCCCGTAATGAATTACATCGTATTTTTTAATGGTTGGATGATCGTGAGTAGTAATTTCTGAAGTTTCTACACAACCCCCCATATCGATACTCACATCAATAATTACAGAACCGGGTTTCATATTTTCGACCATCGATTCTGTAATGATCACCGGCGATCGATCTTGACCTCTAACGGCGCCGATCACCACATCTGCTCTCATTAAAGATTTTAATAAATTTTTGGGTTGAAGGGTAGAAGTATATAGTGGTCTACCTAAATTAGTCTGAATACAACGTAATTTAGTTAATGAATTATCGAAAATCTTAATATTTGCTCCTAAACCTAAAGCAGATCTTCCTGCAAATTCTCCAACGGTTCCTGCACCAATAATTACAACTTCTAAAGGAGGAACTCCGCTAATATTGCCGAACATGAGTCCGCTACCTTTCGGGCTTGCTAATATTTCTGAAGCGATAAGCACCGAAGCAGTTCCGGCAATTTCACTAAGCGCTCTAACGGCCGGGTAAGTACCGTCTTCATCTTTAATAAATTCAAAAGCAAGTGCAGTAATTCTTTTTTCGGCAAGTTTTTGAAAGTAGCTTTTTTCTTGAGTTTTAAGCTGAAGCGCAGAGATAAGCGTCGTCTGCGGATTCATCATTTCTAACTCTTTAAGTGATGGCGGTTCGACTTTTAAAATAATCGGACACGCAAAAACCTTAGAAGTATCTTTAGTTACTTCTGCTCCGGCTTCGCTATAATCTTTATCTGAAAAATTTGCGTCTGCACCGGTATTACTTTCTATTAAAACTCGATGACCATTGGCAGTGATTGCTGCTACCGCATCGGGTGTTAAACAAACCCTTTTTTCTTGGTAAGAAGTCTCTTTGGGTAAACCAATAAAGAGTTCACCTTTTTTCTTTTGAATTTCAAGCATTTCTTCCTGCGGAAGAAGTTCTCGTTGACTAAATGGAGTGGTTGGTTTGTTCATTATTTCTAAGATAATGAACTAAAGAAATGAAAAATATTGCTGATTAGCAAAAGAGAATTTAATTAGTTGCGAAATAAATCTCTAAAGTGAGAGAAGATATTTTTTTTGTTCTGTAGCTCATATTCAATCTCTTCTAACGAAGGATTATGCATACTCGCAAAAATCTTAGCCCGAATTAAATAAACTAAAGGTACAATAACCGCCATGATTGGAACAAGATACCATATTTCAATTTCATCAGAGAACTTTATATCGTCATTAATAGCACTAATTAATTGAAATAAAAACATCCCTATAGGAATCAAAATTACGTGATACCACCAATGTTTACAAGTTAGGAACCAAATTGTAAGTAAATATAAAGGAATAAACTTTCCCATAAACGTCCAAACGCTAGTATATACTTCTTGATACCAATTGGCTTCATAAGTAAATAAAAAAGTTTCCCACACTTTTTGTTGAGGGAAACTTCTATAAGAATAAAATATGTAAGGTGATATTGCTATTGAAAAAGCAATAATGCTACCCATTAGAAGGGACGATGATTTTCGATTTATCGATGTTTTGGATGTTGTCTTGTGTTGTGTGCTCATCTATAGATTGTGGGGAACAAGATGTTACTAAAAATCCTAATGCTGCGATGGCGAAGATAGCGTTTTTTAATTTCATAATAATTAATTTTTAAGTTTATTAAAGTTGTTTTTTCGTTTTGTTCTGGTACAAACCTAGAAAGAAATTAGTTAAAATTTTTAATTTTCTTTACCGTACCTTTGTCCGTTTTTAACAACATATATATTTGATAATCAATTATTTACAAATAACTGCTGTGGCTGTATTTTTCGATTTAACATTTTAAATTTCAGTAGAAATTGAAATTTTTCTTGTTTTATTTGAAATTTTTTCTATTGAAATCTTCAAGATTTTTGTGGGAAGTAAATTTTTAACTCTATCTGGCCATTCTATAAAAACCCAATGGCTCTCCAGTAAATATTCTTCGAAACCGATATCGTAAGCTTCTTTTTCATCTTCAACTCTATGAAAATCAAAGTGATAAATATAATCATTTTCTGCGTGATATTCATTAACTAAAGAAAAGGTAGGACTCGATACTCGATCTTTAGAACCTAATTGTTTTGCTAGTTCTTTGATTAAAGTGGTCTTGCCGGCGCCCATTTCACCGTAAAATAAAAGTGTCTTGGTAGAAGACACTTTTAAGATTTTTTCAGCAACCTCTGGCAGTTGCTCTATATTATAAGTAATTTCCATAATATATTATCTTGGGCTGAGCACCGAGAAAGGAATCACCATTTCTTCTAAAGATACTCCGCCGTGTTGATAGGTGTTTCTATAATAACTTACGTAATGGTTATAGTTGTTAGGATATGCAAAAAACAAATCTCCTTTTGCAAATATATAAGAGCTACTCATATTTATACTTGGTAAATGAAAATCTTTAGGGTTTTTTGCAGCTATCACATCTTTATCTTCATAGGTTAAACTCTTTCCAGTTTTGTAACGTAGATTTAAACTCGTGTTTTTATCTCCAATAACCTTAGACGGGTTTTGAGCATTTATTGTTCCGTGGTCAGTTGTAATGATAAGTTTAAAACCTAATTGTTGCGCTTTTTGAATCATTTCTAGCAATGGAGAGTTTTTAAACCAGCTTTCTGTTAACGATCGGTAAGATTTATCTGTAGAAGCAAGTTCTTTAATCACTTCCATTTCAGTTTTAGAGTGTGAAAGCATATCTACGAAGTTGTAAACTACCGCAGTTAAGTCATTGTTTTTAAGTTGCTTAAAATTCTGCACTAAATTTTTACCTGCTTTTAGACTGGCAATTTTATAGTATTCCATCTTATAATCTAAGCCTAAACGCTTCATTTGAGCTTGCAGAAATTCTTCTTCGTGCATATTCTTTCCGCCTTCATCGGTATCATTCAGCCATAAATCTGGATGAAGTTTTTGCATATCTGAAGGCATTAACCCAGAAAAGATCGCATTTCTAGCATATTGCGTAGCGGTTGGTAAAATACTTGAAAACGCTGCTTCTTTATCTTTTTTGTAGTAATTATTAATAATGGGTTCAAAAGCTCGCCATTGGTCGTAGCGCAAATTATCGATCACTAAAAGTAGCGTAGGTTGCTTATCGCTTAATTCCGGGACAATTTTCTTTTTAAATAATTGGTGCGAAAGCGTTGGCGCATCTTCATCACCATCAAACCAGCCGGTGTAATTTTTTTCTACAAACTTGCAAAATTGGGTATTGGCTTCTAATTTTTGAGATTCCAAGATTTCGAACATACCGGTGTCTTCGATATTTTCTAGTTCAATTTCCCAATAAATAAGTTTTTGGTAAAGTTCAGCCCAACCTTCCCAAGAATTGATCATCGACATATCCATGGCGATCTTTCTAAACTCTTGTTGGTAGTTGGAAGTTGTTTTTTCTGAAACTAATCTTGAATGATCTAAGTTTTTCTTTAAACTCAGCAAGATTTGATTAGGGTTCACCGGTTTAATAAGGTAATCTGCTATTTTAGAACCAATAGCTTCTTCCATAATATATTCTTCTTCACTTTTAGTGATCATCACTACCGGAAGATTATTTTTTTTCTCTTTTATTTCAGCAAGAGTTTCAAGACCCGTTAAACCCGGCATGTTTTCATCTAAAAAAACAATGTCAAAGTTTTGGTTTTCAACTTCTTCTATAGCTTCAGTTCCACTTTGGCAAGTGGTAACTTCGTAGTTTTTCTTCTCTAAAAATAAAATATGAGGTTTTAATAAATCTATTTCATCATCTACCCAAAGTACCTTGATATTATTCATATATGTATATTTGTTTTTTTCTATTAAACTATCAATTTGAATTCACGTAATAAACTCAAAATATTAAACGATCCAATTTACGGATTTATTACCATTCCTAACGAACGTATATTCGACATTATCGAGCATAAATACTTTCAAAGATTGCGCCGAATTTCTCAAATGGGCATGTCTTATTTGGTCTATCCGGGAGCGCAACATACAAGATTTCATCATGCGTTGGGTTGCATGCATCTTATGCGAAAATCGTTGGAGGTGCTTCGTTTTAAGGGAGTTAAAATTTCTGAAAAGGAAGAAGAAGCGCTGCTTATCGCCATTTTATTGCACGATATTGGGCACGGACCGTTCTCTCACGCAATGGAACATAGCATCGTAAGTGGAGTGAGTCACGAGTGGCTTTCGCTTCAATTTATGGAAAAAATGAATGCTGAATTTAACCAAAGTTTAACGCTTGCCATTCAAATTTTCAAAGGTGAATATCACCGAAAGTTTTTTAAACAGCTTATTGCAAGTCAGCTTGATGTCGATCGTTTAGATTATTTAAAGCGTGATAGTTTTTATACCGGAGTTGCTGAAGGAAATATTAACAGCGAACGTTTAATTACTATGCTTAACGTGAATAACGATGAATTGGTGGTTGAGCAAAAAGGAATTTATTCGGTAGAAAAATTTCTGGTAGCCAGACGATTAATGTATTGGCAGGTTTATTTACACAAAACCAGTTTAGGTGCCGAGCAATTATTAATTCGCGTATTAAAAAGAGCGAAAGAACTATCGGGAAAAGGAGTAGAGCTTCCGGCAAGTAAAGCACTTTCTTTCTTTTTAAAGAATGAAATGAATTTTGAAAATTTTACCGATAAAACCTTGCATACGTTTAGCAAATTAGACGATTACGATATTGTTTCAGCGATGAAAGAATGGATTTCTTGTGACGACTTTGTACTGAAAAATCTCTGCAAATCAATCATCAATAGAGATCTTTTAAAAGTGAAACTGAAGAAAACGCCGATTGAAAGCGGTAAAGTTGAAAAACACTTAGAAGAACTTCAGCAGAAATATAATATAAGTAAAGAAGAAGCTAATTATTTTGTGTTTAAAGGAAGCGTTTCTAACCTTGCTTATCGTGATGATGTAGAGAATATCAACATCCTTTATAAAAATGGTAAAGTGAGCGATGTGATCAAAGCTTCAGACCAATTTAACCTTAGCGCACTCACCAAACCGGTAGTAAAATATTATATCTGTTATCCAAAACCATAAAGATTAACAATTTTTTCTATTTTTGTCAGAATGAAATTTACAGCAGAACAAATTGCAGAAGTTTTAGAAGGTACTATTGTAGGAAATCCGGAAGCAGAGGTTTCTGAACTTTCTAAAATAGAAGAAGGTCATTCTTCTTCCTTAACTTTTTTATCAAACCCGAAATACACTCATTATATATATACAACCAATGCAGCCATTTGCATTGTTAATGAAGATTTTGAACCAGAAAAAGAAATATCGGCGACACTAATTAAGGTCAAAGATGCTCGAAATTCTTTTTCTAAGTTGTTAGAATATTACAATCAAGTAAAAATGAGTAAGACAGGAATCGAAAACCCGTCTTACATTGCTTCAACAGCAAGTCACGGAGAAAACATCTATATCGGAGCTTTCGCGTATATTGGTGAAAATGTAAAAATCGGTAATAACGTAAAGATTTATCCGAATGCTTATGTTGGAGATAATAGTAAACTTGGCGATAATGTAATTGTATTTGCCGGAGCCAAAATTTATTCAGAAACCATTATTGGGAATAACTGTGTAATTCACGGCGGAGCTATTGTTGGAGCCGACGGTTTTGGTTTTGCACCTAACGAAAAAGGAGAGTACGACAAAGTACCACAAATTGGGAATGTGATTATTGAAGATAATGTAGATGTTGGTGCCGGTACAAGTATCGATCGTGCAACTTTAGGTTCTACAGTAATTCGTAAAGGCGTAAAGCTTGATAATCAAATACAAATTGCACACAATGTAGAGATTGGAGAACATACCGTGATCGCTGCACAAACCGGTGTAGCCGGTTCAACCAAGATTGGTAAAAATTGTATTATTGGTGGTCAAGTAGGTATTGTTGGTCATATAACCATTGGTGATCGTGTTCGTATTCAAGCACAATCGGGGATTGGTCGTAATGTAAAAGACGATGAAGCTTTACAAGGTTCTCCCGCTTTGGGTTATAACGATTTTAATAAATCGTACGTACACTTTAAAAATTTACCAAATTCAATAAAAACACTTCATAAAATAGAAAAAAAGCTAAATACTAATGGCTGAACAAATTAACCAAACTACTATTAAAAATGAAGTTACTTTAGAAGGTGTAGGTTTGCACACCGGTAAACAAGTAACTTTAACCTTTAAGCCGGCAACTGCAGATACAGGTTATGTATTTAAGAGAGTAGATTTAGAAGGTGCTCCAGAAATTGCTGCCGATGTAAGTTATGTCGTAGATACGCAAAGAGGTACTTCATTAGAAAAAAACGGCGTTTCTATTCAAACTTGTGAGCACGTATTAGCGGCTTGTGTAGGTTTAGAGATCGATAATGTTTTAATTGAAATGAATGAAAGTGAACCTCCAATTATGGATGGTTCTTCTAAATTTTTTGTTGAAGCTTTAGAGAAAGCAGGAAAAACTGAGCTTGATGCTGCCAGAGAAGAATACGTAGTGAAAGACGTGATTTCTTATGTAGATGAAAAAACTGGAAGCGAGCTCGTTATTATGCCATCAAATGAGTATGAAATTACGACGATGGTTGATTTTGGGACTAAAATTTTAGGAACTCAAAATGCTTCGATCAAAAGTCTTTCAGAATTTAAAGATCAAATTTCAGACTCTAGAACCTTTAGTTTTTTACACGAGTTAGAAACCCTTTTAGAACACGGACTAATTAGAGGTGGCGATTTAAATAATGCAATTGTTTATGTCGATAAAGAGCTTTCTTCAGATACAATGGAAAAGCTAAGAAAAGCTTTTAATAAAGATGAAATTTCTGTAAAACCTAACGGAATTTTAGATAATCTTACTTTACATCATCCAAATGAAGCAGCGAGACACAAACTGCTAGACGTTATTGGTGATTTAGCCTTAATAGGTACAAGAATTAGAGGTAAAGTAATTGCTACAAAACCTGGACATTTTGTAAATACAGAATTCGCTAAGAAATTAGCGAAGCACATTAAAGATGAAAAGAGAAATAACGTTCCGCAAGTAGATTTGAATCAACCTCCTTTAATGGATGTGAATCAAATTATGAAAATGCTTCCTCACCGTCCGCCATTTTTATTAGTCGATAAAATTTTCGAATTAACAGATGAATATGTGATCGGTACAAAAGGAGTGACGATGAACGAGCAATTTTTTAATGGTCACTTTCCTGGAGCTCCGGTAATGCCCGGTGTTTTAATTGTAGAAGCAATGGCGCAAACCGGCGGAATCTTTATTTTAAGTACAGTTCCAGATCCTGAAAACTACTTAACGTATTTTATGAAGATCGATAAGGTGAAGTTTAAGCAAAAAGTAGTTCCGGGAGATCAATTAATATTTAAATGTAATTTAATTACTCCAATTAGAAGGGGTATTTGCCATATGCAAGGTTATGCTTTTGCAAATGGTAAATTATGTGCCGAAGCAGAATTAATGGCACAAATTGTAAAATCAAAAGACGCGTAATTTTATGAATCAGCCATTGGCATATGTACATCCGGGAGCTAAAATAGCCAAAAATGTAGTGATTGAGCCTTTTACTACCATTCATAATAATGTGGAAATAGGTGAAGGAAGCTGGATCGGTTCTAACGTAACCATTATGGAAGGTGCTCGTATTGGTAAAAATGTAAGTATTTTTCCGGGAGCTGTAATTTCAGCGGTACCACAAGATAAAAAGTTTAACGATGAAGAAACCGTAACCATTATTGGTGATAACACAACCATTAGAGAGTGTGTAACCATTAATAGAGGTACTTCAGACCGAATGAAAACCGTGATCGGTAAAAATTGTTGGATTATGGCGTATTGCCATATTGCTCACGATTGTATTGTGGGTGACAACTGTATTTTTTCGAACAATAGTACGTTAGCAGGTCATATTACAGTAGGAGATCACGTAGTTTTAGCGGGAATGACTGCTATTCAGCAATTTTGTATGGTAGGTAGTCACGCCTTTATTACCGGAGGTTCTTTGGTAAGAAAAGATGTTCCGCCATTTGTAAAAGCTGCTCGTGAACCTTTATCTTATGTTGGGATCAATTCTATTGGTTTACGTAGAAGAGGTTTTTCAACAGAAAAAATTAGAGAAGTTCAAGATATTTATCGAATTTTATATCAAAAAAATTATAATAACTCTCAAGCCGTTACGATCATCGAAGCAGAAATGGAAGCAACTCCAGAGCGAGATGATATTTTAGAATTCATCAAGAATTCTCAACGCGGAATTATGAAGGGTTATTTTTCAAATTAAAACATAAACAGAAATGGCAAGTACAAGTGATATTAGAAACGGGTTATGTATTCGTTATAACCACGATATTTATAAAATTATTGAATTTTTACACGTAAAACCAGGTAAAGGTCCTGCATTTGTAAGAACAAAATTAAAAAGTGTAACTACAGGAAAAACTATTGAAAATACCTTTTCTGCAGGTCATAAAATTGATGATGTTCGTGTAGAAACGCATAAATTTCAGTTTTTATACAATGATGGTGAATTCTATCATTTTATGAATACAGAAGATTATACGCAGATCAGATTAGTAGAATCTGCATTAGACGCACCGGGATTAATGAAAGAAGGAGAAGTGGTAACCGTAATTATCAATTCGGAAGATAATGCGCCACTTTCTGTAGAAATGCCACCAAGTGTAATTCTAGAAGTTACGCATACCGAGCCGGGTGTAAAAGGAAATACGGCAACTAATGCTACCAAACCGGCAACGGTAGAAACCGGAGCAGAAGTAAATGTACCTTTATTTATTAATGAAGGTGATAAAATTAAAATTGAAACCGAAAAGGGTACGTACAAAGAACGTATTAAAGAATAAATAGGTTGAAAACTATATGAAGTTTCCGCAAACGCACACACTTCAACAAATCGCAACCATTATTAATGCTGAATTTGTTGGTGATTCAAATTTTCCGGTCGAGGGGATGAATGAAATTCATGTAGTTACTCCGGGTGATATTGTTTTTGTAGATCATCCAAAATATTACGATAAAGCTTTACAATCTGCGGCAACTATTATTCTTATCAATAAAGAAGTAGAATGTCCAGAGGGTAAAGCTTTGTTAATTTCAGACGATCCGTTTCGAGATTTTAATAAGCTTACCGATTATTTTAAGCCTTTTCAAAAATCTGTGGAGAATATTTCTTCTTCCGCAGAAATAGGAGAGAACACCGTGATTCAACCTAATAGTTTTATAGGCAATCACGTAAAAATTGGTAAGAACTGTATTATTCATTCAAATGTGAGCATTTATGATTATACAGAAATTGGCGATAACGTAACCATTCATTCAAACACCGTTTTAGGAGCTTCTGCTTTTTATTACAAAAATCGACCTGAAGGTTTCGATCAGCTAAAATCTGGCGGACGCGTACTTATTGAAGATAATGTAGATATTGGCGCAGCTTGTACAATAGATCGTGGTGTATCTGGCGATACGACTATTAAAAAAGGCACAAAAATAGATAACCAAGTACATATTGGTCACGATACGGTAATTGGTGAAAAATGTTTAATCGCTTCGCAAGTGGGTATTGCCGGTTGTGTTGTGATAGAAAATGAAGTTACTATTTGGGGCCAAGTAGGAATCACGAGCGGAATTACCATTGGTGAAAAAGCAGTCATTTCAGCGCAAAGTGGCGTAAGCAAATCGTTAGCAGGTCATACTTCTTATTTTGGTACTCCGGCAGATACTTTCAGAAAAAAATATAAAGAAATAGCCTCTATTCGTTTAATCCCAAGTCTAATTGAAAAAATAGATAAACTTTAGTATGCAATCCAAAGAAAAGCAATTAGTACAAGATTTTTATACCTCTGGTTTTCATGAAGATACTTCTTTATTAGAAAAATATCTTCACGAAGACGCTACGATCTACTGGAATTCTAGTTCAGGGTTTTCAAAACTAGATTTTGAAGATTTTTCTAGAATGTCTTCAGATCTTGGTAAGTCTTACGAAGGTCTTTCTTGTGAAATCACGCATTTGCTACAAGAAGATAATAAAGTAGCGATCAGGTTTACTTACCATGCCAACACGATTGAAGATCCGGAAGAAGATGGAGCATTAGCACATTTTATGTGTATCTGGGAGATAAAAGACAATAAATTATACGAAGGTTACTTAATTAGTCAACCGGGAGACGATTCTGAAGAAAATATCTCATCTTTTCTTCCAAAAAACTAGTAAAAACTTTTAGAGTTACTTTTAAAAAATTAAATTTGCAAGGCAACAAATCAAGAAAAAAATTATGAGCGTTTTAGTAAATAAAGATTCAAAAATAATTGTTCAAGGATTTACCGGTAGTGAAGGTACTTTTCACGCTGAACAAATGATAGATTACGGTACTAATGTTGTAGGAGGTGTAACTCCGGGCAAAGGTGGTCAAACTCATTTAGGAAAACCGGTTTTTAATACTGTTGCAGAAGCTGTAAAAGAAGCTGAAGCAGACACGACTATTATTTTTGTGCCGCCGGCATTCGCAGCAGACGCAATTATGGAAGCAGCAGATGCAGGAATCAAAGTAATTATCACAATTACTGAAGGTATTCCGGTAGCAGATATGATTAAAGCCTCAAACTATATTCAAAATAAAGACTGTCGTTTAATTGGTCCTAACTGTCCGGGTGTAATTACTCCGGGTGAAGCTAAAGTTGGTATTATGCCAGGTTTCGTTTTCAAAAAAGGTAAAGTTGGTATCGTATCTAAATCAGGTACCTTAACTTACGAAGCAGCAGACCAAGTAGTAAAACAAGGTCTTGGTATTACGACTGCAATTGGTATTGGTGGTGATCCAATTATTGGTACAACTACTAAAGAAGCGGTTGAGTTATTAATTAACGATCCAGAAACAGAATGTGTAGTAATGATTGGTGAAATTGGAGGTCAATTAGAAGCCGATGCTGCACAATGGTATAAAGAAAGCGGTTCTAAAAAACCAATCGTTGGTTTTATCGCTGGTGAAACTGCTCCTGCAGGAAGAACAATGGGTCACGCGGGTGCAATTGTTGGTGGTAGTGAAGATACTGCTCAAGCAAAAAAGAAAATTATGAGCGAATGCGGAATTCACGTAGTAGATTCTCCAGCTGAAATTGGTAAAAAAGTAGCTGAAGCGCTTGCATAAAAATAGTTCTGTTAAAAAATTAACAGATTTTGTAACATTTAAAGTTCGTTAGTGTCTTATAACTAACGAACTTTTTTTATTTTTAAGAGTTACTTAACTTAATACTAACTTATGAAGAAATTTTATTTACCAATTTTCTTCTTTCTGGGCTCTGTAGCATTAATTAGTTGCGGCGACGATAAAGAAGAGAAAGACAAGGATGCAGAAGACCAATACCATCATACCGATGAGGCTGGTTTTTCTTACGAAACCTTTAAAAACGATCCAACCGGTTTACGTCTATATACGTTAGACAACGGGCTAAAAGTGTATTTAGGCAAAAATGAAGAAGAACCTAAAATACAAACCTTAATTGCCGTTCGTGCCGGTTCTACTTATGATCCTGCAGATAATACAGGTTTAGCACACTATTTAGAGCATATGGTTTTTAAAGGAACCGATAAAATAGGAACCCAAGATTGGGAAACCGAAAAAGTGCTTTTAGATAGTATTTCAGATTTATATGAAAAGCATAAAGCTGAACAAGATCCTGAAAAAAAGAAAGCAATTTATACGCAAATCGATTCTGTTTCTCAAAAAGCTTCAGAATATTCCATCGCGAATGAATACGATAAAATGGTGGCTTCTTTAGGAGCTGAAGGGACTAATGCTTTTACTTCTAACGAGCAAACCGTTTATGTAAATAAAATTCCTTCTAACGAGTTAGACAAATGGTTAAATGTAGAAAGTGAGCGTTTCAGTAATTTAGTATTACGTTTATTTCATACCGAATTAGAAGCAGTTTATGAAGAATTTAACCGTGGGCAAGACAGCGACGGTCGTAAACAATACCAAGCTACTTTAGAAGGTTTATTCCCAACGCATCCTTATGGTACACAAAGTACGATCGGTAAGTCTGAGCATCTTAAAAATCCTTCCATGGAAGCGATTCACGCTTACTTTGATAAATATTACGTGCCTAACAATATGGCAGTTGTTTTAGTAGGAGATATCGATTATGATGCAACCATCAAAAAAGTAAACGATGCCTTTGGTGATTATGAGAAAAAAGAAGTTTCTCACCCAAGTTTCCCGGATGAGCAACCCATTACAGCTCCGGTAGAAAAAGAGGTTTTCGGACCAACTTCAGAGTCTGTTTACGTCGCTTTTAGAACCGATGGAGTAGGAAGTAAAGACCAAAAAATCGTAACACTTATCGATTATATTCTAGCTAATTCTCAAGCTGGTTTAATCGATTTAGATTTAAATCAGCAGCAAAAAGTTCAGCGTGCATCTTCATTTACCAACTTTAATAATGATTATGGTTTCCATTTACTTTATGGGATGCCAAAAGCTAATCAAAGTTTAGATGAAGTAAAAGAATTATTATTAGCTGAAATTGAAAAAATCAAAAAAGGTGAATTTGACGATTGGTTAGTAGAAGCCGTGATCAACGATTTAAAACTATCAGAAATTCGTCAGTACGAAGATGCTTCTTCAACAGCTTACGCGTATATGGATGCGTTTATTCACTTTGAAGATTGGCAAGATCAGGTCGATTTTATTGAAGACTTAAAATCGGTGACCAAAGAAGATTTAGTGAACTACGCAAACAAACATTATAAGGATAATTATGTGGCGGTTTACAAACGTAAGGGAGAAGATTCTAACATTGCGAAAGTTGAAAATCCTGGAATTACTCCTGTAAAATTAAATCGCGATAAGCAATCAGAGTTTATCAAAGAATTCAATAAAACAGAATCTCCGGCGTTAGAACCGCAATATGTAGATTACGATCAAGCCATTCAAAATTCAGAAACAGAAAGCGGTTTGCCTGTAGCTTATATCGAGAATGAGAATAACGATTTATTCAACCTATACATCATTTTCGATATGGGGCAAGACAACGATAAAGAATTGTCTCTGGCAGCAGGATATTTAGATTATTTAGGAACCGAAAAATATTCACCGGAAGAAATAAAACAAGAGTTTTACAAACTAGGGATCAACTATTTTGTAAGCTCTGGAAACGATAAAACTTACGTAGGTCTTTCAGGATTAAAAGAAAACTTACCGGAAGGTTTAGCATTATTAGAAGATCTTTGGAGCAACGCCAAAGCAGATCAAGAAACCTACGATAAGTATGTAGAACAGATCTTAAAAGGTCGTGAAGACAATAAAACGCAAAAAGGAAATATTCTTTTTAACGGTTTAATGAATTACGGTCGTTACGGTGAAAATTCAAGATTGCGTGATATTTATTCTTCGGAAGAATTAAAAAATAAAAATCCTGAAGAATTAGTTCAAAAGGTAAAAGATATGCGTAATTACAAACAGCGTATTTTCTACTACGGAAAAGATCTCGATAAAGCTGTTGCAGCGATCGACGAAAACCACAAACTTCCTGCAGAACTTAAAGAATATCCGGAAGCTAAAGAATACAAAGAAGTAGATACCGGTAAAAAAGTGTACTTTGTAGATTACGATATGGTGCAGGCAGAAATGGTTTTCTTATCGAAAGGAGAAGATTTTAGTCCGGAGAAAATGGCAGCAACCGAGTTGTTCAATACTTATTTTGGTAGCGGACTTTCATCTATTGTTTTCCAAGAAATTAGAGAATCTCAATCGTTGGCTTATTCAGCCTATTCTGCATACCAAACCGCAAGTGAAAAAGATAAGCCAAATTACGTGATGGCTTACATTGGTACACAAGCCAACAAAATGCCACAAGCGGTAGATGCGATGATGGAGTTAATGACGAATATGCCAGAAGCAGAAGAGCAATTTCAATCGGCAAAAGAAGCTACTTTAAAGCAAATTGCTGCCGATAGAATTACTAAAACTTCTATTTTCTGGAACTACGAAAGCCTGAAAAAACGCGGAATGGATCACGATTATCGTGAAGAAATGTACAACGCGATTAAAGATATGACGATGGAAGATCTAAAAGAATTTTTCAACAACAATATCAAAGGGCAAGATTACAATGTGATGGTGATCGGTAACAAAGAAGATGTCGATATGCAATCACTGTCTAAACTAGGAGAAGTGGAAGAATTAGACATCGATTATTTATTTAATTACGAAAATTCTTCAGAAGATTTAAAACTCTAAGTTTTACTTCAACTTAAAAGAAAACCTCTCGAGATTTCGAGAGGTTTTTTTATGCCAAAACTCTAAGCGAATTATTATATTTGGCTTTGCTATTATTAAATCAATTCAAATTATGAAAATATTAGAAGGAAAAAATGCTATCATTACCGGAGCCAGTCGTGGTATTGGTAGAGGTATCGCACAAGTTTTTGCTCAACACGGAGCAAACGTGGCATTTACCTATAGCTCATCGGTAGAAGCAGCCGAAGAATTAGAACAAGAATTAACCAATATGGGCGTTAAAGCAAAAGCCTATAAAAGTAATGCTGCAAGTTTTGAAGAAGCGCAAGATTTAATTGCACAAGTATCTAAAGATTTTAGCAGTATCGATATTTTGATCAATAACGCAGGAATCACAAAAGATAACCTGTTAATGCGTATGAGCGAAGAAGACTTCGATAAAGTAATTGAAGTGAACTTAAAGTCTATTTTTAATATGACTAAAGCCGTACAACGTACCATGTTAAAGCAACGCCACGGAAGCATTATTAATATGAGTTCTGTAGTTGGTGTAAAAGGTAACGCCGGTCAATCTAACTATGCCGCTTCTAAAGCAGGAATTATTGGGTTCTCTAAATCGATGGCTTTAGAGTTAGGTTCTAGAAATATTAGAACTAACGTGATCGCTCCAGGTTTTATTGAAACAGAAATGACGGCTAAATTAGATGAAAAAACCGTACAAGGCTGGAGAGATAATATCCCATTAAAACGTGGCGGAAGTCCTGAAGACATCGCCAATGCTTGTGTGTATTTAGGTAGCGATTTAAGTAGTTACGTAACCGGACAGGTAATTAACGTTGACGGCGGAATGCTAACTTAAAACCTAATTAGTTCGAATGATTTTGTGCTGTAAAACAAATCAAAATTGTATCGAAAACTAACTTTTTTACTTCAATTGTCACTTCGAGCGGAGTCGAGAAGTATTTATTATTTAATTGAAAAATTCTAATATAATTTAATGACAGTAACCAACATCCTTTTTATCATTCTAGCAGCGATTATCGCATTAGTATTGGTGTTGGTACAATATTATTTTACGAAGAAAAATAAACGTTCAAAGCACTGGATACTGTTCAGTGCTTTGCGTTTTATCACCTATTTTTCGGTTTTTTTACTCTTAATTAACCCGAAATTCACGAATACCAGTTACACTTTAGAAAAACCGTCTTTGGCAATTGCCGTCGATAATTCTTCATCGATCAATTATTTAGGAGAAAAAGGTGAAGTATTAAATTTGCTGAATCAATTACAGCAAGACGAAGAGCTAACGGAAGCTTTTTCTATTGAAACTTATAGTTTCGGGACTAACTTTACAAACGCAGATTCGTTAAGTTTTTCAGAGCCGCAAAGTAATTTGCATCAAGCGTTTTCTAATCTTCAACAACTTTATAAAAACAAAACAGCTCCGGTTGTTTTTATTTCAGACGGTAATCAAACTTACGGCCAAGATTTTACTTATTCTGCCCAACAACTCAAGCAACCTATTTTTCCGGTGGTTGTGGGCGATACCACACAATATGAAGATCTAAAAATCGGTCAGCTAAATGCTAATCGTTATGCATTTCTCAACAACAAATTTCCGGTAGAAGTATTTGTAAATTATTCAGGGAATTCAGCAATTTCTCGGCGTTTCGAAATCAAGCAAGCGAATCAAACCTTATATTCAGAAACGATTTCCTTCAGTAGCAATAAAACTTCCGCAGTTATTCATGCAACACTTCCTACAAATAGTGTTGGTGTAAAAACCTATTCAGTTGCTATTCAACCGCTAGAAAACGAAAAAAACATCGAAAACAACACCAAGAATTTTGCGGTAGAAGTGATCGATGAAAAAACAAATGTACTGTTACTTTCTTCAATTTTACATCCCGATTTGGGAGCTTTCAAAAAAAGTATAGAACATAACCAGCAGCGAGCTGCAACGATTAAAAATATTGAAGACGATATCGATTTTGGTGAATATCAATTGGTCGTGCTTTATCAACCCGATGAAAATTTTGCGCGTGCTTACGAACAAATTGAGCGTTTAGGGTTGAATACCTTAACCGTCACAGGAACCAAAACGAACTATCAATTTCTGAATAGAAATCAACAAGTTTTCACCAAGCAAACCACCAATCAAGAAGAAGATTATTTAGCGGCTTACAACGAAAATTATTCTTCATTTCAGTTTGAAGATATTGGTTTTGACGATTTTCCGCCTTTAAAAGATAAGTTTGGTGATCTAAGTTTTTCTACAGAAGTAAACCCTTTACTTTTTCAATCGATCGCCGGTTACGATACGGAAACACCTTTATTAGCCACTTTAGAAAAAGGAAGTAAGCGCCACGGATTTTTATTTGGAGAAAACGCTTGGCAATGGAGAGCTAAAAGTTTTTTAGAGGAAGAAAGCTTCAATACGTACGATGAATTTTTCGGAAAACTTATTCAATATTTAGCTTCCAATAAACGTCGAGAGCGATTACGCTTAGATTATAATTCATTCTACAATTCAGGTGAAGATATCGTGTTACAAGCGCAATATTTTGATAAGAATTACGAGTTTGATACACGCGGAAAATTAAATCTTACCGTAAAAAACAAAGAAACCGATGCTTCACAGATATTCCCTTTTTTACTTCGGAATAATCAATATGAAGTAGATTTAAGCAATTTGCCGGCAGGTGATTATACATTTACAGCAAAGGTAGAAGGGGAACAACTTTCAAAATCTGGAAGTTTTACGATTGTCGATTTTGAGGTTGAAAAGCAATTTTTAAATGCTAACCTAAGTGCTTTTCAGCAATTAAGCGATCAAATTTATTTTCCTAATCAGTTTGAAGAAATTAAACAACAATTGCTACAATCGCCGGAGTTCAAACCTATTCAAAAAAGCAAACAAGAAGTTTCTCCCTTAATCGATTGGGTTTATTTATTGGCAATCATTGTTTTTTGCCTATCTTCCGAATGGTTTCTAAGAAAATATTACGGACTTATTTAATTCAATATAATGAACAACAAATTTCCAAAAGCATTAATTCCCGTGATCATCATCGGGATCGTATTTTTAATTATTTTATTTAAAGCAACAGTAACCATTGGTTCTGGTGAAGGCGGCGTTTTATATAGAACGCTCGATGGCGGTGTTGTGACCGACGAACCACCAATGGGCGAAGGTTTTCATTTTGTTGCTCCGTGGAACAGTGTTTTTGTTTACGAAGTACGGCAACAATCTTTAGAAGAGAAAATGCAGGTGTTAAGTTCTAACGGACTAGAAATTAAACTGGATGCATCTACTTGGTTTCAGCCTAAATATGACGATTTAGGAAAACTTCATAAAGAAAAAGGAGAAAAATACATCGAACGATTATTAAAACCCGCAGTTAGATCTGCCGCTAGAGCAGTAGTTGGTCGTTACAGTCCTGAGCAATTATATGCCAGTAAGCGAGAAGCTATTCAAAAAGAAATTTTAGAAGAAACACAGCTTTTACTAAAAAACCAATACGTACAAGTAAATGAAATTTTAGTAAGAGATGTTTCTTTGCCAACGACTATTAAAGACGCGATTGAACGTAAATTACGTCAAGAGCAAGAATCTTTAGAGTACGAATTTAGATTGACTAAAGCACAAAAAGAAGCTGAACGACAAAAAATTGAGGCCGAAGGTAAAGCGAGAGCAAATACAATTTTGAGTCAGTCGTTAACCGATAAAGTTTTAAAAGAAAAAGGAATCCAGGCAACCGTCGAACTTTCAAAATCGAATAATGCTAAAGTAATCGTAGTTGGGAGCGGCGATGAAGGACTACCAATAATTTTAGGTAACAATTAGACGAATATTAAATTTTTCTAAAATTCATTTTTTCTTCTGAATAATTTATAAGTTTGTAAAATAATGAGACAAATTAATTTACATCACCATCATATTCACTTCCACGCTCAAGCGAGGTGATTATGTATTTGATGAAATTCAAAGATAATTTACAAACCCGTTTGAGTAGTTTCAAACGGGTTTTTTGTTGCCTAAATTTAACTGCTCAAACTTTATTTTAATCAAAAATGTTAAAAATTGCTATTCAAAAATCGGGACGTTTACACGACGATTCCATTAAAATTTTAAAAGAAGCCGGTATTTATATCGATAACGGAAAAGATCAGTTAAAAACGACTTCTCGTAATTTTCCGTTAGAAGTTTTATACTTAAGAAACGGCGATATTCCGCAGTATTTAAGAGATGGCGTGGTAGATATAGCTATTTTAGGAGAAAATCTTTTAGTTGAAAAAGGCGAAGATCTAAAAATCGTAGAGAAGCTAGGATTTTCTAAATGTCGGGTTTCGGTGGCGGTTCCTAAAGAAAATGATTTTAATAGCTTACAAGATCTAGAAGGAAAGAAAATAGCCACTTCTTATCCCAATACCGTCAAGAATTTTTTAGCTGAAAAAGGAATCAACGCAGAATTACACAAAATTTCCGGTTCGGTAGAAATCGCTCCGAATATAGGCTTGGCAGATGCAATTGTCGATATCGTTTCCAGCGGAAGCACTTTATTCAAAAACAATTTAAAAGAAGTTGAGCAAATTTTAAAAAGTGAAGCGGTTTTAGCGGTTTCGCCACAAATTTCTGCGGAAGCCAATCAGATTTTAGACAAACTTTTATTTAGGATCCAGTCGGTTTTAAAAGCGAGAACCTCAAAATATGTATTGCTGAATGCTCCTAAAGATAAGCTCGATAAAATCATCGAGATTTTACCGGGAATGAAGAGTCCGACGGTGTTGCCATTAGCAAAAGAAGGTTGGAGTTCACTACATTCTGTAATTAATGAAGAAACTTTTTGGGATGTAATCGACGAGTTAAAAACTAACGGCGCCGAAGGAATTCTTATTTGCCCAATAGAAAAAATGGTATTGTAAAATTGAGTCTGTCGAAGTGTATTTTGAGATTAAATACAAATGCGATAATAAAAAATTAGAACGTGTAATGCTGAACTTCTAGGTCATCCCGAGTGGAGTCGAGGGACAGCATCACATCAACAATATAGAATTAGAGATAGTAGGATGAGATCCCGGATCAAGTCCGGGATAACTAAGAATTAAAAAATAGAATTTGTCACCTCGAGCATAATCAAGAGGTAAAAAATATAAGTATGAAAATCATAAAAAATCCATCATCAAAAAACTGGGAAGAAGTTTTAAAACGCCCCACGCAAACGGTAGATGATATTGAAGCAACGGTAAACGAAATCTTTACAGAAGTAAGATCTAAAGGTGATCAGGCTATCGAAAAATACACGAGTTTATTTGATGGGATCGTGATTAAAAATATAGAAGTTTCTTCGGAAGAAATTCAGCAAGCAGAAAAAGAAATTTCAGCAGAATTAAAAGAAGCTATTCAATTAGCGAAAGAGAATATCACTAAATTTCACGCTGCTCAAAAAACCGATCGAGTTGAAGTTGAAACGCAAAACGGAGTAAAATGCTGGCAAGAAAAACGGCCGATTCAAAAAGTGGGATTATATATTCCCGGTGGTTCTGCACCTTTGTTTTCAACTATATTAATGTTGGCAGTTCCGGCGCAATTAGCAGGTTGTAAAGAAATTGTTTTATGCACGCCACCAGATAAAAAAGGCAATATCCATCCGGCTATTTTGTACACTGCAAATTTATGCGGAGTCACCAAAATCTTTAAAGTTGGCGGTATTCAAGCCATTGCAGGATTAACTTTTGGTACGGAAAGCATTCCGCAGGTTTATAAAATTTTTGGTCCGGGTAATCAATTTGTAACGGTGGCCAAACAACTAGCCACAAGATTTAATGTCGCGATCGATATGCCGGCAGGACCTTCAGAATTATTGGTGTTTGCAGATAAAACTGCTAACGCAAGCTTTGTCGCTTCAGATTTACTTTCGCAAGCAGAACACGGAGCCGATAGTCAGGTGATTTTGGTCACTATTTCTGAAGATATTTTAAAAGAAGTTGAAGAAAAAATTCAGCAGCAACTAAAAGAATTACCGAGAAAAGCTATTGCAGAAAAAGCCATTGAAAATTCAAAATTAATTTTAGTTGAAAATGATGAAATCGCTTTACAATTGATCAATCAATATGCTCCGGAACATTTTATTGTAGTCGCAAAAAATGAAGAATTTTTTGTCAACGGAATTCAAAATGCAGGTTCAGTTTTTATTGGCAATTACACACCTGAAAGTGCGGGAGATTACGCTTCAGGAACCAACCATACGTTACCCACAAATGCTTACGCTAAACAATATAGCGGAGTGAATTTGGACAGTTTTCAAAAGAGTATGACCTTTCAGAAAATTAATGAAACGGGAATTAAATCTATTGGAAAAACAATTGAATTAATGGCAGAAGCAGAAGGTTTACAAGCGCATAAAAATGCTGTAAGCTTAAGGTTAAAGAGTTTAGAATAATAATCAGGATGAGATCCCGGATCAAGTCAGGGATGACGATAATTAACCATTCGTCATGCTGAACTTATTGGTCATCCCGAGCGGAGTCGAGGGACAGCATCACATCATCTAAAGTATAGAGATATTAATTTCATCTCAAAAATATTCGAGTGGTAAAAGGACAAATATGAGCGAATTTAATTTACAAAATTTAGTACGAGCTAACGTACAAAAATTACAGCCATATTCTTCGGCGCGTGATGAATATAAAGCTTCAGGTACAGAAATGATTTTTCTTGATGCTAATGAGAATCCCTATGAAAATGGCATGAATCGTTATCCAGATCCGCAACAGCGTGATTTAAAATCGGCTTTAGCAAAACTGAAGAACGTAAAGGAAGAGCAAATTTTATTTGGTAATGGTAGCGATGAAGTTTTAGATTTAATCTTCCGCGCTTTTTGTGAACCCGGTGTTGATAATGTGATTACGCTTCCGCCAACTTACGGAATGTATAAGGTCTTGACCGGAATAAATAATATCGAAAATCGGGAAGTTTTACTCACTGAAGAATTTCAATTAGACATAAAATCGATATTAAAATTGGTCGACGAGCAAACCAAATTACTTTTTATTTGTTCGCCAAATAATCCGACAGGCAACGCTTTCGATGCTCGCGCTATCAAAACCATTTTAGAAAATTTCAACGGAATTGTAGTCATCGATGAAGCGTATATCGATTTTTCTTCTTACGAAACTTGGATCGGTTTTGTAGATCTTTATCCTAATTTAATCGTTACCCAAACGCTTTCTAAAGCCTACGGAATGGCAGGAATTCGATTGGGAATTTGCTATGCTTCCGCAGCAATTATTTCAGTTCTAAATAAGATCAAACCGCCTTATAATGTGAATGAATTAACGCAGCAAAAAGCTTTGGAGCGTGTTTTGGCGGTAGATGAAGTTTTTGATGAAGTAGAAAGCATTTTAGAAGAAAGAAACCGCTTGATGATTGCTTTACAGGAAATTAAATTCATCAAAGAGATTTTTCCGACAGATGCGAATTTTGTTTTGGTAAAAGTAGATGATGCCAATGAACGTTACCAAGAATTAATTGAAAAAGGGATTGTGATTAGAAACCGAACCACACAACCGCTTTGCGAAAACACTTTACGTTTTACCATTGGTACTTCAGTAGAAAATAAAAAGCTAGTAGAAGCTTTAAAATTTTTAAATAAAGAAATTTAGGTAAAAGGAAGTGATAATATTTTCCTGCAAGGTCTTTCCGACCTTGTAGGTATAGAAAACAAGGAATAACAAAAACCTACAAGGTTTTCAAAACCTTGCAGGAATAAGGAAAATAATATGAAAAAAGTTTTATTTATAGATCGAGACGGAACGTTAATTCACGAACCGGAAGATTATCAAATCGATAGCTTGGAAAAGCTTGAATTTTATTCTGAAGTGATTTTCTATCTTTCTAAAATAGCCAAAGAACTCGATTACGAATTGGTAATGGTCACTAATCAAGATGGTTTGGGAACAGAAGAATTTCCGGAGAAAGATTTTTGGCCTATTCAGCATTTTATAGAAAAAGTTTTTGCGAATGAAGGTGCAAAATTTAATGAAAGCTTGATCGATAAGACTTATGCAAAAGATAATGCGGAAACACGAAAACCAAATATCGGTTTACTAGAACAGCAAGGTTATTTAGAAGAGGGAAAATACGATTTGAAAAACTCTTTTATGGTTGGTGACCGCTTAACCGATGTTGAATTTGCTTACAATTTTGGCGGCAAAGGAATTTTTATCAATACCCACGTAGATTTAGGTGCCGATGAAATTCAGAATAAAAAAGAAGAAGTTGAAAATGCGATTGCTTTGCAAACCGATTCTTGGAAAGAGATTTATGAGTTTTTAAAGCTGAAGGATCGAACGTCAAGCATTAAAAGAAAAACCAACGAAACCGATATTGACATCGAGTTAAATCTAGATGGAACCGGAAAAAGCGAGATCGATACAGGAATTGCATTTTTCGATCATATGTTAGATCAGCTTTCGCGTCACGGTCAGATGGATTTAAAGATTCGGGTAAAAGGCGATCTAGAAGTCGATGAACACCACACGATCGAAGATACAGCGATTGCCTTAGGTGAAGTTTTTCAGCAAGCTTTAGGGAATAAATTAGGGATTGAACGTTACGGTTTTTGCTTACCGATGGACGATTGTTTAGCGCAAGTAGTGATTGATTTTGGGGGCAGAAATTGGTTAGTTTGGGAAGCCGATTTTCAACGAGAAATGATCGGGAAAATGCCCACCGAAATGTTTTATCACTTCTTTAAATCTTTTTCAGATGGTGCAAAAGCCAACCTAAATATTAAGGCTGAAGGAAAAAATGAACATCATAAAATTGAAGCCATTTTTAAAGCGTTCGCCAAAGCTATTAAAGCCGCAGTAAAGCGTGATACTGAAAAAATGATTTTACCAAGTACCAAAGGAATGCTTTAGCAGAACTGAGATTTTTAGAGGTGAGCGGTGAGAAATACCAATTTGAAATATAAAGGAATGAAAAGCAAAGAACAAAAGTCTTCCCCCGTGGGGGGAAACAAAGGGGGCTTAGTCATAATAAATTACGGCGCAGGAAATATTCAGAGCATCAAATTTGCGATTCAGCGATTGGGTTTTGAAGCTAAACTTTCTGATGATCCAGAAGAAATTCAGCAAGCCGATAAAGTAATTTTTCCCGGTGTAGGCGAGGCGAGTAGTGCGATGAAAAAATTAAAAGCTACGGGATTAGATCAACTCATTCCGGAGTTAACACAACCGGTTTTGGGTATTTGTTTAGGGATGCAATTAATGTGTAAACATTCTGAAGAAGGCGATACAAAAGGGCTTGGGATTTTTGATGTAGAAGTAAAACGTTTCTCTAATCAAGTGAAAGTTCCACAAATTGGGTGGAATCAAATTTCTAATCTTCAAACAGAATTATTTCAAGGTATAAAAGAACAAGAATTTATGTACCTCGTGCATAGTTTTTATGCTGAAAAATGTGACGAGATGATCTCAGAAACCACTTACGATGTCGCTTATGCTTCCGCTTTAAAGAAAAATAACTTTTTCGGAGTACAATTTCACCCTGAAAAAAGCAGCCAAGCCGGAGAGAGAATTCTAGATAACTTTTTGAATATAAATATTTGAGCTGTTTAATTTAAATCTGAAATAACAAAAATACGTCATGCTGAACTTGATTCAGCATCACATCCTGAATATGTTAATTAAATAAATATGTAATGCGATCCCAGATCAAGTCTGGAATGACAAAAAACCTAAACGAAATCTAACTTAATTATGAGAATCATCCCAGCCATAGATATTATAGACGGCAAATGTGTTCGACTTTCTAAAGGCGATTACAATACCAAGAAAATTTATAATGAAAATCCAATCGAAGTGGCTAAACAATTTGAAGCCTACGGAATTCAATATTTACATTTAGTCGATTTAGATGGTGCGAAAAGCAAACATATTGTCAACTATAAAATCTTAGAAGAAATCGCTTCTAAAACGAGTTTGAAGATTGATTTTGGTGGCGGACTCAAATCTAACGAAGACCTTCGTATCGCTTTTGAAAGTGGAGCGCAGCAAATTACCGGAGGAAGCATCGCTGTAAAAAATAAATCGCTTTTTAGTAATTGGATTCAAGAATACGGAAGTGAAAAAATCATTTTAGGCGCCGATGCAAATGACGAAAAAATAGCGGTTTCGGGTTGGCAAGAAGATTCAGAAGAAAATTTGATTCCGTTCATTCAGCAATACCAAGAAAAAGGAATTCAATATGTGATTTGTACCGATATTAGTAAAGACGGGATGTTAGAAGGTCCTTCTTTTGAATTGTATAAAAAGATTTTGACAGAAACTGTCACTTCGAGCGGAGTCGAGAAGATAAAATTGATCGCTTCCGGAGGAATTTCATCGTTTGGTGAACTTCCAAAACTTGCCGAAATGGGTTGCGAAGGAACCATCATTGGCAAAGCGATTTACGAAAACAGAATTAGTTTAAAACAATTAGAAAGCTATATTTTAGAAAGTCATTAATTAGAAATAAAAAACTGAATTGTCACACTGAGCTTGTCGAAGTGTTATTTCAACTTCATCTAGATAATTAATAACTTAAAATATAACAGGATGAGATCCCGGATCAAGTCCGGGATGACGAATAAACAATTGATGCCTACTCGAGCGGAGACGAGAGTTTTCTTGATAAAAATTAAAATAAAAGTGCTAAAAGCTAGTCGCTGAAAGCCGTAAACTGTAAATTATAAAAAATGCTTACCAAAAGAATTATCCCTTGTTTAGATATCAAAAACGGACGAACCGTAAAAGGTGTGAATTTTCTAGATTTACGTGATGCCGGAAATCCTGTAGAATTGGCTCAGTTCTATGCAGAAAATGGTGCCGATGAGTTGGTTTTTCTAGATATTTCTGCCACCGAAGAAAAGCGAAAAACTTTAGCAAATTTAGTACTTCACGTTGCTGAAAAAGTAAATATTCCGTTTACCGTTGGCGGCGGAATTTCTTCTGTAGAAGATGTAGATGTGTTGCTTCAATGCGGCGCCGATAAGGTTTCCATAAATTCTTCCGCAGTAAAAAGACCAGAACTTATCAATGAGCTTTCAGCTAAATTTGGGAGTCAGTGTGTAGTGGTCGCGATCGACGCTAAACAAGTTGATGGCGAATGGAAAGTGCATTTGGTAGGTGGTAAAGTTGCGACAGAACTTAATTTATTCGATTGGGCAAAAGAGGTTGAAAAGCGCGGCGCCGGAGAAACTTTATTTACGTCTATGAATAATGACGGCACTAAAAATGGTTTTGCTAATGAAGCTTTAGCCAAGCTTTCTGAAGATTTAAATATTCCGATAATTGCATCGGGTGGTGCGGGAAGGATGCAACATTTTGCAGACACGTTTAAAGAAGGCAAAGCCGATGCAGCCTTGGCCGCAAGTGTTTTTCATTTTAAAGAAATCGCAATTCCAGAGCTGAAAGAATTTTTAAATGATGAAGCAATTTTAGTGAGAATGTAATATTTATACGTCATGCTGAACTTGATTCAGCATCACATTCAGATGATAATATATTTAGAAAATATGATGATGAGATCCCAGATCAAGTCTGGGATGACGATAATAAAAAGATAATATAACCTCAAACGGAGTCGAGAGATAATTAAACCTATAAACGATGAACATAGATTTTAGTAAAAACAAAGACGGACTCGTACCTGCGATTATTCAGGATGCGAAAACGATGAAAGTCCTCATGTTGGGATATATGAATGAAGAAGCTTTTCTCAAAACCAATCAAACCAAAAAAGTCACCTTTTATAGCCGAAGCAAGCAACGTTTATGGACAAAAGGCGAGGAGAGTGGTAATTTTCTAAACCTGGTCGATATTAAATTAGATTGCGATAACGACACGCTTTTAATTCACGTAAATCCAGAGGGTCCGGTTTGTCACAAAGGAACTGATACGTGTTGGCAAGAAGAAAATAAACAAGATTATGGCTTTATTTCTGAATTAGAACAGATCATTGAAAACCGAAAAAATCAATCGTCGGCAGAGAAAAGTTATGTCGCTTCACTTTTTGAAAAAGGAATCAATAAAATAGCGCAAAAAGTAGGGGAAGAAGCGGTGGAAGTTGTGATTGAAGCCAAAGACGATAACGAAGATTTATTTTTAAATGAATCGGCAGATTTGTTGTTTCATTATTTAATTTTGCTGAATGCTAAAGGATATCAACTCAACGATATCGTAAAGGTGTTAGAAAACAGAAATTAATGCAAATACATCGAGAAAATTACAAGTTTGAAAGTGAAGTAGTATTGTTTATCAACGGTCAGTTTCCGCAGAAAATTCCCGATATTGCTCAGTTTCAAAAAGTATTTTGTACCGATGGCGCTTACCAAAATTTAGTAGATGTAGATATTCAACCCGATGTGGTTTCCGGTGATTTTGACTCAATTTCTATGGCTGAAATTTCTTCGGAAGTAAAGGTCATTGAAACTCCAGATCAAAATGCGACCGATTTCGAAAAAGCTTTACGAATCATTATTGACGAAGGTTTTAAAAGCGTTTCGGTTTTTGGTTGTAGCGGTTTGGAGCAAGATCATTTTCTAGGAAATTTAACTTCGATGCTCAAACATAAAAATGAAATCGAAATTCGTTGTTTCGACGATTTTGGGGTTTACTTCTTTGCTGAAAATGAAAACGAAATCTTAGGATTTCAAGATGAAATTTTCTCTTTATTTCCTTTTCCCGAAGCGAAAAATATCACTTCTAGCGGAGTCAAATATCCGTTAGTAAACGAGAATTTCAGCATTATTTCCCGAATAGGAACCAGAAATACGATCACAGAAAATCGGGCAACCGTAAGTTTTCAAGAGGGTGATTTGTTGTTATTTATTCAAGATCGGTTGTAACAATTTACTTAATGATCCCGGATCAAGTCCGAGATGACGCAAGAATGAACAAAATAATCATACTGAAATTTATTTCAGTATCGAATTAAAATAATAAAAGTGGTTGCGTAAAAATGTGGATGAGATTCCAAATCAAGTCCGGGATGACGATACTTTGAAAATAAAGAGAATTCTCTACGTCATGCTGAACTTGATTAACTACGTTGAATCTTCGATTTCAGCATCGCATCACATATATTTAAAACAATTTAGAATGAAAACTTCATATGTTTATATTTTAACCAATAAATATAGAACGACATTTTATATTGGGATCACGAGTGATTTGACTAAGCGAATTGCGGAACATCAACTAGGGAAAGGTTCTTCATTCACAGCTAAGTACGATTTGAAATTTTTAATTTATTATGAAGAATTCTTAGATATTCAACATGCGATTAAAAGAGAAAAACAATTAAAGAGTTGGAAGAAAGATTGGAAAATTGATCTAGTTAAAAAGAAAAACCCTGAATTAAAAACTATTGAATTTATTTAACTGGATGAGATCCCAAATCAAGTTTGGGATGACGAGAAGGGATAGATAATATTATTCCATAAAAATAAAGTTCAAATTTTTAGAAATGTTAAGCTGGCGCTTTAGTAGGAAGAAGTTTAATAACTTTGAAGAAAAAGACTTGTCATGAAATCTGTACCTAAAGAAGCACTCTCATTTTTACTTCAGCTTCAACAAAACAACGATCGTGATTGGTTTAACGACCACAAAGCCGAATTTAAATCGATCGAAAGTGAGATGAAAGATTTCTATAAAGAAATAGAATTAAAGCTTCAGCTTCACGATCAGATTGAGAAAACAAAGGCATTCAGAATTTATCGAGACATTCGTTTTTCAAAAGATAAAACACCTTACAAAACTAATTTCGGAGCAAGTTTTACCCGAAGAAAACCAGAGTTACGTGGCGGTTATTATGTGCATATTCAGCCGGAAAATAAATCGTTTATTGCGGTTGGTTTTTGGAATCCGCATAAAGATGATTTGTATCGAATTCGAAAAGAGGTTGAAATGGATGCAGAAGAAGTAAAAGAGGTTCTTCAGCAAAAAGAGCTTAAAAAATATTGGGGAGAAGTGGAGGGCGAACGCTTAAAAACCTCACCAAAAGGCTTTGATAAAGAACATCCTGCGATTGATCTGTTGAATTTAAAACAATGGACGTTCACGAAAAAATTTACCGATAAAGAAGTGATCGCTACAGATTTTGCTGAAACTATAGACAAACATTTTCAGGCCATTAGACCGTTTTTTGATTATATGAGCAGCGTTTTAACTACCGATTTAAATGGTGTTTCTTTAATCGATTGAGTTGTCTTATCGATCGGTGTCGAGAGTTTCAACTATATTGAAAAAAATCGTCATTCTGATTTAATTTAGAATGACGAATTTTTTAAATCTTATCAATTGAAGAAATTTATTCTTCAAATAAATCTGAAGAAAGGTAACGGTCGCCACGATCACAAACGATAGAAACTACGATGCCTTCATCTAGTGTTTCGATTAATTTTAAAGCTGCAGCTGTTGCTCCACCGCTACTCATACCGGCAAAAATACCTTCTTCCTTTGCCAAACGTTTTGTCATTGCACGCGCTTCATCTTCACTAACTTCAATGACCTGATCTACTTTTTTCGGATTAAAAATTTTAGGCAAATATTCTTGGGGCCATTTTCTAATTCCGGGAATTCGTGAATCGTCGGTAGGTTGAACGCCTACAATTTGAATGGCCGAGTTTTTTTCTTTTAAAAATGTAGAAGTTCCCATAATGGTTCCGGTGGTTCCCATTGAAGAGACGAAATGTGTCACTTTTTGATTGGTATCGCGCCAAATTTCTGGTCCGGTGGTTTTATAATGCGCTTTCCAATTATCATCGTTCGCAAACTGATTCAATCCTACAAAACCTTCGTTCGCCACTTTATTTTCAGCATAATCTCGAGCGCCTTCAATACCACGATCGCTAGAAGTCAAAGTAACTTTAGCTCCATAAGCACGCATGGTTTGCACGCGTTCTTTGGTAGAATTTTCAGGCATTACCAATTCAATATTTAAATTGTAGAGATTGGCGATAAGTGCCAGGGCAATTCCCGTATTTCCGCTGGTGGCTTCAATTAGTTTGGTATTTTTATCGATATCGCCACGTTCTACCGCACTTTTAATCATGTTGTAAGCAGGACGATCTTTAACGCTTCCTCCGGGATTGTTTCCTTCTAACTTAAAAAACAGTTTGACATTTTTATTTTTATTCATTTGTTGTGCTTCAACTAAAGGTGTATTTCCTATTAAATCTAATATACTACTCATGGTTTTGTCTAATTTTAATTTCGGGACTATGCGTCACGATCGAATTTTCTGGAATAGAAGCGGTCAACCAAACATTACCGCCAATAATACTGTTTTCGCCTACAGTAGTTTCGCCGCCTAAAATGGTTGCGTTGGCATAAATCGTAACTCGATCTTCAACGGTTGGGTGTCGTTTGGTGTTTTTTAAATCTTTTTCGACATACAAAGCTCCTAAGGTTACGCCTTGATAAATTTTTACTTCATTTTTAATAATAGCAGTTTCGCCAATCACGATTCCTGTAGCGTGATCGATAAAAAAGGAAGTCCCTATTTTTGCTCCCGGATGAATATCGACACCTGTTAAACGATGCGCATACTCCGTCATTAATCTTGGAACTAATGGAAAACCGAAATTATAAAACTCGTGCGCAAAACGATAGATCGCTACTGCAAAAAAACCGGGATAACACAAATAAACTTCTTCGATAGAATTAGAAGCAGGATCGTTGGTATGAATCGCTTCTGCATCTTTGGTGAGTTTACAAAGTAGTTCTGGTAATTTGGTAATGTAATTTTGCCACAATTTACTACAAGGTTTATCGTGTTCCCAACAGGCTAAATCGACCAGTTCTTCAAAATCTTTTTCTAATTCTTCCAGGTTTTTTTCAACAGGAATTTCAGCATCAAAAAGCGTATGAAATAACTTATTGGTAAAGTTTTCTGTAGCGGTTTTTAGCCGAAATTTAAGATGCGGATGTTGTTTCTGGTTTTGTATTTGAGCAATGATGTCGTTTTTATTCATCTATTGAAAATTCTAGCAACTCAAAGTTAAAAATAATTCTGTTGCATCGTTTAATATAGAAGCAACAAAATGTGTTGATTGAATTGTTTTAGACGAAATACTTTCATTTTCTTGACAGTTTTTAAATTGTGTTTATTTTTGAAAGAAAAGAAATGCAGCGCATCCGGTATTATTACCTTATTAAACTTCAATATTTAGGCTTTCGTTTTCACGGTTGGCAAAAGCAACCCGATGTAATCACCGTAGAACGTATGGTAGAACGTACGGTAGCTTTTGTTCTGGGAAGAAAGAATTTTAAGTTATTAGCTTCCGGTAGAACCGATGCAAAAGTATCTGTGAATCAAACTTATGTAGAACTTTTTGTAGATGAAAGTCCGCTTGATCTGGTTGAATTTTTACCAATTTTCAATAAAAATCTTCCGCCAGATATTCGTGCTTTAAGTATTACGGAAACCAATAAAGATTTCAATATTATTAATCATCCGAAGCAAAAAGAATATTTATATTTTTTCGCTTTTAATGAAAAATTTCATCCGTTTGCTGCGCCGTTTATGACGTATTTTAAGCACGAATTAAATATTGAATTAATGCAGCAAGGCGCTAAATTGTTTGAAGGAGAACACGATTTTTGGTCGTATGCCTTTCGACCTAAACCCGAAACGATAACGCAGGGAAAAATAGATTTTTGTGAACTTTCTGAAAATGATATTTACTCCGCAAATTTCTTCCCCGAGAAAAGTTACGTTTTAAAAATTAAAGGAAAAGGTTTTAAGCGTTACCAAATTAGGTTAATGATGGGTGCTTTGTTTGATTTAGGTAGAGGAGAGGTCGATCTTGATTTTATTAGGAAAACGCTAAATGCAGAAAATAGAATTAAACTCGAACACATTGCGCAACCTTCGGGATTAATTTTAAATGAAGTGCAATTAGAAGATTAATTTGATATTTATTTAGGAAATTTTCGTTTTTGGTTTGTTAATTTTGAGAAAAATTCAAAAAAATTGAAAGCAGCCAATATTGCCAAAAACAGTTCTCTATATTTTACACTTACATTAGTTGTTAGTTTAGTGATTCTATATTTTGTTTATCCCGATTTTCAAGATGCGATGAATGATTTATGGAAAGCCTTAATTTCTGGAGAACAAGAACAAATTTCTTCTACCATAAAAAGTTTTGGAGGCTGGGGGATTGCAGCCATCATCTTGATTATTGTCTTGCAAATGTTCTTGGTAATTTTCCCTTCGTGGTTACCTATGATCGCCGCCGCTTTGGTTTATGGTACCATTCCTTCAATTTTAATTTCTTCAGCGGGAGTTTTTTTAGCTTCAACCATTGGTTATTCGATAGGGATTGGCGTGAGTGAAAAAGCGCTACATAAATTTGTGAGTGAAAAGACGTTTGATAAACTAAAATATTGGGTTGGTAATTATGGGTTTTGGAGCATTGTTTTATTCAGGATCTCTCCGTTTTTATCGAACGATGCGATTAGTGTTTTAGCCGGTGGTGTGAAAATGAATTACCTAAAATTTATTAGCGCAACAATGTTAGGTATCGTACCGTTAGCAACTGCTATTGCTTTGTTTGCTGAAAATATTGAAACCTTAAAAACCGGTCTGTATTGGATTGGCGGCGCAGGGATCGTGATTTATGCAGTTTTTGTTTATATCGATCATCAAAAAAGAAAGAAAAAAGACTAAGTTTATTGAATGCGTTTGCCTTGACTGGTAAACGATAAACCTTGCTGACTTGTTGTAGAAATCATGACACTTTCAAAAAGTGGTTCAGTAGCATCTTTATTCAGCATCCAATCGAACATAAAATTTCCACCGGTTCCACTAGAAATTTCTTCTTCATTAATCACAATTTCAAGCGTTTCCATAGGGGCGATGTAAATCGTATTTTCTAAATAAGGCTTAATGAGTTTACCTTCGGTAGAATAATGATCGGCTTTTTTTAGGTAAAGCGTATCGGTAAGGCTCGTGTTTCTCATACTTACCATAACGGTTAGATTGTGTTTACGATGTTCAGAAAGGCTATACACTTGAGAATAAATAGATAGGTAAGTTTTGCCTTTGGTTAAAAGAGAATCTGCTTCAATTTTATTGGCTAATCTTTCTTTAGAATGTAGCGCAGGTATTTTATCTCGTGTCGAAACTTTTTCGGTACAAGAAAATAACAAAATTGATAATAAGATCAAGCTGAAAATAAACTTCATAATAAAATAGATTAAAGCCACTTTTTTCTTCTAAAATACCAAATCATTAAAAAGAATACGATAAGCATAGCTCCCCAAAGGTAAAAGTAACCGTATTGCAGTTGAAGTTCAGGAATATATTCAAAATTCATCCCATAAATACCGGCCATAAACGTTAAAGGAATAAATATACTTGCCATAATGGTTAGTACTTTCATAACTTCATTCATTTTATTGCTAATGGTCGTCATATACATATCCATAAGTCCCCAGATCATTTCTCGGTAAATCTCGATATTCTCTGAAATTTGCGTAATATGGTCTTGTAAATCTCTAAGGTAACTATGGGTTTTTTCGTCGATAAGATGATGTTCACTATTTTCAAGTCGGTTAATTACTTCACGTAACGGATAAATTGCTTTTCTAATACGTAAAACCTCGCGTTTAAGGTCTTGTATTTCTTGCGTCATATCTTCATCTTCTACCGCTTGCGTAAAAAGTAGATCTTCGATCATTTCAATTTTATCGCTAAGACTTTCAATAATAATAAAATAATTATCGACCACCGCATCGATCAAGGCATACATTAAATAATCTGAGCCAGAAGTGCGCATTCTTCCTTTAGTGTTATTAATGCGTTCTCTTACGCCATCAAAAACATCGCCATCGGCCTCTTGAAATGTAAGTACAAAACCATCACCGGCAACAATGCTTAAATGTTCGTTTACAAATTCATTTTGGCTATCGTTGTAAAGCATTTTTACGACCACAAAAATATAATCGTCGTAATCGTCAAATTTTGGACGTTGTTGGGTGTTTACAATATCTTCAATAATTAATGGGTGAAGTTTGTAATGTTTTCCCAGCTCTTCAATTTCTTTGGTGTGATTAAGTCCGTTAATGTTGATCCACGTAATGCTATCTTGACCTTTGTAATGAAAAGCATCAGAAACGCTTTTACTATCTTGGCGATGCACTTTTTCTCTATCAAAATTTATAATTTCAACAGAAGGAGTTTCGGTCACTTTATTACCAACATAGGTAACCTGTCCGGGAATTTGATTAACCGAAGTATTTTTTACTTTTTGCTTTTTTTTATGCTTTCTTCTCACTCTCATAAAAGTAAAAATAGCATAATTTTAGCAAACATAATCTTGTTCTAAGAGCTGAATACTGTCCTGAATTCTTTGGGTAACCAGATTCATCATTCGTTTATTTAAAGCTGAAGAATTTTTGATATAGGTAAGGTATTCATTTACCGTAAATTGACCAATGATCATCCCTTTTAAACTATTTCTAAATTTTTGATCTTTATGGATGGCATTGTCAATATAAATCAAGCGTCGTTCGATCGAAATTTCAAAAAAAACATTCTTATGCTTTTTAATGTAATTTTTAAAAGCTTCAATTAATAAATGATGCTGAAGTTTAATAACCGGTCGAAGCGTAGCATTCTGAAATCGCTCTTCATCAGACATGTTTTCTGAAACTTTTGCTGAAGGGATTTCTGGCCTAATGTGCAGTAAGTATTCGTCGCGAACATCCATAAGTAAGTGATTTTTAATAAATTTACGTAATCCTATTCATCTTTAGTTTTCGTGGCCTTAAACTTATGCACGTAGTTGTTAACAATGCTTCGCGTTAAATTACTCTTAATTGAAAATACTATCAACGCTAGGATTTATAAATTGAGTGGTTGAAATTAATTCAAAGTAAATACTACATAGAATGCTTACATCAATAAACCCTTATAACGGAGAAAAAATAGAAAAATTTAAAGTTCACTCAAAATCAGATGTGACTAAAAAATTAAAAAAAGCAGATAAAACCTTTCAAGATTGGAAACACGTTTCTTTTGATCGTAAAAAAGAGCTCATGCTCAATTTAGCCGATGAGTTAAAAACCAATAAAAAAGATTACGCCACGGCGATTACGAAAGAAATGGGAAAACCTATTACGCAAGCCATTGCAGAAATAGAAAAATGCGCTTGGGTTTGTGAATATTATGCTGAAAATGCTCAAGATCAACTTCAAAAAGAACTTATAGATACCGATGCTGAAGAATCTTACGTACGTTACGATCCGTTAGGTGTAATTTTAGCAGTAATGCCGTGGAATTATCCTTTCTGGCAAGTATTTCGTTTTATTGCGCCGGCATTAATGGCCGGTAACGTTGGCGTACTTAAACACGCAAGTAACGTTATGCGTTGTGCAGAAAACATAGAACAAGCGATCTTAAATGCTGGCTTTCCTGAAGGTTGTTTTCAAAATTTAATAATTAGTAGTAAGAAAGTAGAACAGGTAATTCGAGATAAACGTGTAAAAGCCGTAACGCTTACCGGTAGCAAACCAGCGGGAAGTTCTGTTGCGTCAATCGCCGGCGAAGAAATTAAAAAATCGGTATTAGAATTAGGCGGAAGTAATGCGTTAGTGGTTTTTGAAGATGCAAATATTACTGAAACGGTAAAAACCTGCGTACAAGCCAGATTTCAAAACACCGGACAAAGTTGTATTGCGGGAAAACGTCTTATCGTTCAAGAATCGATTTATGAGCAATTTTTAGAAGAATTTATCACCCAAGTACGAGAATTAAAAAGTGGCGATCCGATGGATGAAGATACGTATATTGGAGTTTTAGCTCGTGAAGATCTCGCGATCGAATTAGAAGAACAATTAGAAAAGTCGAAGAAAAAAGGAGCTAAAGTAGTACTAGGAGGTAAAAGAAATAAAGCCTATTTTGAACCCACAATTGTTATTAATGTCGATAAAAAATCTCCTATTTTCAAAGAAGAAACTTTCGGACCTCTAATCGCGGTAACCAGCTTTAATTCTGATATGGAAGCGATCGATTTGGTGAATAGATCTGCATTTGGTTTAGGAGTTTCTATTTTTACGGAAGATTATGAGCGCGCAAAAGCGTTAATTCCGCAATTTGAAGATGGAGCCGTTTTTGTAAACGATCTGGTAAAAAGTGATCCTAGATTACCTTTTGGCGGAACTAAAGAATCTGGTTACGGTAGAGAGCTTTCATCTCACGGAATTAAAGAGTTTTTAAACCGAAAAACGGTGTACATCAATAAATATGAATAAATTTTAAATTTTTTCTTTCTGAATATGAGTAGATTAATAATTCTTCTCAATTTTTTGAAGTAATTAGTGTTGTTTTATTCAGAAGTATTAATATATTTGCAACCGCTTACAAAGCAAAAGGTCGCATAGCTCAGCTGGATAGAGCACCTGCCTTCTAAGCAGGCGGTCCCAGGTTCGAATCCTGGTGCGATCACTTTTTAAGTATTCAATTCAAACTAAAACCCTGTAAATCGTATGATTTTCAGGGTTTTATGTTTTTATTGGTTATATTTATAATTAATAAAAACCGCTAAAAATGTTCGCAATTCGGTTCACAATTTGAATCTTATAAAATTGTGAACCAATTTAAGTGTAACTGTCTTAATATTAGACACCTGTATTTGACTTTCGTCTTTTTAAAAAATGTATAATTAAAGACGATAAAAATGAAAAATCGATCAACATTCAGCCTAATTTTTTGGATTTATTCTTCTCGCTCCAAAAATAACAAAGTACCAATTTATGCTAGAATTACTGTAGATGGAAATAGGGCAAATTTTAGTCTAAAAAGGAGAATTCCTGCTGAGAATTGGGAAGCTTCCCGAGGTATGATGAAGGGAAAACGTCAAGAGTCTAAACTTGTAAATAAGTATTTAGATCAAGTGAGATCAAATATTTATTTAGCTTATGAAGAGTTGTTGTCCGAACATAAAATGATTACTGCTCAGGCAATCAAAAATCGATATTTAGGAAAAGATGTATTTTACCGCTCATTAAAGGATTTATTTGAATACCATAATGAGATTTCTAAGCAATCGCTTTCTTCTCGTACTTTAAAGCATTATAAAGTTACCCAGAGATATTTGTATAAATTCTTGTCCGCTAAATTCAGTTTAAACGATTATAGATTAATAGATTTAAACTACACCTTTATCAAAGATTTTGAATTTTTTATAAAATCCTATCAACCTCAAGATCATCAGCGCAAAATGAGTCATAATACCGCCGTGAAACATCTTCAGAGATTGCGTAAAATGGTGACTATGGCTTATCATCATGAATGGATACCAAAGGATCCGTTTGTGAGATTTAAATCATCATTTATAAAGAAAAGGAGGGAGTTTCTGACTAAAGAGGAATTGGATTCTATCGAGAATTTTCAATCTTCTATAGATAGACTTAATATAGTTAAGGACATTTTTCTTTTTAGCTGCTATACAGGACTTTCGTATATTGATATAACTAAACTTTCAATAGATAATATAGGGATGGATTTTGAAGGGAATCAATGGATCGAAACGGAACGTCAAAAAACCAAAACAGCGCTTAAAATTCCTTTGCTTAATCAAGCCAGAAATATTTTAAAATCTTATCAAAATCATCCAAAAACTGCTCATTCAAAAACTTTATTACCTCATTACTCGAATCAAAAACTGAATAGTTATTTAAAGGAGATATCTGATTTTTGTGGAATTAAAAAGAATCTGACCTTTCACGTAGCTAGACATACTTTTGCAACAACCATTACGCTGACTAATGGAGTTCCTATAGAAACAGTTTCGAAGCTATTAGGTCATACCAAGTTAGCGACCACACAAATTTATGCGCGTGTGATTGATAATAAAGTTAAGGATGATATGTCATTCTTAAATACAAAACTTAATGGTAATGTTGAATAGGAGAAATCTAATCAAAACTCCAGAAAAAATTAGAATATTAAATTTTCTAATTCTAATCAAAGGACAAAATACTTTTAGTTAGTAACTGATATCCGATTTGTTAACGACTTGTAAATTAAATAAGCAAGATGATTAACATCTAATTTATTTAATTTGAAAATAAATAAATAATCTCAACTAAAATAATATTTACCCTTTTCTTATTTTGAAAAATAACAACAATAATGAGATGGAAGTAAATAAAGCGATGATCCAAATTATTTCGAAAGGAAGGTATAATTTTAAGAAAAGCGATCCTACAGAAATCAATATGGCAATAATGGCATAAGCTATCTCATCATATAACCACGCATAAGGAAATAAATGGGCTCCGGTAATGATAGAATAAACCATTAAAAAATACTCTGGAGATATTAAAAATATAAAAATAAGAATAGGAAAGTAAGCAAGCTGGGCAAAATTTAACCATAAGCCTAAAGGTTGTAGGTGATTAGAGGGAAGCTTCCATTGCGTATTGAAAATTTTAGATCCCAGAAAAGCCAAGGGTAACATTAGTCCGGCAATCATAAAAGTATAAATACTTTTATGATATGGAGAGTTGGTGAAATACCAGATAAATGTTATGAACAACCAAAGTAAGCTACCGGCGCATAAAAAAATCAATTCCTTTTTTGAAGCTTCTTGTACTTCTAACTTTAGTTCCCTATAACTTTTATCGTTGATGGGAGGAGTAATATTGGTTATTAAAAAGTATAAGTTAGTATAGTAGATACTACTAACCTGCATACATTGTCGGTTTAATGTCAATGGTGGTAATAGGTTTTTTATAATTATCGAAATAGTGATTAACTCATTCTCACACTATTTTTTCTAAAATACTGTAAATTGTATGACTAACATCTTTCTTGCCATAATTTTCATTATTTCAAGTTGATTTAATTTTCGAATCATAACTGGTTGGTTGTACTGAAATAATTTTTATGGACTCATCAATATCCTCAACTGTTATCGATTTTTGTTCTAAATCTATTTTAGAATTAATGTTATTATTGGAAAGCATTTCTTTATAATGTTGGAACATCTCGGGTATAGATTTGTGATAATTGCCTGATTGTAATCTAATAAAAGTAAAAAGTGTACCACCTATATTGTATCTTCTTAATTCTATAAACCCAGAAATAACATTAGTATTCATATCTGTATATGTTATGTTCCAAAGGTCTTTATTATCTGATTTTAATACTATTTCAACAATGGTTTCTGCTTCATCTTGGGCAAGGTTATTAAAATCTATTACTCTTTGAAGCTTTAGTTTAATGAAATTAAAACTTGAGAATTCAAATCTAATATATCTACTAAAATCGGTATAGCTTTCTAATTCTAAAAATTGAACATATTCTTTCAGTTCTGATGTTATAGGATTTGGTAAATTATTATTTATAAACTCTTTGTACTTTTGTTTCGATCCAAACAATTGTGCTGCATAGTCCGATGTTTTAAGCATTTTGGTAGTCCAAGCATCATTTTGTATCATTTGAGCACACAATAAAGTAATATCATTTTTAGACCAAAAGTCTATTGTAATTAGATTAATCTTATCAGCTGTATGAAATTTTCGAACATCATGATAGGCATGATAAAAAGAATAGTCATGGATGTCCCATAAATTATTTTGCTTATCGTCTAATAACTTTTTATATAAAGAAAGTGACAGATCTTTAAGATCATCTTCTGTGGTTCCCCAATCAGAAAAATCAAGTCTAATTCTAGACTCACTTATGAGTGCTAAAAATTGGATTTTACTTTTAAGTTTAAAATTATCCTTATCGATAAACTCACTAACTATATATTTCCAAATATTTGGTTTATCATTATCTGTCCAAAAATCATTATTTCCTATTTTAAACTTTAATTGACGCACAATAAATTCAGATAACATATTCCATACAGAAGTTGAATTAAAAGAATAAAATTCTGCATCGTTAAAAATATATAGCAATATTATTATTGCTCTTAAAGCCTCATTTTTATCAATTGTATTAAAGTATTCTAGTCTATTTAAAATACTATTCGTATGACCTTCATTCAATAACTTATTTAAGTTCTCAAAGTTATTATCAAAATTAAATATGCTTTTAAATTTAACTTCACTTAAATCTTTTTCTTGTATTTTTTGTTGAAGTAGTTTTCGAAGATTATTTTCAAACTTTATTGAGGTATGACTGTCAGTAATATTTTCTTTACCAAAAAGCACAATTAATGTTTTTATTAATAAAATATTTTGCTGTTTAGTTAAATTATTTGTTTCGTTAATCTTTGTTTCTTTATCAATATCTTTAGAGATTTCATACTTGCTAAAATCTATATTAAGCTTTTGATTTAAATGAAAAACCTTATATCTTCTCATTACTTTAAAAGTATCACCTTTATCAGAATCATCTTCGGTTTCTACCAATTCACAAAGTTTTTTTTCTGGATTATAAGGAATTATGGTTGACCAATTATTATTTAAAAATTTTATTGCGTAAGGAAACGTCATTTTTAAATATGTGAAATTTAAAAAATCATTTGTATTAAGCTCATCTGGTAAGGATTTAAAATCAAAAACCAATTGATTTACTAAGCGTTTTACACCTCTATAATTTGAAATATAATCATCAAATAAATTATCCTCTTTATAGATACAAGCTTCAACATTTCTAATAAATTCTCCTTCAAAACCTAAATCTGTTTGTTTCAATAAACCTATGAAATCAGTTTTTAATTGGGATTTTTCAATTTCTGGCAAGTAAACTTCTAATTGAAAAAATTTATCTACAAATGTATGGTCAGCAATATCATTTTTCACCAATAAAGATTCAAGTACATAATCTTTATCTAAAGCTATAAGAAAAATGAAGTTTTTAAAATTAGCAGTATTTCTAACTAACTTTAAGACTTGTAAAACTTCACTATTTGAAAGTCTATCAAGATCATCTATAAATACTATATATTTCTTGTCTAATAGATTTAAAGTATCATTAATTTTTTTATAAGTATCGTAAGAAGAAGAATCAGAAAATATACTCGAATTAGGTTTAAAGAATTCAGAAATACTTTTATTCTTGTACAGTTTTAAAAGCTTATCAGAATAACTCAAAAATTGATTTGACAATCTCCCACTATACTTATTTATTTCGGTACTTAACTGTTTGAAAAACTCTGAAATAATATCAGTTTCGCTGTGATTTAGATATGGTAAAAACTTTAAATGAATTGTATGTTCATTACTTTTCTCTTCTAACTTCTCTTCAATTAGGCTAATCAAACTTGATTTACCATTACCCCAAGGACCAACAATTCCAATTGTAAATGAATTTTTAAAGTTTGATCTTTCTAAATATTCGACAATTTTTGCCGCTCTTTTGTGGTAGTTTAACTTGTCATCGCCTTTTAATAAAACAGGGTCATCAGAGATAAACGGATTAGGCTTTCTTTCAAGCTCTTTTTTACTTAATAAATTTATAACAGTCAGTATAATTGCAAGAACTAACAATACTCCTAAAAAGTCAACGTAGAATAATTTTGAAGAAAATAATATGAAGTCCCATCCATCTTTATCAATTCCCCACTTCAATACTACATAAATCAAGCTAGACGCAACTAATGAATGAATCAAAAAGATTGAAGGCTGATACTTTTTTAAAGCTATTTTGTATAAAATATACATTACAGCTACAGCAAATAAAACAACAAAAATAAATTTAGGAATTTGTAATATTAGCTTTTCATCGATAGTAAAATATTTAGAAATTATTCTATTAACTGTAGATGATGCTAAATAGAACATTAAGATTCCTAATACATAAACAGATGAAATCTTAAACATCCTATTTTCAAAAATCTTATCGAAGAAACGTTCTATTTTTATTGTCATTTTTCTACCCACCTTTTTACCCACTTAAGGAAGTATATAATTAATTTGCCAATGACCTCCTTTTGCGCTACCAACTCTTTCTATAAGACCTAAATCTTTTAGGGCATCAAGGTTGTTATCAATAGCAGTAGCACTTAAGCCAACTTTATCTTCAAGTTCTCTTTTAGAAACTTTACTATTTTCGTGAATAGCTTTAATGATATTAACTCTATTATCAGTAAGATTATCAACCCACTTATCTACCCACTTATTAAAATCAAAAGGTCTTCTAACTGTTACAGTAAACATTCCTTCAGTATTAAATTCAGGTTCAGTTAAATCAGCTTCAATCATTAAGTCTCTCATTCTTCCAATACCTGAGCCCACTTGTTCAACCATTCTAATTCTCTCAAATAGACCAAATATTAAAGGATTTCTACTTAAGCTTCTTTTACCAAATTCATTTTTAGGAATACCACTGATTAAACCTCCAGGATTAGAAATCTCAACTCTATCATTAAATACCTCAATAGTAATACGAGCTCCTTTATCGTAATAATCTCTATGCGCCAGGGCATTAATTATAGCTTCTTTGAAAACGGTTTCCGGAATTTCCCAAATTTCTTTTCTTGGTTGGGAACCTTCTCCCTCAATATCATAACGTACATCTAATTTCTTCTTCAACCAAGACATTGCTTGCAAGTATTGATTGTATAAAGAGCCTATCATTATTTTATCGTCTTCAATAAACCGTTTATAAATACCATCAAAAGCGATACAACGTATTACGGCTTTTTCGAAAAAATGTTCAGGATTTTCGGCAAAGAATAATGTGGCTCCATTTTTTAAGAAACCTTCTTTAGTAATTAGTTTAAGGTTATTGAAAACTTGTTCGTTTGAAACTGTAGCACCTAACCCAGCTAAAACTCTAAACTGATTAATATTATTATCAGGAACATCTTGATCTATATCAATTGCCTTACAAGGTGCTTCATCAAAATAAATTTTATCTGCTTGCTGAAAAAAATCTCTCATTTCTTCAACGGTAGTCAATTTTTGCGAATTTGGACCTTGACGAACATAAATTGCACCGGATAAAACATATGGCTTATTTTCTCCAGAAGGCACTTCAATAACTACAACATCTTTGGAGTCTACAGTTACAGTATAAATCTTACAATGTAAAGCGGGTGAAATTTCATTAATTGAATTTTGAAGCGCAGAACGTTTAGCATTATTAAAAGTAACTCCTTGAACAACATTGTTGTCGTTTACACCTAAAAGAAGTGTTCCTCCAGCTGCATTAGCAAAAGCACAAATTTCTTCAGTAACATCTTTAATTTTACTTGGTATACTAACCTTAAATTCAATATTATAACCCTCTCCGGAGGCAATAAATGATTTAATGTTTTTTTCGTTTAACATAACAACAAATCTATGAAATCATTTTCAAGTTTCTTTTAAATTCTTTTGTCCTTACTTTCCTTATCAAAAACAACCAAATTAAAGAGTTGACGTATTATGGCCTGTAAAGGGTTACCATGGCGTTATTCTAATTCCTGTGCGTTAAAGTTTGTTGGGGCATGGGTTTTGACTCCTTGAGTGCACTCGGAGTAGCAGGTACTTAAAAGTATTTCGTTAATAACATTGCATTTTTCACCGAAATTTCTTCCAGTGCTTTTTACACTTAAATTTTCAAAATAATAGAAATTACAGTTATCATATTTTTGGATGGTTTGGTACCAAATACTAGTGAAAGCAAATGTAATGTTTCTTGCTAGAATTAGTTCATAAAACCTTTGGTTTAGTACGATTTACCTAACAGTTTTATTAAACTGGTTTTGTCAAAATTTACAGGACTAGAAAGCAAAACACCTTTGTTAGGGGCGATGTTTAATTTTGTATAAGTCTCAAAATCTCGAATGAAATAAATGAATAATTAGTAAAGCACTACTGCAAAAAAAGCTGTGAGTCACTAAAACGAAAAAATTGGGTAGGATCAAACCAATAGGAACACCTATTCAAACTAAATTCACTTCAATACAAAGACTAGATCAGTATATCCACTCACCGCATATGGTTCTTAATATCTACAGCACTTTACCCAACTATTTGAACAAAAAGGCTAGTGTTGTACCTAAAGAGTTTAGAAATTTGAATTGATATTTGTCTATATATGTGGAATAAGTATTATCCAATGATAGCATAAATTCTTATTCTTTTACAAGAAAAAATGAAGAATGGTAGTTCATAAAATTTGATACGGTCCTATCAAGTTTTGAGTAATTTTCAAAGAATACATATTAAATAAATATTTAACAGGGAGGTATGTCTTGAGATGAATTATGAGTTTCTCACAAGAATCCACAGAAAAATAGGAGTTCAAAGTAGACTTACATTTTAGTTTTCAATTTAGATATAATTAGCAATTCAATATTTCAATTTATTTACTAAATGTTAGATTATTTTTTCAATCCATTAATAAACTGTGTATATGAATTGGTTTTAAAAAGTTATAATTTTTCTAATCTGTTACTCCTATTATTATTTATTTCTCCCCGGTGCATAATTCTTATTCATTTATCACTAGAAGTCAAGTATTCGATTAGATAGACTTTTATAGGAAAGTTATATACTTCCATTTACTTCGCTTCCGGTTGTTTTTCAATTTCAATGGTTTTGTTGACTTCCCGGCTGCTCACTGTCCCTCCCTTTTTTACTATGCAAAATACCAGGAATTGGAAGTTAGTCCAGATGGCATAAGCCAGTCATTCTTCCTTTTTATACATCTTCCCTAATTCCAATTCCTGAAAACGTATCAGCATCAAAAAAGGAAACAGCTCACAGCTCTATGGGAAGTAAATCAAAAAAATATCATTATGAAATCATTTCAAAACAACAACATCGGAAGCGAAGTAAAAATCAAAAAGGAAAACGCTTCAGATATAATAAGTAAATCAATGTTTAACCTTTCTACACTAATGGTAGAATCTAAATTTTAATGTTATGAGTACGATCAAAAATCAAGTTCAATTAATCGGAAATGTGGGGAACACCCCGGAAACCATCACTTTTGACAGTGGTAAAAAAGCGGTTCGTTTATCGATGGCAACTAATGAATATTACCAAAAGGATGGTGAGAAAGTGCAGGATACCCAATGGCACAACCTGATCGCCTGGGGAAATCAGGCGGATCTTATCGAAAAATATGTCGGTAAAGGAAAAGAAATAGCCATTCAGGGAAAATTGACCTCCAGATCTTATGAAACCCAAACGGGTGAAAAAAGATATGTAACCGAAGTTGTGGTGCAAGAAATTTTATTTCTTGGAAATCAAGCTGCGGAATAAGTAAAAAATAAAGAGGGCATTTCCAGTCTAAAGTAGTGCCCTCTTTTTCATTGTTAACCTTTTAAAAAATAAAAGTATCATGAAAACCAAAGTTAATGAAATTCAAATCAGCTACCACGGAAATCAAACGATAAATTCCACTTTTAAAATTGGTTGTTCACAAGATGCTGCACAACTGGCTTTTGAACATTGGGATCAAAACCATATCGAAATGCAGGAGCATTTTAAAATTCTATTGCTCAATAATTCAAATATCGTCAAAGGTATTTACGAGGTTTCAAAAGGTGGAATTACCGGAACCTTAGTAGATCTTAGAATCTTATTTGCCGTTGTATTAAAAAGTTTGTCTACAGCGATCATACTTTTACATAACCACCCAAGCGGTACTTTAAAACCTAGTGAAGCTGATCGACAGCTTACGCAAAAGATTATCAAAGCGGGAGAGTTATTGGATGTCAAAGTTCTTGATCATCTTATCATTACTCCTAAAAAAGAGTATTACAGTTTTGCCGATCAGGGAGTTTTGTAAATTAAAATTTCGTTTATGATCTATTTAAATTATACGAATCTCGATAGCGAAACACAGGAACACTTAATTTCAATTTCTAAAAAGGAAGTGCATCGACGTTATGGTAAAGAATTGATGAGTTATGCTCAGAAAAACCATGTGAATTATGACCAACTCCTAGAAGAGGAAGCCATACGAAACCTATATACTTATCATTTTGTATTTAAGATGTAATTGCTAAATAACAACAAAAAAGCCCTTATTTAATGAGGGCTTTTTTTAATGTTTAATAGACTGAAATTCGTATCTTTAAAGCATTAAAAGATAGAAGTTTTGGTCCTTTTATTTTTTGATTTGACTTTCCTGAACGACCAAATAAATAAGTTTTAATTCGTGGTTTTCGGTGACTGCCGGAGGTTTGAATTTTTGTCCCCCACGGGGACGAAAAGGAAAAGCAAGAGGATAACACGCAGAGCGGTGTTATAGCGATATGTTTTTTCTGAAATCGCCTAGGGATAGGGGGTGCGGTGATTGGTCAGATTGTGTACTTGCCTGTTTTTGCAGCAAATACCTTCGTGAGCCTTAAATATCGGGTAATTTTTACAGCAAATGGAACCTAAACCTTTTAAAAAGTACAAGTTTTCAGCGATTAATTTTAAAAAAGAGGTGGCGGATCAGTTCCGGATTTTCTCCAAGAAATTAAGGACTTCTCATAGTGATAGTCTCCAGGCTATGCTTCGATTTTTTGACACACACCAGCTTTCTCCTTATGAATCTTTAGGGAATAATATGGATACCTTGGAGCGTAGGTTAAAAAAAAGAATGAATGCAATGATCGCTATTATTAAAGATATTGAAAAAAGGCAAACCAAGCCTACTCAGGCTATGCTTCAATTGCTTTTCGAACAGGTAGCGGCTACCGATGAGAATACCCCGGATATTCAGGAAAGAGAATTATTCAACCCGTCTTCCTGTAAGGAAATTCCTGAATTAAAGGTGGAAAAGGAAGCTCCAAGCCGGGAGGTTCCGGAAGTTTCCTCTTGGGAAATCGCCTATCATAGTGAACAGGAGAGAAGTAAGATGCTTTATGAATTATATTCGGCTATTTCATCTAATGTTCGCTACATCAAACCTGGATTAGGGAAGAATTATTTCCGTTTGGAAATGACCCCGAAACAATGGGAGAAAATTCAACAAAAAATAGAGTATGTATATCACCATCACACCACAGAAACTCGGTAGTCATTACCTGCAAAGTGCCAGTGATTTTGTAGACTATCTGGAAAAAGAAAATCAAGGGAAAACCCAAAATGAAATGGAGGCGTTTTTTGATCCATATGATGATAAAATTTCTGCAGAAGAGGTGAAAGTGTCTATCGATCAAAACACGGCTAAACTAAAGAAAAAAGAGCCTAAATTTTATTCGATCACAATCAATCCCAGTGCGAGGGAACTGGCACATATTGCTGATAAGCCTTCCGCCTTAAAAGCTTATACCCGAAGCCTTATGGAAAACTATGCCAAGGCTTTTCATCGGGAAATAGAGGGACGTAAAATTACTAAGGATGATATTCTCTATTTTGCAAAATTAGAACACCAGCGTAGGTATAAAGGTACCGATAGGGCTGTTCGGGAAAATCGACCTTATATTCAAAAAATTGCTCGTTTACAGCATGAGATGGTACTCATCAAAAAAGGGGAGATGGAAGGAAGTATTCAAACGAAACAGCAAAGCATTCGGGAACTTCAGCAAAAATCGCCGCATCAACAGCAAGGGAAGATGATCGAGGAGGGAATGATCAAGGAAGGGGATCAGCGCCATATTCACGTGCTGGTGAGTCGAAAAGATCGATCTAATCGGTATAGTCTTTCTCCTGGGAGTAGGTACAAAGCGTCAACGACTATGCTTCACGGGAAAGAAGTGAAACGAGGTTTCGATCGGGATCAATTTTTTAAAGCGGCAGAAGAAGTTTTTGATCGGAAATTCAATTATCGAAGAAATTATGTGGAAAGCTACCAAGCTCGAAATACTTTTTTAAAACATCCGGAGAGGTATTTTAAACAACTTCTTCGGCTTCCTGCACCAGAGAAGAAAATAGCTTTCCAACTGCTAAAAGAAAGAGGAGTGAAATTACCCTTAACAACTATTCCCTTGACTTCCTCTCAGCTCGCCGGAAAAATTATGGCGAAGCTTAAAAAAGGGATTACAAAAGCCATCCATTCCGGATCTATTGAATTATGAGTATAGATATTGCTTACCTTTTCGTTTATGTAGCTCCTCTTTTGTTTTTGGGAGTGATTTGTTGGGGACTCTTTACCGAAAGAAGCACCTCAAAAGTCCCTGAAAAATATCAAGTAAAACTTAAGCTTCGAGGAGGACGTTTTAAAATTCAGGATATTAGAAAAGGGGTTTCGATCATCGGAGCTGCAGGAAGCGGAAAAACCTTTAGTGTGGTTTATAATTTGTTGCTGCATTTTAGCAAGTATAAATTTTCTGGGGTGATTCACGATTATAAAGATCAGGAACTTACCGAGATTGCTCTACCTTTATTTGAGGCTGCAGGAGTGCGCTTTTATCCTGTTTCTTTTGATCGGGTTCAATACCGAGTAAATCCCATCGCTCCTCGGTATTTGCCGAATGAAGAGAGTGTCAATGAAGTGGCGAAAGTTTTAATGGAGAATCTGTTAGAACAAAATCTATCTTCTTCGAGCGGAAGCAATCGTTTTTTTACAGATGCAGTGGAAGGGTTACTGGCAGCACTTATCTGGAAACTGAAATCAAGGTATCCGCAGTATTGTAGTTTACCCCATCTTATCGCTGTGTTTCAGTATTTGGATACAAAGAGTCTGGTGGCTTTTCTAAGTAGTGATCTCACCGCAAAAAGTATGGCAGGAGCATTTATCAATGGGATTGATTCTGAAAAGCAAACCGCAGGAGTTAAAAGTACACTTGCTAATGCGTTTAAAAAAATCAGCTCTCAGAAAATGTTTTATATGCTCTCCGCTGATCAGATTCCCTTAGATATCAATGCAGTTGAACATCACGCCGTGATTTCCATTAGTAACAATCCGCAATACGAATCTGCTTATTCCCCGATTATTGCCACTATTATTCATACCATTACCAAGCAGATGAGTGTTCGCCAGCGGGAGGGATCTTTTCTATTGATGGAAGAAGCTCCCACCATCAAATTACCACATATGCACCGTATTCCGGCAACTCTTCGGAGCTATAATATTGCAACGATCTATGTGATGCAGGATAAGATACAAAATGATATGCTTTACGGAGATAAGGCGAGTAAGGCGATTCTGAGTAATCTATCTTATCAGTTTTTCGGAAAGGTGAATGATCCCGATACGGCAAAGTATTATGAGCGCTTTTTTGAAATCATTAAATCTCCTACCAAGAGTGTGAGCAAAAGTAGTGGATTAACTTTACAAAGTAGGGTAACCAAAGGGGAGAAAGAGGTTTCGAAACGGAGGGCTCACGAGTTCTTTAAACTCAAAGCCGGGGAGTTTATCGCTTTTGCTGATGGGAAGGATCGAAAAATAAGATTTAGCTTAGAAAAAATCAATATTGAGGATAGGAGAACAAAATTCGAGGTTAGTTTAGAAAGACAGACAATTATTTATAGAAGTATTTATGAAGATCTAAACAATATTTTTAAAAATTAAATTTAACTTTAATTTTGGTTTTTATTGATAAATATTTATATTTCTATTTTATTATAATAAAAATTTAACTTTTTGATGTTAAAAGCTGCTTCGCTTTACTATTCAGTTTTTTTTCTACTTATAGTAGGTGTTTTCTGTTATTTAATTCTAAATTCTTATACTTTTTTTTTAAGAATGGATGACTATTATGACATGCAAGATAGGATGCTCTTACCCGGACGCCACGGGAACACCTCGGACTACCGCTATGGGTTTAATGGGAAAGAGGCTGATAATGAAATTAAAGGGGAAGGTTTACAAATTGATTATGGTTTTAGAATCTATGACCCCAGACTAGGTAGGTTTTTATCTCAAGATCCATTATTTAAAAGCTTCCCATGGTATACTCCCTATCAGTTTGCAGGTAATAAGCCGATTGAATCTGTAGATTTAGATGGTTTGGAAGAGTTAGATTATAGAGTTTTACAAAAAGATGAAGAATTTGTTTATCTCAGAGTTAGTGTTGATAGGGAGGTTCACTATAATTCAAATCAAGGTAAATTAATAATTCATAATTTGGACAGTAATGAAAAATATGATGATTTTGGTTATAAATATCAAGAATTAGATGAGATGTTTTCAACAAATAGTGAAAAAAATCCACATGTAAGACCTTTTAATTTGATTAATGGAAATCTCAATGAGAAAGGAAAATATTCAATTGTTGTAAATAAAGCTGATTATAAAAAATATGTTGATGATGGAATAATTATAGGAATTTTACCATCACCAAACAGAGTTACGGGTGGAATATCTTTACAAACAGTAGATGTAAAACTAAAACGGAGAAAATCGAGTATAATTATAGTAGGAGATATAGAATCAAATTTTATTTCTTTAGATATAAAATTTGACTCTAATACTGCTGATTTTAAGGAAACAAGTGATTATCGCTCAAATATTGACAATGTAATTAAAGAAGCTGGAAAAGATAATATTATTGAAATTACTACTAATGCTGCATATCCAGAAGGCACTACAGAGAGTACTAAAGTAAGCGGTGATTTGACAGCAGGAGAAATGCTTGATAATAGAGGAGAAGCAATCAAAAAAGAATTAATCAAAAAAGGGGTTGATGAAAATCGAATAAAGCTAAAAAGAGGTAATGTTAGTAGTGGAACTACAAATACTGATTTTGAATTTAAGAAGAAAAAATAATAAATGGGCAAATGAAATTATATTTAATTCTATTAAGTTTATTATATAGTGTTTGTGCTTCTTCACAAAGATTTGTGTTACAAAACAAAGACTATTCGCTATCTATTGAAAAAGACACAATTTTTCATCCATTTCAGTTTAAATATGATCCAATTACAGGATTAAAAAGAAAAGTGATTAGATCAGGAGGTCTTCAAAATAAAAATATTTTTGTGGTTGATTCAATTTATAATGGTTATAATAAATTGAGTTCTGTAAGAACTTTTGTGAATACTAATGTGTATATCGAAAAATCTTTTGATAAGAATGTCGATTATATTGATGCTATTAAAGTTGTTGTTATTGATAAAGAATTTTGTTTTAGGATTTTGTATAATTCTGACATTGAAATTACAGAAATCAATGCAACTATTTTAGACTTTGACAATTATATGGAAGTAAAAGAATATTTATATGAAAGTAATCTTAAAAATGCAAAAAAACCGGGAGACTTATCTTTTAATTTTAAGGATATAGGTTTTTTTAATATAACCTTTAACGAAAAAAATAACATGATAAATAGTATTGTTTTTGTTGAAGACATAAACGAAACGATATTAAACTTTGGTTTCATATTATCGTTTTATAAAAACGAACTTTCTTTAAAAAGTAAAGGTGATATTTTTACTACACAGAATAACACTTTTTATTTTTATTCAGGATTAGTTTATGAATATTATTCTAATAGTAATATTAAATCTAAAAAAAAATTTATACTTACTGAAGATTTAAAAGTATGTAAAGATGGTGAGTGGTTATATTATTCAAAGCGAGGTAAGTTAATACGTGTGGAAAAGTATAATTGCGAGGCAATTCCTGAAAATGTTGAATTAAAAAAAATCCCCCGCTAGCGCTGGGTCTGTAAATTAAACTCTGTCTGATCTTTCAATTCTACTGGGGCTAGCCCCAGTGGAATTGGCGTTTATATCCAGTAGTATTCTGTCTCCAAATTAAATATAAAATTACTGGATTGTAAGGCTCCATTTATGCAAAGGAGCTGTCCACTTCTTCTCGATGTTCCTTGTAGCCAAGTAGATCAGCTTTAGCAGTGACATATCATTAGTAAATGCTCCTTTGATTTTGGTAACTTTCCTGATTTGGCAATGGAATTCCTCTACGGTATTGGTGATGTAAATGATCTTTCTAACGGGTGTTGTGTACTCAAAATACTGTGAGAATTGTTCTGAAGACTTACCCATTTTCGGACAGCTCTAAATTACACAATTGTTTGTTTTTTACTGGGTCTATTCGCAATGTAAATTATTTATATACCTGATTTGTTTTTTTTCTTCTCATTGATTCATGTAGATGATATTTGTTGTAATCTTCCCTGAAGTCTTTAGAAAAACCAATTGACACATTCTCAAAATCCTATACAGAAAAAATAAAAAATTTAAATTTAATTATTAAGAATAATCCAAATTAAAAATTTTTTATTAATTTACTTTCCATAACTTTTTTATATATGATGTACAAAATTACTTTTGTTTCTATAATTCTGCTATTATTTGCTCACACCATTCCCAGTACTCAAAAAAAAATAATTAGAGAAGGTAAATATGATATAGAATGTTACATAGCCTCTAAGAATTTAAAAAAATATAAGGAGCATAAAGTATATTTCTGGTATAAAAGTAGAGAAGTACACAATAGTAAGGGTATGTCTGGCGGTCAAGTATTAGATGGAGAGTTTAAAAAGTTTTTTAAATCTAATCAATTAGCAGAGCAAGGCTACTTTGATATGGGATTAAAAAAGGATCGTTGGTATACTTGGTTTGAAAATGGACAAACTAAATCGATCACTAATTGGAAAAAGGGGCTTCGACATGGAAATTATAAAGAGTTTGATTCTTTAGGAAACCTAGTGCTTACCGGGAAATTTAAAAAAAATGAAAAGCATGGTAAGTGGATCAATTATAAATTTAATGATACAATAAAATACAAACGTGGTAAAATTATTATTAAAAAAATAGATAGCACTAAATCGGGTGGTTTCTTTAGGAAACTTTTCCGTTCTAAAAAGAGGGATTCATTACCCTCTTCAAAAACTGATACTTTAAAAAATCGCGGATTTTTTAAAAAATTATTCTCTAAAAAAAATAAGGATACAGAAATTAACAAACCTAAAAAAGAAGAAAAGGGTTTCTTTAAAAGGATATTCGGCAACAAAGAATCTGAAAAAGCTAAGAAAAAATAGGCATTTTTCTTATGAAAAAAGAAATAGCAATACTCCCATTATTTCAATTATTTATAAAAAACAGTGAGAATGGTAAACGTCTAAAGAATAACGGAGAGAAAATTAAAACTGGTACAATAGCCAACTATTACTATACTTATAATAATTTAAAGGCTTTTTGTGATCAAAAAAACATTGAACTTCGAATTTGTGATTATGCTAAATTAACTAAACGAGAGCGAATTTCTGAAAAGAATTACTGGAAAAAGTTCTATAAAAATTTTACTGGATTTTATATAAAAAAGGATGTTACGATAATTATGTAGGCGCAAATATTAAACACATTCGTACATTTTTTAACTGGTTAGCCAACGATCAAGCTATTTCTACGGGTTCTTATCATAAGTTATTTTATGTTCGCAAAGAAACTATAGAGATTTATGTATTATCACCAGATCAATTAAAATTTTTAATCCACGATAAAGGTTTTCACAACTCCCTAACTTTAGCAGAACAACGCATTAAAGATGCCTTTGTATTTGGTTGCACCACGGGGCTACGCTTTTCTGATTTATATAATTTAACCAATAAAAACGTTGAAAATCGAAACGGAGGTTTTTACCTAAAAACGAGATCCCTTAAAACGAAAGTAGAAACAAGCATTAAACTTCCAGCATATGCTATCGAAATTTATAATATATACAGAACTAATAAAAAAAAAGATAAACTTTTTAAACCTATTAGTTTGTTTATATTTAATCGTACATTAAAAGAAATTGGAAAAAAAGCTCATTTTGATCAACCTATTAATTATCATCGAGAAAAGTTAGGTAATTCGTTTATCAAAGATAAACGAGATTTAAAATTTTACGATAAAATGAGTTCACATATGATGAGAAGAACCGCCATTACCACCTTACTTATTCTGGGTATGCCAGAACATTTGGTAAGAAAAATTAGTGGACATAGTCCTTCAAGTTCTTCTTTTAATCGTTATGTAAATTATGCGCAAGTGTACATAGATAATGAAATAGATAAAGTACACGAACAACTTTTAGAGTAATATTAAGGTGTTTTTCGAGAATTATTTTTCATACAATTCAATTTAATTTCCATCGGTATCAGCAAATAACATTCTGGAGAAAATTGAGGTTTTTACAATTTCAATTTTTTTGATACCGATATCATTTAGAATTTCATAAAACCCTTCAAAATCATCAATTTTGAAAGGTAATTTAATATTTCTTGTAGCGTCATTTTTATTATCAACAGATATTAATTCATAAACCAAATCACCTTCTGTATAAGAATAAATCCTAGTACCGTTATTATTATTAATAGATTCAGTGAAAATTATTCCTAATTCTATATAAATAGATAAAAATTCTTTTAAATTTGAAGATTTAATTGTAATCTTATTCAATTTCGGATAACATGAAAACATTAAATTATATTTTTAAATAATTATTATTCAATTGCTGAAAGCCTAAATGTATCCACTGATTACCTGGTAGGCAAAACGGCTCTGGAACTCGATAAACAAGCTTTAAAACGTATCTAGGAAGTATCTAAACTTAACGACGGGGAAAGGGATAGGATCTTTATGGTGATCGATGCCCTTATCCGTGACTTTAAAGCTAAAAAAGCGTATTCTTCTTGAAAAACAAAAAAGCTACCTCTTTTGGGTAACTTTAGCTTCTTATGTTATTCATCTACAATATCTGGAAGATTTTATATCTTCTGATATTCATCATCTGTATAATTATTAGAAGTGTCCCAAGCATCTCTATATTTTCTATATGGATATTACTTTAATAAATAAAAATACATTTCATTGTTCATGTATTTTCTTGCAATGTCATAACCATATTTAGTTTCTATCAACAATTCAAATATTTAAACACTAATTAAATTATATGTATTATCAGTAAATAATTCGTTTAGGAAAAAGAAAATATTTTTTAAAATTATTTCATTTCAACTTTTCCCCTTCAAATAATTGCAATATTAATTCGTTAGTATATTCTCCTGATCTATCAAAATCTATTGAGAGTATAGAAAACTTTTGATATTTGTAAAACTCTGGAACTCTAGCTTTTAATTGTTATAAAATATAGTGCATAACTTTTTTATTTTCTGCTGCTTCCTTTCCAGTATTAAGGCTTACAGTACAGTACCTACGCATAAAAAAGCTACCCTTATTTGGGGTACCATTAATATCCAATAAAATTGGATATTTTATTTCTAATTATATAGTCGAATATTTTTTCAGAAAATAAAAATTCATCCTTCTCAATCCTTAGCAAATTATCAGAATTTTCAAAATTCTCCTTTATTTCGTCATTTAAATTATTAGAAATAATATAAAATTGATAATCTTCTAATAATAATTGTTCTAAATGCTTTAAAATAACATACAGACTCCCAAAATCTCTAGACATACTACTTATGTTTACAGTACACTGAGGGTTATATATTTTATCTATCGTTTTTTTCCAGAAATGTTCGGGATAACCATAATTTTCTATTTCTCCATTGTATTGAATGTAAAAATTATCGTAAATAAAAATCTCTTCACCTCCTTCATTAAACTGATTATTTATCGAAAATTCACTATTAAATAATGAATTAGATTTTTTCTTTTTATAAAAATTCAAATCAGAAAAAAAATTACTCGTCTTAGATACTTTTTTATTGCGAACTATTACTGTTAAATCAAATCCTGACATTATTTTTTTGGTTCTATTTTATTTATTAAATCTGCTGTATTATCAATAATATTTTCTTCTTTAACACCCCAATCAATTAAATTCTTTTTTTGTTGATTAGATAATGTTTCCCCTGTATAATATATATATTCCATATTCTCTTCAGCAGCTGCTTTTACTTGTTTCTGGACTTGCCATTTTGATATTTTAGATCCTTTTTTAACTTCAATCCAAATAGCATTATCAATATTAATATCTATATCTGTTCTTGAATTAAGTCCTAAATTTGTAATATCAGCATCTATTGCTTTTATTTTATTCGGATGACTAAATTCAATAATATTGGCTAAGTTAGCAACAAATCTATCTCCTGCATCAGTAGTTTTAGGCATCCATATTTTTGCAGTTTTGTAAATTCCTTTAGCACTTTTAGAACCATATTTTATTATTATTCCACTTGCAAAAGGCACTACAGATGCTACGGTATAAGAACCTGCACTAAGCCCGTCATCAGTATCCCCTGTTCGAAGATATTTAGCTGTATAATAAGTAGCCAAAATAGGATCCATAGCTGTATCGACGCCAGGCACTGAACCGATTAACTCTAATCCCATTTCCGTTGGATCTATAATAGCGTATTGAGCCAAATCAGAAACACCATCCAATACCATCAAGGTTTTCTCCTGCTCAGTTAATCTCTTCTCCTGAATGTTACCATTATTCATAGTAGGAAGAGTTAAAGTATGGCCGGTACCTTCTAAAATTTTCTGCATTCCAGTAACACCCTTACTCTTCTTCTTTCCTCTTCCGTATTTCCACCATAAATATATTCTGGAGGTCCAAATTCCTTCAAACTCCGAACCTTCTAAGTCAGTACCATCAATCAATCTGTTCTCTGATAATGCATAAGGCGAGTTATGCGGATATCCGGATGCAAGAGGATCCACAGCAAAGAACCTTCCAACCCTTGGATCGTGCATTCTGAACTTATAATTTATACTGTTTCCTTCACCTTTAACCTCGTTGTCCATCTCTTGCCCTTGGAAGCCGTAGCGGTAATCGCCGGTGTTTCCGTGGCGTCCGGGTAAGAGCATCCCAAAAGGATAAAACAATTTTTGTGAAAAAATTAGGCTTAAAGATAAAAATTATCCAATCGCTTCTCCTAAATAAAAGACATGAGCTTATTTAAAAAATCATAACTGTACTTTGAAGTATAAAAAAAACAACTGTTTACGATAGATTTTTAAGCGAGCTTCTATTTTGTATAATCCTCATTAATTGTTTATAAATTCTTATTAACATTTTTTATACTTTCAGCGCATTTTTTTTTTTAATTTATCATACTTGACTTCATCTACACTGCTATACCCTAACAATACATAATTTTTATTATTACGTTTATTAATATTTAATACTATTGACTTACTATTTAAAATCCTGTCATCTATATTGTCTATTATAAATTTATAATCATAACTATATTCTGGATAATCAGGCAGATAATATTTAATCTCTACCCTTAAATAAGAACTGGAAATTAAACCTGATTTATCAACAATCATATAGTCCAAATATTTTTGATGAATTAATGAATCTTTAGTTATAAATTTGGAATATTCCTTTTTATCCGTATTAATTGGTAACTTTGTACCTTGTTTAAATCCTTCAAAATATAAAACAATAGAATCCTTAGATTTTCTGGAAATATTTACATATTCGTCTTTAGTTTCACCACCACATAAATCAAGAAATGATATATGGGAATTACTTCTATCTAAAAATTCAAATTTTATATTTTCTTGCTCTGTAGAACACGAAAAATACACCAAAAGCTTGAGGAATATTGAATGTATGTAATTCTAAAATATTCAATTTTTATACTTGCAATCTTTTCTTTTGAAAAAAGGTTATTTATAATTTCAAACAGAAACGATTGTTTATTGGCTTAATTTAAAACTGTACAGGTGGCTCACTATGTTCCAAATAATGATATGCTTTTGTAATGTAGAGTAGTTTAATCTAATTAAATATCTGGATGAAGAAGATAAAACAACTACCCTTAAAGTTATCAATAATATGCTTACTAAAAAGAAGTTTAAAGACTTCTTTAATAAAATGTTGCTTCACTTCAGAGAATAAATAGACTCGCTCGTGCTAACTGGAAATTAAAAATTAGAACTATCTATCATCTTGTCTCTTATTTTCTGTTCCCAATTTCTAAACCAAATATTTTTTTTCATATTAGGAATCAAATATTCTATCAATTCCATTAATTTATCAAAAAAAAATACAATATCTTTTTGTAATTCTCTTAAACTAATCAGATAACTAGATTTTAAAAAAATCTTTTCTGTAATATTAACTATTTCTCTATTCTTATGAAAATCTATATTAGTTTCTATCCCCTGATTACTTAAATAATAAACAAAACTATTTACGTTTTCTAAAAAAAGAAAATCAACATAGCCAATCAAATCATCAAGAAAATAAGGAAAATCACCCCACATTTCGACAGGTAAGATAGTTGAGTTCAATTTTAAAGAAAATTTAATATTTTCCTCAGAAAAAATATCTGCAATATCACTAGATATTGATGAAAAATCATCTAATCTTTCATCATATATAAACTTTTTATGTAAATTATTTTTCGATAGCTTTTCTTCCAAAATTAAATCATATTTCATATAATAATCAATTTAAGGTTACTTATCAACAGGAAACGATGATATTTTACCTTGAGAGTTAATAATAATTCTAGCACTATTTGTTGGAACAATATCTCCAGATTCATCTATTATTTGACCTACTCCATCTGGTAAATCATCAAAATCATAAGCTTTACCTATTTCGAACTCACCACCTTCAACTTTAGATTTTATCCATTCAGCTGCTGCATTATTATCTAACCATTGCCCTTGTCTTGAGCTTTGGTTCGGAGCTTTAGCTCTATCCTGTAGTTTTTGTGTAATCTTACTTCCTTGACCATGTCGTGTGAAAGTATGACCAAAAGTTGGTTTACTTTTCCAGCTCCAATTTATATTCTTAAGGATTTTAGGCGCAAACCTATATTCATCTCCATCAAGAAAAAACATTGCAACTTCGAACAAAACAGCCCCACCAGCCTTTCCATCACCTCCAAATGCTTTTCTAGTAGTTGTATAAGCATCTTTTACTACAGCTTCGGATCTTTTAACAACAGGCTCTGTAACTCTTATAAATTCATCAATTTCATCTTGTCCCATATTGGGATCTACTGTTGCTAAGCGAGGTTGCATTAAAACATCTTTACCGGCATTAATAATCGGCTGAGCATCTCTATAAGCCTCTCCGGTAGAGATATAAATTGCTCCCTCTACTGTTCCTTTTAGTTCTTTTGCACCATGTTCAACAAATCCCTGACTTACATCGTTAATATATTTATCAAAAGATTTTGCTACTTTAATTAATTTTGTATAGCCATCTGATATGAGGGGGCCCAACAAAATTTCTTTACCTTCTAATTCAATTCCATCAATAACCCGATTTTCACTAAAAGCATAAGGCGAGTTCCAAGGATATTTAGCACTCAAAGGATCAATAGCAAAGAACCTTCCCACCCTTGGATCGTGCATTCGATACTTAAAGTTAGAACTATTTCCTTCACCTTTAACCTCGTTGTCCATCTCTTGCTTTTGGAAGCCGTAGCGGTAATCGCTGGTGTTCCCGTGGCGTCCGGGTAAGAGCATCCCCAAAAGGATAGTAATCATTGAACGTCTAAAACATTTATTTCAAATAACTTATATCAACTTTAAAAATTAAATAAAAGCTGATTATAACCTAATTTGGTTATTTTTCATACATAAATATATAATTAAAATTTTATTTTCTTTACTGGAATTTATTAAAATGTGAGAAATATCTCATCAAGAAATGTACGATATTCTCTTAAAGAATTTAAATGTTAATTTAAAAATAATACATTTTTAGAGTTAAAAATATGCTTACTTATAGTTATTACTTTTTCTGAGTACTCAAGAATTTCTTTAAGCTTTTTAATGATGATGCTCTAAGTATTAAAAAAAATAGGGAAGAGGTTACTTATAGAGTACAACTTTCTAAAAAAATAGTGAAATGGTAGAAATATCTGACTAGTTATGGTTTTCCGTAAGTGCAAGTTATCAAGAGTCATTAATTTTACAGTACAATTTTTAAAAATATAAAAATGGGAAAAAAAGAGGAAATATTGTGATTTCTTATGATATCGATCGACATCATACAGACGTGAAAGAAGCGATGCAAGCATTAGGGTATTACGATAACTGGTATTATGGAACTGGTAAAACCTACGCTATGCCCAATACTACCTTATGGCATAAATCAAAAAATAGCGATCAGGCAATATTAGATTTAAAAGGGGATTTGTAATCGTTTAGGTATACGGTTAGATAAAGCAATAGCTGTATTGGCAGATGAATTTGTAGGGGTTTAAAAGCTTATAGACTTCTTTATAAGCAAACCATTTGCAGTGAATAAAGTGAATAACACTGTTAAAAAAACACCTATATTTGCAAGCTAAATGTTGTCACTACGACAACTTTTTTTCTACCTTTAACGAAGAAAGAAAGCGGCAATGAAAAGAATACCTAGTGCGAGAATAGAAAATGTAATTTCAGAGATTATCGATCAATATGCCTTTGCCGATCGCTCTGAAAGACCTTGGATCATAGGCTTTAGTGGCGGTAAAGACTCAACAGTATTATTAAGTTTAGTTTGGATAGCATTAAAACGAATTAGAGAAGAACATCCAACACCATTTCAATTAAGAAGGCCGGTATATGTAGTATGTAATGATACGATGGTAGAAAATCCTATTATCGCTTCGTATGTAGAAGATGTACTATCACAAATTGATAAAGAAGCAAGAGATCAAGATTTACCAGTATTTGTAAGAAAAACGACGCCAAAATTAGAAGAATCTTTTTGGATTAATGTATTAGGTAAAGGCTACCCGGTTCCTAACAATCAATTTAGATGGTGTACAACAAAGCTAAAAATAAAACCTACTTCAGATTTCTTATTAGAACAGATAGATGAAAAAGGTGAGGCTATTGTACTTTTGGGTACTCGATATGAGGAAAGTAAAACTCGTGAACGTTCTATGAAAAAGCACGAGATAAAAGGTAAACGTTTATCAAAACACAACTCTACTGCTAATACCTATGTTTATGCTCCTATAAAAGATTTAATGCTAGAAGAAATTTGGTATATTATAAATTCAGTTCCTTCTCCTTGGGGTTTCGATAATTCGGTACTTTTTAAAATTTATGCAGATGCTAGTGCAGACGACTATGAATGCCCTACAGTAGTCACAAACAAAGAGCATACTTCTTGTGGGCAAAGTAGGTTTGGATGTTGGACGTGTACAGTCGTTAAAAAAGACAAATCCATGTCAGCATTAATAGATAACGGCCAAGAGTGGATGTTACCATTATTAGAATTTCGTAATAAACTACAAGATGAGCGTAACAACCAAGATAAACGGATGCCTAGAAGTAGAAATGGTAACGAAGCCATTACCGATGATGGTCGAAAATATGGTCCGTATTATCCTTGGTATCGTGCTCATTTATTAAGACGTTTATTAGAAATTCAAAGAGATTTGCAAGAAGAGCGTCCGCATATCAATTTAATTACTAATCAAGAGTTAATAGCCATCCAAGTAACTTGGAACCGTGATCTTATTTTTGATTATAATGTAGGTAAAATCTATCGGGAAATTTATAATAAAGAAATAAGTACGCAAAATTCTCAAAATTTGAATGCGATCGAATCTCGTATTCTCAAAGAAGTTTGTGCCGAAGAACCGGAATACTACCATCTTATTGATAATTTATTGAGTTTACAGGAAACAAAGAGTTTAATGCTTTCAAAATATGGGTTACATAATGATGTTGAACGTCGTATAGAAAGTTTCGTAAATCCAAAGTAAATTATGAGAATTAGCAATATTACCTTTCATAATTTCCGAATTTATAAAGGGCAAAACACTGTCAAATTTACGGAAGATAAGCTGAAAAATATCACTATAATCGCCGGGAAAAATGGTTTCGGAAAAACCACATTTTTAACTGCACTTATTTGGGGCTTTTATGGACGATTGATGGCGCAGGTAGAAGATAAATATCGCAAAGAAATAAAAAACTCTGGCGGCTACGAGCAATACTTACAAGAAACTTTTAATAAAAATGCTAGACAGGAATATGTTCAAGGGCAAACAGAAGACAAAGAATTTTTTGTAGAAATAACACTTACCAATCTCTCAATTCCCTCAATTCCTTGTAGAACTATAACAATCAAACGTTCTTTTAATTTAGAAAATAATGAAGAAAATTTAAGCCTTCTGATTGATGGTGATGAGAATGAATTAACGAAAGAAGTAGGTTACGAAGTTTTTATTAATGATTTTATTTTGCCTCGGGAAATTGCTAAATTCTTTTTTTTCGATGCAGAGAAAATCGTGAGCCTAGCAGAAGCTAAATCTAAAATGGAGCTTAGAAATTTAAGTAAGGCTTACTCTGAGGTTTTAGGAATTAAAAAATATGAGGAGTTAAAAAAGAACCTCGAAAGTTTACTCTCTAGATTAAGAAGAAATGGTGCTTCTCCAGAACAACAACAAAAATTAGAACAATACAAAACAAAAGAAGAAGAATTATCAAATCTCATTAATTATAATCAAGAACAACAAGATGAAATTGATTTAAAAATTACCACTCTTCGTCAAAAAAATGATGAGCTTCAAGAAAAATTAATTCGGGAGGGAAATAGTATTACCTTGGAAGAGTTAAAGGCTTTAAAAGGGGATCGGGATCAACTTAAAAATGAATCTAAAGAAATTAAAGCAGAGTTAAGAAGGTCTTTAGATTTAGCTCCATTAATAATTTCAGGAAAACACCTTTTTCGCCTAAAAAATCAATTAGAGTTAGAACAGAAAATTAGTGAAAGCTCGCTTAATAAAGAAATTCTAGATAAAGAAATTAACCATTTTGCTCAGGGCCTATTAGAAAAATTAAATACGTTAAATTTAGACCAGCAGCAATGGAAAGCTTTACAGGAAAAGATAAAAGAATCTGTACAGCAACAGCAAAATAAGGAAAATGAAAGCGTAGAAGGCAATATTTTATTAGAATTTACAGAAGAACGTTATCGTGAATTTCAAGATTTATATTCAACATTAAATTCTACATATTTAGAACAATTTAATCATATTGTTCAAAAAGAAAAAAACAATCGTATTCTATCAAATACAGTAGTAAGAAAAATTAAACAAGCTGAAGCTCGTAAAGGGAATCACTTAGCAAAAAAATACCGAGAAGCAAAAGAAGAAAATCAAGAACAATTAAACCGCTTAGATGAACAAAAAAATAAGTTGGTTTTAGAGTTTGGAAAACTACAGCAACAACAAAATTCTAACTTAAAATTGTTATCAGAATTTGAGATGAAGTTTAACCTTGCTGAAACCGATAAAAAGAAATTTACGGTCACTCAAAAACTTCTTGATAAAATAAATTTGATTATCAATCGCATTAAACAAGATAAAAAGTTCTCATTACAAAAATCATTATTATTAGGGTTACAAAGGTTAATGCATAAAAACCAATTTATTCATGATATTCAAATTCGTATAGAAGAAGATATCATGGATATTGATCTGCTAGATTATCAAGGGCAAATTATAGGCAAAGAAACTTTATCTAAAGGAGAACAGCAATTATATGCTACTGCATTACTAAAAGCTTTGGTCGATGAATCGGGTATAGAGTTTCCTGTATTTATCGATAGTCCTTTGCAAAAATTCGACAAATTTCACGCTGAAAATATTATTAAAGATTTTTATCCATCAATTTCGAAACAGGTAGTTTTATTTCCTCTATTAGAAAAGGAGTTATCAGAGGAAGAATACAAATCTATTCAACCTAATTTACAGCAAGCCTATTTAATTGAGAATCATCCTGATGGTTCGGTATTAAATAATGTTCCTAAGAATAGATTGTTTGTAGAATTTAAAAATAATACATATGTTTCCTCACATTAAAACGAGTAAGGCAAACCGAGAGGTAGTAGCTAAATTAACACAGCGTTTAAATTTAGGAACAGAAAATATGATTTCTCGTATCGCTTTAGTATATTCACTTTCTAAAGATAGAATACTTAATCTCAAAGACCTTAAAGATTCCGGAGGTAAAGAGTATGCAAAACAGGTATTACTGGGTAAAGAAGCTGATTATTATTTAGGCATGTTAGCATTACATTATCAAATACATATCAATAATCCAGATATGCCTAAATATGTGAAATTACACGTAGACGATGGTCTATCGCTTATTGATGAAATGTTAAGCAATCAGCAAAATTTAGAAGGCTTTGACTTTTTGGTAGAATTAATAGGGCAGGGCATCACACAGTTAAAGGAATAAAAACATACATGCAAAAGGGAGCTACGATAAAAAAGGCGATTTTAGAGGTACTTCAGAAAGAAAACCGTCCTTTACGGGTGAAAGAAATCTACAACCGCATTATTGAAGACGATTTATATCGTTTTAAAGCACAAGATCCCGAACACATTGTGCGTACACTGTTAAGGAGGCATAGCGTGAATATCGATTTTCCTTCTGCCAAAAAAAATAAATATTTTATTTTTTTAGATGATGGTACGTTCTGGATCAAAGATGTGCCTCATAAACAATTAGAGAAAACTAAAAATAAATCACAGGAACGAGAAAAAGAACAATACCAAGAAATTGTACAGCTTCATAAACGTTATACCACTAATTTTAAGAAAACGATTCTTAAACAATTGGCAAATATAGACCCTACTGATTTTGAAATATTCTGTAGAGAATTACTAACTGCTTACGGATTTAAAAATGTAAAAGTAACCCAAACTACTCGAGATGGGGGGATAGATGGATTTGGAGAGTTAAAAATTGGGCTGGCAACTATGCCGGTAGCTTTTGAGTGTAAACGCTGGAATAAAACAGTAGGCAGGCCAAAGATAAGCCAGTTTCGCGGTGATATTCAGGGCAAATTTCAACAAGGTATTTTTTTCACCACCTCTAGATTTTCTAAAGAAGCCAAAGATAGCTCTTTTCAAACCGGCGCAGTGCCTATTATTTTAATTGATGGTAACGGAATAATCGATTTAATGATCGATAAAAATTTTGGTGTAGAAAAAGAAGAGCTGCCGATTTATACCAGTGCAATAGATTTGATATTACAGAAATAGATATATGAAACATAAATTACAAAGTATATTTAATTTTAAACTTAAGGAAACCAAATATTTCTGGATAGCAATTATTTTAATTGGTACTATCGGAATTTGGTTGCCGTGTTTAATTGGTAATGGAGTGAAAAAAAGTGAAATACCCATATTGTTTACTACATATTATATATCTATTTATTTTTCAGGTTGTTTAGATAGTGTGATAAATAAAATCAAGTTTTTGCAGAAACCATCTCATAGCGAGGAAATAATTAATAGATTTTTGACTATAATATTTATGATTATAGTTGCGATTGCATTAGTGGTTGCAACCATACTTTTAACTGCGAATGAATACTTTTTTTTAGCAATTACCACATCAGTAATTGGTACACTGATCTCATTGGGGTTATGGTGGAATAATAATTGGGAAGGTGAAACTTTCTATCAAGATGTTAGGAATGACGTTAAAAAGAAGCATAGTGAAAATTGGTAGGATGAAAAATAATTATATACAAGCATTACCGGTAAAACAGAATAAACAAGATTTCCTAATTGGTGTTTATTCTATTAATAATATTTTCAAATTTACTCGTTATACTCAGCGATTAATAACTGGTTTCGATGAAAATGATCAGCCTATTTATAACAAACAAATTCAGCGGAAAATTGAGAAAGCAAGAGCCAATAAGATTGCGGACTTTTTAATTAATGATCCTGATGCCACTTTCCCTACAAATATAGTTTTACATATACCTGAAGAAGTCATTGATGAATACAATGAAAATGAAAAGAATAATTTTGTTGATATAAAGCTTGATCAAAAGGTTTTTTCGGAAATTGAAAAAAAAGGGGGAGATGTATTTATTTCGATTATTGATGGGCAACACCGAATTAGAGGAATAGAAATAGCTATAGAGAGATTGAAAAGTGATATAGAAATTTTAATAACTACTTTAAGGGGGAAATCATCGCCAGAATTAGAAAAAAAGTTAAATTATTTCAAAGAACGACTTCAAGATTTGTTAAACATTGAACTAGTAGTTACATTCTTTATTAATAAGACTTTAGAATATCAAGCTATGATATTTTCAACTATTAATCGAACTCAAAAAAGAGTGTCACAAAGTTTGGTGTATAGTTTATTTGGTTTAGACACAGATGATACGCCTCAAAAAACAGCTTTAGAAATTGTATTAAGTTTAAATGGTCATCCAAAATCGCCTTTCTATAAAAGAATAAAGCTTTATGGAGGTAGTTATGGAAGAAATAATAATCCACCGTTGTCACAAGCAACAATGGTTCGCTCTATTGTAAATTTAATATCTGAAAGTTTACGAGAATCTGAAAATGATCGTTATAAAAAACGAAAAGATTTACTTAAAAGAAGTGAAAAATCAAATAGAATATTACCTTTTCGTAAGTATTATGCGACAGATAGAGATGGTTTTATATCAGATATTCTATTCTTCTATTTCAATGAAGTAAGAAATGTATTTGAGCAAGATGATAAATATCTTTGGGATTTTAAAGATAATAATAGACCTTCTAATATTTTGCATACTACTGTTGGCTATTATGCTCTATTAGAAATTTTAGTTGATATTTTAAATGAAACTTCAATAAAAGAAAAATTAGATTATGAAAAAGCTCATTCTCTCTTCTATGAAAATTATCTTAATAAGATTCAAGAATTAGATGTTAGTGATCAAAACCGATATTCATTTAATCAACGAGGGAAAAAATATTTTTATTTAGATATGTCGTTAAAAATTTGGCCACCTTCAAATAATGATGATAAAAGACTAATCGAACTTAGAAAATTAGAAAATGAATAAGTTTGAATAAAAATTCGATACCACAACACTTTCATTATACTATACTATCAACTTTAATTTGATAATTGGTATTCTCGAATATTTATTTGATATTTTTCTATATCTAGTTCAGCTTTATAGTATTTAGGGTTTAAATTATTTTTTTTGCATTCGGAAATTATTAAACTTATATTTTCCTTTCTCATAGAAGAACCAAATATTATTTCTTTTAAAGAAGAAGGGTCATAAATTTCCTTTCCTGAACTTTTTCGAATGATTCGATATTCATCCTCATATTGCCAATCAATGGCTTTTGTAAAAAAAATCTTATCCACTATTTCTTGATCAGTATGAAGCCATGACCATATATCTTCGTAGTGAGATTGATACCTCACTTTTTTATAATTTCTAAATATTGATGAATCATTTTTACTCCATTCAAAACCAAAGCATACACCCTTATGATTATGGGTATAATGTGACCACATCAATATATTATTATTTTGTGTACTTAGTGATAATACACCTTTTTCATTATGTAATTTTTGCATGCGATGCGTTCTTTTCTTTGCAAAGGTTTTAATATAATCTTCATCAATTCTTTCCGATATTAAATTTATAGCATTACTCATCGTAATGCCTTCGTATTGCCCACTCTTCTTTAAACGCATTGCATGTTGGACGCGGGCTTGAGCCATTTGTATTTCAGGAATGCTTCCGTCATATCGTAAATGGACTTTTCCATCAAATGGATCATTAAATCCTTCAATTCCAGAAAAATAAAGCTCTTTATTTCTAATTATTTCTAAAGTTCTTTCTTTACTTTGTTCTTCAAAATTTCTAAATTTATATAAGATCATATTTTATCTTTATAACACTCAACCACTTGCTCAAAGGCATATCCCCCATATAGTTTACTAAGTACATTTTTTGAACGATCAGTTAATTGTTCTGCATTGGCAAAATGTTCTGTAATTATTTCAATTTCATTATTATTTAAATATTTATCAAGTTGAAAATAGTCCTGAGCTACTTCGTACATTTTAAATAAAATTTCATTATCACCCTCTGCAATTTTTTTTGTTACTGCAACCCCATAGGATTTTTGCAACCTATCCAACGATCGCAATTTAGAACCACCATTAATTCTATTTGAAATTTTATTTTTAACCATGTCAATAAAGTCAGCCCCTTTCATTGCATTAGTAATTCCAGGTTTCATTTTATTTCCATTCATAATTATTTCGGACCAAATTTGAAAGTCAAGTACAGAACAATCTAGAGCTTCAGGAAATTTTATTTTTAATAAAAATTCACTATTAAAAAAATTTATATCACCTAGTGTATTTATTATCTCTAGTTCATTTTCAATATTTATATCTCTCAGTTTACCACTTTGTTTCATCAAATAGATAAATAGCATTTCTTGACCAACAACAGTTCTTAAAACATTCCCATTTTGACTTTTAGCTAAACTTTTTGCCCAATTTGTAAGAGTTTTAACACGGGAGGTTTCACTTATCTCATATTGTTTGATAAAGTTTTTTACTTGTTTATCAACTTTGTCATTTCGTCTTCTAAGTGAATTTTGAACTTTTAAAGTTTCATGAGTAGCTAAAATAAAATTGAAAATTAGTTTTCTATCATTTTGACCATGATCTAAAATTGAATTCTTGATATTCTTAGTAAACCATAAGTTATTAAATACGTAGGTTGGTAATGAAATATATATAGAGCATTTTTCGAGTAATAAATTTGTTATAGAATTTGAACTAAACTCAAATGCCGAATCTTTACTACAATCTTGATTATAAATATTTAAAAGTAGTTTCACAAAATCCTTTCTGTCTTTTTCTTCTTCATCATCTGCAGCGGTCCCAATCAAAAATTCAGACTCAACATCGCGAATTTCTTCTAAATTCCGGTATTTGATATCCATTAAATTTTTGAATATATCAATTTCTTCATTAGACAATCCTGATTTAGCTAAGCGGTCGACAATAACTTCTCTTTCCTTGTCTGTAAGTTCTTCCGTTGATTCCTTTTTCTCAATTTCTTCTAGAATTGAATTATTTAACTCATGGCATAAGCTTCTAATATCTCTAGTTTTATCAACATCTTTAAATCGTAAAAGTATATTTCCAATTATATTCCTATGAATTGTCATAATATTACTTACTTCCCAAGGAAATAGATTTCTATGATTAGATAAGAAACCTCGTGATTCTTCGTCATCTTTACCGGATTCTTCTACTAAATAACGGCTCAGAATATTCTCTTCATTTAATAGAAAATCTTCTTGTTGAAGCATTTTCTGATAGTAATCAGAACTGTCATCCCCTGGATCATTAGAACCGAAAATCTTAGCTGTAATTCTACGATGTATATTTCTGTCATCTATAAATATTAGCTTTTCTTCTGATACTAATCTTGGCGTATTGTTAACATCAATGAATAAGGCTCTTGTAGCTTGTATTAAGTCAAGATTGGGTGAATTTTTGAAGACAACGAAAGTTGCTGGTATACTTATCCCATCATAGTGAGCTTCATTTTTACTGTCATAGAAGCTTCGGATAGCTTTAACTCTATGCTGCCCATCAATGACTAAGGCGGAAATTTTGTTTTTATCCCACTTTAAAGTAATAGGATGATCATATAAATATAAGTCTGTTTCACCATATTCTTTAATGACATCTATTCCAGCAATATCATCAAAACTATTCTGAGAATTATTAAAACTTTGGCTCGGTTCACCACTAGTTTTAGGTAGAAGGATAATAGTAATAGCTGGAAAAAATTTTATTTGTCTATGATTAGTATCTAAATATTCATTCTTAATTTCTTTTACTCTTTTGTCAGAAATATTTCTCTGTATAATTTTATTCATCCCCCATTTAGCATCAGCCTTCAGATCATCAACTAATAAAATATCTCTATTTTTCAGTAATTGAGAAATGGGTATAGAGGTGGTAAATACATTTGTGTCAAATTCAGAATTTAATTTTTGTAAGGAATGAATGCAATAATAGGGATTAGAGTGATCATTCTGTTGTCTAGGTTTAATATTTAGAGACATTTTTTTGATTTAGGAGGTTAAATTCGAATCCTATGAAAGTTCAAGAACTAAATAAAAATTCTATAAATGATTAGACTATTTAGTCTTGAAGCTATTTATCTTTTTTAAATTTATTGGCTAGCCGAATATATTTGATCATATCAAAATCCAATAGTTCACGTATAGTTACATTTAATTCTTTAGATATTTGAAGTAATGTACTAAAACGAGGATTTGTATTACCCCTTTCTATTTCACCTATGGTTTTTTTTGCATTACCAGTTCTTAGACTTAATTCTTCTTGAGAAATTGGTTTATTTGTTTTAGGATTTAGTATTTTTTCTCTCAGTTCTCTTATTCTGTATCCCAAAGCATTATTTTCATCTTTAAAGTTTAACTTTTTCATACTTTAAAGTTGAAAATTTCTTATAAATATTTAGGATACCTATAAGTATCCTAAATATTTTTTCGCTATATTTGTCTTACATACATATATTTGCAATTCTTCAAATATGAAAATATTAGAAGCTATTGCTTTGAGTCTCGATCTGAAAACTGGTAATTTTTAAGTACACGAGAGGATAAGTAACTTAGCTCACGACCGCGGCGTGGGCTCACTTATTCGTGTACAGGTATACCAGTGCCTCAGATCGATAAGTTGAGACCTGCGCCTTTTTCTTTTTTTAATAAGACAGGCCATAAGGGAGTTAATGAAGCTAAATAAGTTAGAACTTAACAGAGCTGAATTACAAAACCTGTGTTTATTGTTACAGTAATCATCTTTTAAAAATCAATTGTAAAACTTTATTCGTAAGGAAAAGTCTGGGATACTTCCTAGATACTCCATAGATAAGCCCATGGAATGTGCACGGTTTTTATAATAAAAAACCAATCAAAACACATTTACAGAGTGGTTTCATTTCAATCAATCGCAGTAAGAATTATAGGTATGTGTAATGGCAAGAAGAGTACCTGCGCCCGGGTCGGGTAAACTGTTTAAAACAAAAGCTTATGAGGTAAAATTATATCCATAAAAAAGCCCTCTCTATACTTTGGCGATACAGAGAAGGCGTGTATTAACTAAACTCAAATATTTAACTAATAACATTTCAAAAATATGAAATTTTTATTCAGATCCTGCCTTAGGCTAAGTATTTTCTTAGTGCTAAGCAGCTGGGCTATTCCTTGCACGGGGCAACAGCAAATATCGGGTACCGTAACCAACACCGATAAGATGCCCATCCCCGGGGTAAATATTACCTTTAAAAATAAACCCGGTGGTACAACCACTAATTTTGATGGAGAATATGAGCTTGACACACAAGCACAAGACAGCTTGGTATTCGCTTATCTAGGCTATCAAACGCAAACGATTGCGGTCGCCAATCAAGCACAAATCAATATTACGTTACAAGAAGAAGAAAACTCGTTGGGTGATCTCGTGATTAATGCCGGTTATTATACCACTACCGAGCGGGAACGCACGGGGAATATTGCCAAAGTTACCGCCGAAGAAATAGAGTTACAACCTTTGGTAAGCCCTTTAGAAGCCCTGCAGGGTAGAATGGCAGGAGTAGAAGTAAACTCTGGAGGTAACTTACCGGGATCAGCGCCGACAATTCGAATACGCGGGCAAAACAGTTTACGAACAGAAGGAAATTACCCCTTGTACATCATCGATGGGATGCCCATTAATTCAACGCCTTTAGAGAGCAACAGCAACCTCAGTTCTTCAGGCATCGATCCGTTAAGTACCCTTAACCTTTCTAATATAGAGAGCATTGAAGTACTTAAGGATGCAGATGCAACCGCCATTTATGGCTCAAGAGGAGCTAATGGGGTAGTGTTGATTACTACAAAAAAAGGAAAATCGGCAAAAATAGAAGTGCAAGCACGCGTATATACAGGAATCTCTACTTTTCCTAATCGTATTGATATGCTCAATACCTCTCAGTATCTTCAAATAAGACGAAGAGCTTTCGAAAATGATGGGGTAGAGCCGGATCAATACAATGCCTACGATCTGGTACTCTGGGATCAGGAAAGAAATACCGATTGGCAGGAAGAGTTTTTTGGGGGGAATGCACCTGTTACCGATGCCAATATAAGCGTATCGGGAGGTAATCAAACAACAAGTTTTAGAGTTGGAGGAGCTTATTTTAATCAGGGTACTATTTATAGAGGAGATTATAACTATGAGCGGTTTACTGGTAATGCTCAATTAAATCATCATTCCAAAGATCAAAAGTTTACCCTCAATTTTAAAACAAATTATGGGGTTACCCAAAATGAACTGGTCGGGTATTTAGACCTTACCAATACGGCTTTTAATTTAAGCCCAAATGCACCTTCACTATTTTTAACCAATGGAGAACTAAACTGGGAAGAGTGGGGTGAAGCAGGATTAAATAATCCATTATCGGGCTATTATAACCGTAGCCAAACCCGATCTAACAACAGTATTTCAAATTTAGGCCTTTCTTACAGTCCTTTGGAAGGCTTAGAAGTAAAGACAAGCTTAGGGTATACTTTCTTTACCAGTAGAGAATTGGTAAAAAGACCCAAAAAGTCTTATAACCCGTCCAGTTGGGAAAGTTTAGAACATCGCTCGACACATTTAGATCAAGAAAGAGCGTCTTGGATCATTGAACCACAAATAAACTACAATAAAAAAATAAGTAAAGGAACGATAAGTGCTATTGTAGGAGCTACTTTTCAAAAAAGTATAGATTTTGGAAGAGGTTTATATGGTGAAGGTTACGTGACCGAAAGCCTGATCGGAAATTTAACCGCTGCCGACCGCGTAAATTCAGTATCCTATAGAACTCAGGAATATCGTTATGCTGCTATTTTTGGGAGACTGGCTTATAATTGGCAAAAGAAATATTACCTAAACCTAACCGGTCGAAGAGATGGCTCTTCTCGTTTTGGTCCTGGTAAACAATTTGCCAATTTCGGTGCCGTAGGTGCCGCTTGGATCTTTTCTGAAGAAAGCTTTATGGATTCTTTAAAGTTTCTATCCTTTGGGAAGTTGAGAGCAAGTTATGGAAGCACGGGAAATGATCAAATTGGAGATTACGGTTATTTAGATGCCTATGAGGCCACTTCCGGTCCCGGAGGCCTTTATCCGATAGGCTTAGCTAATCCCGATTATTCGTGGGAGGTGAATAAAAAATTAGAAGTAGGGATCCAGCTTGGGTTCCTGAAAGATCGTATCAATGTTGGAGTAAGCAGGTATCAAAACAGGTCATCCAATCAATTGGTGGGTTACCCTTTGCCTAGTATTACTGGCTTTACTACCGTTCAGGCCAATTTAGGAGCCACGGTCGAAAATAAAGGATGGGAAATAGAATTTTCTAGTTTAAACTTTCAGCAAGATAATTTTAGTTGGCGAACTTCATTCAATCTTACGATTCCGGAGAATAAGTTAATTAGTTATCCCAATTTACAACAATCTTCTTATGCAAATACCTATCGAATCGGTGAGCCTTTAAATATTGGTCTACGCTATCATTATGAAGGGATTGATGATGAAACAGGGCTTTATCAGGTGAGAGATGTGAATGGTGATGATCAAATAGATTATCAGGATCGTACTTTAATTAAAAATAATTGGCGTCAGTATTTTGGAGGTCTTTCGAATACCTTAAAAGTTCATGACTTTTCATTGCAATTCTTATTTCAATATGTAAAGCAGGAAGGTACAATTTCAATGGTAGATGCCGGAAGCTTAGGAAATCAAAGAAGTATTGTTAGCCGGGCATTAGAGGGGCAAGGGCAGTTTCAAACCATTTCTCAATCTTACGAATCTTCGATTGCCTATTCTAATTACTTAAATACTGCTTTGCCCTATTCTGATGCTTCTTTTCTTCGGTTAAAAACACTTAGCCTGTCTTATCAATTACCCGAGCGCTTTCTCCCAGTAGTGGGCATTTCAGGCTTTACGGTTTTTGCCAATGCACAAAACCTGTTTACTTGGACTCCTTATGAGGGCTTAGACCCGGCTATGCCTAATGGAGGAAGAAGCTTTTCAGCCTTAAGAACAATATCTGCCGGGGTCGAACTTAATTTTTAATACTAAAATTTTTATTTATGAAATATATAATCATATCACTTCTCTGCCTATCCTTATGGGCTTGTGAAGATTTTGTAGAGATCGATCCGCCCAATACGATCGTGACCAGTGAAGTAGTTTTTGATAGTGATGAAACTGCCTTAAGTGCTGTTAAAGGTATTTACAATCAGCTTTATCCACGGGCATTTAGCTCAGGAGGGGAAAATAGTGTAACCGTCTTAGCAGGTTTATCTGCCCATACGCTTACAAATTTACGGGTAACCAATTTAGATTATATAGAGTTTAAAGATCATGCTTTAATGCCCGATAACATCAGAAATACGGCATTATGGTCGAGTGCTTATAATATCATATATATGTGTAATTCTGCACTAGAAGGAATCCGGAATTCATCAGCAATCAATGAAGAACTTGCTCAACACCTAGAGGGTGAAGTTAGGTTTATACGCGCTTTTTCTTTTTTTTATTTGGTCAATCTCTATGGTGAGGTTCCTTTAACATTAACAACAAACTATCAACTTAATGCCAGTTTAGAAAATAGTTCAACAGAAGCGGTCTACGAACAGATCCTTTTAGATTTAGAGCTGGCCTTAGCTCAATTGCCTATGAGCTATAGAGAGAATGATCGCATTTATGCGAATTACTATACCGCTTCAGCATTAATGGCTAGAGTGTATGTATACCTTGAAAATTGGCAAGAAGCAGATTTTTATAGTACTCAGCTCATAAATAATTCTGATAGTTATGCACTTGAGGAAGACTTAGATGATGTTTTTCTTGCCAATAGTGATGAAGCGATCTGGCAAATAACCCCTAGAGGATCAGGAAGCTCTATGACCTATACGAATGAAGGGGGGACATTCTTGTTTCATCCGGTATTGAGTTCGCTCACGAGAGTCTCTTTATCCAATGAATTTGTAAGCAATTTAGACACTAATGATTTGCGCTATCAGCATTGGGTGGGGTATCATAGTGGTACAGAAAATTACTATGCCCATAAATATAAAGATAGAAGTAGTATCGATAACCTAACGGAATATTCGATGGTTCTGCGATTAGCAGAGCAATATTTAATTAGAGCAGAAGCCCGAGCAAGACAAAATGATTTACAGGGAGCGATAGCAGACCTCAATATGATCAAAAATAGAGCAGGTATTGATCTGCTCTCAACATCTGATCCGGCAATAACGCAACAAACATTGCTTGAGGAAATTCTTGAGGAAAGAAAAGTAGAACTATTTACAGAATGGGGGCATCGTTGGCTCGATCTTAAACGCACAGGGAACATCGATGATTTTTTTGAGGGGGATTCTAATTGGGAAGCTAATGATATGCTATATCCTATTCCTGAAAATGATCTTATCACCAATCCAAATCTACTACAAAACCCGGGCTATTAAAATGACACAGTTAAGAGTTTTAATTTTGTTGATGATTAGTTTTTTCAATATAGCTAAAAGTGTTGGTCAAGAAAATGAGCAGGGAGATTTAGGTAATTTAGCTTTGGATCAATCGATCACTTATGGGAAACTAAAGAATGGGTTAACGTATTACATTAAACCCACGGAAAATGAGTCTTCAAAAATTTATATGAGACTTTATCTAAAGGCAGGTTTTGATAAGCAGGATGGAGATCAACTGGACATCGCTCACATGCTTGAACATTTAGCATTTAGAAATGGGATAAGAGATGATGAACAGCTTTTAAATCAATTAGGGATGACACGCAAAGATCAATTTGCCAATACGTCATTTAAGTATACCGAATACTCTTTTGATATTCCCAATACAAATCCAAAAGGATTAGACACAGGTTTTCAGTTTTTTAAAGATATCGCTGTTCATACAGATATGTCTTCAAAAGCAATAGATAGTGAAAGAGGAGCCATCAAGGAAGAGATTTACTACCGTAACGGGGATAACTTGCCACAGTTCTATTTAGAGACTAAATTAGATTCGTATTTATTTCCGTCAATCCACGATTACTCAGAAGTAATAGCACATTATAATTCTTTCGATGCAGAGGTAGTGAGACGCTATTATAGGGATTGGTACCGTCCCGAACTGATGGCTGTAGTTGTTGCAGGTGCTATAACACAACCTGAAAAGATTGAAGAAAAGTTAAAAGAATTTTTTAAAAGTCTGAAAAATGAGAAGGGAAATCGGGAACTTCTGGATAAAGACTCATTATTTTTTAAGTCAAAACCTAACTTCAAGTCCATTCAGAAACAACCATCAACTCAAGAATTTGTTATTGAGAAATCAGAGTTGACTTTATTTTATAGAGATTCAATTACCTATCATAACTTAGGTAATTACTTAGGGCTCTCAAGACTTCAATATTGGGGTATGCTGCAACAAATTCTAAATCACAGAATACAAGAGGCTTTACAAGTTTATAATCCTAAATATCAGGCAGTCATTAGTTATTCTGAAAATGAGATGTATCCGATGGGTCTGCATTTAAAACTTTCAATTCTAAATAACTACGAACAAGAAGCGCTTCAACAGGTCATCGGTATTATTAAAAATTTAAAACAAAATGGTATTGAAGAAGATGAATATAAAAAAATTATGAATAGTCTCATGCCACCATCGAGGGCTTCTGTAAATAAGGATGATTTCTACTGGATAAAGGAAATACGCAGACACTTTGTAGCCAATGAGGCTTTACCGGAAGAAAAAGAGAAATTTCTGACTGAAAATTTAAAAAAAACATCACTTTCAGATTTTAATTCATTTATTCATCGGAACCTAAAATTATATCCCGATGATTTAGGGATTATTTCAACTGCTAAAATTGATTCATTAACTTTAAAAAAATGGATAGAAACTTCACCAGTTCCAAAACGTAAAGAAAGATGGGCCAAAAAAGATATTGAATGCTTAAAAATTGAGGTAAATTCTAATCAAAAAAGTGTGCCCATTGATTACCGATATGATAAAAAATTGAAAGTTGGTGAATATACCTTAGCTAATGGTATAAAGGTAATTATAGATCACCAACAAGTTCAGGATGATGTAACTCGACTGCACGGCTTTACCGGTTATGGAGCAGCTAGTTTCTCACCAAAAAATTATTACTCTGCCATTAACAGCCCTGATATTATTAATAATAGTGGAATAGCTTGTTTAAATAAATTTGAACTAAAAGACTATCTGTCAACGACAAGTTTATGGAAATTACCACAACCCTATATCTCTTATCAAGAGAGTGGTATTAAAGCAGTATCCGAAACTAAGGATTTGGAATTAATGTTGAAGTTGACTTCCTTGTACTTTACTCAAGTGAATAAAGATAAGGAAGCTTATAAGGATTGGAAATTTCTTCAATTGCAAAAATTTTCTAACCCACCGTTTAGTTTAGGTTCCGCTAGTTTAAAAGATACAATCCGTAATTTAACGGGTGACTTTACTAAAAACCCTATCGGTAGGCAACGATATCAGGGTATATTCAAAACCGATTTTGACAATGCCTATGATATCTACAATAAATTGTTTTCTAATGCTAAACGATTTACATTTTTAATCACCGGGTTGCAGGATATCAGTAAAAATTTAGCCTTGATAAATAAGTATCTTGGAAGTATTCCTACAGAAGAAAAATTACATTTTCAAAATGTAAGAAATCTAATAGAGAGTACATCATTAACTCAAGGGGAACCAGTAATATTTCCTCAAAATGATAATCAAAATAACAGAACCAGCTTAGTAGTGAGTTTCTTAATGCCTAATAAATATAGTGTTAGTAGTAATCAAATTTTTCATTTGGAAACTCAATTAGAGCTGTTGGCTAGAATCATAAAGGCTAAAATTACTGAATTAAGATATAAAAAAGGGTTTCCTTTATATGATTATGCAACAGTCGGAAAGTTTAACGAGGCTATGAATCGTTTTGAGTTTGAAATTCAAGTCAATTCACAGGATAGTAAAATTAAAGAGTTACGAAAGGAATTAGATTTTATATTAAAAAATATTTCTGAAGATTTATCCGAAGATATATTCCATCAGGAGAAGAAGCGAATAATTCAAGGAATTGATTTTAAACAGGAGTTCTTGAATGAAAGAGAAAAAAAATTATATAACTATTACAGATATCAAAAACCTTTGATCAGTATCCAACAACATAAAAATTACCTTACTGATCTAAAACTAGAAGATTTCTTAAAAGATATGACTAATTTTATCGAACAAAATAGTAAAATGGAATTTATATTCTTGTAAAACTATAGTAAATAATAAAAGCACTGGAGATTTTCTCCAGTGCTCCTTTTTAGATTATGGAATAATTAGAATAACTCAATAGGATTAGGGTTATTCGTATTTTTGGCAACAGTTAAGTCTTCATCATCAAAAACTTGATATTCTGTTCCATTAGGCTCTAATTGAACTCTACAATTTAATGTTCCTGCTCCGCATTGCATTTCAGAAATACGAACTACTCCGGCATCGGTAGAGATAAAATCAAAATCCGGATTTACTACAGTTCTAGCTGTAGTAAAGGACATCGCGGTTGTAAAGATTACCGCTAACAACGGAATTAAAAATTTACTTTTCATAATATTGAATTTTTAAATGAATAATATGCCTACTATTTTATACAGGTGTTCAGCTTCCTCCTGGTTTTGTTGCGCAACAAAACAGGTAATACTATTTTATTTTTAAACCTCGTAACTGTAATAAACCTATTAGAAATACAAATAAGCTTAGTGTAAAGTATAAGTGACCATACCAACCCAGTAGCGGTAGAACAGTCCTACAGGTACAGGGGATTTCTTCTTGAAAGAATAAGAGGTTGATCAAATATCCGCTATAGACTATCAATACTATCAAAGAGATATACAGACCAATATTTTTCTTAGGATAAAACAAAAAAGTAAAAGAGGTGGTTATTTCCACGAGAGGAATCCCCAAACTTAATCCTTCAATAATAAGCTGGTTTTCGATATTGGTTGAATTCAGTAAGGTATGGTAGAAAAGATCCCCTTCCCATAATTTTTTTAAACCGGTATAGAGAAATAATATTCCTACTATAAGTGTAGAAATTTTTAAGATGTACTTTTTGGTTTCCATAACCTTTTCTTTTAATGAGGTTAAAGTTAAGGAAGCGAAAATGTTCTTAAGGGATAAAAAACTGTCTATAAAGGATTTATTATTGTTTAACCCTAAAACACACTAAATTTAATTATTACCATTTCTGAATTTTTTAGGGGATTTTCCATATTTCTTTTTGAATGCTTTTAAAAAATGGGAGTAGTCTTTAAAACCAAATTGAAAGGATATTGATTTTAAGGGAAGTTGGGTACTTTCAATTAATGTTTTAGACATTTCAAGACGCTTTTCTAAATGAAATTTAAATACAGTAATTCCATAAATGGTTTTGAATCCTTTCTTTAGTTTATATTCGTTTAGATTGGCACTTCGAGCAATGATTTGCAATGGCGGCAAGCTCTGATGCAGATTATCTAATATATACTGATGTACCTCTCTAATTTTGAGAATATCATTTTGTACCTGTTTCTTTTTCAATTTTTTATCTTCCGCTTCAGAATTATCAGGTTCAATTTGAGAAACTTTTATAAATTTTAAGGGTAATAGTCTAAAAAAATAGAATCGTTCGCGTTGATTGACAATCAAATGACAATATCCCCAAACTTTCAATTCCTCATTGTGTTTAGTCATAAAAGTCAAGATAATTTTAACCGGAGTAAAAGTCTGTCCCGTGTGAAAATTAGAATTCACCAAATGCTGAAGTTCTAATGCAGAGCTTTTGGTTAAAAATTGCGATATTTCCTTGTTAAGGATCTCATTATGACTATTAAATAAATGAGAGAATCGACAATTAATAGCTTTAATATTCAATTGATTATCAAGTACGAAGGTATAGGGGTCAGTCATATTTTTCTCACCAAACGAGTTCGAACTGATAAAAAAATTACTTAATTCTTCGCCTAGCATATTCAGCATCATCGCTAAATCTGAACCATCTTCCTGAAGATCTGATTCATTTATTCTATAGGCAAAATTTCCTTGGGCAAGCTGCATAATAGCCTCATATAATTTCTCTAGGTTCTTTTTTTTGATCTTACTCATCGTTTATAAAGTTTTAAAAAATCTAAGGCTTCATCCTGCTCTGAAAAAACTTTTGTAGGAATAAGTGGTTTATTGACTTTAATGAAAAATTGAATAAGACTTCTTTCGCTATCTTTAGAAATGAAATAAGCGACCGCCTTTAATCCCAAGGAGCCATGAATAGCTAAGTAGTGTCTTGCCTGTTCGTCAGGAAATACCATTTTGCGTATATCACAAAAGGCAGGTAAAACTCTTTCTCCTTGAAAATATAAACGATCCTCAACTACTTGCTGAGCGATTTTAAGGTTAAAAGTCTGGAATGCTTTATATTTACAGTAAATAATACCATCCTTAATATCAAATTTCACATATTCACTCTCCCAGGAATTCATAAATATTACCTATTAGAAGTTACTTAAAATTACATTTTAACGAATAAATATACATTTTATCGATAAAAAAGGTCTTTAAGGGATTAATAAAGGTATATAACGGATTCATTTATGTTTTGAGAGAATTAGAGGTAAAGCTTTGAAATATAATTCTGTAGCTTTCATTTTCTACCTAATAGTTATGAGATGATGAAAGATTATGAAAAAGTTATAAAAGAGTTTGAATACAAACTTCAAGGACTTCAGCAAAAAAAATTGGAACCTATTAAATATATGGTTTCAGGGATTAGTTTATGTAATAAAACGCTAGCCAAACTTAAAAGTTTAGTAGAAGAATTTGATTTTGAAACCATTCCCGGTGAGATCCACTTCTTCAAGCATTTAAAATCCATTCCTATGAGTCAATTGATTCTTTTTACGGAAATGCGTACCTGCGAATTACAGAAACCTAAAGCGGGAAGGCAGTATAAAATTAATTTTTTGGAAAAAGAACTTAAAAAAATCAATAAATTCTTTTATCGTAATTCCGATTTCGTTTACTATATGGAAATGGATTATAGTTACCTAGACCATCAGTTTTTTTCACGTACCCATCGCTCAAAATTTCCGGTTAGCCCACTTACCGATTACTATCAGTTTCCGGAGTTTTCAACCTCCCACGATATGCTTTGGGCAAAAGTAAAAGCCATGTATCAATTCATACATTACTTAAGGGAATCTTTAGAAGAACTAAAGCCGGGGCAAACCAAGAAATATGAACAGAAAAAGCATCAAGTTTTAGTATGGACAGCTTCCAAGACAGCACTGATTGAACTCATTTATGCGCTCTATTCCGATCAATGTGTGAATCACGGAGCAGCTGATTTGAAAATGATTACTTCCAGCTTTGAAGATTTTTTCAATATCAAACTTGATCAAATTTATAAAACCTATTCAGAGATAAAGGAAAGGAGGGGAAGTAGAACTAAATTTCTTGATGAATTGATTATTCATCTTCAACATAAAATGGATAAAGAAGAAGGCTTCGAAAAAACGTAGTTACGATTCGAGCTACTTCTTAAATTTTTTGATAGAAAAATCCCTAGAGGATTAAAATTAAAGCCTAAATCATCGTATTTGGGCTTTTTTGTATCTATTTAGAGAGGATGTTAAAGTTTGTCGTAACTGCGATTCATCTTGGGATAAGAACCCGTAAAAAGATTCAAAATTTGTAATGAAAGTCAAATCAACGGTTGATGGAACCGTTCTATGAATAGAGCAAATTCATCAGCCAAATTTAAGTGAGTACCTGAATAGGTGATAGTAGGAGGGTACTCGCTTTTTTAATTTAAAAACAAATATTATGTCAGCAACTATCATTACCACCGATGATCTTCGAGAATTTAAACTTGAACTTCTTGAGGAGATCCAAGAATTACTATTAAAACAATACTCAACTACTTCGAAGAAATGGTTACGGTCAAAAGAAGTTCGTGAACTTTTAGGAATTTCCCCCGGCACCCTTCAGAATTTACGAATTAACGGCACGCTACCTTATACTAAAATTGGAGGTGTTCTCTATTATGATGAGGAAGAAATCAATGCTGTTTTAGAGAAAAATAGAATACATCATACCTTTTGATTTTGGAAGCAGTAAATTACATCAAACATCTCAATCGCGTATTTGCGCTTTTTTCTCGAGATAATCGACTAAATCCTTCGCACATCAGTCTGTATCTTGCCCTTTTTCAATTTTGGAATGTCAACTACTATAGCAGTGAATTTTTTATTAATCGCCAGGAAGTGATGAACCTGGCTAAAATTGGTTCTAAATCCACTTACCATCGATGCATCAGAGAATTGAGCCATTGGAGCTATTTGGTTTATATGCCTTCCCATAATCCTTGGAAGGGTAGCAAAATTAAGATGTTCAATTTTGGGACAAGTAGTGAACAAGTATTAGACCTCAACCATACTAAAAATAGGACAAGTAGTGAACAAGCATTGGTATCTATAATAAAACATATACAAACTATAGAAAACATTAAAAACAATAAAAAAACAGAAATTTTTGAAAATTTAAATTTTTCGGAAAATGAAAACACTGAAAAACTTAACCTAGATGTCCCGAATCAGGACAACCTTAGAACTAGTGATGATAAAAATTATGATGAACCCTTATGAATTTTAAATCACCACATATCATTCAGGAAGGTGGAGTTGCTTATGAAATAGGAAAAATCTACGGAAAAGAAATTCGTTATGATTTTAAAAAAATGCAAGTCTACCTGGAGGCTAAAGGTAAATTGCTTTTCGGGGAAAAATTTAAATTATACCGAGAGGATCGAGAGATTATCTACAAGCTTTGTTCATACCTCATTAGGGATAAGGAAAATTGTGAAAAATTCGAAATAGATGTCCATAAAGGGATTTTATTATCCGGACCCGTGGGTTGTGGAAAAACAAGTTTAATGAAGCTTTTAAAATTTCTGGTTCCACAGCAACGTCCTTATGAGATGATTCCTAGTAGAAATGTGGTGTTTAGTTTTAACCATCTTGGTTATAAGGCCATTGAAGATTACGGCAATTCCAATTTTTTCTGTTTTGATGACCTGGGTATTGAGCCTTACGGTAGATTCTACGGAAAGGATTGTAATGTGATGGGAGAAATCCTGCTTTCAAGACATGAACTTTATTTAAATACCCACAGAAAGCTAAAAACTCACGTGACTACTAATCTTAATGCAGAGGAACTGGAAGAGCGCTATGGGAATCGCGTTCGAAGTAGGATGCGGGAGCTTTTTAATTTGATTGCCTTTAGCAAGGATGCAAAAGATAAAAGAACGTAAATATGAAGAGCCTCCAAGACTTTTGGATAGAAAATTGACGTTTTTAGAGATGATTATCCTTATCACTTTTTCGGTTATCAACAGCAATTTTCAAAACGATCATTTATTTTAAGATGATTTAGAACCATATTACAACAATGAATAGCAAATAGAATGTTATTCACAGATTCCTGACGTTTAGCATAATAAAGAGCTGAATATCATAGCTTTACTTTATCAATTTCAAGTATCACAAAAATCTTATTTGATATGAAAAAAGCTATTTATGTTTCACTTTTATTACTCTTTTTCACAGGATCGGCCTGGGCACAAATCGGAGGAATTGAAAATTCCGTGAATGATATTTCAGATACTATTCGAGCGATCTTTCCCATTATCCTTGGAGTCATTTTTTTAGTAGGTTTCCTGTTTAACGCCGGTCACTTTTTTGGAGAAAATGCAGATCTTAAAAAGGGGATCACCCGGGTACTCATCTTTGTTCTTATTGCGGGAGCGGTAGTTGGGATTTTTACGTACCTGATAGGAATAGTGGTCTAATGAAACAATTTAAACCCTATCGGGATATTCGAAAAAAAGCGGTCATCTTCGGTTTGCCCTTAAACCTCTTTGCGCTGCAGATGTTATCGGTGATCGGCTCTTTGATGGTAATTATTTTCTCTTTTGGAATGTTAACCATTCTAACCGCAATTGCCTGGAACTGCCTTCTTTTTATAGGGCTTAACAGGTTTTCAAAACAACCCCATTTAGGATTTTTAAAAAAATCTTTTCCTAAACGAATTAGTAATAAACGCCAATCAACTCTTGACTATGAATGAATTTAATCTCTCTTCACATTATCCCATTTTAGATATACAGGATAATTTAGTTTTTGCTGCTAATGGAAATCTGGTGATCGGTTATGAATTGCAGCTTCCGGAAATCTATTCGCTTTCAGAAAAGGATTTTGAAGCACTGCACGCCCAATTTTTTCAAGCTATCAAAAGCTTACCGGTGGGCACCATTGTGCATAAGCAGGATCTCTATAGAAAATCAATTTATAAAGGAAAGCAGCTTCAACGAGAAACGTTTTTACAAAAGTCTACCTATCACTATTTTAAAGGGAGAAACTATCTAGAACATCAGAGTTACCTGTATTTTATTTTGCCGGCCTCTAAAACCACTAAGGCTAGTGGGGATATCAATCCTTTTAAAACTGTAAAAACAGATTTTTATAAGAAGATAAAAGCTAGGGCACAGGCGTTTCAGCACGCCGTATACGATGTGATCGCTTTTGTTCAAAATTCCAAAAAAATAGAGATACAACCATTACATTCTTCATCATTTCATCAGCAAACTCAGCGTTACTTTAATGGGTTTAATGAACATGTAGATACTGATATCGAGTTAAGCAAGGAAATCAAAATCGGGAAGTATTATTTTGATGTATTGGCTATTAATAGCGAATTATGTTTTGGTGATACGTTGCAAACCAGTAAAATCAATGAAGAATTTACTTCGGACGATTTCAGTTTTCATCAGGGGTTTATCGATGGTTTAGGACTTAATCTCCACGAAAACCATATGGTCAACCAAGTCTTGTTTCTTGATGATAAACATCGATGGAGAAAACTTTTGGAGAAAAAAGTAACTGCGCTTCAAAAAAGCGCAAATTTTGGAACCCAAAACAAAGTGATTCTTGAAAAAATAAAGCATATTCTGGATAGGATCAATAAAGATGAACAATCGCGAATTATTCGAGGACAGCTCAATGTCATTTATTGGAGTGAAACATTAGAGCAGTTAAAATCTATTTCCTCCCAAATAAAAGGTGAATTCAAAGAATTGGATATGATTCCTTATGCTCCTAAAGGAGATGCACGAAAGCATTATTATCTAAATTCCTATTTCTGCTACTCTAGTAATTTTACCGATGAAGATCTATACGTGAGTGATTTGAAACACGCCCTTTGTTTATGGATACAAAGCACCAATTATAAATCAGACCAACAAGGGGTAATTTTTAATGATCGTCAACATAACTTACCCATCTTAAAGGATGTATGGGATCAAAAGAAAAAAAGAATTAAGGCAAGAAATTTCGCCATTTTTGCACCCACGGGGGAAGGAAAATCTTTTTTGGCCAATAACATCCTTCGACAGTATTTCGAAGACAAGGTACGATTGGTGATCATCGATTTGGGGGGGTCTTATTCCAAGTTTGCAAAACTATACCCTGACGAGCATATTATTTTACGCTATCAGCACGGAGAAAGTTTAGGAATTAATCCATTTTATATTTCAAGTGAGCAAGACCTGACCCCGGAGCGATTGGAAGACTTAAGTGTTTTTCTGTTAGAGTTGATGGCGGAAGGAGCCAAGGTCTCTAAGGCAAAACAGGTAGCCATGAAGAAGGTGCTATTGTATTACTATAAAGAAATCAGAAAAGAACATTCTCTGAGTTCTCTTTATGATTTTGTAGATCATCATAAAGACCACTTTCATCAACTGCTTGGTATACGGGAAAGTTATTTCAGTATTTATGATTTTTTACATATTCTATCAGAGTATGTAGGTGATGGTCTATATAGTTTTCTATTTGAGGTTGGTGAAGACCAGACATACAGGATTGAGGATAAGCAGATGATTATCTTTGAGTTAGACGAGGTAAGAGATAACAAAGAAATCCTCTCGGTGATGTTAAAGCTAATTAAATCGGCCATTCAACGCACGATTTGGCGAAATCGTTCTGAACGTGGAATCATTTTGTTTGATGAGTTTGCCAAACAATTGAAATTTCAAAATGTGTTGGAGAGTGTGGAGTTTTACTACCAAGCTATTCGAAAACAAAATGGAGCCATCGGTATTATTCTTCAATCGATTAATCAATTACCTAAAAACGCTACTTCGGCTAGTATTTTGGAAAATACTCAAGTGGTTTATAGCCTTAGAAATGAAAAAGGTTACGATGACCTACAAAAAAGACTGAACCTTTCCAGTCACGATCTGAATCAGTTAAGATCCATCCGGAATCGTCTCACCGGTGATAGAAAATATACAGAAATGTTTATCAAAATAGGGAAGGAGAGCAATATTTTTCGTCTAGAGGTTCCTCCTGAGGTATACGCGGCTTACCTCACCGATGGGGAAGAAAGCGATCAAATTCTTAAGCTATTCCAAGAATCGGGGAATATGGAACAAGCTATTCAGGATTTTCTTCAACGTAAAAATTAAATCTTAAAACTTATAGAAATGAACAATCTTATATCACCACCGCTTCGAAAGATTACCATCATACTATGTTTGGCTTTTCTAATGCCAAGCATAGCAATGTCACAGGGAATGCCTGTATATGATAATACAAATTTCATCAGCCTGGCCAAGCAGTTGGTGGAGTCAGCAAAACAAACTACAAATCTTTTAAAGACGGTAGAATTTTTAAAACAACAAAAGGAACGTATTGAAAAGGTAAGTAATGTGATTCAGCAACTAGATGCGGTCAGTAACCTTATTCAAAACAATCAGCAACTTTACCAGTTGGTTCAACAGGATTTACAGGAAATCTTAAGTTCACCTTATATCAAACCGGAAGAAGTTGATCAGGTAAGTGAATCATTTGATGAAATCCTGCAACGCTCCACTCAAAATGTAAATTACATCGATAAAATTTTAACCAGTGACTATTTAAAAATGAGTGATGGAGAACGGGCAGCCATACTTAAAGCCCATGAAGAAACTTCCTCGGAGATGTTAGCGGAAGTAAATAACAAAACACGAAGATATCACAGCATTATATCATTTCGAAAAATGCAGGATAAAATCAATAATCGTGAAACCGATTTCTGATGAGTATAGGTTTAGAATATATCGATACGGTATTCCAGACGATTAAAGAAAGTGACTTTTCTCAATATACCATCACAGGTATGAAGACGCTTGCCATATTGTTCTTTCTGGTCAATATTTTAAAAAAATATAATGAAGGAATGGCAAACACTGATGGTCAAACTTGGGGTCTTCGTCCTAATGAACTTTTTAAGAACTTTATCATTGTGCTATTAGTGATCTTTTCCACTGAAATTCTGGGGGTCTTTGATGGTATTCTGGTTTCTATAGAAAGTCAATACAGAACTACGGCACCGGCACTGATGCCATTACAATTAAGTGATGTCGATTTGGAAAAAGATGTAGGTGCCATTGAAGCCACAAAAAAGGCGATGGCCGTGCTTTACGAAGCTTTGGTGACCCCACTTTTTGGTTTAAAAATGATTGCATTTATTGCCGGGGTCATTCTTTGGCTATTGGATTTATTTATCTATCCCTTATTTCTGGCTGAACGCTATTTTTTATTGGGGCTGATGCAAGCGTTTTTTCCACTTGTCATTAGTCTGGCGGTCTTTGAGAAATTTCGAAACTTGGCGTACCAGTTTTTTAAATTGTATACCGGAGTCTATATGTTGGTGCCTGCCTTCTTTTTGGTAAACATTTTCATTAATAACCTTTATACAGAAATAAATTCAAGCTTTTGGAATGATCTCTTTGGTACCGATTGGGGAAGTGAATTTTTTGCCCCGCTTATTGAGCTGGCTTCCATAGGATTTATCGTGCTTTTAAAATTCAAATTATATAAAAAGTCAAGCTCCTTTGTATTACGTCTTTTTACCGGAGGATAAAATCAATTCATAAAATTATGAAAACACCTTATACCAATATCTATAAAGTTCTCAGGACAAATCGTTTTGTCGTATTAACGGTCGTCATCGGTGCTTCCTTATCGATGATTGCATCGGGATTCTTTGCCTACCGAATTTTTAAACAAAGTCAGCAAAGTGCATTTGTGATTAATGATCAAGGACAAGTAATCCCCTTACAGCTTATTGAGCATCGGGAAAATCTCGAAGTAGAAGCTAAAGCACATTTAGAAATGTTTCACCGTTATTTCTATCAAATCAATGCCAATAATTTTGAGCGAAATATGGAAAAGGCATTATGGCTTGGGGATAACTCGATAGCGGAACTCTATCGTCAAAAAAAAGCCGAAGGAATTTATAATCGCTTATTGCAATACTCACTTATTCAAAAAATAAGTGCTATACATTCAGAAATATCTTTAAAAAATGGCGAAATCAATTTTATGACCACCACCCGGTTTAGTATTACCCGGGGCGAGGCTACCGATTCCTATGAAATTAAAACCAGCGGTCGACTGATGAAGGTGGATCGAAATTTTCCACACAATCCCCACGGGTTAATCATTAAAAATTTTTATGAACAAAGTTTAACTAAAATACATAGCCATGAAAGTACAAAAGAATAAAATCGTAATGATAGTAATATTACTAAGTGTGGTATTGTTTATCGTAGGGTATTCCATTATCACCTTTGGAAAACAGGAAGAAGATTCCTTAGAAGATAAACAGCCTCCAGTTCCGCAATTAGAAAAAGATCCTGAACAGTACAATACAAAAATGGAAGCATTGGATCATCTGGAGGAAGAAAGAATCGAGCATATTCCAGAAGTTTATAACGAAGATTTGTTTGATACTACCGGGACCTATCGGGAAGATCAATTGGCTTATGAAAAACAACAGTTGATCGATAGTGTCTATCAACAATATTCAGATAATTCCAGAATAAGACAAGCTGGAAATAATACCAGTACCCTCAATCCTTCTCAAAATACATTGGAGGAAGAGAAGCAATTAGAACAATTAGAAGAATTAGGTTTAGAACATCAATTGTTCTTTGCCGCTAATGGGGTAAATACTGTTTCAACAATGAAAGGCAGAACAGATGAAATCATACCGGTGAGTGTTGATGGCGAACAAAAAATCAGTACTAATGAAAGATTATCCCTGCGCTTAGGTAAAAAATCCTGGATAGGAGGAAAACAGTACTTTAAAAATACACCTATTTATGCTACCGTTAATTTTGCTCCTAATAGAACTTTACTGAAAATCACCCATATTCAAGAAAAAGAAGTACAACTAAATGCCTTTGATCTACAAGACGGAGGGGAAGGGGTTTATTTGAAAAATAGCTTTCAACAAGAAGCTACACGGGAAGTACTCGACCAGACGGTAGGTTCTATTAATATTCCAACGGTGCCTCAAGTCAGCGGGCTTAAAAACTTATTTAGAAGAAATAATCGAAATGTGAAAGTAACCATCTTGGATCAATATCAAATGAATTTAAAACCCGTAAAACAATAAATTATGAAAAATCTAATTCTAAAATTTCTACTACTGTTCTCAAGTTTTACCACTTTTGCATTCTCTGATCCGGACACGCTATATGTAAATAATTATAAAGCAGTAGCGTTGTTCTTCCCATCGCCAATCAAACAAGCAATTACCGGAAATAATCATTTTACGTTTACCTATAATAGAGAGGCACCTCAATACCTGGGACTTTTGCAAGGAATAGATGGCGAAGACGGGAATTTATTAGTGATTACCGTTGATGGTAATGTATTTAGCTACATTGTTAAATACAGCGATGATTTAAAGCAGCTTACTTATTTTATACCTAAGAAGAAGCGAGTGGGAACCGAGCACGCTTTACTCCAAAAAAAACTATCTGCTTTTGAAAAAGACTCGGTCGGCAGACAACAGGAATATTTTGAAAGATATAGCGAATATCTTTTAACTTCTTCTTCTCAGCATATCAAAACTAAACGCCGATCAGGTATTAAACTCAAAATGGAAAGACTGGCCTATAGTCGTGATCAAACTTATCTAGTTATAGAAATTAAAAATAAATCAGGGATTGCATTGGAGTTAGAATACTTAGAACTTTTTAGGGTTCAGGGAAATCAAAAAAGAAAATCCTCTTACCAAAAGCTTTCTTTAACTCCTATTTTAAAATATAAAGTGCCCGATAAAGTGTACCATAGTCAAAGTTTTAGGTTTGTTTATGTTTTCCCGAAATTTGTGTTAGGAGAAGATGAGAAACTTCAATTAGAACTTCAAGAGAAAAAGGGGAGAAGGAAATTAATTTTAAATGCTAAACTATAAAAAAAAGACCGGCAATTTTGTCGGTCTTTTTAAATTAAATCATTGGTATTACCACCAAATATTAGCTCTGTGATATACTTGACAAGTATAAAAAAGAATTATGTGCAATAACTATATTTAGTTTGAGAAATAAATCTTGAAAAAGTTTTGCGAAAGATTCTTTTCAATTCAATATTTATTCCTATCAATTTTTAATTATATAAAAGTTAATTAAAAATTAAAATCATTAAATTTGCTAACAGGGATAATTTTTTTATTTCCTTTATAAAATATAGACGAGAGTAAAAAGTCATACTGGTTCACAATTCGGTTCACAATTGCAAGGATGCTTTAGCTAAGATTAATAAATACAAAGGTTTTCAAATAGGTTCGAATCCTGGTGCGATCACTTTATAAGTTTAAAACCCTCTGATTTTCAGAGGGTTTTTTGTTTGCAATTTGCTTAAGTGTTAGAGTAAAGTGGGGTATGTCTTAACGTTTAAAATTACTGGAACGTCGCGTAATCTATTTCATCTAATTTAAAATAAAATTTCTTCGCACGTACCAACTCTCTTTTTTGGTCAAAAATTTTTGCCTCCAAATCTTGCATTTCATCCATCGATAAGTCTTCAGAAGGAATATTCGAATTTTTAAAAATTTCTTTTTCTAAAACTTGAATACGATCTTCTAAAAGCTCTCTTAAATAAACTTTCATCTAACGTAAAATATAATGTGTGATTAATTATGAAGTCTAAATTTAATTAATTTGTATCACATAGTATTTATAAAATCGATGATGTGTAATAATTTTCGATAAATAATATCAAATAATCACTTGTAACTACATTGTGTATATAAATAATTACAAATTATTTTCTATCTATTTTGTATATTAATTAATAATTTATAAAAACTTTAAATTTCGTTATGAGTATTAACTAATTCATTTACAGTATATTGAAAATAAAAACTATGGAAAATTTAAAATTGGCAATTATTTATTACAGTTCAACAGGAACAAACTACACTTTAGCTCGAGAAGCAGAAACTGCAGCTAAAGATCTAGGTGTAGAAAATATTCGGTTTAAAAGAGTAGAAGAAACCGTTCCTGAAGAAGTGATTAAAGAAAACGAAGACTGGCACAATCATTACCAAGAAACAAAAGAGATAGAAACAGCTACCGTAGAAGATCTAGATTGGGCAGATGCAATTATTTTTAGTTATCCAACACGCTATGGCGATGCTCCTTCACAATTTAAAAGTTTAGTAGATTCTACCGGCGGACTTTGGCAAAACGGTAAATTAGTAAATAAAGTAGTTACAGGAATGACGAGTGCAGCCAATCCGCACGGAGGTCAAGAAGGTACGCTACTTTCTTTATACAAAACGATGATGCATTGGGGAGCAATTATTGCTGCTCCAGGTTACTCTGATCCCGTAATTTTTGAAACGGGAGGAAATCCTTACGGATTTAGTATAGTAGGAGGAAGCGATCTCGATGGGAAACAAAAACAAGCTATCGCTGCTCAAGTAAAACGAGCTTTGGAAATAACCGAAAAAATTAATAATTAATTATTACGAGAAAGGGAAGCAAAATTTGCTTCCCTTTTTTATACTTCCCAATACTTTAATCGATAAGCGCTATCCCAAAACATAAATTCTAATTTGCTTGCAGCAACAAATGCATCCGTCATTTTTTGTTGTTGAATTTCGGTACAATTTTCTGCGACCAAATCGCAAATTTCTTTTGCTTTTATCACTAAAGTTTCAAATTCTTCACCGGCATAAGTGTCGATCCATTTTTGGTAGGGATTATTTTCTTTCAACTGATTTTTATAAATATAATCTCCTACTTCTTGATAAATCCAAAAACAAGGTAAGACTGCCGCCATCGCAACCTCAACTTGGTCTAAAGCTGAAGTACTTTTTAGGAAATTAATATAATGATGCGTTGTCGGTTCAATATTTCCTCTATTTACTAAACCAAATTCCTGAAAATAAGAATCATGTAAGGCTTTTTCAACCACGATCGCTCCTTCAGCAAATCGAATAAAATCTAAAGAGTGATCTATGCGTTCGGCTCTAGCACCGATCAAGGCTAAACTTCGGGCAAAATTTTCTAAATAATAAGAATCTTGCCCCATATAAAATTGAAATTTTTCAAGTGGAAGCGTTCCGTTTTGAAGCTCTTTTATAAAATGCATTTCAATTATTTTCTGGTAAATCGTTTCAATAGATTTCCAAGATTTATCTGTCCATTTCATTTTTGATAAGTTTTTGCGGATTAAAAAAGTGATTTACCGGTCCGTTACCTTTACCTATGGCAACATCTTTTCCGTGGTAAATGGCTTGATGAATATATTCTTGCCCTAAACTTACTGCTTCCAACAAGGATTTTCCTTGTGCTAAATACGAAGCAATTGCCGATGAAAGCGTACAACCTGAACCGTGCGTGTTGTTGGTTTCATATTTAGGAAATTCGAAACTCTTGATGTTTCCGTTAGGTGAAAAATATAAAGAGGTCAGTTTTTTAGATTTTAAATGTCCGCCTTTCAGCAAAACAGATTGACAACCGAGTTCCATAATTTTTTTACCTGCAATTTTCATTTCTTCCACCGTTTCAATCTTCATTTCGGCTAAAATTGCAGCTTCATCAAGATTGGGCGTGATCACATTTGCGATAGGAAATAATTGCTGAACAATACTTTGTATCGTTTCATCTTCAATTAAATGATCACCACTTGTGGCCACCATTACCGGATCGAAAACGATCGGTAGGTTAGGGTAGTGGCTTAATTTTTCAACGATAGTTTCCACTAATGTAGAAGTATGTACCATCCCGATTTTTACAGCATCAGGAAAAATATCTTCTAAGATCGTTTTAATTTGTTCGCCTACTACTTTCTCCGGAATACTGAAAATAGATTTTACACCTGTGGTGTTTTGTACCGGCAAGGCGGTTAGGGCAGAAGTAGCATAGCAACCTAAAGCCGAAATGGTTTTCATATCGGCCTGAATCCCTGCGCCGCCGCTTCCGTCAAATCCTGCAATAGTCAAAACGGATGGATATGTATATTTTTTAGAATTCATTATTTTTCGATTTTATTTCTTAATTGTTCTGCTGCTTTTGCAGGGTTTTGAGCAGCGCAAATAGCTGAAACCACTGCAATACAATCGGCTCCCGCTTTTATCACTTCATTTGCATTTTCAATCTTCATATTTCCAATAGCAACGAGTGGTTTTTGAGATAACGAACGTATTTTTTCTATGCCCGATAATCCCCACTCAATAATTGTGTCGGTTTTGGTGTCGGTTTTAAATACCGGACTCACACCTAAATAATCGGCAGTTTTGGTTTCTAAAGATTCTAATTGTTGTAAATCTTCAATTGAATAACCTAAACATTGTACGTTTTCCCAGCGTTCACGAATTTGAGTTGGAGGAACATCTGAAGTCCCAACGTGAATCCCAAAAGCTTCAACTTGCCGAGCAACTGCCAGATTATCATTGATAATTAGCGGGACTTGATAACGATCTAAAATTTCTTTCAACTGAAAAGCTTTCTGCTGAAATATTGCTGTGGAAGCATTTTTCTCTCGTAATTGAACTAGATCTACGCCGCCTTTTACGGCTTGTTCAGCTACGGTTAAAAAATGATCATGTTTGCAAGCTTCTTCAGAAATGACCAAGTATAATTTATAGGGAAATGAATTAACCACGTTTTACTTCAATTTTTAAAGTAGTTGAAAATTCAGTTTCAGTGAGGTTGTAGAGTTTATCTAAGATATTTAATTGTAAACTTCCCGGGCCTTTACTTTCTTTTGCGGCTAATTCTCCCACAACGCCAAGTAATGCCATCGCAGAAGTTACTGCTTCAGCTTTATCTTTAATAATTGCTGAAAACGCCGCGACCAATGCAGTTGCAGAACAACCCATTCCGGTGATTTTTGCCATTAACGCATTTCCGTTAGTAAGGTGAATTTCTTTTTGATCATTCAAGATAATATCGATTTCCCCTGAAATACAAATGGTCGTTTGATATTCTTCAGCTAAAAATTTGGCAGCAGCTATAGCTTCGTTACTTTCCGCAGAACTATCTACACCTTTGGTTGGTGTAGTGTTGTGTTTTGCCAGCGCCATAATTTCTGAAGCGTTCCCTCTAATAATAGTTGGTTTCATTTTTAATAAATCGGCAAGAACTTCATCTCGATAAGGGGTTGCTCCGGCGCCAACAGGGTCGAGCACCCAAGGTTTTTGAAGTTGATTGGCTTGCGTTGCGGCTTTTTTCATGGAAGTAACCCAATATTCATCGAGTGTACCGATGTTTACTACCAAAGCTTGGCAGATCTTCATCATATCTTCCATTTCGGGATGTGCGTGCGCCATAATTGGTGAGGCTCCGGCTGCTAACAGAGCGTTTGCCGTGTTATTCATCACCACATAATTGGTAATGCTATGAACTAGGGGAGATTGTGCTCGAAGTTGCGTGATATTCTTCCAAAGAAGGTCTTTCATCATTTAAGTTTTTAAAATTATAAATGGCTGAAGGACGAATTCCTTTAGAACAAGAAGAAACTTTAATTCTAAACTTTTCCCTACGACGGTGTTAACCGAATCAGGTTCAAAGGGACTCTCTCAATTCTTTACAGAATACCCCTAAAGCCAATTCAAATTTAAGGATTATGAGTTGATTTGAAGATATATTCAGTTGAAATTACCGAAGAAAAATAAATCCATAAAAAAAGCGTGAATTTAAATTCACGCTTTTGATAATTTTTATAATTAAGGTTAGAACTTAAATCCTAAAGTAAACATTACTCGGTTACCGTCTTCACTATGATAGAATCCTAAATTCCCGGTAAAGGCTTGAAAACCGTTAAGGAACACAGAACCACCGTAACTGTTATGCCAATCGTTGCTATCGTCGTTTTCTTCCCAAACGCGACCATAGTCGAACCCGGCAGTAACTCCCAATCGAAGTGGAATAAAGTTGGTTCTAATTTTTGTAATTCCTACGCGTAAATCTGTAGTTTGAAAGTAAGAGTATTTACCGTTAAAACGTTCATATCGATAACCTCTTAAACTATTATTCCCGCCGATGGTTGCACCGTGATAAAACTCATAATCCTCACCAATAATCGCTCTACCTTTTAATTTGGTTGCCAAAACGGCTAAACCACTTTCGTGTAACGGATAATCGAAAGACACCGTAGGTTCAATATACCCAAATTTGTTGTCATATTCATCGATATTGGTTTTGTAACCACCAACTATTCCAAATTCCATTCCGCGGCGAATAAAAGCTAATTGCCCCGGTTTGTTTTTAAACTGAAATCCAATTTCTCCACCGGCATAAAGTTGGTTGTTAAAAAGCGGATCGTTTTCATCTAATAATCCTGTCACCTCATTGGCGTTATATTCTACCTCGTAAGATTCTATAGAAGGTTTGATGTAAAAACTATACCCAACATCGTCTCTCCAGATTAATGATGGAGCAACACTCCATTGACCAATACCAACTCGGTTATAATCCATCGTTACGGCATCGTCGTCATAAGTTGTATCATTTCCGTAGCCAAAAAAGTTAATGGCATAATTTGGAGTTGTGAAACGAGCGTCGATACCAAAATTCCAATTATAGAAAATGTGTGCAAATTCTCCTGAATAGTCAAATGAAAAACCGTTGGTTGCTGAATAATAACGTGCATCAAATGTATGTTTGGATGAAAATGGATTATTGGTTAAGCCTTGCGTTGTATAAGAATCTCGAAGACCAATTTGAAAACCGGCATCTGGATCGAAAGCAATACTTGGTAAAAGTACGTTTTGAGAGAATTTCTTCTTATTAGGATCGTAAGTATTTACATCGTAAGAATCTACTAACCACTTTTTACCGACATTCTCTAAAGTATTTTTCTTGCTTTTGTAATCGTAAACTTTTGTTTTTCGAGTATTTTGAAAATCGTAAACATCGTTATTTTCACCACCAAGAACATTGATTCTAATGTAGTGATCGCCATCGCCTTCAATTTTAAATTGATCTTCGCCATCTAAACCGTAAAGCCAGATTTCTTTAGTTTCATCTTTGTTATATTCATTATCAAAAACTATTTCACCATCTTCATTAGTCATTTGTATTTGAGTGATCCCGTTTGGCTTACGGGTAATTAGAAATTCGTCGTCGTCTTCTGTACCGATCACAGTTTCAAACTTTTTTTGATAGGTATAGTAACGTTTTGCAATATCTACAATATTACTTCTTCTAGCTTTTAAGTCTTTTTTAATCTGCTCTATACTTTCATCCTGAACATCTTTCGGTAAAGCTGAAAAAGCAGCATCTATTTTACTATCTGTTAAGTTATTTTGAATGTACTCTGCTTGTTCTTTCCATTCTTCCCAAGTAGCGCCATTAATAAAAGCTTTGTCTAAAACATAACCATCGCGGTTTAACCATTTCACGCTTTTAATGTCCGGACCAAAACTCTGCATAGGTCTAAAATCGGGAGCTCCGAATTTTAATAAAGAAACTGCTAAACCATCATATTTAGAAAACGCCTGATCTCGATCTCGAGGGATAGCCTTGTAAACTTTCTTATCTTCGCCTTGCTCAAACTCTGCCCAACGCCATTGGTCGTTGTGACGATCCCAATCTCCTAAAAGCATATCCATTATTCGAGCTCTTATAAAAACCGCCTCATCAATTTGTATGTCTTTAGACTCTCTTTGTTCTAATAACATATCTGCGGTACTTAAAATATCGTCTGCATCTCCAAAATCTTTAAAACTTTTATTTTCATCTCCCACGTGTTCTTCTAACATATAAAGTTTATCGCCATAATCTTCGTTATAAATACCTAAGTTTTCTTGTTTTGGTACATAGTAGATCTTTGGATTTGCGTGGTAAATATCTATCGCTTCCAAAAGATCGTTCACCGCAAAAGGAGCGTAAGGATGTGCTGTTGTATAAAAATCTGAAACTAAATCTTCAGCAATAGTTTCTTTCATATAATCACGTACGTAGTGGTCTTTAATGAATGATTGTAAAAAACGTAAAGCACTTTTCCTTACTTCACGTAAGGTGTATTCGTGATCGTCTTCGCCTTTAATTCTTAAAGATCTGGATTGGTGCCCGCCACCTTCACGAACAGCAACAGGATTACCTGCTAAGGTATCTATAAATAGAACCGGAACTTCGATATCTTTGCTGTACACATTTCTATAATGTTCTCCCCAGAACCATTTATAAAGTCCGCTTTTATCGGTTTCTTCTTTAGAATATACTGATGCTTTATAGGTTTGACCATATTCATTTTTAGAATGGTAGCTTACTTCATCTTCAGAAATACGCTCTCGTTTAATTTGATGCTCACCGATTTTTGTTGAATTGCCATTGGCAACACTATAAAACTCTACTTTAGAGCTTCCATCTTTAAAAACGGTAAGTTTTGCATATCCAATATCTGTTGAAGCGATATGATCGTCTTCATCTTTTTTAGCTTTTTTTGTATTTGTAACCGCTGCGCCGCTAATGATTTGCGGGATACCATCATCTTCTAAGAATTGTAAATTTTTATCGTGACCAGATACAAAAATTACATCTTCAAACTGACTGGCGAGCGTTTCCATTCTTCCGGCAAGTTCTTGACGCCTTTTCCCATAATAAGCTTGTGAACTAAAACCGCCCATTTTTTCAAATAATCCTAATTTGGTAGAAGACATAATTGGGTGATGTACAACGACGATTACAGTTTTACCTTGCGCATCTTTAATATCGTCTTTAAACTCTATAAAAAATTGCTCGCGAGTTTTAATATCACATTTATTATTGATGTAAGGATGCTCGTTCCAATCTTCTAAAAACCATTCAGAATCGACCATGATTAATTCTACTTCATCACTTAAAGTTTCATTTTCGCTTGCACAACCATCGTCTGGCCAAAAATCTGAATTACTGTTATCTTGTAAGAAAGACTCCATATCGTCGATATTCTCGTGTCCTTCTTTATTCCATTCGTTGATTCCTGGCCCAAATATTAAATTTCCATTAAAGTTTGCTAAAGGATTTAACAGTTCTTCAGTGAGATATTGTTTTATTTCTTCTCGTTTTTCTTCATCATCGCGTTGCGGAAAACCATCTTTTGGGGTTAAATTACCAATTAATACAAAAGAGGCATTTTCTGCATTTTGAGAAGCTTTGGTAATTGCTTTTAAAACTTCTTTAGAAGCAGAATTTTTCTTAAAGCCCGTATTTGCTGTAAAAAATAGAGTTTTCGAGACTTCTTTATTGGTTGAAGTTTGTGCAGAAACACTTCCTAAAGAACCTAAAATTGTTAGGAAAAATAGCCATTTGAAACGAAGTAGTTTTTTCATATAAATTTAAATGCGTTTGTTTTTAACATTTCAATTTTCAAAAATTTTCCTTTACCACGGCTAATTTTAACTCATTATAACATTTGATAAAAAATTATTTAGAAAGCATTTGGAAATTCTTTTTCAGAACTGTTATTTTTACAAAAATTGAATCAAATTTATCTTTTTTGGAACCTCACAAAATTTTTCAGCTGAAATTTTTGCTCGGTGTTATGCTGTTTTTGCTGTTTGTAAGTTACGATCATCAGGCAGTAGAAGAGGAGCGATCTGATATGCGTACAGAAACGCTAAAAGATAGTGTCTATAAGCATTCATCAATAAAAAGATTATACCATCTACTTGATGAAAGTTTGGAAGCTGAAAATTATGCTGAAGCTTATAAAGGCTATTCATATATTTATCCGTTGATTGCCGATAGTTTACCCAAAGAAAAAGTAGAATCTTATTTAGATACCTTATACAATTTAGCTGAAAAATCTAACCAAAAGCAATATTTAGCCCAAGCCAATTACGATATTGGTATGCACTATTTTGGCAATCGTTATCAATTTAAAAAAGCCTATTTCTACTATAACAATGCAAAAAAACTCTTTTTAGAATTAGAAGATAGTTTAAATATCGCTAAGTCTAGTATTCGAATGGCTAGCGTACAAAATAAGTTAGGTGATTTTGTAGGAAGCCAAAATGCACAAATTGAAGGTTTAAGTTATCTAGATTTAAGTAAAAAAGAGAACGAGCGTTTTTTAATTTCCGGTTATAATTTATTGGCACTGATTTCATCTAATCAACACGAAGATGAAGCAGCACTAAATTGGATCCAAAAATCGATCGATCTAAATAGTTACTCGCATATAAGACCTACTTTACAGAACAATAAAGGAATGTTCTTACTTAAAGCCGGTAAGTACGATGAAAGTATACAATTATTTAAAGAGCTGCTCGAGGATAGTTTAGTTTACAAGTCGGTAACCAGAAGAGCTCGAGGCTTAGACAATCTAGGTTATGCTCAACTAAAATCTGGAGATCAATCAGGTTTAGTACTTATTCAGCAATCCATTCAACTATTAGCAAAAGAAAATTATGCACCTCGTTACGCTGCCTATTTACATTTAGCCGATTATTATAAAGACAAAAATGTAGCCTTAGCAGTAAAGAATGCAAAAAAAGCATTGGCATTAGTCCCAAGTGTAGAAGATAAGTTAGAAATGTATGAAATTCTAGCTTTACATAGTAACGATAATGAAGAAAACGATTACCTGCGAAAATATATATATTTAGAAGATAGTCTATCTAATGCCAGACTTAATGCGGCCAATCAATTTGCGAAAATTAGGTTTAATAGTGAATTGCAAGAACAACAAATTTTAAAACTCGAGAAAGTTAATACAGAAAAAGAATTGGCGATCGAAAAAGAAAATTTTCGACATTTTTTAATTATTACTGTAATTAGTATACTTCTTGTTCTATTAATAGTTGGTTTTATAGTTATTAGAAAGAAAAACGAAAAAAATAAAAATATCGCTATTTCTAAATTAGAAAATAAACTCTCAAAACGTGTTCACGACGAAGTTGCTAATGAAGTTTATACGCTTATGAATAAAATTGAACATCGTCAAATCTATTCTAACGACGAAATGTTAGATTATCTCGATCATATTTACGTAAGAAGTAGAAATATATCTCGAGAATTAGACAGTTCTTTATTGCTGAAAAATTTCCACGGAAATCTAAAAGTAATGCTTACTTCATTTCAAAGTAAAAACGCCAATGTATTAATACAAAACTCTTCAGAAGAATTTTGGCAACCCTTAAAAAATAACTTAAAACTTACTATATACCGTATTTTACAAGAACTAATGACCAACATGAAAAAACATAGCAATGCCAATGTGGTGGTTATTTCTTTTAAGAAAGAAGAAAATTATCTTCAGATACAATACACCGATAATGGTAAAAGTTTTAATTTGAGAGATTTAAAATTTAGTAACGGCATAAAAAATATTGAAGCAAGAGTTGCTCATCTTTCCGGAAATTTAGATTTTAAAGAAACCGAAAAAGGGATGGTGATCATTTTAAAATTTAGAGTCTAAATGTCGCGTATTCAAAAAGTAATTATAGCAGAAGATGTAAAAAGTATACATCAAGGTTTAGCCAGTGTTATGCAAGAAATAAATATTGCTGAAACTGAATTCGTTCAATATTGTGATGATGCTTATTTGCTGATAAAAAAAGCAGAGCAAAACCAAGAACCTTACCATTTATTAATTACCGATCTTTCTTTTGCCAGAGATCATCGAGACGTAAATTTAGAAGACGGTGAAGCTTTAATTAAAGCCTTAAAAGAAGAGCAGATCGATATTAAAATTCTTGTATTCTCTATCGAAGATCGTGCACAAAAGATTAAAAAGTTTTCTAAATACCTCGATATCGACGCTTACGTTTGTAAAGGCAGAAATGACCAAAAAGATCTAAAGCAAGCTATTCATCATTTAAATAAAGGGAAAAAGTTTTATTCTGAAGCGGTAGGTAATCGTTGCGAAGAAAATAAACAATACGAAATCACCAATTACGACATTAAAATTTTAGAACTTTTAGAAGAAGGTTACCATCAATCAGAAATTTCTACCCGCTTTAAAGATGAAAATAGAAACCCTTCTAGTACCAGTTCCATAGAAAAACGAATAAATAATTTAAAAAATTTTTTCAAGGCAAAAAACACCACAAACCTTGTGGCTAAAGCGAAAGACCTCGGTGTCATTTAGTAAATCTTAAAATTTTAACTATTCATTTACGGATTTCCGTAAGGATGCTATGCAAACATAATATATCTTTGTTTTGGGTTTTGGTTAAGCAATTAACTGTAAGTGAAAGACTGCTAGCCAATTTATGTTTATTTGCATAAATTACAACAAACCGCTGCAGGATTTGTTGTTTTAGGTGAAAACAGGTACGTGGGGTAAATTTGTTTTTGTTGCAGTCTTTCCTTTTTTATTCTACTTAAGAAACTTTAACTAAATTTCAACACTTTACTTTTCTGTAACATTTTTCTTCGGTATATATTGGTGAGCTAGAAGTAGAGCGCATCTGTGAACCAAGAAAAATCAACTAATAAGACTAAAAAACGTTTAAAAAAAACGTTTAAAATTATAGCGAGAATTATTCTAATCTTGCTGCTTTTATTCATTTTGTTAGTCTTGTTTATTAGAAGTCCGTGGGGACAAAACATCATCGTCAACAAACTTACCAATTACGTTTCTGGTAAAACAAATACAGAAGTTCGTATCGATAAACTTTTTATTACGTTTTCCGGAGACATTTCTTTAGAGGGCTTATATCTGGAAGATCAAAAAGGCGATACACTTATTTATTCTAAAACTTTAGAAGCCGATATCCCTATTTGGCCATTGGTGAAAGGAAATGCTTTTAGCGTCGATAATTTAGAGTGGAAAGGTTTAAAAGCTAACATCGTTAGAAAAGATTCGATCAACGGTTTTAACTATCAGTTTTTAATCGATGCACTAGCTGCCAGCGATACCACACAAACACAACAACAGCAACCTTCTCAACCGATGGAAATTTCTATTGGCGATCTCGATCTGGCTGATTTTGATGTGACTTATAAAGATTCGGTTAGTGGGATCGATGCAGAAGTAAAACTAGGGAAGTTGTTTTATGGCGGAGAAAATTTTGATCTGCAACAAATGAATTTTGAAGCTTCAACACTTCAGCTTGAAAATACGAAGGCAAAAATTGTTCAGACCAAATTAGTAACTTCAGAAGATAGTACGACGATTGCTTTACCAAGATTTAAAGTAGATGAATTTCAATTGAAAAACGTACAAGCTAGTTTTGAGTCGATTCCGCAAGAGAGTAGATTTTCTGGTGTAGTTGAAAATTTTTATGCAGAAATGCCTTTACTCGATCTCGCTTCGCAAGAAATAGAATTTAATACCATCGAGCTAGAAAATTCTTTAGTTGAAATATCGTTGCCAGAACAAGAAGAGCCAACCCATCAAAATTCAACTAATTCTTCAGAAAGTTTGAATATTGAAGAAATTTGGCCAGATTGGAGGCTTCAGGTTGCTAATTTAGCCTTGGTGAATAATCAAATTTTATATCAACAAGGAAATCAACTTCCTAAACCTAATCAATTAGACCCTCAAAACATTCAGCTTTCCAACTTTAATCTTAAGGCAGAAAATATTGAGCTTTCTAAAGAAACTTCAGCTCGACTAAATTTAACCGAATTTAATTTCAATGAAAATGTAAGCAATTTTAATTTAGAGCAATTCACTTTTAATGCTGAAATAACTCCCGATCAAACTCGTATTGAGCAACTTCAACTTAAAACAGGTTCAAGCAATTTACAAGGTGAAATTACAGCCAATTATACTAGTTTAACGGAAGCTATTCAAAATTACGAGTACGTTCGTCTTTCAGCAAACATCAACTCATTGTATTTGCAAATGAGCGATCTAACTCGATTAAATCCTGCGCTCAAACAAAATGAATATATTTCAAAATTAAAGCAAAAACCTATTACCGGAAGTGTTCGTGCAAACGGTACTGCGCAAGATCTTCAGCTAAATAATTTACTTTTACAATGGGGAATGACTACTAAAATTAGTACCCACGGTAGATTGGTTTCGGTAACTGATCCTGAACAGCTTCAGCTAGATTTGCGATCGATCGATATTACTTCTACCAAAAGTGATTTGCAGCAATTTGTAAGTGAAAAAGATTTGGGAATTTCAATTCCGAAGAAAATTCAGCTTACCGGTAATTTACAAGGAAGTTTAGCTAATCTTACTGCCGATGCGGTTTTACAAATGCCTGAAGGTCGAATAGAAGTTGTTGGAGATTATAAAAATACCGATGGTTTAGCTTTTGATGCTGAAGTAAAAACGATAGAACTCGATCTGGGTACGTTGCTGCAAAATGAAAGTTTAGGCAAAATTTCAGCTGAAATTACTACAAAAGGTAGCGGAAGTTCTATCAATACCTTGGATGCTGAGTTAAATTCTAACTTTACAAAACTCACGTATAACGATTACGATCTTTCAGATTTACAATTATCCGGTAAAATTAAAAATGGCAAAGGCGATGTAAAAGCGGCTTTTAAAGATGAAAATGTAAATTTAAATGTCGACGCTTTTGTAAAGCTAGACAGCGTTGCTCCCGAGGCAGATTTTAAAGTAGATTTACAAGGTATCGATCTATATGCTTTAGGGTTTACCCAAAAACAAATTCGCGGTAAATTAATGCTGAATGGAACTTATAAAGGCGAGAAAGATGCTTTTATGGTCGATGCAAAAGTAGATGAAGCCATTGCGGTTTACGACAACAATCCTTATTACATTGGCGATTTAGATATACATACGAGAATCGCACAAGATAGTACGGCAGTTACGGTAAATGGAGGATTTTTAAATGCTAAATTATTTTCTAATAGCAATCCAACCCAATTTTTAAAAGCTTTACAACGCCATGCTGCGCATTATTTTAAAGAGCCGGAACCTCGCGATAGCTTGCAAAAACCTGTTCGTTTATATGTAGAAACCAGTATTTCTCAGCGCCCAATAATTTCTGAAGTTTTTATCGACGGGATTGAAGAAATGGATAGCATTCATATAAAAATGGGCTTTAGTGAAGAGAAAGAAGAGTTAGTGGCAGATTTTAATTTACCCTACGTAAAATATAAAGAAAATACATTAGATAGTTTACAGTTAAAACTCAATTCAACCGCTAAAAAAGCCGATTTTACTTTCGGTTTTTCCGGGATCGATGCTGGACCTTTATCAATCGAAAAAACTTTTTTTAAAGGTCATCTTACCAGAGATACACTTCGATTAGATTTTAACTCAGATAAAGGCAACCAAGAACTATATCATATTTCGAGTATGATGACGAGTAACGATGGTAAAATTCAGTTTTCTATAAATCCGGAGAATCTAATTCTTAATAAAAATGAATGGCAAACTCCGCAAGATAATTCGGTGATTTTTGAAGATAAGACTATCGTATTCAATAATTTTAATTTCAGCAGAAATAATCAGCAGATAGATTTCAATAATAATTTTAATATTGAAGCAGAACATTTCGGTGCAGAAATTCAGAATTTTAAACTCTCTACTTTGCTAGGTTATTTTAATCCCGATGAATATTTATCTTCAGGAATAGTTCAAGGTAATTTGATTCTAGTTAATCCGTTCGAAGATCTTGGGATGATCGCAGATCTAGATATTCAAGATTTTAAAGTCACTCAAATTCCATTAGGTGAATTAGCGATCGATGCGAAATCGAAAGGTGGCAGCAATTATGATTTTCAGTTAGGTTTACAAGGAGAAGAAGTAGATCTAACGTTAAATGGAGATTATAAAGCTAACCCAACTGCTGCCAATTTAGATTTAAAGTTAAACTTACAGAAATTAGGTTTACCGCTTATTCAGCAATTTGTTCCTGAAGAATTAGAAGAAGCTAAAGGAAATTTAAGCGGAAATGTAAACATTACCGGAACAACTTTAAATCCTGAGTATTCCGGTGAATTTAAATTCAACAATACTCAATTTGTAGTAAGCAAATTAAATTCAGAATTTTCAATTTCAGATGAAACCATTAAAGTGAATAACGACGGAATTAATTTCTCTCGTTTTTTAATTTTAGATGCCAATAACAATGAGTTTGTTGTTAAAGGAAATGTTTCAACCCAAGAAAGTATGATCGATCCTGCATTTGATTTAAGTATTAATGCGAACGATTTTCAGGCGTTAAATTCAACAGAAGAAGATAACGATCTATACTATGGGAAAGCTATTTTTGATATCGATGCTAAACTTGGTGGTAAACTTAGTTTCCCTGAATTGGATGTTGACGTTACCATTAACGAAAAAACAAATGTAACCTATATTGTACCACCATCTCAGGTTGGAATGACCGAGCGTGACGGAGTTGTGGTTTTTGTAAATAAAGAAAATCCCGATGCTATTTTAACGCGTAATGATGCCGATGATACTTCTGCTATTTTAACCGGATTAGAGCTAGCTTCTAATTTAAAAATTGAACCGGGAGCAACCGTTAATGTGATTTTAAATGAAAGAACAGGTGATAATTTAAAACTTGTCGGGCAAGGTGATTTAAAATTTAATATTGAGCGTAATGGCAGAACGTCACTTACGGGAAGATATCAGGTAAACGACGGTCATTACGAGATGAATCTTTACAATTTAGTGAAGCGTAAATTTAATATTGCTAAAGGAAGCACGATTACTTGGAGCGGCGACCCGATGAATGCAGATTTAGATGTGCGAGCGATTTATAAAGTAGAAACTTCAGCTTCCTCGTTAATGGCAAGTCAAACAGCAGGCTCTGCAAGTAACATTCAAGATCGCTACCGACAAAAACTTCCATTTTTAGTGTATTTAAATGTAGATGGAGAACTTATGCAACCGCAGCTAAATTTTGGTTTAGATATGCCTGAAAATGAACAAGGAGCTATTGGTGGTACGGTTTACGGTCGCGTTCGACAACTTAATCAGCAAGAAGGTCAACTTAATAAACAAGTATTTTCTTTACTCGTATTAAATCGTTTTTACCCAGAGCAAGGCGCCGATGGTAGCCAAGGTGGTGCGGCAACAGTAGCTAGAGATAATTTAAACCAGGCACTTTCAGATCAATTAAATGTATTTTCAGATCGTTTAACCGGTAATACGGGTATCGAGCTGAGTTTTGGCTTAAATAGTTATACCGATTATCAAGGAAATGCGCCGCAAGATCGTACCGATTTAAATGTGAGTGCGCGCAAAAAATTGATGAATGATCGATTAGTGGTGCAAGCAGGAAGTGAAATTGGTGTGCAAGGAGAAAATCGTCCCGGTGAAGCCAATCCTGTAATTGGTAATGTGAGTATCGAATATTTATTAACCGAAGACGGCCGTTGGCGTTTACGCGGATTTAGAAAAAGTCAGTACGAAAATATTATCGACGGTCAAGTGTTTGTTAACGGAGTAGCTTTAATTTTTACGCGAGAATTCAACAAATTTAATGAGCTATTTAAAAAAACTGCGGAAGAATTAGCACAAGAGCAAGAACAAGAAAAACGAGAACAGGAGAAAAAAGAGCGAGAAGCTAAAAATTCAGCAAACAAAGAAGCTGTTGAAGAAGAAGAAAATTAAATGAAATTACCTTTTAAAACATATCAAATCGGGATACTGTTAGTTGCATTAGCAGTATATTCTTGTAGTGTTGAAAAATACATACCCGAAGATGAATTTTTGTATCGTGGAGCAAATTTAAAATTTATCGATACGGTTTTAGATAAAAATTACAAAGAAGTTAAAACCGAAACAGAAGGTGTGCTTTACCCTCAACCCAATTCTCGTTTTTTAGGAATGTATCCCGGCTTGTATTTTCATTATAAAGCGCAACGTGAAAATCCGGGGATCATCAATAAATTTTTCAACAAAAAAATAGGAGAGGAGCCGGTATATTTTTCTGCTGTAGAAGTTTCTGAAACTGAAGAATTAATTTATAACCGATTAGAAAATCGTGGTTTTTTCTATAGTTTAATAGAATCTAATTCTACCATCGATTCTTCTTCGCATACGGCAAAAGTAAATTATGAAGTTACGCTTAAGAAACCCTATGTTTTAGAAACCTATCAGTTAGAGAAAGATAGTTTACCAAGTACAGACAGTTTAGAATTGGTTAAAAAGCTTGAAAAAGCGGTTGTTGATGAAAATTCTGTCATCAAAAAAGGAATGCGTTTCGATCTGGCAGATTTTAAATCAGAAAGAGAACGTATCGACGAATTTTTGAAGCAAGAAGGTTATTATAATTTTAATGGTAATTTTCTAATTTTTGAAGCCGATACTAATACTTACGATAATAAAAAATTCGATTTATTTTTAAGACTGAAAGATAATGTACCCGATAAATCTAAAGTACCTTATATTATAGATGATGTAGATGTTTATCCCAACGAATCTATAGAAACTAGAGACCAAGAGAAAGATACTGTAAGCTTAGATAGTTTAGATTTTATACAAGCTAAAGAGTTTTTTAAACCAAAACGATTATCACCTTATATCCTTTTGAAGCCTGGGCAGCGTTACAACCCTATTCTTTCCAAATATACCAGTAGAAGGTTATCGTCGATAGGTACTTATAAATTTGTAAATATTCATTACAAAGAAAATGACACTGTCGTCGATGAAAATGGATTTAGGCATTTAGACGCCATTATCGAACTTTCACCTTTGCAGAAGCGTTCGTTACGAGCAGAATTACAAGGCGTCACTAAATCAAACAACTTTGCCGGTCCCGGTTTAGGTTTAACTTATACCAACAGAAATTGGTTTAAAGGCGGAGAACAATTAAATATTAGAGGGAGTGTAGCTTACGAAAAACAATTTTCTTCAGGCGAACAATCGGGTTTAAGTAGTTTACAGTTGGGTTTAGAAACCTCGGTACGTTTCCCAAGATTGTTATTTCCTATTGTCGATGTAAATAAACGCTTTAAGTATAGCATTCCGCAGACCGAAGTAAAATTAGGGATCGATTATTTAAATAGAAGTCAGCTTTACAGTTTAAACTCTTACCAAACCTCATTTGGTTACATTTGGAAGGCAAATCGATATGTTACTCATCAACTCAACCCTATTAATATCAATTACGTAAGATTAGGAAATGTGACCGAAGAATTCAATGAGATTCTCAATCAAAATCAATTTTTAAGAAGAAGTTTTGAGCAACAATTTATTGCCGGTTTAACGTATGGTTTTACGTATAATGAATTGGTAGATAATTATCGAACCGGCGCTTTATACTTCAACTTCAATTTTGATATCGCAGGAAATACCTTAAGTCTTTTTGATCAATCTGCTACCGATGAAGATGGTAATGCTATCAATGAATTTTTAGGCTTACAATACGCACAATATGCTAAAGGCGATATTGATATTCGCTATCATTATAAGTTGAATGATGATGGGCAAGTGCTTATTGCTCGACTGTTTGGTGGTTTAGGTTATTCTTACGGCAATTCTGAATCTTTACCCTTTGTAAAACAATACTTTGCCGGCGGACCGTATAGTGTTCGTGCTTTTAGAATTAGAGGTTTAGGACCGGGAAGCTATCAACCCACCGATGAATCTAGTTACAATGCTTATTTTGATAGAGCAGGAGATATTCGTTTAGAAGCGAATCTAGAATATAGGTTTCCGTTATTTAATTATGTGAATGGAGCCATTTTTACCGATGCCGGAAATGTTTGGCTGTTAAGAGAAAATGATGCCTTACCGGGAGGAAAGTTTAGTTCTTCTTTCACCAATGAATTAGGTATTGGTAGCGGAGTAGGAGTGAGGGTAGATATTCAAGGTTTTGTAATACGTTTCGATTTAGCATCGCCATTAAAAAGACCGGCTAAATCATTCGAATTTGAATATGATTCACCGGTCTTAAATTTTGCAATTGGGTATCCTTTCTAGTTTACTTTCGTAATAGCTAAATTTAGTATTCTAACTGGAGCAGATTGAGTACCAGAAACACCTGAATCTTTATTTATTACATAACGAATATCTACAATATCATTAGCATTAAATTGGTAAGTTAATACTCCCGATGAACCCCAGTAGTTACCAGAAGGATCGTCATTTAAAATGCTAATTTCACCACGGTTAGGATATCCTATTAAAGTTCCGTTGCGGTAAATTCCTATAACATATTTTCTATTTCCTACAGGAAGATTATTCGTTGATAATCCGCATGAAATATTATAGATGCCATCTTGTAATATCTCAATTTTACCAGCACTAACTACAGTATAATAATCAGAATCAATATAATTTACGTGAGATGATCCTAATGGAAATTGATAGTAAGTATCTTCCGATAGTGTAAAATTAGTCCCACCATCTCTATTCATTAATATGGTTGGTAAAGATCTTACCATTTCGTGCCATTCTAAACCATTATAGGTAAATAAATGTTGTGAAGTTGTATTAAAAACCATTGCTCCTTGTAATGGATTTTGAATATTTGCCATTTGAGTTGCAGTCATTCTAGGAGGTACAAGAGCTCCGGTTTCACTATCGATCTGAAAGGCAGAACCTTCACTTGGGTTGGTAGTACCAATTGCAACCTGTGAAAACGAGTAAATGGTGAAAAATAAGAAGAGTGAGGTAATTATATTTCTTTTCATAAGGGGTAATTTTTTCCCGGCAAACCTAATTGTTTCTTTTTGACGCAAAAAATTTCAAATGTGAAACTTTAGTGAATTTTTATTTAAATTAAACTGAATAACTTTTTATTTGCATAAAATATTTACAATGAGAATAATTCTTACTAGTCTGATCATAATTTTAAGCTTTACAAATTCAGTTTTTGCTCAAATCGATACTACTCAAGTTATTTCCGAAGAAAAAATAACCACTTGGGAATTAGCTAAATACGATGCCGGTTTAATGTGGGGTGGTTTTAAACAAGTGTATACGAGTCCGTTTAAATGGGATCAAGATGACTGGGCAATTGCAGCGAGTATTGCGGTAGGAACTGCAGGTTTAAATATTATTGATGACGATGCACACGATTATTTTGCTCGACAAAACGAAGATATTCCCGGTGTAGTAAAAGATTTTGGTTGGTATTTTGGTTCTCCTCAAAATAATTACGGCGTAAACGGAGCAATTTACCTAGCCGGTTTATTTACCAAAAGTAAAAAGTTACGAAAAACCGGTATTCTCATGATATCTTCTGCAAGTGCTGCCGGACTTATACAAACCATTAGTAAAACCGCTACCGGTAGGGCAAGACCAAATTCTGGAAGTAAAGCTACGTTTAGGCCTTTTAGTAATGAAGGTGGTTATCATTCTTTCCCATCTGGACATACAATTTTATCATTTACCACCTTTTATGCCTTGTCGAAACAGTTTGATAATATATGGGTGAAAGGCGCACTAATCGCCGGTGGAATGGTTTCTCCGGTATCAAGACTTTGGGCAGAAGCCCACTGGCTAACCGATGTAGCTTTAAGTACAGCTTTAACGATTGTGGTAGTCGATTCTATCGATAAATATTTAGACCGAACGATGAGCAATGATCCTGCTTACAAAGAGCGTAACAATAAAATCTCTTGGCAATTACAATTCGGTGGAAATAGAATAGGAGTGATCGGTACTTTTTAATTAATATCTACATTGTAAACAAACGCTCGATACTTGAGCAAAGCCACAAAAAATGCACCGCCAATGGCATTACCTAATAACGCAAAAGACTGAAATCTTATATAATCTAAAAACTGAATACTTTCTGAGGTGATCATTCCAGAGAATACTTCAACATTACCAATAATGCTATGATGCAGACCGGTAAAAGACATCGTTGCAGTAATAATAAAAATAATGATAATTCTGCTAACCGTTTCTGTCGCAGAAGATAATAACCAAGACAAAAGTCCCATAAGCCAACCGGCTAAAATTGCACTTATAAAAATGGTAATTGTATCGGGTTTTGTAACGTGTTTAGCAATGGTTTCAATTGTATTTAAATCGAATAATTTTAGCTGAGGTCCTATCCAAATTAGGGTTAATGCCATTAAAATTCCACCGATTAAATTCCCTAGGATAACGTGACTCCATATTTTGAATAGGCTTTTTACACTTCTTTTTCTATTTAATACCGGTAAGGTTAATAAGGATGTTTGCTCTGTAAAAAGTATAGATTGTCCTAAAATCACTAAAATAAATCCTACCGGATATACAAAAGCAATAAGTTTGAATAATGTAGTATTATCGAAAGTGTCTTTCAAAAAATAAAATAAGCTACAAATAAGCAAATAACTAAACCCAATTTCTAAACCAGCGGTCATCGAACTTAATATAATACTGCTTGGTTTCTTATTATAAGTTTCTTGGCCTTCACAGATCTGATCTTTTAAAATCTCTCCATGAGATTTTTTTGTACTAGCACTTTTTTTTGAATCGTTAGCAGAATCGTGAATTTCAGAATCGATATGATGTTGGGTTTGTTCTTCTTGTTTTGTCATCGTTGAGATATAATACTCAAATTTAGGGCGAAGCGTTAAAGACTAAAAATAATAAGCATTTTTTTAACAACAAAAAAGCGCCGGCTCACAAAGTGAAACCGACTCTCGACGTGGGGTAAACTTACTAACATTTAAAAACTAACAATTATGAAAACCCACATCTAGAACTCAACTTGAAAAATACTATTTATACGTTGGGCTATCAAAATCTCAATAAAAACACTTTAAATTTTTAGATTGTTAATCTATATTTCAAAAATAGGTGAAATATGCAATGCAATTTGTTTTTTAGCCAGTTACATACTAAGTGTAGATGAAATGTAACTATCTTTAGACCAGTGTTTTTTGGTCAAATTTTGATGACTTTTATAGTTTCTGTGAAGTATAATTACGAGAATTAATTAAGTGAATTTTAGGTATAAAAAAAAGAGGGCGTTTGTCCTCTTTTCATTCAAATTTATTAATGGGATATGTCTTATACCAAGGCATAAGAATATTTGTTATCGATAATATTCTTAAATAATGTAATGTACGAAGACGTTACAGATGCCAATGTATTTTTACAAGCTGCTTGATAATTAGTTTCTGCAACTTCTGTTCTATATTCATCGTTTACGATAAGGCTTTCAATTGCTGTTGCGAGTGAACTTATACTACGTTCATTAAAAAATGCTCCTGTATAACCTTCTTCTTGAGAAATAATCTCAAAATCTTTAGTTTGCGGTAAAACAGTTGCTTTACCGTAAGCTCCTGCTTGGTGTAGAATACCGGCATTACCTTCTAAAGATGTATACGGGAATGCAACAATTGTACTTTCTTTAAATACATGCTTTACATCATTCTCTTCAACATAACCAGTAAAGAAAATATCTTCTACATCATGATAACTTTTCTTTACTTTATCCAGATAACCCTGAGCTTCAGGTGCATCTATTCCTGCGATAATGAGTTCAATTTTTTCCTCAGTGCGTTTTCTTACTTGCTCAATCGCTTCAATTAAAATCTCTACACGCTTGTAGGTTCCAAATTTACCAAAAGCTAAAACTTTTTTAGGCTCATCTTTTTTTACAGGCTGTGGAAAAACCGGAGTACTAAAAGAACCGTGACGAACTACAGAAACATTATGCGCATTAAAATTCTCTCTAAGCAAACGAGCTTGCTCTTCTAAAGTTACCGTTACTAAATCTGCTTGTAAAAGTAAACGTGTAAAAGCTTTATTTAAAAAGCCTTCAGTTTTAACTTGATGTAATAATACGATAGTTGAAATACCTTTCAGTTTTAATACTAATGGTAATAATACACTCATTAGACTATTACTGTTTGGTTGGGTTGAATGTATATTAAATAGAATAGCGTCTGGCTTTTCTTCTTTAACAGCTTTTAAAATGCTAAATGCATTTTTAGTGGTTTTACGATCTAAACATTCATTTATCTTAACTGTACACCCATTAATTTTGCTATAATCATTCGTGTTGGTTTGATCAATTGAGTTTTCTGTAAAAACAATTAATTCTGAAACATCTTGATTTTTAGCAAAATTTTTAGCTAAATGATATCCGTACTCACTAACATTAGTTTTATTTGGAGTAAAATTGGTTACGACAGCTAATTTCATAGGGTTTGAGTTTAATCTGTAAAACGTTTGCATTGTAAAACTAAAAATTTAATCGACTAAAAACAACTTTACTCGATAAATTGCTGATTTTTTTAACATTTAATAAAGCTATTAACATTTATGTAACATTTAAATGATTGATAATGAATCAATAAGAGATTTAAGTGTTAAATAGAAATTATGCACTTTGTAGATAATCGAGATTAAAAAACATACCGTTTAACGGTAATTTTCCCTTCAATTTCGGATTTTCTGTACCGGTTATCGACAAATGAAGATGCCTTTGATTGGTATATTTCAATAATTTTTGAATTTCAAAAACACTTGCGGTATCAATTTTATCTAAAGCACCTAGATGTATTATCGCTTCATTTTGAGTTTGAAAAATTAATTCAAAATGTTTTCTAACTAAATTTGCGTTATTAGCTGTAAGGTTACCTCGTAACCAAAACTTGCCATTTTCAAAGGAGATTGCGAAAGCCATAATTCAAAATTTTGTTTGTTGTTAGTGAATCAAATATCTTGTATTTAATCGCCCAACTAACTTAAATTTCGATGAATGGCAATTATATATAGACGAATACGTTATATTTAGGTAGGAACAGTTATCTATATTTTTTGAAGTAATTCAACTTTAATTAGTTAATATATAAATAGTTATTAGTATTCGTATAGAATAGGTTCTGTAATTCCATCAATACTTAGCAATACAGAGTTATTATTTGCTACTTGAAGATTAGAAATATCGAAAGACATTTCTTGTTGGATCACTGCTGTATAAAGTTCTTGATTAGTCAGTATGAATTTTAAATTTCGCTGTGGTGGGTTAGTTTCTAAAATATCTTCTGAAGCTATTAATTCAACTTCCCAAGAAGACCCATCGCAACCACTAGCGGTATAATCTAGCGCCAAACAATTTTCTGTAATCGCATGAAAAGATATAGTAACAGGATCTGAAGTTGAATTTTGATAAGCGAGCGTACTTACCGTTGTATTTAGATTACAATCTAACAAATTTATAGAACCGGAATCATCTTCACAATCTTGACAAGCAGCAACCATAGTAATTACGAGAAGTAGAAGTAATTTTTTCATCTTTAGATCTTTAGATTTACATCCTTAAGATGATTAATTATTTGAAAGGTTGCTTATTTAAAACAAAAAAGATCGAGAGATTTATCTCCCGACCTAAAAAAACCAATAAAAACTTATGAAATAATTACTTAAGCTCAGTTCAAATATCGTTAGCTTTTCCTTTTTAAATACCTGTTTTTCGTTGAGTGGTCGTTATGTTTCGATGATTATAGCTATAGTTTAGATAAATGTAATTTTGAAATAAATTTTACGAGAAGATATTAGAATTTTTTAACTAAATCACTCTGCACTTTTAGTGCAGAGTGATTTAGTTTCTTCTGCAGCATTACTATAATCTAAACCTTTTAAAGCCTCCGGCGGAGCATCGATACCAAACATATTACAGAAACGCTCGTTGGTAAGTAAGATATTTCTATTTTCATCTTCTAAGAGAATTCCGGTTTGTAGGTTTACAATTAATGCCGCAAGTCTGTTTTCAGATTCTTTAAGTTTTTCTAGGGCTTGTTTTTCTTTTGAAATATCTTCGAAAGTCGCTACCATATAGGTTTCATCTGTATCTGAAGATCGAACAGCTTTGGCAGAAGTTTTTACCCATATCATCGAGCCGTCTTTCTTAATATATCTTTTCTATACAGAATAATGATCTATTTTACCTTCTTTAAGGTTTTCAAAATATTTTAAAGACCAATCACGGTCTTCAGGATGTGTGATTGTGGTAGCATCTATATGGTTTAATTCTTCTTGAGAATACCCTAAAAGTTTAGAAAGCGTTTTGTTGGCAATCACTAAACCTTCGTAATTAGATTTAGATAGACTAATCCCGATAGGGGAGTTATCCATCACTAAGTCTAATTGCTTTTTTTGTTCTTCTAACTGCTTTTTAAGCTGAGTTTCGTTAGTGATGTCGAGCAATACCTTGTGCGGCAATAGGCTTACCATTATCGTCGTAAATAATACTCGCGTTAATTTGAACGATTCTTTCTTGGTTGTTTTTAGTAAGTAGCTTTGCTTTATAATTAGAAAAAGTTCCTTGCTCGTAAAGTGTCCTAAAGGCGTTTAAGGTGTAATCTTTAAATTCTGGTTTTACAAGTTCAATTAGATTTACGTTTTCTTTTTTGTGATCGAATCCCAAAAGCTGAATAGCGGCATCATTCATCGTAAGCACATAACCACTAATATCGATCACCACATAGGCATCTAAAATGTTAGTGAAAACATCTTCTAACTGATTGGTTTTTTCTTTTAATAAATGAGATAATTTTTGGTTCGAAGTTTTTAGAGCTTCAGAAAGTGCATACAATTCAGTCGATTTTTCTTCAAGAATATCTTCCGCTTTCTTACGAGCTTTTTTTTCTCGTTCAAGTGCTTTTTCAAGAATTTCAACCTTTTTCGATAAATTATTCATGGGAATTTATTAAAAACTTTACTTCAGTTCCTTTGTCGTTAAGTAAGTTGTATTGAATGTCGACATTTTCGTGGTAATACTCAAATGTTTTCTCCATTAAAGCTTGGGCAAACATGAACATGGCTCTTTCAGACTTATAGATTAAACTAAGCGATTGCTCGTTTTGTTCTACGATTTTGAAAGTCGGTAATTCAGCCTCAGGATATATTTTTTAACCTGTACGTGAATGTGATTTTCGATGGAAGCCACCATATCTATAGGCGAATTATAATATTTAAAAATATCTCCGTGATGCGAGGTGAGCGTTTTAAAAAAATATAAACCGTAGGTATAAATTAGATCATTAATAGGTATTTTACTCACTTCACTTAGATGAACTAGTAATTGTTGCATCTCAAAGAAATCGTAAGTCCCAACAGCGGTATAAATCCCTTCAGAAGCTAACTCAGAGCTTTCGATAATGTAATCGACAACTTCTAGTCCAAATTTCTCTTCAACCATTTCGAGAAATTCGGTAAATACAATTCCTTTCATAATTACTTATCCTTTAATAAGCTCGTTTAAACTCCAGTAATCAAGTAGACATTTGAGCTTAATTACATAATCTTCATATTTTAATGGCTTTATAACATAACCGGCAATACCAACTTTATAGCAAGCTAAAATATCTTTTTGGTTGGCAGAAGTTGTTAAAATAATTGTAGGCAAGTACTTGAGTGTTTCATCGTTTTTAAGGGTTTCTAAAAATTTAATGCCATTCATCTTAGGCATATTTAAATCGAGCAAAATAATATCTGGTAATTTTGCATCGCTTCTAAGAAAGTCTAAAGCTTCTTCTCCCTTTTTAGCTTCTATAACCTCGTGGGGTAATTGAGATGAGCCGATGGTACGATTAAGTTTCATCACTTCAATCATATCATCTTCAATTAATAGAATTCTTAATTTATTTCTCATGTTAACATTAGTAGGTTTTGCAAACAAATATCAATAATTAAAGCCTTTGTAGTTTCATTAATCGTTTAAGGTAAGTGCAATATCGTTCAATTAGACTTAAGTGTCGATGAATGGTTTTAACAGAAATGTCAAAAAAATGTTACATAACACACTTTTAAGACTTAAGATGGTTTGTTTTCTCTAGCTTTATAAAAAAAGCTATGTCTAAAACATTTAAAACAATTAACCCAGCAACAGAAGAAACAATAAAAGAATATTCTTTTATAAATGATGCTGAAGCAGATCAAGCTGTAAAAGATTGTCATCAAGCTTTCCAAAAATGGAAGTTTACATCATTTGAAGAACGCGCAAATAAATTGAAGGCGATTGGTGTTGAACTTAAAAAGAACAAGACCGAATTTGCCAAATTGATGACGAAAGAAATGGGAAAACTTATTTCTCAAGGAGAACAAGAAATAGAACTTTGCGCTAGCATTTGTGATTATACAGCAGAAAACGGAGCAGAAAGTCTAAAAGATGAACAACGTACTTTACCTAATGGCGGTAAAGGTTTAATCACGTATTCACCGCTCGGAGTTATTTATGGTATTCAGCCCTGGAATTTTCCAGTCTATCAAGTTATCCGTTACACGATCGCAAATTTAATGGCCGGTAATGGAGTTTTATTAAAGCATGCAGAAAATGTTACCGGATCAGCATTAATGATAGAAAAAGTTTTAAAAGATGCTGGTTTACCAGAAAATATTTTCAAAGTAATTCTTGTAGATCATGATCAATCTGATAAAATTATCGAACACGATTTGGTAAGAGGGGTAACTTTTACCGGTAGTGCAGCCGGCGGAAAAGTTGTAGCAAAAAAAGCAGCAGAAAACCTTAAGAAAACGGTGTTAGAGTTAGGTTCTAACGATGCTTATATTGTATTGAAGGATGCAGATCTAGAAACAGCTGTAAAGAGTTGCGTGAATGGTAGAGTTTACAATAACGGAGAAACTTGTGTAGCAGCTAAACGTTTTATTGTTGAAGCTGAAATTTATGAAGATTTCAAAGAAGCTTTCGTAAAGAAAATGAAAGCTATAAAATTTGGAGATCCTACGAGTAATGATGCTAATATTGGACCAATGGCTCGTAAAGATCTTCGTGAAAAACTTCATGAACAAGTCGAAAAAAGTATTGATAAAGGAGCTAAAGTTTTATGTGGGGGAGAAGTACCAGATCAAAAAGGTTATTACTACCCGGCTACCGTTTTAGACAACCTAAGCCCCGGAATGCCGGCTTATGACGATGAACTTTTTGGACCTGTAGCTTCCTTGATAAAAGCAGAAGATGAAGAAGATGCATTTAAAATTGCTAACGCCAGTAATTTTGGATTAGGTGGCGGAATTTTCACCAAAGATGAAGAAAAAGCTTTTGTATTAGCAAAAAAACATTTTGATACCGGTATGGTATTTATCAACTCATTTGGTGTCGCACAGCCTAATATGCCGTTTGGTGGAGTAAAAGACTCTGGTTACGGTAATGAGCACGGCGGTTTTGGTATTCGAGAATTTGTAAATGCTAAAGCTGTAATGCGATTAAATGATTAGAATAAAAAAAAATCCTGAAGCACAGCTTCAGGATTTTTTTTATTCAATAGTAACTTCAGACTGAATATGTTTCTTTTCTAAAAACACTTCTTTAAAGTAAGGAAATACCTGATCTAAATAATCAAAAGGAATACTTGAAATTTCGTGTTTGGCCTCTTTAAAAGTATAAAGCATATAAGAAGTTTCTAATTGTTTTAATCTTTCAGTTATAGTCTTAGAACCATCTAAAATTAAATAACCGGGAGCATTTTTATCGCAGTAATGGTGAGGTGCTGTAGCATAAGGTACTAAATTATCTGCAGTTCCATGAAAAAATACAGCAGGAGTGGCATTTTCTTCATTTAAATAACGCACATCAAGCATCGCTCCGGCTAAAGAGAAAAGTCCGCTAAATTTGATGTTTTCATAAGCAGAAGCATCTTCAAAAAGTAAGTTTTGTTGATAGACTGCGTGCAGAACTGCTTCAGCTCCGGCGCTACTTCCTCCGGCTATAATCTGATTTGGATCAATATTAAATTCTTCATGATGCTGAATCATATATTTTACCGCATCTAAATAATCTTCCGCAGCTTTTTTAAAGGTTTCTCGTTTTCCTTCTGCAGAATAATCACAATCAAAGCCTTTACCTTTTCTTGTAAGTCTATAACCAATTTGTACAGCAACATAACCTTTTTTAGCACATTCTTTTGCAAATTTTACTTCAGCAGGATTGTGTGGAGAACCTACACCAAAGCCGCCACCGTGCATAAATATAATGATCGGTCTTTTTTTTGCGGAATCATTTTTAGGTTCGTAAACGTATAATTTGAGTTGCTCACCATCTTTTGTAGCATAAACTTTTTCAATTGCTTTTTTAGGCTGAAAGAGATCATCAATATATCTAGTTTGTGCTTTACAAAATAAGGATAAAAAGAGTAGAGGAAGTAAAAATTTTAGTTTCATAAGTTAAGAATTAATAAAAAATAAAATAAGATATTCTAAGAAGAATTAAGCAAGAAAAATAAGCTTAAAAATAAAAAAAGCCTTAGATTTTATCTAAGGCTTTTTGTCGGGGTGGCAGGATTCGAACCTGCGACCTCCTGCTCCCAAAGCAGGCGCGATGACCGGGCTACGCTACACCCCGAGTGGTAATCGTCTTGTGATTGGAGCGGCAAATATAAAACTATTTTTTAAACTACCAAACACTTTTTTTGTGGCGGAGAGACCGGGATTCGAACCCGGGCATCCAAGAAGGATGACAGCTTAGCAGGCTGCTGCATTACCACTCTGCCACCTCTCCAAAAAATTATGAACTTTGCAAATCATTTTGCGGATGCAAATATATAACCTCTTTACGTTCTCACCAAACAAAAAATAAGCTTTTTTTGAGTTAAATTATATCTTACTTAAGCGCAAATAGTTATAAACGATATTTTTTATAAACTTTTTTCTAAGCTTATTAATTTCGCTACATTTTTCACGATTCGCTGGTGTTTTTTTACGAACGGATTTTCTTGATTCCATACATATCCGGCCAAAACTGCACAAAGTTGTTTCTTTATTTCTAAGTTGGGTTGTTGATGTAAAATTATTTCTTGCAAATTACCGGTGTACCATTCTTTTACATAAGTTGAAAAAACTTTGATCCCGGCATTCATATAATCTACGTAGTCTTTCTGCCAATTAACTTGTTCTCTTTTCAATTCCTTATCGATTAATTTTGCTGCTAATAAACCACTTTCGGTCGCAAAAGAAACTCCGGAAGAAAATACCGGATCTAAAAATTCGGCGCTATTACCGGTTAATACAAAGCGATTACCGCATAGCTGAGTCACATTTTTAGCAATATTTTTAATTTGAATAGGAGCGAAGTTAAATTTTACCTTCTCAAACTGTTCTTTAAATTCCGGACTTAAAGCTAATATTTGTCGAAAAGCAGTTTCGTTATCTTCAGAAAATTGGGCTAACCAATCGGTTGGAGCAACTACGCCTAAACTTGTATTTCCGTTAGAAAAAGGGATATACCACATCCAAACTTCTTTTTCTAAAATATCAAAAGTAATCGTATTTTGATGTTTAAAGTTTTCTCGATCTATATCTTTCACTTGAGTGAAAATCGAAGAATGCGAACTTATTTTCGCTTCAGCTTCTAAACCAAGTTGTTTGGCAAGAACTCTTCCGTTACCGCTGGCATCAATGATATATCGAGCAGTTATCGTTTCAGAAATAGTTTTAGAACGATAGGAGATCGTTACTTTTTCTTTCGCAGAAAAATCTACCGCAGTTACTTCAGTTTCAAAAAGAATTTTGACACCTTTTTTCTGACAAGATTCAGCTAAAACCAGATCAAAATCATCTCGAGGTACTTGCCAAGTCCAATTCCAACCTTCACCAAACTTTTCAGCAAAATCGAATGCGCCCACAACTCCGTTTCTTATAAACTTAGCTCCGTACTTTTTTTGGTAATTTTGTTGTTGTAAATCTTCTAGAAGTCCGGCCTCCTCAAAATTATCCATACAACGCGGGATCAAGCTTTCCCCGATCGTATAACGAGGAAATTTACTTTTCTCTAAAATCGTAACTCGATAACCTTTTTGCGCGAGATACGAAGCAGAAACACAACCCGAAGGACCGGCGCCAATAATTAAAACATCTACTTTTTCTGTATTCATCTAATTTTTTTTGCTAGGTAAATATACTACATTTGTCGGGTAAACCTTAAGCAATTTTTAATGCCGAAAGCTCCGTATTCGTTTAGTTTTTCAGAATTTAAAGCCATTATTTTTCAGCAGAAAGAAGTTGAAATCGCAGAAGCTACACTTCAAAAAATGGAAGAGAGTTTTAAGTTTCTCAAAAGTTTTGCTGAAGACAAAGTGATTTATGGCGTAAACACAGGTTTTGGGCCGATGGCGCAATATAAAATTCCGAAAGAAAGCTTAAAAGACCTACAATATAATTTAATTAGAAGTCACGCTTCAGGTACCGGAAATATTTTAGCTGAAGATGAAGTAAAAGCGGTAATGTTGGCTCGTTTGCAGACGTTGAGTTTAGGGAAATCCGGAATTTCTTCCGAAGTTATTTTAATAATGAAAGAGCTCATTAATCGAGAAATTTATCCGGTAATTTTTGAACATGGCGGCGTTGGTGCAAGCGGAGATCTAGTGCAATTAGCGCATTTAGCTTTGGTATTAATTGGTGAAGGCGAAGTGTTTTATAAAGGAAAGCGAACCTCGACTTCAGAAGTTTTTAAAGCTGAAAATTTAACGCCGATTCCTATTCAGGGGCGTGAAGGTTTGGCTTTAATTAACGGTACTTCGGTAATGACGGGTATTGGTTTACTCAATTTTTATTACGCTGAACGTTTACTGAATTGGTCAATTTTTACCAGCAGTTTGCTTAATGAATTGGTAAGCGCTTACGACGATCATTTTTCTGCTGAATTAAATGAAGCGAAATTGCATCAAGGCCAACAGGAAGTCGCTCAACAAATGCGTGAACTTTTATCGGGAAGTCAACTCATAAAAAAACGCGAAGCACATTTGTATAAGTCTGTTGAAGAAGAATTTTTTAAAGAAAAAGTACAAGAATATTATAGTTTACGTTGCGTACCGCAGATTTTAGGTCCGATAAAAGACACGTATCAAAATGTATTAAAAGTTTTGTTGAATGAAGTGAATTCTGCCAACGATAACCCAATTGTCGATGCTGAAAAACAACAGGTTTATCACGGCGGTAATTTTCACGGAGATTATATTTCTTTAGAAATGGATAAAATGCGTTTGGCAACGACTAAACTTTCAATGTTGGTAGAGCGACAACTTAACTATTTAATGAATGCGAAGCTGAACGATACTTTTCCGCCATTTTTAAATCACGGTAAACTCGGACTCAATTTTGGGATGCAAGGTGCTCAATTCAGCGCGGTTTCTACAACAGCAGAAAATCAAACCTTGTCAAACTCCATGTACATTCATAGTATTTCAAACAATAACGACAATCAAGATATTGTGAGTATGGGCACCAATGCGGCAACGCTAACCAAACGTGTGATCAATAATTCTTTTGAAGTTTTATCGGTGCAAGTAATTAGTTTAGTGCAAGCGGCGTATTATTTAGAGGAAGTAGAAAAATTAGCACCAAAAACAAGAAGTATTCTTCAGCAGTTACAAATCTTTATTCCGAAGATCGAAGAAGATCAGCCTTTGTATTCGTTAATCGAAGAAACCACCCATTATTTGAAAAATCACGATTCTTATGAAAATTAAATATGCATTAGTTACCGGCGGTTCACGCGGAATTGGGAAAGCAATCGCCAAGCAAATTGCCAAAGATTTAGGTTATCATATTTTGATTACTTACCTAAATAATGATGAAGCGGCAGCCCAAACCAAAGCAGAAATTGAAGCTGAAACTGATGCAAGTTGCGAAACTTTAAAATTTGACGTTGCTAATAGAAATGAAACGCAAAACGTTTTAGAGAATTGGCAAGAAGATCATCCAGATTCGATTATTGAAGTGATCGTGAATAATGCCGGAGTGACGCATGATGGTTTATTTATGGCGATGAGTGAAAATGATTGGGATCAAGTGATCAACACTAGCGTTCAGGGTTTTTATAACATCACAAAACCACTCATTACGCCGATGATTAGGCAACGTTTTGGACGGGTAATTAATATTGTTTCGGTTTCCGGAGTTAAAGGAACTGCGGGGCAAACCAATTATTCTGCGGCAAAAGCAGCAATTATCGGAGCGACAAAAGCTTTGGCGAAAGAAATTGCTAAACGTAAAGTAACCGTAAATGCCGTTGCACCAGGGTTTATAAATTCTGATATGACGCAAGATCTAGATGAAAAAGAATTGAAGAAAATTATTCCCGCAAATCGTTTTGGTGAAGCTCAAGAAGTGGCAGATTTGGTGAGTTTTCTAGCTTCAAAAAAAGCCAATTACATTACCGGAGAAGTAATTAACATTAACGGCGGTCTTCATTAAAATCAACTTATGGCTAAGTGGAACGGTAAATCTCGCGGAAGCGTTTCTGGCATTAAGGTTTTTGTGTTTTTTATCAAAAATTTTGGACTCCGAGCGGCTTATCTCTTACTAAGTTTACCGGTTCCTTATTTTGTGATCGCTGCTCCAAAGGCGTCCAAAGCCTTGTTTTACTATTTTCATCGAAGATTAGAATATTCGGTTGTCACTTCAGTTTTCAAAATTTTTCAAACTTATTATGTTTTTGGGCAAAGTTTAATCGATCGGGTTGCGGTAACCGTAGGCAAGCGCGATAAATTCACCATGAATTTCGACGGAATTCATCATATAAAAGAATTAATTCAGCAGAAAAAAGGCGGAATTTTATTTACTGCGCATATTGGAAATTTTAATATTTCGAGAACATTTTTTGAAGAATTAGGGAACGAAGCTGCTATCAATATGGTGGTGACCGATCACGAACACAAAAACATTAAAAATTATTTAGAGTCAGTTACCGGGAAAACAAAACTCAACTTAATTGTGGTAAAAGAAGATCTATCGCATTTATTTCAAATTAACGAGGCTTTAAATAATAATGAGCTTTTAGTTTTTGCCGCCGATCGTAGTGGAGAAGGTAAACATATAAAAGCTGACTTTTTAGGAGAAAAGTCGCGGTTTTTTGAAGGTCCGTTTAAATTGGCAGCCTTAAAAAAACTGCCCACCTTAATGGTGTACATTATGCGAGAACCTAATTATCATTACCATTTTTACGCCAGAAAATTAGAAGTCGAAAATCACGAACCACAAAAAATTCTAAAAGGATATTTACAAAATTTAGAAAAAATGGTAAAAAAATATCCTACACAATGGTTCAATTTTTACGATTTTTGGGATTGATTATTGAATTGAAAACCAAAAGTCATGCTGAACTTGTTTCAGCATCTCATCAAAATAAGAAAATCTTTGATGTGACCCTGAATCAAGTTCAGGGTGACGAAAAGTTAAATTAGCTCATTCGCTATGAAAACACTTCTTACTAAATCTCAGGTTGAAAACCTTCTACCACAAAAAGCTCCATTCGCGATGGTTGATGGTTTAGTTGAAATAAATAGGGAAGTATTTTCAACTTTAAAGATTGCAGAAGATAATTTGTTGGTCAGTAGAAACCGTTTTTCTGAAGCTGGTTTATTAGAGTTTATGGCGCAAAGCATTGCGGTTTCTTCTGCATTTATGGAAGAAGCTCAAAAAGAGGCGAAAGTCGGATTTATTGGCGCTATTAAAAAAGCAGAGATTCTAGCATTTCCAAAGGTAGCTACGCGAATTTTTGGCAAAGTAGAAAAACAATACGAAGCGATTGGTATTCAGTTAGCTAAGGTAGAAGTCTTTAATTCTTCTCAAGAACTTTTAGCTTGGGCTGAAATAAAAACTGTACTTTCGTCTTAAATAAACGCCATCAATTTGAGACAGAAACCCGCTGTACATATTATTGACGATGAAATTATCGCGCCGCTAGGTTGGGGAACTTCAGCTAATATAGCGCAAATTAAGCAGCGACAAACTGCTATTAAAAAACATAAGATTTCTGCGGAAAATTTTTATTACGCGGCACTTTTTGAAGAAGAAGAACTTCAGCAAAATTTTAAGAAATTATCATTTTCGAATGCGGAAGATTTCACCAAATTAGAAAAGTTATTCTTATTAACGGTTCATCAATTATTAGAACGAAATCCTATTAATTTAGAGGAAACAGTTTTAATTATTTCTACAACCAAAGGAAATGTAGAATTACTCGAAAATGCTGAAAATTCTATTCCTGAAAAATCAAAACTGTACAGTTTAGGGAAAACCATTCAGAAATATTTTAACATCAAAAATGAACCGATCACACTTTCTAATGCTTGTATTTCCGGTGGTTTAGGGTTAAGTGTTGGTAAACGTTTGCTAGAAGAAAATGCCTATAAAAATGCATTGGTTTTAGGTGGCGATGTGGTTTCTAAATTTACACGTTCCGGTTTTCAATTATTGCAAGCGATGGATAGTGAAATTTGTAAACCTTACGACAAAAATCGAAAAGGCATTAATCTGGGGGAAGCTGCAGCCGGAGTTTTATTGAGTACAGAAATACAAAATTCAACCATTCAAATTGTAGGGGAAGCCATAGCAAATGATGCAAACCATATTTCAGGTCCGTCGCGAAGAGGTGAAGGTTTGGTTAAAGCCATTTCTTCAGCTTTAAAAGAAGCTCATTTAGAATCCTCAGCGATAGATTACATTTCTGCGCACGGAACGGCAACACTTTACAACGACGCGATGGAAGCGCAAGCTTTTGGCAGATTAAACCTTCAGCAAAAACCCTTGACCAGTTATAAAGCTCATTACGGACATACATTTGGAGGTTCAGCTTTGATCGAAAGTATTTTGAGTATCAAATCTCTTCAGCAAAACCTATTATTTCCATCCTTGGGTTGTTCGGAAATAGGAGTGGAGCCACCATTAAATATTCAGCAGAATTTAGAAGAAAAAAAATTAAAATACGCCTTAAAAACCGCATCAGGCTTTGGAGGTTGTAATTTTGCGATGATTTTTAAAAACTTGATGTATGCATAAAAATCATCAAATTTCGGCATCGGTCATCCTTAGAAATCATCAAGTGATCTTCAACGGAAAGGTTATTTTTGAAACTGCTGAAGATCTAGAATTACTGGCATTTTTAAAAGCTTGCTATCAAGATTTAGAAATCGATTATGCTAAATTCTATAAAATGGACCTACTTTCTAAATTAGGATTTATCGCTTCAGAATATCTAGCAAAAGATCAAAAATTAACCCCGGAAACGGCTTTAATTCTACAAAATAGTTCTGGAAGTTTAGAGACCGATCTTAATTATCAAGCAAGCATTTCTAATGAAAATGCTTTTGCTTCGCCTTCAGTTTTTGTGTACACTTTACCGAATATTGTGTTGGGAGAATTGAGCATTCGACAACAATTACAAACAGAAAATGCTTTTTTTATTTCTGAAAAATTTGACGCTTCATTTTTAATTGTTTATTTGCAAAATCTATTCAGTACCAACAAGGCAAATGCTGCAATTTGTGGTTGGTTAGATTTGGATAAAGAAGGATATAATGTATTTTTGAGCCTGATAACGCAAGATGATAAAGGCAAGGCCTTGACTGCCGAAAATTTAAAAGAAAACTATGAGCAATTTAAGACAAGAGCTTAAAGCACAAATTATAGAACAATTAAATCTTGAAGATTTAGAAATTACAGATATTAACGATAACGATGAGCTTTTTGGAGATGAAATTGGGCTCGACTCGATCGATGCTTTAGAATTGATCGTTTTATTAGAAAAAGATTACGGCATAAAAATCACCGATCCTAAAGAAGGAAAAGAAGTTTTTTATAGCGTAGAAACGATGGCGACTTACATCGAAAAACATTCCTAAATTTCCTGCAAGGTTTTCAAAACCTTGTAGGTATTCAATTAAAATTTAACTAATGATTCAACGCATCGCCATAACCGGGATGGGCATTGTCTCTGCTATTGGGAATAATGTTCAAGAAAATTTGTTGGCATTAACACAGCAAAAATCGGGGATTGGTCAACTAGAATTGTTAGAAACTATACATCAAAAATTCCCTTGTGGCGAAATTAAATTAACGAATACGCATTTAGTTGAAGTTTTAAAGGTGAAGCAAGATGAAACCTTTACTCGCGCGGCTTTGTTAGGAGTGAAAGCTGCGGAAGAAGCTTTGCAACAAGCAAAAATATCCTCTACAACTAAAATAGCCTTCGTTAACGGAACCAGCGTTGGCGGAATGGATTATACAGAGAAATTGTACCAAGATTTTTCTAAAAATCCGCATACCACAAAATATATTGAAGCACAACATCCTGGTTTTACCAGCGATACGATCGCACATCATTTAGCTATAACAGGTTTAGTAACCACAGTAAGTACCGCGTGCTCTTCGGGAGCTAATGCCTTAATTACCGGAGCCAAACTATTAAAAGCCGGGAAAGCTGAAACGGTGTTAGCCGGCGGAACAGATTGTCTTTCTAAATTCACCTTAAACGGGTTTCATAGTTTGAAAATTCTTTCTGAAAAACTTTGTCAACCTTTTGATGAATATCGAAGCGGACTTAATTTAGGTGAAGGCGCCGCGTATCTGGTTTTAGAGACCGAAGAAAAAGCAACAGCTCAAAACAAAACTATTTTAGGCTTTTTAGACGGTTATGGGAATGCGAACGATGCTTTCCATCAAACGGCATCTTCCGCAACCGGAGAAGGTTCTTTTTTAGCAATGCAAGCCGCGTTAAATTCGGCAAAAATTAATGCTGAAGAAGTTTCTTATATCAATGCTCACGGGACGGCAACTGAAAATAATGATCTTTCTGAAGGTATCGCAATTCAACGTATTTTTGAAGAAAATCTACCAAAAATTTCTTCCACCAAAGCATTTACCGGACATACCTTGGCCGCTGCCGGAGCAATTGAAGCGGTTTTTTCTTTATTAGCAATTCAAGAGCAAAAGATTTGGCCAAATTTAAATTTTAAAGCACAAATGCCGGAATTATCTTTTTCTCCGGAAACAGAGATCGTTCCACAGAAAATCGAAAAAGTATTATCAAATTCATTCGGGTTTGGGGGTAATTGTTCTTCTTTACTATTTTCGGCGGTATGATAAAAACTTGCTACATTAACGGAATCAGTTCGCTGTCGCCACAATCAACAGTTGAAGAAGAAAATTTTGATTTTCAGCAAATTCAAACTTTCGAAAAACCGGTGTTGCAAGTTGCGTTTAAGGGTTATAAGAAACTAATAAAACCTGCTGCGATGCGACGCATGTCGAAATCGGTAAAAATGGGCGTTTTTACAGCAGCCTCTGCGTTGATCGATGCTAATATAAAAGAACCGACATCCATTTTAACAGGAACCGGAATGGGTTGCAAGCAAGATTCTGATATTTTCTTAGAAAATTTACTTTTGCAACATGAAGAATTGCTTTCTCCCAGTAAATTTGTACAATCGACGCACAACACGGTTGGCGGCCAGGTAGCGTTATACTTAAAAAGTAAAGCTTATAATTTTACGTATGTACAAGGTTCTGCTTCGTTTGAAAGCGCCTTGCTTGATGCGCAATTAACAATCCTTACAGAAGAAAAAAAACATCAAATTTTAGTAGGCGGAATCGATGAAATTTCGGAAAATACGATTGGTTTGTTGCAACTCGATCAACAAATTAAAAGTGAAACTTCACTTGAAAATTTAAAATTACTCGATTATAAATCTAAAGGAAGTATAATTGGAGAAGGGGCTCATTTTTTTGTGATTTCAGAAGAAAAAAGTCAAAATTCTTACGCTCAACTTATTGATCTTCATTTAGAAAATAGTTTAGCAACAGAAGAAGTTCTCCTCAAAACAAAAGCGTTTTTAGCTGAAAATAAGCTAGCAATTGCTGATATTGATCTGGTTATTTTAGGCAATAATGGCGATGTAGATTTTGATGCGTATTTTCAGCCGCTTCAGCAAGAATTTATAGAAATTCCTCTGGTATATTATAAGCATTTGGTAGGTGAATCGTACACAGCTTCTGCTTTTGGAATGCAATTAGGAGTAAAAATTTTAAAATCTCAACATCTCCCGGAAGCTTATCGATTGAATAATGTTCAACCTCAAAAAACAATTAAAAAAGTTTTACTTTATAACCAATTTAGAGGTAAAAATCACAGTTGGATTCTATTAGAATATGTTTAAACGTGAACCGGTAAATACAGTTTTTTTTATCTTATTGGTTTTATTAACCTACGCGGTTTTTCAATACCAATGGCCAATTTATTGGTTTTTAATTCTTGGTGGAACTTGGTTTTTACTCACCATTATTGGCTCTACGAACGTTCAACTGAATTATTTTTATTCCGCATTACATAAAAATCCCGGAATTGTTCAGCAAAAAATTGCCTTGACTTTTGATGATGGTCCACACACAAATACAATTCAGATCTTAAAGCTATTGAAAAAGTATAACGCCAAAGCGACATTTTTTTGTATCGGTCATTGTATTGACGAACATCCTGAAATTTTCAAACAAATTATTGCTGAAGGTCATACGGTTGGAAATCATACTTATGCACATCCTAAAAATTACGGTTTTTTAAAATCGAAAACCATTATTCGAGAAATCGAAACTTGTAATCAAGCGGCAAAAACGCATGGGAATGTCGATTTAAAATTATTCCGTTCTCCGTTTGGTGTAGCGAACCCGAATATTAAAAAAGCTCTAAAAGCTACAGAAATGCAACCCATTGGCTGGAGTTTACGCTCGTTTGATGCGTTATTTTCTTCCGAAGATCTTTTATTTAAAAACATTACCAAACGATTAAAAAAAGGCGATGTGGTTTTATTGCACGATAATCAAGCACATACCTTGGTAATTTTGGAGCGATTATTGGTATTTTTACAAGAACATAATTTTAAATCTGTGACCATAGATGAATTATTCCATATCAAAGCTTACGCTTAGTTTTTTAGCGTTGTTGCTTATTAGTTTCTATTCAAATGCTCAAACTGAGCTTACTTCCATAGAAATCGAAAATTTTCAGCAACAAGTTTTTGCAAAAGCTGAAGAGGTTGAAAACTTGCAGGGAACTTTTATACAAACTAAACACGAAGAGTTTTTGAGTTCACCCGCAGAAAGCTCCGGCAAATTTTACTACAATACCAACAACCAGTTAAATTGGACGTATATAGAACCATTTGCGATGGGAATTCTTTTTACCGATGGCAAATTATTTCTTACCGAAAATGGTAAAGCGAGAGAAATTGATGTTTCTGCTTATAAAATGTTCGACCAGTTAAGTGAGCTTATTTCTAAAAGTATTAATGGGAAAATTATTCAGCAACAAGATTTTGAAATTACGTATACGAAAGCAGGCGATTTTACCAAGACGATTTTAAAACCAATTTCACAGCAACAGCAGCTATTCAGCCAAATTGAATTGTATTTTAATAGTGATTATTTAGTGGAACAAATTAAGCTGGTAGAAGGAGAAGAAAGTTATGTGCTTATTTGCCTTAATGATCTAAAGGTGAATCAACCGATTGCTGAAAGTGTTTTTGAAGTTGAAAAATAAAATCTTTGTTATTCTGAACTTGTTTCAGGATTTCATCTTCATTAATTTTCAGGAATAGTTACAAAATTGCCAACTTACACTTCGAAAAGCTCAGTGTGACCACAGATAAAATTATCATTGTAAAAAGTTATGCTTAAAAATTTTTCAGAAATCATTCAGCAGCAATTTGAAGAAGATCAATTTGAAGTTCGATTAAAACTGAATGCCGATCACGAATTGTATAAAGGTCATTTTCCCGATCAAAAAGTAACGCCGGCCGTGGTGATGATTCATTTATTTAAGCAAATTGCTGAAGATTTTTCTGCGGAAGAACTTCAGCTTGAAGAAGCTTCAAATCTTAAATTTTTAAACGTACTCGATCCCGATCAAGAAAACGTTTTAATTTGTACCGGAAGTATTGAAAAACAAGAGAATAAGTTTATTTTAAAAGCGATAGCCAAAACTTCTCTAAAAGTTATTGCCAAAGTAAAATTGATTTTCACGACTTTTGTCGACCATTAAATCAAGAAATTGAAAGAAAATTCGGCTTACATACCTATTTTCAATGCGTTAAAATGCTGTGTGATTATTCCAACGTATAATAATCAAAACACGTTAAAACGGGTGATCGACGGCGTTTTAGAATATACGGAGAATCTTTTGGTGATCAACGATGGTTCTACCGACGATACACCAACTATTTTAGCTGATTATCCGCAAATTCATACGATTCATTTTAAGGAAAATAGAGGGAAAGGAAATGCTCTAAAAAAAGGTTTTCAAGAAGCCGAAAAACTGGGATTTAAGTATGCAATTACTTTAGATTCAGACGGGCAACATTATCCCAAAGACTTACCGAAATTTATAGAGCAATTACAGCAGCCTCACGAAAAACCTTTATTAATCATTGGTTCTCGACAAATGGATAGTCCCGGCGTACCACAGGGCAATAGTTTCGGGAATATTTTTTCGAGTTGGTGGGTTTATATTGAAACGGGTTACAATTTAAAAGATACGCAATGTGGTTTTCGATTATATCCGCTCGAAATCGTGAATAATATCAAGTTATTTACGCCTAAATTTGAGTTTGAGATCGAAATTATGGTGAAAAGTGCCTGGCGTGGTGTCGAGCTAGAAAACATACCTATCGATGTATTGTATGATCCTAAGGAGCGGGTGACGCATTTTCGCCCAGTGATCGATATTACCCGAATTACTTTATTGAATATTTGGTTTGTTTTTGTCTCTTTTTTCTTTGTAAAACCGGTTAGAAAACTCAAAGAAATTCAGCAAAAAGGAGGGAAGCGTTTCTGGCGAGAAGATATTTTAAAAATTCAGGAGACTCCGCTACAAAAGGCAAAAGCGATTGCTTTGGGCGTTTTTATTGGTATTTCGCCATTTTGGGGTTTACATTCGTTAATCGTTTTTTTTGCTGCAGAATACTTTAAATTGAATAAAGTCTTGGCATTTTTCGCTTCAAATGTGAGCATTCCGCCAATGATTCCGTTTTTGTTGTATTTCAGTTATCAATTTGGAGCGATCATTTTAGGAAACGAGCCTGATGCCACCTTAAATATTGAAAATATTGAAAATGCGCTCGATATTTTAATGGGCGTGAAGCAATATTTGATAGGAAGTTTTGCCTTAGCTGCCGTGAGTGCAATTGTTTTAGGAATATTATTTTTCTTAATTTTCAGTTTATTTAGCAAGAAAAATTCAGCAGATGCATAAGTGGCTGTTTCAACTTTATCAATATTTTCAATCTCATAAATCTTTTGCTTTTTTGGGATTTTTCTTATTGGTTTTATGTTTTGTGTTTGGCGCTTCCCAGTTGAATTTCCAAGAAGACATTCAACAACTTATCCCAAAAACGGAAGCGTCTAATCGGTTACAGCGAATTTTAAAAACCGTAGAATTTACCGATAAGATCGTGGTGAATATTTCTTCGGAAAAAACACATAATGAAGATAGTTTGGTAAGTTATGCGGAAGCTTTTCTGCAACAAATTCAGCAATCACCCGATTCAATTTTTATTGAAAAAATACAAGGAAAAGTTGCAGATCGCGAAGTACAACAGACCTACGATTTTATTCTTGAAAATTTACCACTTTTCCTTACCGACGAAGATTACGAGATAATTCAGCAACGAATTGCCAAAGATAGTGTACAATCAAGTATAGAAGGAGTTTACAAGAGTTTGGTAAGTCCGTCGGGCATTCTCACAAAGAGATTCGTTTTAAACGATCCTTTTCAGTTAAGTAGCTTAGGTTTAACGAAGTTGAAAAGTCTCGAACTACAAACCGGTTTTCGTATTTACAAGAATTTTTTAGTACATAAAAACGGTAAAAATCTTTTACTGTTAATTACGCCAAATTCAAATTATTCAGATGCGGCAAGTCAAGCCAATTTTGCCGATTATTTAAATTCAACAGTTGAAAAACTTAATCAAAAAAACGACGTTAAAGCTAGTCTTTTTGGGAGTTTATTGTATAGTGTTGCGAATGCTAATCAGATCAAAAAAGACATCCTTTTCACCGTTGGGATTGCTGTTTTTATCTTGTTTGGAATCCTTATTTTCTTCTACCGAAAAATTTATATTCCGCTCGTTTTATTTTTACCGACCTTGGTCGGTGGTATTTTTGCGTTAGCATTTATTTATGTATTGAATGGCGAAGTTTCATTAATCAGTTTAGGGATCGGAGCCATTCTTTTAGGAATTTCGTTGGATTATTCACTTCATATTTTAACGCATTACCGCAACCAACCCAACGTAAAATCTTTATATAAAACAATTACAAAACCGGTTTTAATTAGCTGTTTTACGACGGCGATCGCATTTTTCTGTTTACTATTTTTAAATACCGAAGCTTTAGCAGATTTAGGTTTATTTGCTGGCTTAAGCGTGATAGGTTCTGCAATGGTGGCGTTATTCATTATTCCGCATTTGTATCGAAAAAAAGATACCATTCTTCCTCAGCAAACATTTTTAGATCGATTAGGAGCTTATGAATTCTCTAAAAATAAACTATTGTTGGGAAGCCTTGGCTTAGCTTTTCTAGTTGGCTTATTTTTTATGCATAAAGTTGAATTTAATAACGACTTAGCACAACTTAATTACCAACCGAAAGTATTAATAGCTGCTGAAAAACAGTTGCAAGCTTTGGAAGAAGGCCAAAATAAAACGCTTTATTTAGCCAGTTATGGTAATACCTTAAACGATGCGTTGCTCACCAACCAAATGCTTTATAAAAAGCTTCAAAAAGCGAAAGAAAATGAAGCGATTACCAGTTTTAGTAGTATTGGCGGAGTAGTTTTATCGACGCAAGAGCAACAGGAACGTATCGAAAAATGGAAAAATTTCTGGTCGGTTGCTAAACGAGAAAAATTGCTTCAACAAATTGAAACGACTTCAGATTCATTAGGATTGAAAAGAAACGCCTTTCAAGGTTTTGAAAAATTACTAAAGAAAGATTTTAGAACGTTGAACCTTCAAGATTATCAGCAAGTTTCTAATTTATTTATTGACGATTTTATTCAGCAATCTTCCGAAGAAAATTTAGTAACGATTACATCTTCTATCAAAGTTCGTCAACGAATTTCAGCCGATGTGATCGAAAAATTTAATCAAGAAGAAGGAGTTTTAGCGATCGATCGAAAAGCGATGAATGAATCTTTTTTAGGCAGTTTAAAAGACGATTTTAATGAATTACTGTTGTATTCTTTTATTGCGGTTTTCTTCATTTTAATCATATCATTTCGAAATCTGAAACTTGTTTTTTTAACCTTGATACCGATTGCGATCACTTGGGTTTTAGCCTTATTTATCATGTATATTTTAGGCATTCAATTTAATGTATTGAATATCATTGTCTCCACTTTTATTTTTGGCTTAGGGGTTGATTATTCAATATTTATAACTAGCGGATTAAAGTATGAGTTGAATCATAAAAATGAAGTTTTATCAAGCTATAAAACCTCTATTTTACTTTCGGTGATCACCTCTTTATTAGGAATGGGCGTAATGATTTTTGCTCAACATCCGGCGTTGAGATCAATCGCTTCAGTTTCTTTGATCGGTATATTTTCTGCGGTTTTGGTTTCGTTTACCGTGCAACCTTTTTTATTTCGATTACTTTACCGAAAGTCGAATGCGTAAGGGTTTTATATATTTGTTGTCGATGCGATATTTAGCTTTCATTTTCATAGTATTTCTCACTTCTTGTGGAGTAAAAAAATCCTTGGAAGACCGACCCGATCTCACCGGAATAGAATTGATCGACACGGTTCGTGTTCAGCAAGGTGAAGAATATTATCGATTAGGTAATAATTCCCTTCAAAAAAATCAGTACGGTTTATGGGAATTGTATGTCGAAGGAAATCCGTTAGAACGCGGTTTAGCGATCGGTAGTTTAAGTCAGGATTTACTAAAGAAACAAGAAAAAGCTTTTATGGGAAAACTTGACGATTTTGTCGATTCTCCCCAACAGAAAAAGTTTTTAAGTAAGGTCGTGAAATGGTATAACCGAAAAATGTACCTGCATATTCCTGAAGAATACAAGCAGGAAATTTACGGGATTTCCCGATTCAATTCGCACGATTATGATGAGTTTGCCAAGCCTTATGTGCTTTCGTTGTATTTGCACGGCGCTCATGATATCGGTCACGCGCTGAGCGATTTGATGTTGGTGGGTTGTACATCGTTTGCCGCTTGGGATGAGCATACCGAAAACGGACAATTATTGATCGGCAGGAATTTTGATTTTTATGCCGGGGATACCTTTAACGAAGAAAAAATCATCGAATTTTTTAATCCGGATAGCGGTTATAAATTTATGATGTACTCTTGGCCGGGATTTATTGGTTCGGTAAGCGGGATGAACGAGCACGGACTTACCGTAACCATCAACGCGGGGAAATCTAAAATCCCGTTGATTGCCAAAACGCCTATTTCTCTGGTTACAAGAGAAATTTTACAATACGCCAGAACGACTGAAGAAGCCATTGCCATTGCTAAAAAGCGAGAAGTTTTTGTTTCAGAATCGATTATGGTGGGAAGTGCAGAAGAGATAAAAGCCATTTTAATTGAAGTTTCCCCTAAAAATTTTGGAGTTTATGAAGTTGAAAATTCTTCGGAATTAATTTGTTCGAATCACTTTCAAAGTGAAGCTTATGCCGAAGATTCAAGAAATCAATCGGCGATAAAAAACAGTCATACGCAACAACGCTACGACCGTATGAAAGAATTATTAGCTGAAAATGAACAACTCAACCCCGAAAAAGCCGCCGCAATTTTACGCGATAAAAAAGGAGTTGAAGACAAAACTTTAGGTTTCGGAAATGAGTTGGCGATCAATCAATTGTTAGCGCATCATGGTATTATTTTTCAACCCGAAGAGCGCAAGGTATGGGTTTCTTCAAGTCCGTACCAATTAGGAGCTTTTGTAGCGTATGATCTAGATGAAGTTTTTGCTGAATTTGAAAACGGTGATCATTCGTTAAAAAGCATTGATTCTTTATTGATTAAAAAAGATCCATTTTTAGACTCTGAAGCATTTAAAAACTATGAACTTTATCGTAAGGAAAGTCGGGAGATTCAACATAAAATTCAGCAAGAAGAAGAAATTTCTGAAGAAAAATTAGTAAGTTTTGTCGCTTTAAATCCTGATTTTTGGAAAGCTTATTATTGGGTGGGCGAGTATTACTTTCAGCAAAAAAATTATAAAAAAGCCATTGTTTACTATAAACAAGCTTTGCGAAGAGAAGTGACGACTTTGCCCGATGTAGAAATGCTCGAAAAACGAATTAAAAAAAGTTACCGAAAAATTTAATGAAACCTATTCAAACGCAAATCCCTTCAGCAACCTGGAAATTACTTCAACAGCAATTAAAATATGTGGAAGAAAATTCTGCTTTCTATCAGGAAAAATTTCAGCAATTAGGGGTTTCTGCCAATAACTTAAAAGCGGAAGATTTAACGCAGTTAGCTATCACCACGAAAGATGATCTAGCTTCAAGAAATGAGGATTTTATTTGTGTTCCCAAAAGAGAAATTATCGATTACGTGACTACTTCCGGTACGTTGGGAGCACCGGTGACTTTTGCTTTAAATGAAGCCGACTTGCAACGTTTGGCGGCGAATGAAGAAAAATCCTTTCAATTAGCGGGAGTCACTCCGGACGATGTGGTGCAAATTACAACCACTTTAGATCGTCGTTTTATCGCAGGAATGGCTTATTTTCTGGGATTGCGAAAGCTTGGTGCCGGTTTGGTTCGGGTTGGTTCGGGAGTGCCGGAGTTGCAGTGGGATTCAATTAATCGCTTTCAGCCGACATATTTAGTGGCAGTTCCTTCCTTTTTAATTAAGTTAGGTAATTATGCCAAAGCCAACGGAATCGATTGTAAAAATACCTCGATTAAAGCTGCGATTTGCATTGGTGAATCTTTACGAGATGAGAATTTTCAACTCAATGCTTTAGGGAAGAAAGTTGAAGAATTGTGGGGAATCGAATTGTATTCAACCTACGCTTCCACAGAAATGAGCACCGCTTTTACCGAATGTGAAGCACACGAAGGAAATCATATTCTGGAAGATCTCATTTATACCGAAATTGTCGACGCACGAGGTAATTTAGTCAACGACGGTGAAGTAGGAGAGTTGGTCGTGACCACGCTCGGGATCGAAACGATGCCGCTTATACGTTACGCCACCGGCGATTTGGTTAAGAAAATTATTGAACCTTGTAAATGTGGTCGGGAAGGAGCGCGATTGAGTTCGGTTTTGGGTAGAAAAAAACAGCTCATTAAATATAAAGGCACCAGTATTTATCCGCCACAAATTACCGAGGCTTTGGCCGATTGGCCGGGAATCGATTTGCATTTGGTAAAAGTTTCTATCAGTCAAGTGGGAACTGATCATTTAGAAGTTATTTTACCGGATTCTTTTCAACAGGAAAAATTAGCTGCTTTAAAAGCTCATCTTCGAGCAAAATTAAGGGTTCTGCCGGAAATTAGTTTTTGGAAAACAAAAAAACTTCAGCAAACTATTTTTAACCCGAATCATCGTAAACCTATTCGTTTTTTAGATGAAAGAATGAAAACTGATGAAGTTTAAGTTAGAAAATAGTCATCCTTTTTATCAAAAAACGGAAAAAGATAAAAAAGTAATTCAGCTTAAGGTAATTGCGATTGCAATTCTTTTATTTATACCGAGTTTGATCCTTGCTTGGCATGCTAAAATTTTCTTTATTGCCATTTTTGTTTTTTACTTGTTGATTACGATTATCGCTCCGTTTATCGATGTACCGACCAATCAAAAAACCGGAAGATTGATTTACTATTCTAATTTTCTGATTACTGAAAAAGAGAAAAACGGAGTGGTGAAAATACATGGCGGAACCTTATTAGATTATTATTTTGTATTGGATTTTAAATGGAACGGTCAACAACGAACAAATTATATTCTTCAACAATATTTAGAAGGTTTGTTTAATCTTATCGAAACTTATGAAAACGGTGAAAACAAGCAAGTGAAATTTACCGGGACTACTTATATTTTAAATGCACGAACCGCTGAAAAATTAGGTTTTAAAACTCGTAAAATTGATGGCGTACAATTATTGATTTTATCGATGAATTACTTCAATTTACTAACCTCTAACTCGATGGCAAAACGAAAATTAGCCCTTCCTAATTTGAGAAAAGCGATCTCTTTTGAAGCCAATTTAGAAGATTTAATAGAAAAGAAGGCATTGATCAAAGCTTTGAGTGATCGATTAAAATAGCTTAGTCAAACCTTCTTACAAACCAAAATCAACTTCTCGTTAGTTGAATTTGTAGTAAAAAATAAATAAGTATTTCCGCCATCTTTGATGTTAAGTTTCTTTCTGATCTGTTCTACCGTTAACGGAAAGTTTCTCGTAGTAACATTGGCTTTCGAAATACCGAGTTTTTTAAAACTTTTTTTCTGAAAAGGAAGTTGCTCCTCGATTTTGAATACGCGACCGGGAAATTCAATTTTTTCTTCAGAAGTGTATAAATGACTATGTGGAGCGATTTTTTGAAGTTGAAATTTTTCTGCAACCGAATTAAAAAATCCGCCTTTTAAAATGGCTGCATTTGGCTCGTACAAATATTGAAGAGGTTCATTGTAATTGACTTCCGCAGTAGTTTCATTATAAAAATCTGCCTGAAATTCTTGTTGAGTTTCTTTATTAAAATTGATACATTTTACAGGAAGTTCATCTTCATTTTTTTTTGACGTGATTTTCCATAATAATTCTTTTACATCATTATTTACCGCGATAATTTGAATTTCTTCTACCTGATAATTCAGTTCATTTAACCCTAAACTTAAATCAAGTAGTGGGGAAGTTTTCATGAAAACTCCGTTGCGAGCATGTTTCAGCAACAATTCTAAATGTTGAAGAATATCAGGTTCACAATCTTCTAAACGAAATACGCGACCGCCAACCTCATTTCTACGAGAAGGATCAATGTAGATCCAATCAAAAATTTGATTGGTGTTTTTCAAAAAATCTATTCCACTGCCGGTATAGAATTCTAGATTGCTTTTTTTAGATAAATATTGAAAGTTATGTTTTACAAGCTCTGAAAGTTCTTCGTTAAGTTCACAATGTATCACTTCGTGAAATTTTTCAGCAAAGAAAAAGCTATCAATCCCAAAACCACCGGTGAGATCGATCAACGATTCGCCTTCAATTTGTTCAGCTTTATAAGTCGCGGTAATTTGAGAAGAGGTTTGCTCTAAATTAAGACTTTTGGGATAGATTATTTTTTCCGTAGAAAACCACTTTGGTATTTTCTTTTCAGCTTTTCGCTTGGTTTCGATCTGTGTGGCGATCTCTTGTATAGAAACCTGAGGAAACGGACTCCCTTTTAAAATTAACTGCGGAAGATCTGTTTTTAAATTGTTGTTGATAAACTCCTGAACTTCCGGCTGAAGTAGTCCTTTATTCAACATTTATAAATCTTTGGTAAGGTTTCTAACGATTTTATATTCGCTAAAAGCTTCTTTCGCAATCACTTTAATCGCCGTATAAACAGGAATAGCCACGATCATTCCCACGACATTAAATAAAAGCCCGGCAATGAGAATAATCAAAAATATTTCTAACGGATGCGATTTTACACTTTTTCCGAAAATTAAAGGCTGATTGATAAAGTTATCGATAAGCTGTGCAATCGCATAACCACTCAAAACATAGATAAGTCGTGGAAGAATTACCGTTGAGAAATCGGCTCCTAAGTTACTTGAAATTACAAAAAGCATCATTAAAATACCGGCGAAAAGCGGACCTAAATAAGGAACGATATTTAAAAACGCACAAATAAATGCGATCGCAATCGGGTTATCAACTTCAAAAACTGTAAGCAAAATGGTATATAAAATAAATAAGACTAAAATTTGAAGCGTTAATCCCACAAAATAGCGAGAAAGCAACACTTTAATCTTATCGAAAACACGTTTAAAACGGCCTTCGTCGCCATAATTAGAAAATACCAAAACGCTATTCAGCATTAACGAACTGTCTGAAAGTAAAAAGAATGAAATAAAAATTATAGAGAATACTCCAATTAAAGCCGTACCTAATCCGCCAAAAAGTAGATTCATAAAGTCGGGAATCACTTGAAGATCAAAGTTTTTTACAAAACTGGTTTGCCTAAAACCTTCAATAATGTCAATTTGTTTAACACCTAAAAACTCACGAACTTGAGCATTTAACGCATTCAAATCTTTTTTAAAGGCATCGAGATCTATCTGACCTAAATTTTCACTTTGCTGAACGATAATCGGGACAAAAAGTGCGATAAGTCCCACAAAAGCGGCTAAAAACAAAAGCAAAACAATAACGACCGCTATTCGGTTGGGAACTCGTAATTTATCTTTTAAGAAAATAACTACCGGTCTGCCAATTAAGGCGATTACCGCAGCAATGGCGATATATACGATGACCGATTGTACTTGATATATAAAATAACAGAATACCAAAACACCCAACACAACGGCAAGTGCTTTTAATATTCCGAAGGCGATAGATTTACTTAAAGATTTGCTCACAGTGTAAAGATATTATTTCTGCTGAAATGAACTCAACTTTTTTGTGATTTCATATAATGCAATGCCGGTTGCTTGTGCGACGTTCATACTACTATTATTACCGAACATTTTTATATGTAAGTTGGCTGAAGTTTTTTCGAGCAAATTTTGATTCACGCCTAAATTTTCATCACCAATAATTAAAGCAATCTTTTTATTTTCTTGAAGTTGAATTTCTTCTACCGGAATACTATCGTTGGTAATTTCTAAAGCGAAAATCTCTATTTTCTGTTGCTGAAGCTCTTCAATAACTGTTTCAATAGATTCTTCAAACTGAAAAGCTACACTGTTTTGGGTAGATCGAGCGGTGCGTTTTAAACGATTACTATTAATGACTTCTTCATCAATTCCGCAGAAAATAATTTTTTCAATATGAAAAGCATCGGCCAATCGAAATAAACTGCCCAAATTCGCCGGGCTATTGACTTGATCTGTAATTAAGATGATCGGAAATTTCTCTGAAGAAAAATTTGTAGAATAATGGTCTAATTGCTCACTCATAACCTAATTTTCAAAAGCATATTTTACGATATTCGCACCCATTTTTAAAGCTTTTTCACGCACTTGTTGCGGGTCGTTATGTACTTCTTGATTTTCCCAACCATCACCTAGATCACTCTCAAAAGTAAATAATAAGATCAAACGATTTTGGTAAGTGATTCCGAAAGCTTGCGGACGTTTACCATCGTGTTCATGGATTTTTGGTAAACCTTCAGGAAAATTAAAGGCTGAAGAAAATAGGGGATGATCTGCCGGTAATTCTTGTAATTCTAGGTTTGGGAACACCTTTTTAAGTTCTTTTTCAATATAAGGTCGCATTCCGTAATTGTCGTCGATATGCAAAAAACCTCCACTAATTAAGTAATTCCGTAAATTTTGAGCATCTTCTTCAGAAAAAAACACATTTCCGTGTCCCGTCATATGCAAAAAAGGATAGCTGAAAATATCGGTGCTTTTGGGTTCAACACTTTCTGGTTTTGTATTGATTTTGGTACCAATATTCTGATTACAAAACTCTATTAAATTGGGTAATGCCGTTGGGTTACCATACCAATCGCCGCCACCGCTATATTTTAAAACGGCAATATCTTGCGCTTGTAAAAATGTAAAAGTTAAACAAAAAAGTAGCGTAAAAAGCTTTTGCATAGCTGTTGAAAATTTCAATAAATATAAAGAGAATTTTATTACTGAAACTCATTAATTAAAGCAGCCGTATGCGCAGCAACAATGGCAGCAGTTTCGGTACGTAAACGCGTATTTCCTAAAGTTACAGGAATAAAACCTGCTTTAATGGCACTTTTTATTTCTTCTGAAGAAAAATCGCCTTCAGGACCAATAAGAATGGTGTAGCTTTTACCGGGCTCTAGTTCTTTTTGTAGTGATTTTTTTTCATTTTCTTCGCAATGCGCTATAAATTTCTGTTCGTTTTGTTCTTGCTGAATAAATTCTTGAAAAGATATTGCTTCAGAAATTTCTGGCATCGAATAATGAAGTGATTGCTTCATCGCACTTTGTAAAACACGTTCAAAACGATTTATTTTTACCACTTTTCTTTCACTATGATCGCAAATTATAGGCGTGATCTTATCGAGACCAATTTCGGTAGCTTTTTCTAAAAAGGTTTCAAAACGATCGTTCATTTTGGTCGGCGCCACCGCTAAATGAATATGATACTTTTTATCACGTTCTTGCTCGACAGCGGTGATTTTTGCTTTGCATTTATTATGATTAGCTTCAATAATTTCAGCAGAAAACAAAAAGCCTTTACCGTTGGTAATGTTCAAGTTATCACCTTCTTGTTTACGCAAAACCTTAACGATATGTTTACTCTCGTCTTTAGGAAAAATAACTTCTTTATCTTCTGAAGAAATTGCCGGATTATAAAATAATTGCATAGCGATAAGGTTAAAGAGCGTAACGAGCTTTTGCGGTAATACTGGCGTCTGAAAATTCTTTTTTCAGATATTTATGATGACCTACAATGGCGATCATTGCCGCATTATCGGTGGTATATTCAAATTTAGGAATGTAGGTTTTCCAGCCAAATTTTTGTTGTGCTTCTGTAAGTGCGGTTCTAACACCCGAATTGGCAGAAACGCCGCCACCAATGGCAATTTCTTTAACTCCGGTTTGTTTAACGCCTTTTTTAAGTTTATCCATCAAAATTTTTACGACCGTAAATTGAAAAGAAGCACAAATATCTTTTAAGTTCTCTTCGATAAAATTAGGATTCAGTTTTTGTTCTCGCTCTAGAAAATAAAGCATCGAAGTTTTGAGTCCGCTAAAACTAAAATCTAAATTTTTCACGTTAGGCTTCGGAAAAGGAAATGCTTTCGGATTCCCTTCTTGGGCATATTTATCGATTAGAGGTCCGCCTGGATAGGGGAGATTCAGCATTTTTCCGCATTTATCATAAGCTTCTCCAACCGCATCATCAAGAGTTTCGCCAATTACTTCCATCGTAAAATAATCGGTTACTTTTACAATTTGCGTGTGACCGCCGCTAATGGTTAATCCTAAAAAAGGAAAATTAGGCTTTTCAAAACCATCTTCTTCAATAAAATGCGCCAGTAAATGCGCTTGCATGTGATTCACTTCAATTAAAGGAATATCGAGCGCCATCGCCATCGATTTGGCAAACGAAGTTCCTACAAGCAAAGAACCCATTAAACCCGGGCCGCGTGTAAAGGCGATCGCAGAAAGCTCTTCTTTGGTAATTCCTGCTTTTTTGATAGCTTGATCGATCACCGGAACGATGTTTTGTTGGTGCGCTCTCGACGCTAATTCTGGCACCACACCACCATATTCTTCGTGTATTTTTTGGGTAGCTACAATATTACTTTTTATTTTTCCGTTGCAAAGTACAGCAGCTGCCGTATCGTCACACGAAGACTCAATACCAAGTATATAAATATTTTGTGAAGCCATTATGTATTTTTAGGTACAGAAATTGTTAATATTGTTGACAAAGCTACTTAAATTTGCATTGCAGTAAAAATTGTACGTCTTTTTGACGATGCAAAATTAGTAACATTAACGAGATTAAAGAAAACAAACTAAATCTTAAATCACATTAAAAGATTTTTTAAAATATTAGGTAGAATAATAGTAGCCATCTTACTATTGTTTATTGTTTTAGTACTTGTGTTTTCGATACCGGCAGTACAAACTTCTGTCGCAAAAAAGGTAACCAACTCGTTAAACGAAACATACGGCACCGATATTAATGTAAAAGCCATTAGTATTTCTTACAACGGAAAAGTAGTTTTAGATGAAGTTTATATTGCCGATCATCATCAAGATAGTCTTATAAGTGCTAAAGAAATTAATACATCTCTAATTAATGTTCCGGCGATTTTAAGTGGAAGTCATTTAGATTTTGGTGACTTAACCGCAGATCGTCTAAAGCTGAATATTAGACATTATAAAGGCGAAAAAAAAGATAACCTAAGCATTTTTGGCGATAAGTTTGATACCGGAAAACCACAGCAACAACCTTTTGTATTAACTATAAGCCATATTATTGCTTACGATAGTGAGTTGAGTTATGTTGATGAAAATCTCGATAACCCAGAAATATTATTTTTTAATGATCTCAATATTAATGCGGCAAATTTAGTAGTTGAAGGTCCTAATGTTTCGGTAGATATAGAAAGTTTAAAAGCAAAAGAGCAACGTGGTATTGAGATCACCAATTTAGCGACTAACTTTCGCTATACGCTAGAAAGTATGGATTTTGAAGATTTGGTGTTAGAAACGCCAAACTCTAAATTGGTAAGCGATATTAGATTTGATTATGAAGAAGGAGGTTTAGCCGATTTTGAAAATAATGTGATGATTACGGCAAACTTCAAAGAATCTTCAGCAGATACTCGGGATCTAAAAAAACTTTATGCTGAATTTGGAACCACAGAAGATTTTAACTTCACCGGAGATTTTAAAGGAACACTCAACGATTTTGAACTTCAAAACTGGAGACTAACCGGTATGGATCGTACGGTCGTGAATGGAAATTTACATTTTACAGATTTGGTCGATCAACAAAAAACCTTTGAACTTTCAGGAAATTTTGAAGAGCTTTCTACCAATTATTACGACTTGGTCAATTTACTTCCGAATATATTAGGCAACAATTTACCGGAGAAACTTAGAGAAATAGGAAGCGCCAATCTTAGCGGTTTTTTAAGTGCGACTCCAAGTAAAGTCGTGACTAATTCAACGATCACCACTCAGTTAGGAAATGCCAATCTAAACCTTACTCTGGACGATTTAAACGATTCAGATTTTGCACGTTACAAAGGAAATGTTCAATTTAACCAATTTAATTTAGGTCGATTACTTGGTAATTCATCTTTAGGAAAAGCTACGTTCAATTTAGACGTAGATGGGATTGGTTTTACGCAAGCCACGTTAAACACGCGCTTAGAAGGAACCATTAAAAAATTACATTTTAATGGTTATACCTATACAAATATTGAAGTTTTAGGGGTTTTAGATAATCCTTATTTCAACGGAAAACTGGTAAGTAAAGATCCTAATTTTCAATTTGAATTTAATGGTTTAGCCGATGTTTCTCGAACGCAAAATGTTTACGATTTTAAAGCAAGCGTGGCTTACGCCGATCTAAATGCTTTAAATTTTGTGAGACGTGATAGTATTGCCGTGATGAAAGGTGATATCGTGATGAATGTAGAAGGAAATAACCTTAACGATGCACGAGGAGAATTATCGCTGAACAATTTTTCTTATCAAAATCACGAAGAATTATTTGAGTTTGAAGAGCTTAAAGTAATTTCATCTTTTAATAATGAAATTCGTAAAATACAGATCAATTCTCCAGATGTAATTAGTGGGGAAGTAGAAGGAATTTTTAATATCAATGAGGTTCCTGCGCTATTTCAAAATGCGGTGGGAAGTTTATATACCAATTACAAACCTATTGCTATTGAAGGTAATCAATACCTCGATTTTAACTTCGATATTTACAATAAGATTGTTGAAGTATTTTTTCCAGATATAGAATTAGCACCCAATACTTTTATTCGCGGTAGCGTAGAGTCTGAAGAATCTGATTTTGAACTTACATTTCGTTCGCCACAAATCAATGTATTCGAGAATATGTTCGAAAAGGTGAATTTACAAATCGATAATTCTAACCCCTTATTCAATACCTATGTTGAAGTAGATAGTATTTCAACCCAATATTATAACGCCTCAGATTTCAACTTGATCAACGTAACGCTAAACGATACCTTATTTATCAGGTCAGAATTTAAAGGTGGTAAAAATAATAATGACGATTTCAATTTTAGTTTATTCCACACCATTAACGAAGAGCAAAAATCGGTGATCGGGTTACGTAAATCGAATATTAGATTTAAAGAAAGTGATTGGTTTATCAATCAAAAAAACACTAAAAATCAAACCATCGTTTTCGAGAAAGATTTAAGTAGTTTTAAGATCGATACGCTTACTTTCAATCACAAAGATGAACTAATTAGTTTAACGGGAGAAGCAAGAGATTCGACCTATAAAGATTTTAAACTGAACTTTAAGGAAGTCGATCTCGCTAAAATTACTCCTAGTTTAGACAGCTTAGACCTAAACGGAATTGTAAACGGTAAACTCGATTTTTACCAAGAAAACGGAGTTTATTACCCTACATCTTCTCTTAAAATACAAGATATAGCGGTAAACGATGTGACCTACGGAAATTTAAAATTAGATATTGAAGGTAACGAAAGTTTAACGCAATATAACATCAATGCCTTACTTGGTGACGATGAATATGATTTTTTACGAGGTAACGGAAGCATTAACGTTAGCGATGAGAACCCGAATATCGATCTAAATTTATACTTCGATAGTTTTAAGCTGAATGCTTTTAGTGCGTTGGGCGCCGATGTAATTTCAGATATTCGAGGCTTAGCTTTCGGAAATGCAAAAATTACAGGAGATTATCGAAATCCCGAAATGTCTGGGCGATTAACCTTAAGCGAAGCCGGTTTAAAAATACCTTATTTAAATGTCGATTTAAACCTGCAAGATAATGCCGTGGTCGATTTAACGAAACAAGATTTTATATTTAACCACGTCGATGTTACCGATACTAAATACAATACCAAAGGGGTGATCGATGGTCGAATTTCTCACGAAGGTTTTTCTGAGTGGAGTATGGATTTGGATATTATCGCACCAGAAAAACTACTCGTTCTAGATACCGATTATACGGAAGAATCCTTGTATTACGGAACCGGTTTTATAAGCGGAAGTGCAAATATTGGTGGTCCTACCGATGAGTTGGTGATCGATGTTGTAGCAGAAACACAAGAAGGAACCGTATTTAAAATTCCGTTGAACGATACCGAAACTATTGGTAACAACTCTTTTATTTACTTCTTAACTCCTGAAGAAAAATTAGCACGCCAACAAGGGAAAGAAATTAATGTGAAAGAAGTAAAAGGCTTAGAATTAAATTTTGAATTAGATGTTACAAATGATGCTGAAGTAGAAATCGTGGTCGATCAAACCAGCGGAAGTACATTAAGAGGTAGCGGAGCGGGAACTTTACTTATCGAAATTAATACCAACGGTAAATTTAATATGTGGGGAGATTTTGTGGTTTACGACGGGGTTTATAATTTTAAATATGCCGGCTTGGTACAAAAAGAATTTCAAGTAGTTTCTGGCGGAAATATCACTTGGGATGGTAGCCCAACACGAGCAGATCTAAACGTTCGAGCTTTGTATAAAGTAGATGCAAACCCTGCCATATTGCTAGAAAACCCAACGATCAACAGAAATATTCCGGTGGAAGTTTATATCGATTTAAACGGAGAACTTACTGAAACCGATCTAACCTTTAATTTAGAATATCCTAACTTAAGTTCGGTCGTAAAGTCTGAGTTAGAATACCGAATTAGCGATCGCCAGAATACAGAAATACAAGCATTATCGTTAATCACACAAGGGAGTTTTTACAGTCAATACAGTGTTGGTCAAAATGCGCCGGGTAATCTTTTAGCAGAAAGAGCTTCCGGTTTATTTGACGATATTTTTGCAGACGACGACGGGAAGTTTAAAGTAGGTATCGATTATGTACAAGGAGATAGAACTCCAGATCAAGATACAGCCGATCGTTTTGGGGTAACGCTTTCAACTCAAATTAGCGAAAAAATCTTAATTAATGGTCGAGTAGGGGTTCCTATTGGCGGCGTTACCCAATCTGTAGTTGTAGGTAATGTTGAAGTAGAAATGTTGTTGAATGAAGACGGAACCTTACGCGCAAATCTTTTTAATCGCGAGAATAACATTCAGTATATTGGTCAGCAATGGGGTTACACGCAAGGAGTCGGACTTTCTTACGCGGTAGATTTCGATACTTTTAAAGAATTGATTTATAAGATTTTGAATAAAGAAATGAAACTTGAACAAGTACCAGAAGAAGTAGAGGAGAATCCTAAATCTTTAGCCCCTGATTATATTAACTTTCCTGGGAAATAATTCAGTTAAACAATCTTATTCCAATTCTTCCAAATAAATAGACTGCAAATTGTTGCGATAACGTACGCGATAATTGCTGAAGTAATTTCAGTATAGATCCAAAAACCGGTTCCGAAGAGAATGGCGTAAATGCCTACCGTACCTGCAAAAAATGCCAATACTTTATAGTTGAAATAATGAAATTTTCCTTCTTGATCAAAAACTAGGTTTTGAAAATTCTCCAAAGTCTTTTGGTCACTAGGCTGCGTTATTAGTGTTGTCACTACCCAAACGATGGTTGTAAAAACCACCCCGAAAACTAATTCCCAATGGCTTTCCCAATTTATAAAAGGCTCTGTTAATTTACTATTTACAAAAAAGAAAATCGCAACCACAAAAGAGCTGATCATCGCTGCAATCTCGCTATACGGATTAATACGTAACCAAAACCAGCGTAAAATAAAAAGCAGTCCCGTTCCCGCACCAATTTGTAATAATAAATTAAACGCATCTCTGGCTTCTTCTAAAATTAAAGAGAGTGAACCTGCGGCGATCATCATTAAAAAAGTTGAAAGTCTACCAACTTGTACTTTTTGTTTTTCTGTAGCTTCCGGCTTTATAAAACGAGCGTAAAAATCGTTCACCACATAACTGCTTCCCCAATTTAAATGGGTTGAAATTGTACTCATAAACGCAGCGATCAACGAAGTAGCCACAATCCCTAATAAACCGTGTGGCAAATAGGTAAGCATTGCCGAATATGAAAGATCATCTTTCACAAAAGAACTATCTAGATCTGGAAAGGCAGTTTGTAAACTTGCCAGATCAGGAAAAACCACGATCGAAGCTAAACCAATTAAAATCCACGGCCAAGGTCTAATCGCATAATGTGCTAAGTTGAAAAATAAAGTTGCCTTTACCGCGTGTTTTTCATTTTTTGCAGCCAACATACGCTGCGCAATATAACCGCCGCCACCAGGCTCAGAACCGGGATACCAAACGCTCCACCATTGTACCGCTAACGGAATAATTAATAACGGAATAAATAATTCGGGTTTTGAAAAATCGGGGAGAAGATGGGTGTTAGTTGTCACTTCAGGATGAGAAAGTAAAGCATCTAAACCGCCAACTTCGGGTAGATTAATAATATAAATGCTTGCCCAAACACTCCCAACCATTGCAATAATAAACTGAATAAAATCGGTAATTAAAACGCCTTGCAAACCACCCAACATCGAATAAGTGACGGTTACTACAGAAGCTATCGCTAGGGTTTCTAAAGCTGAAAAATTAAACATGACGTGTCCAATTTTTATAGCTGCCAAGCAAACAGAAGCCATAATGACAACATTAAAAAACACGCCTAAATATAATGCTCGAAAACCCCGAAGAAATGCGGCACTTTTACCGCTATATCGAAGTTCATAAAATTCTAAATCGGTGGTGACGTTACTTTTGCGCCAAAGCTTAGCGTAAAAGAAAACGGTAAGCATTCCCGTGAGTAAGAAGCTCCACCAAATCCAATTCCCGAAAACACCGTCTTTTCTAACGATACCGGCAACCAGACCCGGCGTATCGGCAGCAAAAGTTGTGGCGACCATCGAAACGCCTAAAATCCACCACGGCATATTTCTGCCGGAAAGAAAAAAGTTTTTAGCATTTTTTCCGCTGCGGCGGGCAACAACAATTCCTATGATTAAGCTAATTAAAAAAAAGGCTATAATAAATAGCCAGTCTAGAGTAGATAGCAACATTCGCTTTTAATTTGGTTGCTAAATGTAATAAAAAGATTGAAGATTAAATGTCTGTTACAGCAATTGCGCTAATTTCAACATTTACAAATTTTGGGAGATTTGCTACTTCAACAGTTTCTCTAGCGGGAGCGGTTGCTTCATTAAAATATTCAGCATAAATTTTATTAATAATACTGAAGTTATTCATATCACTAATAAATATTGAAGTTTTGATCACGTTTTCAAACGTTAACCCGGCTTCCGTAAGAATGCCTTTAAGGTTTTTCATCACCAAATGAGTTTCTTCTTCTAAAGAGCCTTTAAATAATTCGTTTGTTTCAGGATCGATCGCGATTTGCCCGGAAGTGTAAAGCATATTTCCGGTAAGAACTGCTTGGTTGTATGGGCCAATTGGAGCAGGAGCGTTAGTGGTGGTGATAATTTTCTTCATCTTAAAAAGTTTATAGGTTTCTGTCTCGTTCTCTGTTCTTATCGTATTTAATATCACTCAAGACGCTGGCTTTGATCCCGATAAAGAAATACCAAGACTCTCGTGTACCAAAAGGTGTCCAGTTAAAACTTAAGCGCCAACTTTCTAAATCACGCTGAAAACGAAGTTGGGTAAAAGTAAATCCTTGGTTTTTTATATCATAACCTGAAGAAGCCCCAACCGACCAACGTGGCGATAATTCTACATTCCCCGAGAACATAAGCGAGTGCGAAGAGATTTCATTTTGCCTATTTAGGTTATTGTAAGTCATGGTGTACGATAAACGTAAATCCCACGGAATTTTATAATTATATCTTTCGGTATCATTTTCAACGGTTTTTTCTTCCTCTTCTTCATCTTCAAAAGTTCCGTCATAATTCATTCCTTTACCAAATAAATCGTCGGTACGACCACCTTGCCTAAAGGTATCGTTTTCTACTTTATCGGTATTTTTATCGCCACCGGTCGCAAAATCTTTGTCGGAGAAAGAGTAGCCAAAACTTACGTTACCACGGGTAAGCCTAAATAAACTTCCGCCGTTATTTATATTCCACTCATCAATCCTTCGGTTATTATTGTCGAGTGCGTAAGGATCTAAGGCTGCATTAAAGTTAATGTCTAATTTACTCGGAATTATCGGTAAAGTACCTCTAACTTGAACAGGCGCCATCGCTAAAGTATCTGCCGCCAAATCGTAAGAAGAACTAAAAGAGAGGTTACTAAGTAATTTTCGCTTTTCGGGTTCTTCTGCTAAAGTATCTTTTGAACGTACTTTTGCTTCAAAATCGTTGGTAACACTAAAGCCAATACTGCTTGAATAACGGTTACCCGGCGCTCCGTATAAAGAACCTTGAAATCTAGAATATTCTACAATTTCATCTTCTAAACCGGAAGTTCCCGGAATGAGATAGGTATCGTAAAATTCATCAAAAGCTGGATTAATCGTATAACTTACACTAGGTCGAACGGTATGACGAATCGCTTGTATTTTCTTGTCTTTACCAAAGTCGAAAATACCGTAAATTGTAGTACCAACACTTGTATTGAAGTTGTAAGTTCTATAAGCATCAAAACCTCTTACGGTATCGATCACCTCTTCTTGTCTGTTTTCATCGTAAGAACGCTCAAAGGTTTTAAACACCCAATTTTCTTGAAAAGAAGTTCCGGCACTTACACTAAAATAATCAAAAACCTTAAAGTTGGTGTTGATTGGGATGGTGTGTTGAATACCGCTTACCGCTTCTCTAAACATTTCCGGTTGAAAAAAAACCGAATCGTTTGTTCTAAACCTGTTTTCTCCTCGAACACTATATTGAAAGTTAATGTTCTGAATAGCTCCTTTTTTAGTCCCAGATTTTGGTTCAAACGGATAAATTCTAGACATACTCGCGTTTACCGTTGGCAGCGTCATATTAATATCTCCCGTATTACTATTTTGCGTATGTGTTGCACCAACAGTTAAGTTAACTTGCGGTTCGCCTTGAAAGGTTTTATTATAAGTCACCGAAGAATTCATGGTGTTGTTCAAGAAGTTTCCGGTGTTGGTTTGGTTAATGGTTTGTTGGTAATATTGACTACTACCTAAGTTAACCGAGGCAGAAAAACGAGAATTCGGATTGGCGTTGGCATCTTGAGAATGCGTCCAAGTAACATTATAAACAGTTCTTTCTGAAAAATCTGGGAAACCGGGTTCGCTATTTAAAAGCTTTTCATACCTAAAGTTGAAAGCTCCGCTAAACTGGTAACGCAATTTATAATTTGACTGAACTCGAAAATCGTAACTCCCATTTGTATAATAACTTCCTAAAGTTGCCAGGTCAAAATAATCGTTCACCGCAAAATAATAACCTCCGTTTTGTAAAAAATAGCCTCGTTGGTTGTTATCACCAAACGACGGAACAATAAAACCGGAAGCACGATCTTCGGTTAACGGAAAATAACCAAATGGCAATCCAAGTGGAGTAGGCACATCGGCGATGTACATATTTACAAAACCGGTAACGATCTTCTTATCGGGAACCATTTTAATCTTTCGCGCATAGAAATAATATTCAGGATCGTCGACATCTTCAGAAGTGGTGAATTTTACATTTTTCATGTAATAAACCGAATCATTTTGTCGCTTGGTAACTTCACCTTTTACTTTAAACGCTCCTTGATCGGTTCTGGAGTTGTAAACTAAGGCTTTTTCAGTTTCAAAATTAAAACGAATACTGTCGGGTTCAACTACGTTTTGACCTTGCGTAAATACAGGCCTTTGGGTGTAAGTTCCGCTAGTGTCTTGAATACCGAAAGCGTAAACTTCTTTTTTATTATTGTCAAGAATGATGAGTCCGGCTTCAATGGTAATATCACCATACACGATTTTTCCTTGATTGTAGAGGTAAGCTCTTCCGTTTTTTCGATCAAATCGAATGTAATCTTTCGCTGTTGAAGTTACATTATCGGTAAGAAAGCTTTCTTTCTTTTGTTTGACTGTATCGAGTTTTACAGTGTCTAATTCAACTAAATCATTTTCAGTAAAATTTACTTCAATTGAATCGTTGTAAGGTATGCGTTGCGGAGTCTTGAGTTCTCGGTCTAAAGGAGTTATACTATCTCTTTCTTGCGCCCATAAACTACCAAAAAAAAATACGGGTAGAAAATAAATGAAAAGTATGTATTTTAAGTTTGGTTGCAATGCTAATAGTACTATTTTTGTATTGTTTGGCCTGCTTTTTGAAAGCCCAAAATTACATATATTTTTTAAAGGTAAACGTACAATTTTATAAAATTGAAAATTTATCAAAAATTTGGCCACTAACTATTTCATTATGAAAACGTATAAGTATTTATTTATTGCTTTCACTTTTTTATTTCTTGCAGGAGGTTTTTCTTCGATGGCAAAAAATGAACCTCCTACCAAACAATTTGTCGTAGTCTTAGACGCCGGTCATGGTGGTAAAGATTCTGGCAATAGCTGGCATGGGTTTTATGAAAAGCACATTGCTTTAGATATTGCTTTAAAAGTAGGGAAGGAGTTAGAAAAAAATAAAAACATAAAGGTAATCTATACGCGTAAAACCGATGTATTTATTCCTTTACATAAAAGAGCAGACATTGCAAATGAAGCTGAAGCCGATCTATTTGTAAGTGTTCATTGTAATGGTCATGACTCTAACGCGCACGGTACAGAAACCTTTGTGTTAGGTTTACACCGTAGTAAAGATAACTTAGAAGTGGCGATGAAGGAGAACTCGGTAATTTATCTGGAAGATGATTATAAGGTTTCTTATGGTAACTTCGATCCTAAAGATCCTTCGTCGTATATCGGGATGACGCTAATGCAAGAAGAATATTTAGACCAAAGTATTTTATTGGCAGATTTTATTCAGAAAGAATATACCGGAACCTTAAAACGTGTTGATCGCGGCGTAAAACAAGCCGGTTTTTTAGTACTGCGCGAAACCTTTATGCCAAGCGTACTCACTGAAGTTGGTTTTTTAAGCTACAAACCAGAAGGTTCTTATTTAAATTCTAACAAAGGAAAATTGAATATCGCCGCCTCTATACAAGAAGGTATCGAAGATTATATTAATAGTATCAATATGCATTCGCTAGAGGTGGATAATATTCCGATCCCGCAAGAAACGGTCGAAAATGCTTCCACAGCTTCAGAAGTATATGACGGTATTAAGTTTAAAGTGCAATTAGCAGCCGGTTCAACAGCTATCGAAACTAAATCTTATAATTTTAAAGGTTTAGAAGGAGTTTCTAGAAATAAAGAAGGGAATCTATATAAGTATTACTACGGAAGTACTTCAGATTATATCGCTATTCAAAATAAACAACGCGAAGCCAAACAGACCGGATATAAAAATTGTTATATTGTTGCTTTTAAAGGAGATAAAAAGATTAGCGTTAATGAGGCGTTAAAAAGTAAGACGAAATAAAACTGCTTTTCTATTTTTAATCCTTAAATTTGCTAATAACCAAAATTTACACTTTTGAAATTAACCAACGAAGTTAAAACTGCATTACTTGCCATTGTTGCTATTGTACTCTTAGTATTTGGCTATAGTTTCTTAAAAGGAAACAATCTTTTAGATAATAACAGAAATTTCTTTGCTGTTTATAACGATGTAGAAGGATTAGCAGTTTCTTCTCCTGTAACAATTAACGGTTTGCAGGTAGGAACGGTGACCGATATCGATTTTCTTGACGGTAAAGGAAGAATTTTGGTGACGATGAATGTTCAGAATGACTTTCAGTTTTCAAAAGATAGTAAAGCCAGAATTTATGGAGGAGATTTAATTGGTGGTAAATCGATGGCAATTATTCCCGATTATCAAGGTGAAAATGCTAAATCTGGCGACACCTTAGTAGGTGATATTGATGAAGGTTTATTAGAATTAGTGAACGATCGATTAAAACCTTTACAAGAAAAAATTGAAAATGCGGTAGTAAGTGCAGATTCTTTAATTACCAGCATTAATCAGGTGTTAGAACCTGAAACTAGAGATAACATCAAAGGTTCGATTGCGAATTTAAATGAAACCATGGCTTCGTTTAAAAGTGCAGCTAATAATTTAGACGGAATTTTACAAAAAAACTCAGGTAAATTAGATCGTACATTTACTAATTTAGATGAGTTATCTTCAAATTTAAACTCGTTTTCAGACACACTTTCTAAAGTAGAAGTTAATCGTTTAGTGGGAGAGTTTGAAGGTGTAATTAAAGATTTTAGAGGCATTGCTGACGGACTTAATAATGGAGAAGGAACAGCCGGTAAATTATTAAAAGACGATAAAGTTTACGATAATTTAGATCGTGCGACCAAACAGTTAGAAGAATTACTTCAAGACATTAAATTAAATCCTAAGCGATATGTACATTTCTCTGTATTTGGTAAAAATGCAGGAGAATATGAAGCGCCAAAAGATTCATTAAAATAAATCATATGCAATTGGTTTCTCAAATTCTATTTGTTATCATTCTTGTTTTTGGAGTGGGTTTCTTCACCAAGAACATTCAAAAGCTAATTAAATACATCAAGTTAGGGAAATCGGTCGATAGAAAAGATCAACCCAACGAGCGTTTTGCCAATATGGCAAGAGTAGCTTTAGGTCAATCTAAAATGGTAAAAAGACCCATCGCCGGTTTTTTACATATTTTGGTTTATGTAGGCTTCATTATTATAAATATTGAAGTTTTAGAAATCGTTATCGATGGTATTTTTGGTACTCATCGAATTTTTTCATTTTTAGGAGGTACTTACGATGTACTTATTGCTTCTTTTGAAGTTTTAGCACTATTGGTATTAGTAGGTGTGATCGTTTTCTGGATTAGAAGAAACGTAATTAAGCTGAAAAGATTCTGGGCAAACGAAATGAAAGGTTGGCCAAAAAACGATGCCAATTACATTCTTTACTTTGAAATGATCTTAATGGCTTTATTTTTATTAATGAATGCCGCAGATTATCAGTTACAAATGTTGGGAGCCGATCATTATGCAAGTGAAGCGGGTATTATGGGAGCTTTTCCTATAAGTCAGTTTCTCGTTCCTTTAATTGACGGATTAAGTGTTTCTACATTAATTATTGTTGAAAGAGCCGCGTGGTGGTTACATATTGTAGGAATCTTATTTTTTCTAAATTACCTATACTACTCTAAACACCTCCATATCTTATTAGCTTTTCCAAATACCTATTTCGCAAAATTAAAACCAAAAGGAGAAGTAGATAACTTAGAAGCGGTGACCAACGAAGTAAAATTAATGATGGATCCTAATGCAGATCCTTTTGCCGCTCCAGAAGCTTCTGAAGGAGAAGATGATGTACCTGCAAAATTTGGAGCCAGCGATGTACAAGACTTAAACTGGGTGCAATTACTAAATTCTTATACGTGTACAGAATGTGGTCGTTGTACTTCAGAATGTCCTGCCAATCAAACGGGTAAAAAACTTTCTCCGCGAAAAATTATGATGGATACGCGTGATCGTTTAGAAGAAGTTGGCAAGAACATTGAAAAAAATAAAGAATTTAAAGACGACGGTAAGCAATTACTGGGCGATTATATTACCAACGAAGAACTTTGGGCGTGTACCACTTGTAATGCTTGTACAGAAGCGTGCCCAATTGGTATCGATCCCTTGTCGATTATTTTAGATATGAGAAGATATTTGGTGATGGAACAAAGTGCTGCACCAAACGAATTAAATATTGCTATGGGTAATATTGAAAATAACGGCGCACCTTGGCCTTACAACCAGATGGATAGATTAAACTGGGCAAACGAAAATTAAAATATTTTGGAAGACAAAAACAAAGACTTAGACAATTTACTTAAAGATAAATCAGAAAACGGAGAACTTATAAGTCCTGTTCTTCCTAAAGAGGTTAAAAATTACCTGATCGATATCGACGGTACAATTACAGAAGACGTTCCTAACGAAGAGCCGGAACGTATGAAAACTTGCGCCCCTTTCGAAGATGCTTTGCATACCATTAATAAATGGTACGATAAAGGTCATCGCATTTGCTTCTTTACTTCTCGTACAGAAGAACATCGTGAGATCACAGAAAAGTGGTTAGACTATAGTGGTTTTAAATATCACAGTTTATTAATGGGTAAACCTAGAGGTGGTAATTATCATTGGATCGATAATCACTTGGTAAAAGCCACACGTTACAAAGGTAAGTTTACAGATCTAGTAGAAAAAAGTGTAAAAATTCAAGTGTTTAAAGATTAATTCTTTTCACTAAAAAATAAATTTTATGGCAGAAGCAATTAAAGTTCCTACAATGGCAGAATATATGGCAGAAGGCAAAAAGCCTGAAGTCTTATTTTGGGTAGGTTGCGCCGGTAGTTTCGACGATCGCGCAAAAAAAATCACCAAAGCTTTTGTAAAACTATTAAGCAAAGCCGGCGTTGAGTTTGCCGTTTTAGGTACCGAAGAAAGTTGTACCGGCGATCCTGCAAAACGTTCTGGTAACGAGTTTCTTTTTCAGATGCAAGCGGTTACAAATATTGAAGTATTAAACGGCTATGAGATTGAAAAAATCGTAACTGCTTGTCCGCACTGCTTTAATACCATAAAAAATGAATATCCCGAATTAGGCGGAAATTACCAGGTCATGCACCACACACAATTTTTAAAAAGCCTTTTAGAAGAAGGACGCTTAAAAGTTGAAGGTGGAAAATTTAAAGGAAAACGAATTACCTTTCACGATCCGTGTTATCTAGGAAGAGCCAATAACGAATATGAAGCACCGCGAGATCTACTAAGAAAACTAGAAGTTGAATTAGTTGAAATGCGTAAATGCAAATCTAACGGACTTTGTTGCGGAGCCGGTGGCGGACAAATGTTTAAAGAACCTGAAAAAGGAAATAAAGACGTTAACATCTTACGTACCGAGCAAGCTATCGAAACCAAACCGGAAGTAATTGCAGCCGGTTGCCCGTTTTGTAATACGATGATGACCGATGGCGTTAAAGGCAAAGACAAAGAAGGCCAAATTGAAGTAATGGATGTTGCTGAAATGATAGCCGACGCAGACGATTTATAAATTTTAATGTTGAAGAATACCGAATATGCTGATTGATTTTAAAGACTTACCTTCAGAAGCAAGAATCTGGATATATCAAGCCAACAGACCTTTTACCGAAGAAGAGTTAAAAGAAGTACAACCCGAAATAGAAAATTTCCTCACTGCTTGGACGGCGCATGGTTCAAGCTTAAAAGCAGGCTATCAAATGCCTTATAACCGCTTTATTGTTTTTGGTTTAGATCAAGAAATTACAGCGGCCAGTGGTTGTTCTATCGATGCTAGTGTTCATTTCATCCAGTCGTTGGAGAAAAAATACAACCTTAATTTATTAGATAAAATGAACGTTACTTTTAAACAAGGAGAATTTGTAGCGCATAAAGATTTAGCCGACTTTAAAAAGTTGGTAAAAAACAAATCTGTATCTGCTAATACCATTGTTTTTAATAACTTAGTAAACACTAAAGGAGAATTTACCCACGATTGGGAAGTGCCGCTTAAAGATAGTTGGCATAATCGTTTTCTTTAATCATAATTTTTTTCTGTTTTATGGCGTTATTCTTGAGTAATCAAGATAAAACCTTGTATATATAAATGAAAGTCAAACTTTTTTCTTATCTATTTTTTATAGTCAGTTTAGGTATTTTCGCTCAAGAAAGTCATCCTTTAAAAACAGAAGATTTCCGCGTTCAAAAAGCTTGGGTAGATAGTACGTATCAAGCCATGAATTTAGACCAGAAAATCGGTCAGTTGTTTATGGTCGATATTTTTTCGAGTAAAAGCAAGGCAGAAACAGATAAGATCAAAGAACTTATCAAAGAAAATTATATTGGCGGAATTATATTTTCGAAAGGCGGACCTATACGTCAAGCCAAACTCAATAACGAATATCAAGAACTCGCAAATGTTCCCTTATTAATCGGGATGGATGCAGAATGGGGATTAGCCATGCGTTTAGACTCGACCTATGCATTTCCTTGGAATATGACTTTGGGTGCGATAGAAGATAATCGACTCATTAAAAAAACGGGAGCTCAAATTGCTAAGCATTGTAAACGATTAGGCGTTCATATAAATTTTGCCCCGGTAGCCGATGTAAATAACAATCCAGACAATCCAATTATTGGAAATCGATCTTTTGGTGAAAACAAAATAAATGTAACCGAAAAAGCCATCGCTTTTATGCAAGGTATGCATAGTGAAGGTGTTTTATCTTCAGCAAAGCATTTTCCCGGTCACGGCGATACCGATGTCGATTCGCATAAATCCTTACCGAGTTTAGATTTTTCAAAAGAACGTTTAGACAGTTTAGAACTTTATCCGTTTAAGCGAATGATTGCTGAAGATGTTTCTAGCATAATGATCGGTCATTTAAATGTTCCGGCCTTAGAATCGAGAGTAAACTTTCCTTCTTCATTATCAAAACCAATTGTGACCGATTTACTTCAGGAAAAATTAAATTATAAAGGTTTAGTATTTACCGATGCTTTAAATATGCGTGGCGTTGCCGATTATGATGAACCCGGTGAAATCGATTTGGCAGCCTTTCAAGCAGGAAATGATATTTTATTGATTTCTGAAGATGTTCCCAAAGCTGCAGAAAAAATCAAGCAAGCCTATTTAGCAAACGAAATTTCTGAAGAACGCTTAGCAAAATCGGTTAAAAAAATTCTGTCTGCAAAATATAAAGTAGGCCTCAATAACTACCAACCGGTAGATACTAACTATTTAATTGAAGATCTAAACAGCCTTCATAACGATCTTTTGTATGAAGAATTAATGGAAAATGCCATCACCGTTATTAAAAATAACAAGGGCGTTTTACCGGTGCGAGATTTACAAAAACAAAAAGTTGCTTATGTGAATTTAGGAGATAGTTTAACAGAAACCTCTTTTCTTCAGCAATTAAAAAAATATACAAAAGTCGACCACGTAAAAGCTGAACATTTAAATGATTTACTCACCAAACTAGAAGCTTATAACTTAGTCATTGTTGGTTATCATAAATCGAATAGTTCGCCTTGGGCATCGTACCAGTTTAGTGATAACGAGTTGGTTTGGTTACACGAGATCGCTAGAAAAAATACTACTATTTTAAGTGTTTTTGCTCGACCCTACGCGGTGTTGGATATCAAGTCGACTACCAATTTAGACGGAATTGTCTTAGGTTATCAAAATAGTCAGATTGCTCAAGAAAAAACCGCACAAGTTATTTTTGGAGCACTTCCTGCCATTGGTAAATTACCGGTAAGTTTAGGTGAAAATTTTCCGGTAGGTACAAAATTTACGACGCAAAACTTACATCGCTTGGCTTACGGAATGCCTGAGAGCGTTGGGATTAATTCAGCAAAATTGCATAAAATTGATTCGTTGGCGCAATTAGCGGTAGATGAAGAAATGACGCCGGGAGTACAAATGTTGGTAGCTAGAAGAGGTAAAGTAATTTATCAGAAAAATTTTGGATACCATACTTATGAAAAAGAATTACCGGTAACCGATTCTACGATTTACGACTTAGCTTCTCTAACAAAAATTATGGCAACCTTACCGTTAGTAATGGAGTTAGAAGAAATTGAAAAAATTGGTTTAGATACTAAACTAAAAGAAATTCTACCCGAAACAAAAGGATCTAATAAAGCTAATATAACACTCAAGGAAATGTTGAGTCATTATGCGCAATTAAAAGCTTGGATCCCTTTTTATACAGAAACACTTGCTGAAGATCGCACTCACGCTTCAGCTAAGTATTATCGTTCAGAAGCTTCAGATTTATTCAACGTTCCTGTAAGTGAGAAGTTTTATATGCGTAAAGATTACCAAGATTCTATTTATCAGCAAATTATAGACAGTGATCTTCGAACAAAAAAAGAATATAAATACAGTGACCTTCCGTATTATTTATTAAAAAGATTTATTGAATATTATTACGAGCGACCGCTAAGCGAATTAACGCAACAGCATTTTTATGAACATTTAGGAGCCAATTATTTAGGTTATTTACCAACAGAAAAATATCCGCTCGATCAAATTGCTCCAACCGAAGTTGATGATTATTGGCGCTTTAATAAAATACAAGGGACGGTACACGACCAAGGCGCAGCGATGTTTGGTGGTGTTGGTGGTCACGCCGGTATTTTTAGTAATGCTAATGATGTTGCAAAAATGATGCAGATGTATTTAAATAAAGGTCGTTACGGTGGCGTAAAATATTTTAAGCCAGAAACGATCGATAAGTTTAACACCTGTTATTATTGTGATAAAGAAGTAAGAAGAGGCGTTGGTTTCGATAAACCGCAGTTAGATGAAGTTGGTCCTACTTGTGGTTGCGTTTCAATGACAAGCTTTGGGCATAGTGGTTTTACAGGAACTTTTGCCTGGGCAGATCCTGAAGAAGAAGTCGTTTATATTTTCTTGTCGAATCGTACATATCCGTTTGCTTCTAATCGAAAATTAATTTCAGAAGACATAAGAACCAAGATTCAAGAGCTTATTTATGAATCGATTATGTATTAAAATTTCATCTTCATTTAAATTTCAGCTTATTTAAAACCATAAAACCGTAATTTTGAGTATTGAATTGCGACAAATGTTAACAAGCGTTTTAAACTAAGACACATGAAAATAGGGATTGTATGTTATCCTACCTTTGGCGGAAGTGGAGTAGTAGCTACCGAGCTGGGAATGGCACTTTCAAAAAGAGGACATGAGATACATTTTATTACATATAAACAACCGGTGAGGCTCGAGCAGCTTTCTTCAAATATTTATTACCACGAAGTAAATGTACCGGAATATCCTCTATTTCATTATCAACCTTACGAATTAGCACTTTCAAGCAAATTAGTAGATACGATTAAGCTTTATGGCATCGATCTATTGCACGTGCATTATGCAATTCCACATGCGTATGCAGGTTATATGGCTAAAAAAATGTTACGAGAAGAAGGTATCGATATCCCGATGGTTACTACTCTGCACGGGACCGATATTACTTTAGTAGGAAACCATCCTTTTTATAAACCGGCGGTAACCTTTAGCATTAATAAAAGTGATGTGGTGACTTCAGTTTCTCAAAGTTTAAAAGATGATACGCTGAAGTTTTTCGATATTAAAAATGAAATTCAGGTCATCCCTAATTTTATCGATATATCTAAACGCGATAATCCGTTTACCGAATGTCAACGTGGTTTAATGGCAGAAGATGATGAAAAAATTGTCACGCACATTAGTAACTTTAGAAAAGTGAAGCGTATCGACGATGTGGTAAAGATTTTCTATAAAATTCAAAAAGAAATGAAAGCCAAACTCATTATGGTTGGTGAAGGTCCTGAAGTTTCTACCGCAAAACAATTAGTGAATGAATTAGGGATTGCTAAACGTGTGATGTTTTTAGGGGAAAGTAACGAGATCAATAAAATTCTTTGTTTTTCAGACTTATTTTTATTGCCTTCAGAAACCGAAAGTTTTGGGTTGGCAGCTTTAGAAGCGATGATTAACGGTGTTCCTGTAATTTCTTCAAACGCCGGTGGTTTGCCGGAAGTAAATAAAGATGGTTTCTCGGGTTATTTAAGCGAAGTGGGTGATGTAGAACATATGGCTAAAAATGCTTTAGCGATTTTAAAAGATAAAGAAACGCTTCAACAGTTTAAAAATAACGCAAAAGAAATGGCTTCTAAATTCGATATTAATGCTATTGTTCCTCTTTATGAAAAAGTTTACGAAAAAGCTTTACAGCCTGTAAAATAGAATGTCATTTCAGAAAAATAAAAAAGTCCGACTAAATCTTAGTCGGACTTTTTATTTATAATACTCTTTCAGCTTAAAATTGATACCTCACTCCAATGGCAAAATCCGGAACAAAATCATCAATTACTTCATAGTCAGAAAAACCAATTTCCGGTCTTAAATCGGCAAAAACCTGTAAAGGGATATCAAAACTATATTCTATTCCCACATTTCCGGCAACATATAAAAATGCTCCATCATCGTGACCGTGATTTTCTGGGTGGTGATCGTGGTTATCATCTACGATCCCTAAACCAGCACCGGCGCCGGCATACCAATTAAAACCACCTTCAATATTCCAAACCCATTGGTATAAAGCGGTTGTTTTAACCAAGTCGAAATGAGAATCGTTACGCCAACCTAAATCAAATTCTAAACGATTATTATCGGTTCCCACTTTTCTTTGGTAAGAAATTTCAGCTCCAACACCATTAGCGCCACCCAAACGAAGCCCTAAAGCATTGTCTGCAATTTCTTGTGCCTGCATGGTAAAAAACGTTCCTACTATAAAAATAGAAGTAAAAAATAACTTTTTCATAATTTGCTTTTTTGTTTCTAAAACAAATATATATCCTTTGGAATCTGCCGTAAATAGGGGCTTCGCCAAAAGTTTGTTAATCTTACTTAACAAAAGTTAAATTAACAAACCAACACAATAATTTGTAAAATTGTACTTTAGTAAAAAATTCTTTTGAAAGAGAAACTTCAAGATTTAGCCAAAAACCTTCAGGGAGAATTCTATAGTGATGCGTTGCTGAAAGCTCTTTACGCTACCGATGCTTCTGTATATCGAGAACTTCCGTTAGCGGTCGCTTTACCCAAAACAACAGAAGATCTTCAACAGCTCATTAATTTTGCATCAAAGCATAACACGAGTTTAATTCCGAGAGCAGCGGGGACTTCGTTAGCCGGGCAATGTGTGGGTGATGGGATCGTGGTCGATATTTCTAAGAACTTTACCGAAATTCTTCATTTAAATGAAAAAGAAAAAACAGTTAGACTTCAGCCTGGCGTTATTCGAGATGATCTAAATAGATATCTCGAACCTTTCAGCTTGTTTTTCGCTCCTAATACATCCACTTCTAATCGCTGTATGATTGGCGGTATGGCCGGTAACAATTCTAGCGGAACCACTTCAATTAAATACGGAGTTACCCGTGATAAAATTATCGCGATGAAATGTTTACTTTCTGATGGGAGTGAAGTTACTTTTGAAGCTATTACTCTGGAAGAATTTCAAAAGAAATGCATACAACAGGATTTAGAAGGATATATTTATCGGGAACTTTATGAATTATTGAAGCCGAAAGAAGTTCAGGAAGAAATACATCGGCAATTTCCTAAGGGAGATATTCACCGCAGAAACACCGGTTATGCGATCGACGAATTAATTACTACAGAAGTTTTTTCTGAAGCTACCGGAAAATTAAATATCTGTAAACTATTAGCCGGAAGCGAAGGGACTTTAGCTTTTACCACAGAACTCACCTTACAATTAGACGATTTACCTCCCAAACATTCTGCTTTGGTCGCTGCACATTTTAAGTCGATTGAAGATTGTTTGGCAGCCGTAGAACCAGTGATGGCACGTTCATTATTCACTTGTGAAATGATGGATAAAACCATTTTAGATTGCACGAAAAACAATTTAAAATATAAAGACAATCGTTTTTTTATAGCAGAAGATCCGCAAGCGATTTTAATGCTAGAAGTACGCGATCATCATCAAAAAGATTTAGAAGTTCAGTTACAAGCGCTTTTAAATGCATTAGAAGAACATACAAAAAGCTATGCAAATCCTGTATTAACCGGAGAACATATCGAAATGGCGATCGAGCTTCGAAAAGCCGGACTCGGTTTGCTGGGTAATATGGATGGCGATGAAAAAGCTGTTGCTTGTATTGAAGACACGGCGGTAAGTATTCCGCATTTGGCCAATTACATCAACGAGTTTACGGCGATCATGAAAAACTTCGGACAGCGAGCTGTTTATTATGCACACGCCGGTGCGGGAGAATTGCATTTGCGACCCATCTTGAATTTAAAAGTGAGTAAAGACGTAAAACTTTTTAAAGAAATTACTCATGCAGTAGCCCAATTAGTGAAGAAATATAATGGGTCATTAAGTGGGGAACACGGTGATGGAAGAGTGCGAGCAGAATTTATTGAAGAAATGGTGGGCAAAAAGAATTACCAGCTTTTTGTAGAAGTGAAGAAAATTTTTGATCCGCAACATATTTTTAATCCCGGTAAAATTGTTTTTGCAGCTCCGATGGAAACTTCATTGCGTTACCAACCCGATCGGCAAGAACCTGAAATTACTACTTTTCAGGATTTTTCAGATTCAAACGGAATCCTTAGAGCCATTGAAAAATGTAACGGAACTGGAGATTGCCGAAAAAGTGTGGAAGCCGGCGGAACGATGTGCCCAAGCTATCGCGCCACCAAAAATGAAAAAGACACTACGCGTGGTCGTGCTAATGTGCTTCGAGAGTTTTTAACGCAAAGTGATCGACCCAATAAATTTAATCATCAAGAAATTAAAGAAGTACTCGATTTATGCATTAGTTGTAAAGGTTGTAAAAGCGAATGCCCGTCGAATGTAGATATGGCAACGTATAAAGCAGAGTTTTTATACCAATATCAAAAAGAAAACGGATTCAGTTTTAGAAATAAACTCTTTGCGAATAATAATAAAGCTAATCTATTCGGTGCTAAATTTTCAGGAATCACCAATAGCTTATTTACCCATAAAATTTCTAGCGGAATTATCAAAAAAATGATAGGTGTCGCTCCAGAACGTTCGTTACCAAAAGTGGCTAAAAAGAGTTTACGACAGTTAATTGATACAGGAAAGATTCAATTAATTCCGCAGAAAAAAATAGGGCAAGTTTATTTATTTATAGATGAATTTACCAATTTACTTGATACCAATATTGGGATCGATGCAATCGAATTATTGGTAGGTTTAGGTTATGAAGTAAAAGTCGTTGCTCACGAAGAAAGTGGCAGAAGCTATATTTCTAAAGGTTTTCTGGAAGAAGCGAAAGTATTAGCAAATAAGAATATTGAAGTTTTTAAAGATATAGTTTCTGAAGAAATTCCGTTGATCGGGATCGAACCTTCCGCTATTTTATCTTTTCGGGATGAATATTTGCGTTTAGCTGAAGATAGGGAAGAAGCTTCCGCATTAGCGAGAAAGACGTTTTTAATTGAAGAATTTCTTTCCGCAGAAATAGAAAAAGGAAAAATTACTTCAGCACAATTCAGCAGTGAAAAGAAAAACATTAAAATTCACGCACATTGTCATCAAAAAGCAATGTCTAACGTAAAACATACTTTTGACTTATTGAACTTACCTGAAAATTTTAAGGTGACCATTATTCCGTCTGGTTGTTGTGGGATGGCCGGTAGTTTTGGTTATGAAAAGCAGCATTACGAGATCAGTATGCAAATTGGAGAGCAAACACTTTTTCCGGCAGTGAGAAAAGCAGAAAAGAATACCATTATCGTAGCTAACGGTACAAGTTGCCGGCATCAAATTAAAGACGGGACACAAAAAAATGCTCACCATCCGGTAAGCATTTTAAAAGATTTCTTATTAAAGTAAAACTTTAATTATTCTTCAACAATAGTATATGATTCAATTGTTTGTGAATAATTTACACTGTAATCAGGTATTTCTGGAACAGTTGGTAAATTGATAGCTTCAAAATTATAATTTATAGCAGTTTCACTGTAGATCATTCCTACATTATCTGCATAGTAATTGGTTATTTGTATAGCTTCTTGACTATCTAAAACCGGAATAGTGATTCCTGAAAAATTTGCATTAATCTCTATAGTTACAATAATATCAGCGCTAAAAACATCTTCAAAACTCATTTCATTTGTCGTATAGCTTTCGAGAAAATCTCCTTGAAAAGTTTCTAAATCATATTCAAAAGTAAAGGGAATGTCTGTTCCTTGAACAGGGATTGACTGTGTAAAACTGTTATCTAAATCTGCAGTTAATGTATTCCCTGTATTCGCATCTGCATCAAACATAATTACATTAACTAACGGTATCGTTAAATTTTCAGCATCGGGAATACCCATTTCAGATAGGTTAATCGATAATTCGCCATTATAAATTAATTGATTGTCTGCAGCGGTTAATTCACCATTAGTAAGTATTCCGGTCACAAAACCTTGCTGTAAAGGAGGCAGATTCGATGTTAGGCTATAATAAGTTACACCTTGAGCTTCATTACTTGAAGCAACACTTATCGTTTCTTGAGAATTATCGAAAGTCCCATCTTCATAAGCTGTTTCATTATTATAGGTCCAAGAATTTCCTACGGTTAAAGGGAAATGATTAGAAACCACTTCTTCAGTATCGTTACTGCTGTCATCACTAGAGCAACTAACCAATGTAGTTACTAAAATTAAAAGGAAAAATAATCTAAATTTCTTCATTGCTTGGGTTTTGCAACAAATATACTATTTATTTTTTATCGATTTTTCGAAGTGATAGTAATTGCGGCAACCAAGTTTTGCATTTCTTTAAAATCTTGTTCTTCACTAACTTCGGGTTCATACTCTTCTTTGTTGAAGTGTTTTAAATCCCAGCGACCTTTATGGTATTCTAGCGAAGTTAAATTTTCAACCCAATCTCCCGAATTTAAATAAAGACAAGTCCCGAATTTGTTGACTTTTCGAACCATTTGCGGTTGATGTATATGTCCGCAAACCACATATTTATATTCATTTTCTATGGCAAGGTCCGATGCTACTTGCTCAAAATCTTGAATATGTTTAACAGCCTTTTTGACTCCGTTTTTTATTTTTTTAGAGAGTGAAAATTTCTCCCGATGCATACGCGTTAAGCACCAATTCACAAAACGATTGATAAGAATAAGAATATCATAACCCCAACCGCCAAGCTTTGCCAACCACCGAGCATTTTGGATAGAAGCATCGAAAACATCACCGTGAAAAAACCAAGCTTTTTTACCATCGAGTTCTAAAACCAATTTATCGACCAGCGAAATTCTGCCCATTTCTACATCTGTAAACTTCCGAAGTAAATCGTCATGATTACCGGTAATGTAAGTAACTTCGGTACCTTTAGCAGACAGGTCGATAATTTTTTTAATGACCTCTAGATGAGATTTTGGAAAGTAACGCTTTCTAAACTGCCAAATATCAACAATATCTCCGTTTAGGATTAGTTTTTTGGGCTTAATGCTATTTAAATAAAGAAGTAACTCTTTCGCGTGGCAACCAAAAGTCCCCAAATGCACATCTGAAATTACTACTAAATCAACCTTTCTCTTTTTCACTCGTATAGCATCTTTTCTTGCCAACAAAGAAATAAAAGATGAAAGAGAATTATATTAATTACATATTAAGCAATGTTGAATTAATTATTACACTTTAATCTTGAATATTAAATTAATTGAATGTCCTCGAAACTTTTAAATTTCTTTTGAAAAATTTACATTTGTTGAAAATCACACTATGGCAGGAAATTCCTTCGGAACAATATTTAAAGTAACCACTTTTGGTGAATCTCACGGAAAAGCGATCGGAGGAATTATTGATGGCTGTCCGTCTGGCGTTGAAATCGATCTGGAAGCCATTCAAAATGAATTAAATAGACGTAAACCTGGACAATCTAGAATCGTTACTCAACGAAAAGAACCGGATACCGTAGAATTTTTATCAGGAATTTTTGAGGGTAAAACTACCGGAACTTCGATTGGTTTCGTCATTGAAAACACCAATCAAAAATCTAAAGATTATGGGCATATTAAAGATGTTTACCGACCAAGTCACGCCGATTATACCTACGATCAAAAATACGGAAACCGTGATTATCGCGGCGGAGGAAGAAGTTCTGCTCGCGAAACAGCTTGCCGAGTAGTGGCAGGAGCCGTTGCGAAACAATTCTTAACATCTATTCAGTTTCAGGCCTATGTTTCTTCCGTAGGGAAAATTCAACTAGAAGAAACCGATGCTATCGATTTTGCTGAAATTGAAAAAAATCCTGTTCGTTGCCCGAATGCTGAAAAAGCTTCGGAAATGGAAACCTATATCAAACAGATTCGAAAAGAAGGAGATACCGTTGGTGGTGTCGTTTCTTGCGTGATTAAAAATGTTCCTGTAGGATTGGGAGAACCGGTTTTTGATAAACTTCACGCTCAATTAGGGAAAGCCATGCTGTCGATTAATGCAGTAAAAGGGTTTGAATACGGAAGTGGTTTTGAAGGCGCTCAAATGAGAGGTAGTGAACATAACGACCATTTTAATGAAGACGGAAGTACCAAAACCAATTTTAGCGGTGGCGTACAAGGCGGAATTTCTAACGGAATGGATATTCATTTTAAAGTAGCTTTTAAACCGGTGGCTACCTTGATGCAAAAACAGGAAACCATTAATAGCCAAGGTGAAAAAGTAGAAATGGAAGGTAAAGGTCGTCACGATCCTTGCGTCGTTCCTAGAGCTGTACCCATCGTAGAAGCGATGGCAGCACTAGTGATCGCCGATTTTTTATTAATCAACAGAACAACAAAAGCATAAATAATATAGATGAAGAAACTCGCATTACATTGGCAAATATTATTAGGAATGGCGTTAGGGGTAGTTTTTGCCCTCATTATGACCAACTTTTCTTGGGGAGCAGATTTTATTGAAGATTGGATCAAACCTTTTGGAACCATCTTTATTAACGCCCTTAAATTAATTGCAGTTCCGTTAATATTAGCTTCGTTAATTAAAGGAGTTTCCGATTTAAAAGATATTTCTCAGCTTTCTAAAATGGGTTTCCGAACCATTGGAACTTATATACTCACCACGATCATCGCTGTTTCTATCGGCTTAGTCGTCGTGAATTTAATAAAACCGGGTTCTACCATCACAGAAGAAACACGAGCTGAATTAGTTGAAAGTTATGGTGGTGATGCCGAATTAAAACGCCAAGATGCTGAAAAACAAAAAGAAGCCGGACCTTTACAAGCCTTAGTTGATATTGTGCCGAGTAACATTGTAGGCGCAGCAGGAAGTAATGCCAATATGTTACAGGTAATATTCTTTGCGATTTTCTTCGGAATCGGACTCATTTTAATTCCTGAAGAACAGGCAGAACCGGTAAAAAAGTTTTTTGATGGTTTTAATGAAGTCATCTTAAAGATGATCGATATCATCATGCTTACCGCTCCGTTTGGAGTGTTTGCGCTTCTAGCGGCATTAGTAGTAGAAGCACCAAGCGCCGATTTATTTGCCGCCTTAGGAATGTACGCCTTGTGTGTTATTGGAGGTTTGTTATTAATGATCGGGGTTTATACATTATTGGTTTGGGTGTTTACCAAAAAAACTCCTTCATTTTTTATTAACGGTATTTCTCCTGCACAATTGTTAGCTTTTTCTACGAGTTCAAGTGCAGCGACATTACCGGTGACAATGGAACGAGTAGAAGAGCATTTAGGTGTCGAAAAAGAAGTTTCAAGTTTTGTATTACCGATTGGTGCCACGATCAATATGGATGGTACTAGTCTTTACCAAGCCGTTGCTGCGGTATTTATTGCCCAAGCTTTTGGAATGGACTTAGATTTTGGAACACAGTTGGGAATTATTGCTACCGCAACCTTAGCTTCGATCGGTTCTGCAGCGGTTCCCGGAGCAGGAATGGTAATGTTGGTCATTGTATTGGCACAAGCCGGAATTCCGGAAGCGGGATTGGCCTTGATCTTTGCGATCGATCGACCCTTAGATATGTGTAGAACCACGGTAAATGTTACCGGAGATGCTTCGGTTTCAATGTTAGTGGCAAAATCTGTCGGTAAACTTCGCGAAGTTCCCTTAGTAAAAAACTGGAACGATAATTATAAAAAGTAATTCAATTATCAATAAGAACGTCACCCTGAACTTGATTCAGGGTCACATCTTTATGAGTTTTTTTTAATTTTTTTCTAATGTTAGGAGTTGTTATCTTTAGAAAAATCATATGAAACATCTCGACTCTGCTCGATGTGACAATTAGAAAAAAGCAAGTCTAAATTTCATTTCAAATGATGATGAGATTCCGGGTCAAGCCCGGAATGACGTTGGCATAAGAAATCATTCAATTTAAAATTACTCTAAAAATTTCGCTTTAAGTTCTGGAGTAGGGATGCGGCAATGATCTTCTTTCCCGAACCATTTATACCGATTTTTGGCGATTACATCGTAAACCATATTTCTAAAACCTTCCGGTAGAAATAGAAAATAACTCAATAATTTGTAACCACCCGATAGATGCTTGGCAATTTGCAAGGCTGCCGTCGATTTAATGTAATAAGCAGTTCCCGGATCGATTAGAATCATCGAATCGATTTCAGAAGTATCGATCCCACGTTCTTGGGTAAGTTGCTGCCCAATTTCACTTTGTAAGGAAGCATAGCGAAATATATCTTTTTTATCGTGATCAATAATAATATTGATGGCGTTATTGCACAGATTGCAAACACCATCGAATAATATTATTTTTTTATGTTTTGGGAGTTCCTGCATTATTTTTTAGCGCGTTGCACCAGTTCTAATTTACTTAAATCGGCCTCGGTGGTAAACATTCCGTAATTGATGATTGCTTTTCCTTTTTCAATTTTATCGATCGTTCCTACCGAGCGACTATCTTCTAAACGTACACGGTCATTCACTTTAAAAGAGACGATTTTCTTTTCTTCCGCTTTCTTTTCTTCTTCAACTTGTTTTTTCTTCTCTTCTTGCTTCTTTACACGAATCACCTGAATTTTCTTTTCAGCTTCTTGTTTTATTTTTTGCTCTTGCTTTTTCTTGGCTTCTTTTTTCTTTTTCGATTCTTTTTTACGCTTCGAATTTTCGATCGCTACCAATTTTAAAAACTCGCCAATTAAAGCTTTTTTATTATTGTTGTTGAAGAATTTCTCACTTAGATCATCTATTTTTTGACCTAAGAAAATCATACGTTGATTACTGTCGTATAACTCTTGAAAACCTTCCAATTTTTGCTGAACTTTCGCATTAATTTCATCTAAACGTCGTTGTTCTTCCGCAGCTTTTTCTTCTTTTTCTTTTAAGCTCGAAGTGGTTTTAGATAGCTTAGAACGTTCTTGTTGTAATTTGGCAATACTTTTATCGAATCTAATTTTACCGCGTTCTACTTTCTTTTTAGAGCGGTTAATTAAGCTATACGGGATTCCGTTTTTCTGAGCGACCTCAAAGGTGAAAGAGCTTCCGGCTTCTCCTAAATGTAGTTTGTAAACCGGCTCTAAAGTTTTAGAATCAAACAACATATTAGCATTTGAAATCGCTTCGGTTTCCTGCGCCATTTTCTTCAAATTGGCGTAATGCGTTGTGATAATTCCGTAGCTGTTTTTCTCGTAAAAAACTTCTAAGAAGGTTTCTGCTAAAGCACCACCCAATTCTGGATCACTTCCGGTCCCAAATTCATCGATTAAAAAGAGGGTTTTGTCATCACATTTCCGAAGAAAATGTTTCATATTCTTTAAACGGTACGAGTAGGTACTTAAGTGATTTTCAATGCTTTGATTGTCACCAATATCGGTTAAAACTTTCATAAAAAAGCACATTCTGCTATATTCGTGAACGGGAACTAACATTCCGCTTTGCAACATCACCTGCAAAAGACCAACGGTTTTTAGAGTAATACTTTTTCCGCCGGCATTCGGACCAGAAATTACAATAATCCTGTTATCAGGCATTAACGAAATATCTTGCGGATGCGTTGTTTTGTTAGAATTTTTATTGGTTAAATAGAGGAGTGGGTGATAAGCTTCTTTTAACTCCAACTCCCTAGATTTTGTGATTTTAGGTAAAACCGCATTTAATTTTTTAGCATAGGTCACTTTTGCCGCGATCACATCGATCTCGCTTAATAATTCTTGGTATTGAATTAATAACGGGCGAGCCGGTCGAATATATTCGGTAAGCTCTTTTAGAATGCGTTTTACTTCTTGCTTTTCTTCATACTGAAGGTTATTTAATTCTCGGGCATGTTGCAAAGTTGCTTCCGGCTGAATGTAAACAATGCTTCCGGTTTTAGAGCTTCCTAAAATAGAACCTTTTACCTTACGACGATGCATAGCTGTTACCGCCAATACCCGAATATTTTCTACGACGGTTTCTTTAATTTCATCTAAATATCCGGCGCTGTGGTATTTGGAAAGCGCACTGGAAAAGCTCGAATTAATTTGTCCGCGTACTAAATTAATCGCTCTTCGTGTTTTTTGAAGTAGCGGCGAAGCATCATCTTTAATTTCTCCAAAATGATTAATGATCTCATCGATTTTCTCTACCAAATGTTTGGTAAATTCTACTTCATCGGTAGTTTGGTAAAGGCTTGGGTAAATCTCTTTATATTTTCTGAAATATAAGATCTGCGCATTTACCGTATTAGAAATGGACTGAATTTTACGAATGCCCGCAACTTCTAAAATACTTTCTTCAATATTTAGAAATTTAATTTCGTTATCGATCGCATCAAAACCGTGATTAGGAATGCGGGTTTCCTGAAGTTCTGAAGATTTATATTCGTTGGTTTGATGTAAAGAAAATAAAATTTCTGAGGCTTTCTGAAAAGGCTGAATTTGTAAGCATTTTTCACGGCCGAGATCAGTGACACAAAATTCACTTATTTGTTGGCAAACCGTCGGAAATTCTAAGTCTTTTAAAGTCTTTTCTGTTATTTTTATCATAGCAATTTTCTACATTCGTAGCGACGCAAATTTAAAGAATATTTTATGAAGGTAAACATAGATGAAAGCTGGAAAAAGCATTTAAATGAAGAATTTGACAAAGCCTATTTTAAAGATTTGGTCGAATTTGTAAAAAATGAATACCAAAACCATACGTGTTACCCAAAAGGCCAAGATATTTTTGCAGCTTTTGATCATTGTAAATTTGATGAATTAAAAGTGGTAATTATTGGTCAAGATCCTTACCACGGAATAGATCAAGCGAACGGTTTATGCTTTTCTGTAAAAGATCATATTGCGATGCCACCTTCATTAATTAATATTTTCAAAGAAATTGAGCAAGATCTTGGAAAGCCATTTCCTAAAACCGGAAATTTAGAGCGTTGGGCAAAGCAAGGCGTATTATTACTGAATGCCACCCTAACGGTTAGAGCACATGAAGCTGCGAGTCATCAAGGTAAAGGTTGGGAGCAATTTACCGATCAGGTAATTTCTACGATTTCATCAGAAAAAGAAAATGTTGTTTTTCTACTTTGGGGAGGTTTTGCAAAGAAAAAAGCTAAGCTCATTGATAAAAATAAGCATCATATTTTAACTTCCGGGCATCCTTCACCTTTAAGTGCAAACAGAGGCTATTGGTTTGGGAATAAACATTTTAGCAAAACCAATGCGTTTTTAACTACGAAGCATCTTGAAGCTGTGGAGTGGTAACCGATCGTTGCGTATTTACTTTTCTTACTTCTTCTTCATAAGTAGCACGCTTATGTTTAGGCGCGCTTGTGTCTTCCACTTTATTCCTACTAAAAATAAAGATTAAAACATTTAGAAGTAGTAAACATCCTAAGATGATAAGAAAGGTTAGCATATATTCGTTTTACTGGTTCTACAAGGTAGACGCAATAATAACGAAATGGTTGCGTATTTATTTTAGAAAAAATTAAGAATTTGCTACAAAGTTCTTAAAAGGGAGCTTTTTCTCGATGAGATTTAAATCAAATAACTGATTTTGAGTTTCTTCGATGGTTTCTTTTTTAATTTGCTGTTGTCCCCATTCTGTCTTTTCTAACCACAAAGCAATATCTTCTTCTTTTTGCTGGTATTCTTCCGCTAAAATCTCGGCTAAATTTTCAATATTTTTAAAATCTTCGGTAATCGTATTTAAAACAGAAAGTAATTTTTCAATCGCTGAAGAATTCACATTTAGGTAATCTTCTGTAGAAGCAATGACAAAACACGGCCAAGGACTCGGGCAATCGCCAACTCTTCTAAAGGTGCCGTCATCGACTAAAGGTTTGGTGGTAAAATGCTCCCACATAAAATATTGCGCATCATCATTGGGTAAAGCTTCAATAGCACCGGAAAGATCATTCACGACTTCAAAATCTAATTCTTGCGTATTCCAACCTTGATTTTTAGCGTTAACATAAGCTAACAGGTGCGAACCTGAACCATAACGGCTAATAGCGGCTTTGGTATGTTCTAAATCTGAAATTGACTTATATTGAGAATTAGCAGCAACGTGAATACCCCAAATTAACGGACTAGAGATATAGTTTTGTAAAATTTTGAAGTTACTACCTTCGATAATTTCTTTCACAATACCTTCTGTAAGCATAATAGCAATATCGATCTCATTATTTTTTAAGGCTTCACTTAGTTCTCCGGTTCCGCCATAAAAATCGATCCATTCTACTTCGATGCCTTCTTTTTCAAAAAGCTGTTCTCTAATGGCAATATGCCAAGGGTAATTAAAATGCTCTGGTACGCCACCAACGGTAATCTTCGTCATTAAGAATGTTTTTTCTGTAAATACTTATAAATTTCATATTGAGAACGAATAGGCTTTTTTTCATCGTGAGCTACATATTCATTTTTCCCGGTATAGTCTTGGACTCTCGCTTTTACGTTATCGTTTAATTGAAGTTGTAAAATTTCTTTTAATTCTTGCTTGATGTCTTCATCAAAAATAGGTGCCAAAACTTCGATTCGACGGTTTAAATTTCGGTTCATCCAATCGGCACTGCCCATAAAGATACGTTCTTCGCCGCCATTATGAAAAATATATATTCTTCCATGTTCTAAAAATCGATCTAAAATACTGGTAATATAAATATGCTCACTTAAATCTTTTACACCGGCGATCAAACAAGTAAATCCACGAACTAACAATCGAATTTTAACGCCGCTCTTATTGGCACGATACAACAGATCAATAATTTCTTCATCTTCTAAACTATTCATTTTAGCAGTGATCTTCGCCTCACGACCCGCTTCAGCTTCATCAATCTCGTGGAGAATCATTTGGGTGAATTCTCTTCGGGTTTCAAAAGGAGAAACTAATAAGTTTTTTGCTCGGGGAATAATTAATTCACCTTCTAAAACTTTAAAAACCCGGTCGAGTTCTTTAGTAATTTTTTTATGGGCGGTAAATAAGGCGTGATCACAGTACAACTTACTGGTTTCTGCATTAAAATTACCGGTACCAATATAAGCATATTTTACGCTTTCTCCGGCTTCGATTCTATCGATTAAAAAGATCTTGGAGTGGACTTTAATTTTGGGATAACTGTAAATAACATTGGCTCCTTTTTCTTCAAATTTTCTTCCCCAAGTAATGTTATTTTCTTCATCGAAACGTGCTTTTGCTTCAATAAAAACGGTTACTTCTTTTCCTTTTTCTAAAGCTTTTAGCAACGAACTGGTTAAAGCAGACTCATCGGCAACACGATATAAAGAAATCTTGATCGAAACAACATCGTTATCTTCAGCTGCTTGTTCTATTAAATTTTCTACGTACGAAAAAGACATATAGGGGAAATGCAGTAATTGGTCTTTATCTTTAATTAACTTAAAATAATCGCTTGTTGCTTCAAAATTTTTATGTGGAATAGGAGTGAGGTCTTCGTATTTTAAATCTGAATTATCTGTAGGATCGGGAAAGGAGAAAAAATCACTAAAATTATGATATTTCCCGCCCGGCATCATATCAATTTTTCCTAAACCTAAATGCTTTCGAAGTTTCTTCTGAAGTTCTTTGGGCATTTCTGCATCGTACAACAAACGTGTAGGTTGCCCGTCGGTACGTTGTTCTAGCGATTCATAAATCTTTTCCGCTAACACTCCGTTAAATTGATCGTCGATATACAATTCAGCATCACGAGACATTTTTACTTGGTAAATACCGGCGACTTTTCGCTTCGGAAAAACTTCATGAATTTCTGCACGAATAATATCATCAATAAAACTGATGAAATGCTCTTTACCTTCATTTTTAAGCTCGATAAACCTACCGACTTGTTCTACCGGAATATTAACGACACCGGCTTCTTCACAATTTTCAAAAGTGATAAAAAAATAGATGGTGTTATTTTCTAAAAATAACTGATTTTTCTTCTCAAAATCGACCAACTGTGGCTCAAGATGTTCTTTGATTTTATCTTGATAAATAAGTTTAGCCTGAACGAATTGATCTTTCGAGAAATCTTGATGTTGAATAAGATGAATATGATGTTCAGCAAGCTCCGGTAAAATTTCATCTTTAAAAATCTGACCGAATTGAATTTGTTGCTCTTTAACTTCTTTGATGATTTGCTTTACCTTTTTATTAGGTTTTAGCGCAAGTTTTTTACGAAGACTTTTCTTGATTTTTTTTATTTGGCGCAGTTGAGAAACACGAACCCGATAATATTCATCTAAATTCGAAGAGAAAATGGCCAGAAATTTTAAGCGTTCTAATACAGGATTGCTTTTATCGGCGGCTTCTTGCAATACCCGTTCATTAAAATTAAGCCAGTCTAAATCTCTATGCTGAAACCTTTCGTCTTGCGTTTCTGTCATCAAATAAATTTTTGCTAAAACTACAAATTAGCGGGCTTAGCCATTTTTAAAGTTCTGTTAAATAAAAACGTTAGAATGCCGCGATCTTGTCTAATGTAAAGGTGATGAGCTGGTTAACAATTTCTTCCGGATTTTTACTAAATTCTCCTGTAATTCTGTTGGCTAAAATGGCATTGAGAGAAATAGCACGATGGCCTAACAGTCGAGACATACCGTAAATTCCGCTGGTTTCCATCTCGAGATTCGTGATCTTTTGTTTGTTGTATTTAAAATTAGAGAGCTTTTGCATAAAATGTTCATCTTGCAATTCGGCACGCAAAACTCGCCCTTGTGGAGCATAAAAACCAACATTGGTCGCGGTAATACCGGTTTTAATTTCTTCAAACGAAGAGAAATACTTCAGTAATTTTTTTGAACCTTTGATCACATACGGTCGGGCTTTAAAACTCGCCATCGCCAATTGCTGTAAAACTTCTGAAGCGATCTTGGTATCTTGTATGGTTTCACTTTTGTAAAAATGAAGCAAACTATCAAAACCAATAGCCGTTTCTGTAGCAATTAAGGAATTGATCGGAATATCTTTTTGTATAGCTCCCGAAGTCCCAATTCTTATAAAGTTTAATTTTTTAAGCGCTGTTTTTACTTCTCGCGTTTTCAGGTCGATATTGGCAAGAGCATCTAATTCATTAAAAACAATATCGATATTATCGGTACCAATTCCTGTGGAAATGACAGTAATTCGTTTTCCTTTGTAACTTCCGGTTTGGGTATGAAATTCTCGTTTACTAACTTTTACTTCGATCTCATCAAAGTGTTTTGTTACTTTTTCCACACGCTCAGGATCGCCAACGGTAATAATGGTATCGGCAATTTGATGGGGAAGTAGATGAAGGTGATAAATACTACCGTCTTCATTTAACACAAGTTCAGATTCCTTAATAGGCATGGTTATAATTTTAATAAGTGATGCGATTCGTCATCATAGAGAAAGTCGTATTTTTTTGCTCCACCATAATACAAATCGTCTTTGAGTTCTTGGTAGAAATTCTGCGATTTATTTAAAGCCATTTTGCCTTCTTCGGTCAGGGTATATTTATGATTATCGAAATACATAAATGACTTTAAATTATCGATTATACGTAGCATTTGGGAGTCGCCATACCCATAATAACCTTGATATTCTAATGAATAACCTAAAAGCTGATTGTGACTGGTAATGGTATGTGAAACGATTAGTTTTAACAGATTAGCTTCTAATGAGTTTAATCCTGATTTCACATTCGGAAAACGCTCAATATGAGCTCGCAAACAACTCGATAAATACTCGAAATTTGAGTTTTTCTTGATCTCTGGTTTTAAGCGAAGCGGATTATTACCGCAGTAAAGTTTCCACACTAATTCTGCGAGTTCGAGATCATCTTCATTCAGTAAAATTTTATGGTTGAAGTGATTCAGCAGTTCTTTTTGTGTAAGTTGCGATAAACCCTGAAGCTTTTTTTCACCTTTTAAGCGTTTGCTACAAACTAAGTAAATAGGCTTTTGAATATTGAGCTGAAATAAATACGAAATGGCCGCCACCATATTAATATGGCAAAATAAATCGAACTCAAACCAAAGGATAATTTCATCATAATCTTCGGCTTGAGCTAGTTTTTTTAATTGCGAAACAAATTTCACTTCATAATCTTCAGGCGGAATTTGGTAGAATTTCTCTAAAAAAGATTGTCGTGCTTTAATAAATTCTTCACAACCAATCTCTTGTACAGTTTCACCTTCACAGAGCATTTCTCGCCAAACAACCACTTCTCCGGGAAGATTGAGCTGACTCATTTTCTCGGTAAGGCTATCGCCATTGGTAATATGAAGCATATTATTCGCCATAGATTATCCGCCAACGCGTTTTACTTGAAAGCCTTTATCTTGCAGCATTTCCATGATTTGCGGACGATAATCTCCCTGAATGATAATTTTCTCGTTTTTAAAACTACCGCCAACGCCTAAAGTGGTTTTGATCTCTTTGGCTAGTTTTTTAAAATCTTCATCGGCACCGGTATAACCTTCAATAATCGTGATGGGCTTCCCTTTACGCTTTTCGTATTTACAAATCAAAGGATCGTCTTGTAGCCAAAGATTGTCTTGAACATTATCTTCTTGCGGAGTTTCTTCTGGCTCGTGATCGGGAAACAGATTTTTAAGCTGGTCTTGTAAATCCATTAGATTACTTGTCTTCTTTAATTAATCCAATTTCCACTAAACGCTGGTGTAAAAATTCTCCTGCGGTAATATCTTCATATTGTTTTGGATGATGTTCATCGATACATTCGTCTAAACAATCTAAACGCATATCACTTCGCGGATGCATAAAAAATGGAATAGAGTAGCGAGGTTCACCCCATTGTTCTTTTGGTGGATTCACCACGCGGTGAATGGTTGAACGTAATTTATTATTGGTGTGACGCTCTAACATATCACCCACATTAATCACCAATTCGTCTTCTGCAGGTTTCGCATCGATCCACTCGCCATCTTTTCTTAAGACTTGAAGTCCGCCGGTAGAAGCTCCCATTAATAGCGTAATCAAGTTAATATCTCCGTGTGCACCGGCTCTTACCGCACCTTTTGGTTCTTCGGTAATTGGCGGGTAATGTATAGGTCTTAAGATACTGTTTCCGTTGCTTGCCCAATGATCAAAATAATGCTCTTCTAAACCAATGTAAATTGCTAAAGCACGCAGCACATAAATCCCGGTTTTTTCAAGCATTCGGTAAGCTTCCATCCCGGTAGGATTAAAGTCTTTTAATTCTTCCACCTGAACGTTAGCAGGATAATCTTCTTTTAAATTGGCATCTTCATCAGGTTCTTGCCCAAAATGCCAAAATTCTTTTAAATCTCCTTCTTTTTTTCCTTTGGCATGTTCTTTTCCAAAAGAGATGTAACCACGCTGTCCGCCAAGCCCTTCGATTTCGTATTTCTGTTTTACTTCTACCGGTAAATCAAAAAAAGCTTTTACTTCTTTATAAAGTTCTTCGACTAGATCGTCACTTAAAAAGTGGTTTTTTAAAGAAACAAACCCGATCTCTTCGTAGGCTTTACCAATTTCGTTGACAAATTTTTCTTTACGCTTAGGATCTTCAGAAATAAAATCGGCAAGATCTACGCTAGGTATATTATTAATAGACATATGTATTGTTTTGGAATAAAACAAAGCTAAGGAATTTCTTTAATTTTTAATAGTAAGGTTTTGCTAATATTCTTTTAAATAGGCTTCTTAACTAAAATAGTCTGAATTTTATTAGGCTGAATGATGAAATATTATAATTTTGATAAAAAACATTTCTAATATTTATGAAATCGGTAACTACCGCAGAAACAAGTTTATTCAATTTTGCTCAATTTGAAACTTCAAAAGAGGTACAATTAAGTCTGTACAAGCGCCTTTTAAAACCCCGTTTAATTGAAGAAAAAATGCTAGTGCTGCTTCGACAGGGTAAAATCTCGAAATGGTTTAGCGGTATTGGGCAAGAAGCGATTTCTGTAGGAGTAACTTCTGCTTTAGAAAAAGAAGAATACATCTTACCGATGCACCGAAATTTGGGGGTATTTACCACCAGAGAAATTCCGTTACATCGGTTATTTTCACAATGGCAAGGTAAAAAGAGTGGTTTTACCAAAGGGCGAGACCGTAGTTTTCATTTTGGTACGCAAGAATTCAAAATCGTAGGAATGATCTCGCATTTGGGTCCGCAATTAGGTGTGGCCGATGGGATTGCGTTGGCTCATAAATTAAGAAATGAAAAGAAAGTAACTGCTGTATTTTCCGGAGAAGGCGGTACCAGTGAAGGAGATTTTCACGAAGCCCTCAATATTGCTTCCGTTTGGCAATTACCGGTTTTATTCTGTATTGAAAATAATGGTTACGGACTTTCAACGCCCACCAACGAACAGTATTTCTGCGAGCATATTGCCGATCGCGGAAAAGGTTACGGGATGGAAGCACATATCATCGATGGTAATAATATTTTAGAAGTTTACCAAAAAGTAAACGAGATCGCCATTAGCCTTCGTAAAAACCCAAGACCGGTACTTCTTGAGTTTAAAACCTTTAGAATGCGCGGTCACGAAGAGGCGAGTGGTACCAAATATGTTCCGCAGGAATTAATGGATACTTGGGAGAAAAAAGATCCGGTTACTAATTTTCAGCAGTATTTATTAGAACAGGGAACCCTAACCGAAGAACAAGATACACAATTTAGAAAAGCCATAAAAAAAGAGATCAACGAACATCTAAAATTAGCCAATGCTGAAGAGCCGATAAACTCTACGGTAGAAGAGGAGTTAAATGATGTGTATGCGCCTTTTCAATTTACCGAAACAAAACCTACTTCCGCTAAAAAAGAAATTCGATTGATCGATGCCATTTCGGAAGGATTACGTCAATCTTTAGAAAAGTACGATGAGTTAGTGGTGATGGGACAAGACATCGCCGATTATGGCGGGGTTTTTAAAATTACCGAAGGTTTTGTAGAAAAATTCGGGAAAGATCGAATTCGCAACACACCGATTTGTGAATCCGGAATAGTTGCTGCTGCTATGGGACTTTCTATGAATAAGATGAAAGCAGTCGTCGAGATGCAATTCGGCGATTTTGTTTCTAGCGGATTTAATCCTATCGTGAACTACCTCGCAAAAATAAATTACAGATGGAATCAAAATGCCGATGTCGTGGTAAGAATGCCTTGTGGAGCAGGAGTTGGTGCCGGACCGTTTCACAGCCAAACCAATGAAGCCTGGTTCACTAAAACTCCCGGTTTAAAAGTAGTTTATCCTGCTTTTCCTCAGGATGCGAAAGGTTTATTAACCGCTTCCATCGAAGACCCGAATCCTGTGCTTTTTTTTGAGCATAAAGCTTTATATAGAAGTATTCGTCAAGAAGTTTCAGAAGATTATTTTACAATTCCATTAGGTAAAGCTGCTCATTTAAAAGAGGGTAATTCGGTAAGTATCATTACCTATGGCGCCGGGGTTCATTGGGCGCTAGATCATTTAGCTTCAAATGCAGAAATCGATGCCGATCTGATCGATCTACGAACTCTTCAACCTTTAGATGAAGAAGCTATTTTCAATTCAGTAAAACGTACCGGTAAAGTATTGTTATTGCAAGAAGATTCGATGTTTGGCGGAATCATGTCTGATATCTCTGCGCTTATTGCAGAGCATTGTTTTGAAGACTTAGATGCACCGATCAAACGTGTAGCTAGTTTGCCAACACCAATTCCTTTCGCAGCGAATTTGGAAGAGAAATATTTGGCTAAACATCGCTTAGCGACTAGCTTAGAAGAACTTTTAGCCTATTAATTCTTAGGCAAACTTTAACAATTTATAGTTAAACATTCTTAATATTCATCCAAAAAAACGAGGCTGAATTTAAATTTGATGGAAATCATTTGAACAAAGTTGATAACCAATCATTTTTAAATTATGAAAAAAATCTTTTCTGTAGTTGCGGTCTGCTTATTATTAGTAGCCTGTGGAACTACCAAAATCGAACGACAAGCCGAGCGAACCTTTTCGGGAGATTGGACGCTTACGAATATTACTTACCCTAATAATTCAGGATTTGTAGATGTTACTTTATTTCAAGACGCTTCTGCTAACTGTTTTAGAAACTCTTCGTGGAATTTTGTGAACAATAATAATAAAGGAACTTACACCCTTTCAGGCGCCGATTGTATGAGCGGAACGAGAAATTTTGCTTGGGCGGTTCAGGAAGAAACGCCGGATAGTGGTTTGTACGATTTTACATTAAAGCCAATTGCTGAAGGGGAAAATGCTCGAAAAATAAATACCGGTTTTCGCCTAAATCTAGTTTCTCTTACCGAAACCAATATGGTTTGGGAACAAACGGTTTCTTATGAAGGTCAGCCTTTTAAAATACGTATGAGTTTTATAAAGTCTAATTATTAATTCAACTAAAAAATAGATTATGAAAAAAATTGCAAATAAATCGTTAGTAGTCGTGATGGCATTATCACTACTTTTTTACAGTTGTGATGCCGTTAAAAATGCGAATAACACCCAAAAAGGCGGAGCTATTGGTGCTACCGGTGGTGCTGTAATTGGTGGAGTTATTGGTAACAATGTTGGCGATGGTGATAATACCGCTTTAGGCGCTATTATTGGTGGAGTAGTTGGTGGTGCTGCCGGAGCTTACATCGGGAACCGCATGGATAAACAAGCGAAAGAAATTGAACAAGAAATTCCTGGTGCTGAAGTAACCAGAGTAGGTGAGGGAATTAGCGTAACTTTTGATGAAAATAGTGGAGTTTATTTTGCGACTAATAAATCTAACATCAATGCAAAATCTCAAGAAACTTTAGATAAATTAGTAGGTATTTTTAAAGAATATCCCAACACCAATGTATTGGTAGAAGGACATACCGATAACACGGGGGCCGATGCTTACAATATGACTCTTTCTAAAGAAAGAGCACAATCGGTAACCAGTTATTTAACCGGTCACGGATTAGCTAGCGGAAGATTTACCACCAAATGGTATGGAGAAACCCAACCAAAATATGATAATTCTACAGCAGAAGGAAGAGCAAAAAACAGAAGAGTAGAGTTAGCGATTGTGGCGAATGAAGAAATGAAAGAAGAAGCAGCACAACAAACTAATTAATCTACAAAATAGAAGCTATAAAAAAAGCCGCTGAAATTTCAGCGGCTTTTTTTTGTGGTTATGATTTTAATGATGCGTTTGCATCTTTTCTTTCTTTTTCTGTAACTGAGTTTTTAATTCAGAAATCGTTTTACTAACGGCCATATCAAAATTTTCTTCGTTGGCAGAAGCAAAAATTCGAGGACCGGGAACACTTAACTGGATTTCAGCAATTCTTCCTTTATCTTTCGATGTTGAATTTTCGGTTTTATAAAATACTTCGGCGCTAACAATAAAGTCAAAACGCTCTTTTAATTTATCAAGTTTTTCTTTTGTAAACTCTTCTAATCTTTCGCTCGCACTTACGTGAACGTAGTTAAAATTTGTATCCATAGTTAATTGTTTTAATTCATCTTAAAGATACGATTTCACTGGAGTTAATCCTATTTTTTTAATACCGATTTAGCAAGTTTTTCCTATAAACTTCAACAAGCCTAAAAACTTGTTAAACATCAATTAATTACCTTCTATATTCTTTAAATTAAGGGATAAAAAAATTAATTAAAAGAAAAAACTAACATGGCAGCACTCAACGTTACCCAAAAACTTATTAACGATCATTTAATTGAAGGAGAACTTGTTCCCGGCAAAGAAATCGGGATCAAAATAGACCAAGCTTTATTACAGGATGCCACCGGTACTTTGGTTCAGTTAGAACTAGAAGCGATGAGTTTAGATCGCGCAAAAACAGAAGTCGCCGTTCAATATGTAGATCATAACTTACTGCAAACCGATTTTAAAAATGCCGACGACCATTTATTTTTAAAATCTGCAGCTCAGCGCTTCGGATTATGGTTTAGTCGTCCCGGTAATGGGGTAAGTCACCCCGTTCATATGGAGCGTTTCGGGAAACCCGGCAAAACTTTAGTCGGCTCCGATAGTCACAGTTGTGCTGCCGGTTCTTTAGGAATGTTGGCCATTGGTACGGGAGGTTTAGATGTTGCCGCAGCGATTGCCGGCCAGCCTTATTATGTAAAAATGCCTCAAGTAATGGGCGTAAAGCTTACCGGTAAACTTCCGGATTGGGTAAGTGCTAAAGATATTATTTTAGAAATGCTTCGACGTCACGATGTAAAAGGCGGCGTGGGTAAAATTATCGAATATTATGGCGATGGTTTAAAACATTTAAGTGCGATGGACCGTCACGTGATCGCTAATATGGGCGCAGAATTGGGAGCGACCACCACTGTTTTCCCAAGTGATGAAGAGACCAAACGCTTTTTAAAATCACAAACTCGAGAAGAGGATTGGAAAGAACTAAAAGCCGATGAAGGTTGCGAGTACGATCTCCACGATGAAATTGTATTGGATGAGTTGGTTCCCTTAATCGCTTTACCTACAAGCCCCGGTAATGTCGTACCAGTGAGTGAAGTTGCGGGTAAAGAAATAAGTCAGTGTGTGATTGGTTCTTCTGCCAATCCGGGCTTACGTGATTTTTGGATTGCCGGAGAGATCGTAAAAGGAAAAGCCGTTCACGCGGAAGTAAGTTTAGACATTAATCCTACTTCTCGACAGATCATTCAAAATATGATCGACATCAAAACCTTCGGAAATTTAATCACTGCCGGAGGTCGTTTTCACCAAAGTGGTTGTATGGGTTGTATTGGTATGGGGCAAGCGCCGGCTAGCGGAACGATTAGTCTAAGAACGATGCCAAGAAACTTCCCCGATCGTAGTGGTACCAAAGACGACCAAGTTCATTTATGTAGTCCCGAAACTGCGGCAGCTTCCGCTTTAACCGGAAAAATTACCGATCCGAGAGATATGGAAAAATTATATGATATGAAATATCCGGAATATGTAGATCCTGAAATTCATATCATCAATACTGAAATGTTGGTTGGTCCCGTAGAAGATAATGAAAGTGTAGAATTACAGAAAGGACCTAATATTAAGTCGCTTCCGCATATTGAAGAATTAAAAGATAATGCTGAAGTTCCGGTCTTATTAAAAATGGGCGATAACATTTCAACCGATGAAATTTTAAAAGCGGGAGCAGAGGTATTGCCCTTCAGAAGTAATTTACCCGAAATTAGTAAATATGCGTTTACGGTAATCGATGAGACTTATTACGATCGTGCGATGGAAACCAAAGATCAATTTGGCGGACATATAGTTGTAGCTGCGGAAAATTATGCGCAGGGATCGAGTAGGGAACACGCTGCGATTGCACCAAAATATTTAGGACAAGTGGCAGTAATTGCGAAAAGTTATGCCAGAATCGCTTGGCAAAATTTGGTGAATTTCGGGATCCTTCCGTTAGAATTTGAAAATAATAAAGATTATGAAAAATTTGAACAAGGCGATACGATCAAATTGTCAAATCTTAGAGAAGCCGTAAAAAATAAAGAAACGATCGAAGTTCAAATTGTAAAAGAAAACGGAGATCAAATAAGCGTTCCTACCAAACATTCGATGAGTGACCGACAAATTAGAGTCTTATTAAAAGGAGGAATCATCAACGATTTTAAAGAGAAGCTGAATTAATTCATTTCAATTCAAAAACAAAAAAGCCTGAATACTTAAGTATTCAGGCTTTTTTTAATTTCAGTTTTAAAATTTTACGGCTGCGGAATTTCTCCGGTATCGGTATCAAAAAGTGATTTTAAATCGTTAGATTGTTTTACTTGTATGGCTCGGTTACCACGAATACCAATAGGAAATACAAGCGTTTCCGGATTTTTTTCTAAAACTTTGATCGCATCATTTTCATCTAATTCCACATGCTTTTCTCCGTAAATTTCTTTAAAAATCGGGTGATCCTGATCAATCAATTGATCTACGGTAACTCCTAGTAATTCTGCCACTTCAGCCCATTCTGTTCCCGTTAAATTTGATTGTAATAAATCTACCGGAAGCACTTTTAATTTAGAAGATTCTGCATGGGCTCTTACTTTTTTACCGAGCTCGCTTTTAGAATCATAATATACGGTGAGTTGTCTTTGGTTTTTAGCTAGTACTGACATAATTTTCTTTTTTTATTAGCATTTACTTTAAAGTACGCGTAATCTAAGCGATTAGAAAAGTTTTTATCATTTTTTTAGCAAGTTGAATGATCTCTGGAAAAAAGTAGTATTCAGAAGCAATTATAAATGTAACTTTGCGGCAAGAAAATAAAACTCATGAGTACGTTTCAGCAATTAGGCATTCGTCAAGATTTAATTAAAGGTTTAAAAGAATTAGGGATCGTTAATCCTACTGAAATTCAAGAAGAAACCATTCCGCAACTTTTAGCAACATCGACCGATTTTATTGGTTTAGCGCCAACAGGAACCGGAAAAACCGCAGCTTACGGTTTGCCAATTCTTCAGGATATTGAAATTGAAAATCAAGTAATTCAGGCGTTAATTTTAGCACCAACTCGAGAATTAGCGCAACAGATTAAAAAGCAGCTTTTTAAATTTACCAAATACGTAGACGGAAAGATTTTTACCGAGGAAGTTTATGGTGGTGAAAAAATACAAATTCAGATCAATAACCTCAAGCGACCCACGCATATTGTGGTAGCGACACCGGGAAGATTGCTGGACTTGATCGAACGTGGCGCGTTAGACTTGAAGCACATTAAAACCTTAGTCTTAGATGAAGCCGATGAAATGTTGAGCATGGGCTTTAAAGAAGATCTCGATAAGATTCTGAAATATACCGGAACTAAGAAAAATACGTGGTTATTCTCCGCCACTATGCCTGCTGAATTAAATCAGTTAGTCAAAAAATATATGTCTTCAAAAGCGATTCGTATCGAACCGAATGCGAATCAGGTTAACAAAAATATCACGCATCAATATATTCAGGTTGCTAGACAAGATAAAGATGATGTGTTGATAGGTTTATTGGATGAGCGCGGACAAGAACGCGGAATTATCTTTACCCGAACCAAAGCCGGAGCTCAAAAACTAACCAAAAGTTTAAAAGAAGAAGGCTTTTCGGTAGATGCCTTGGAAGGAAATATGCAGCAACGCGATCGAGAAAAAGTGATGCGTGCTTTTAAAAAAGGAACATTGCAATACTTAGTTTCTACCGATGTTTCTGCTCGTGGGATCGATGTCAATAACCTAGCTTTTGTGATTCATTATCAATTACCGGAAAGTTTAGCTTATTACACCCACCGAAGTGGTAGAACTGCTCGTGGAGGGAATTCGGGAATTTCGTTAGCACTCATTTTACCACACGAATTGCCGCAGTTAAAAGAAATTGAACAATCTTTGGATATTAAATTTAAGGAGCGAGTGAGGTAATTTCTCCCTTCTTTATAAACTTATAATAAAAAAGGTGCTTTGAGAAAAGCACCTTTTTTTATTTCTGGTTAGTTAGCTAAGATCATTATTAAGATTCTAACATCGCTAAAAACTTATCTAAATTAGGTAAAATCAAAATACGAGTTCTTCTGTTTTTTTCTCTTCCTTCAGCAGTTTCATTATCATCTAAGGGCATATAACTACTACGACCGGAAGCGATCAATTGCTTACCCTCAACACCGTATTTATCTTGTAATACTCTAACGATCGAAGTCGCACGACGCACACTTAAATCCCAGTTATCTTCTAAATAAGAATCTTCAACAATGGTTTGATCGTCGGTATGACCTTCTACCAAGACTTCCATCGAAGGTTCAGACTTTACTACTTTAGCGATTTTTTCTAATAACTTGTTCGCTTTAGGATTTACCCAATAACTACCACTTTTAAATAATAGTTCATCAGAAATGGTAATTTGTACTACGGTTTCTTCCACATTAATATCGATCCCGTCATCTTCCCCTTCATTTAACGACTTGGTTAAATTGTAAGAAACGGCCACATCAATAGAATCGCTTAAGGTTTTAGCATCTTTCAGCTTTTCAGGATCTACTTTAGCTAAAGTTTTGCGCATCGCTTCTTTAGATTTGGTAGACATCGCCGCAATATTATCGACCATTTCTAGCTTGTTATCATTTTCTTCTTGTAACGAATTAATTTTAGCGTAATAATTGGAGACTCTTTCTTGTACTTGCGCGTACTTTTCTTCACAGTCTTCTTTGTCTACTCTTGTCTTCATTAACTCGCTCTGGGTGTTGTCGAGCTGGGTTTCTAATTCTGTATATTTCTTTTTAGAAACACAGGAGCCTAATAGAAGGCTTAAAGAAACTGCAGAAAGCATCATTACTTTTTTCATAATTTGAATATTTATCGGTTCGTATCAACGAAATAATGGCTTTTGATTCTTAAAATATCTTTCTGAAAACTTATAATTCTGTTAAAAAAGACCTGTAGAAAATTTACACAAGTCTTGTGAAAGCTTATTTTTGGTAAGATTATTGATTTTAAAATGAAAATATTATCTTAAAATGAGTAATTTAGACTTAGATTAATACGGATATGAAAAACTTAATTTTATTATTATTTAGCCTTTTAGGCGTTTCAGCCTTTGCGCAACTTGATAGCCCGAACACCGTTACCGGCGGAAATACCTTGAGTACGCCTAATCAATTAAATTCGACCACTCGAAGTGCTCCAAGTTTAAGTAAAAAGAACAATAACTTTTACCGTAGGCCACAAACGGCACGTTTAGAGCAAAAGGAAGAGAAAATCGATATCACCGAAAATGAAGGTTTTATCGATCCTGAAATTGATTTTGATCCTAAATACTTAAAGCAAGAACCGGAGAAGGAGATGAGCGATAAGTTTAAACAAAACCAGTATTTAGGAGATTTTAAAACCAAGAGCGGACAAATAAAAATTATCTGTCGTGATCATCAAGCGGTGGATGGCGATATGGTAAGAGTTTATAAAGATGGGGAAGTAGTGGTCGACAAAATTTACCTGGAAGGGCAGTACAAAACGGTTTACTTAGAACTTAAAGAGGGGTTTAATAAAATTGAAATCGAAGCTTTAAACCAAGGACAATCGGGACCCAATACTGCAGAATTTAAAGTCTTAGATGAAAGCGGAAGAATTATCAATTCCAATATCTGGAATTTAGCAACCGGCTATAAAGCTTCATTTATTGTTGTAAAAACAGAATAAGCTTATTCTACTTGAAGATTACGATTCCACCGAAACGACGAATAGAGTTCGGTTTTTTCAACTTCAAAATTTTCAGCTTGGCGATGGTAAACCAAAATACTATCGCCAATTTTATACCTCCCGGAGCCATTTACCATATCGACAAAAAACTTTTTAGTAAGCGTATCTTCTTTTGAGACAAAGTTGATCGTGTAGGTAATTTTATTGTACTTAAGGGCAGAAGGCGCTATTTCTTTATGAATGATCAAGGCTTTGCTCTTTACCGCAGGTGGTTGGGGTTCACAACTGAATGCGCTAAGTATACCACCAGCTACTAACCAATATTTGAAACCAAAACATCGCAAAATATTCATCAAAGTATTGAAATTAAAGGAATTAAACTAAATTGAAATAGTAAAGCACAAAAATACTATTTTTAAGAAGTTATGCTAAAACTGACTGAAAATTGCAGCGATCTTTAATCATAATGCTTATTTTAAATGAAAAAATGAAAAAGCAAATTCAAGATATTATGCTAGTGGCAACGGGTTTTGTAGTACTGGTAATGCTGAGTTGTAAAACCAGTCAATCCCTGCCAGAACAACAGCGCAACGCTCAAGAAATTGAACAATATTTACAAAATTCATCTTTTGAAATTGAGCATCGCTGGATGCAACCTTTAAGAGCTAATCAAATTTCGTTAATCGGAAATCCTAATTATGTACGCATGTATTCAAAAGATAGCCTAAGTATATTTTTACCATATTTCGGAGTTCGTCAATTTAGCGGAGGTTATGGAAGCGCCAGTGGAATTGAATTTACCGGCAAACCAAAAGAACTGCAAATGACCGAAGACAAAAAAGGAAATCAGATCATCACGTTTAGCGGCACACAGCAAACGGAAGCTTACGATTTTAAAATTACCGTTTATCCCAATAAAAACGTGCAGACTTTTGTAAGAAGTAATCAGCGGGATAACATTAGTTACGATGGACGCATACAAAAATTAGATACTATTAAATAATGAGAAAGGAGTTAGGAATGAATTTTACTTACTTTCTAAAATATTCTATTTTACATAATATAAATTATAGAGCTATTTTAATCTATGAGTAAAATGGCGAATACAGCGTATTTAACATAATTGTAGATATAACTAACACGTCAGTTTTTATATCGTCAACAATTATGTTATAGCCGTTTACAACCTGAATTTAAGCTATAATTAGACGCTATTTAAAATTGCCGCATACTTAGCAACATCTCCAGATGTTCTATATCGTCAGCATTTATGTAATAACCGTTTTACGGAACATTAAACTCATTCTTCTCAAATGCAATTTACTTTTTCATCTAATAAAATAGATACGTTACTCTGTAGGTTGTGAATTTGTAAACTGATTTAACTGATCTCGCTTAAATACTAACGTTCGATGTGGAAATGGAATTTCTACGCCTTCCGCATCAAATCGCTTTTTTATGCTTTCATAAAGTTCACATTTCATCACAAATGCTGAAGCAAAATCCCAGGCCCATGCCCAAGCACGAATCGTCACTGAAGAATCCCCTAAATTAGTCACTCGAACCACGACTAACGGAACGCCATTTTTAAGTTCTTGCGGACTACGATTATCAAAAATATTGGGATGGTTTTCGCATTCTTCTTTCATAATACGTTTGGCAAGATCGATATCACTGTTGTAAGAAATTCCTACTTCGATCCACTGACAGATCTTTTTTTCCTCTAAATCATAATTCGTAACCTTCTCCTTGTTAATAATCGCATTGGGGATCACAATCATTTTGTTTTGATAGTTACGAATTACCGTATGCCGAAGAGTAATATCGGTAACTGTTCCTACTAAAGTATCTGTAATTTTAATCACATTTCCCACCCGAAATGGCTTAAATGAAATGATAAATATACCTCCTATAATATTTGCTAAAGCTTCTTGAGAAGCAATCCCAATCACCACGGCCAAAATACCTGCACCTCCAAGTGCCGTCTGTGCCACCCCTCGCAAAGCAGGAAAAGCTAAGGTCGCAAGGATCGCTCCAAAAAAATAAATGCCAAACACACTTAAATAACGTAAAAACTTATAACTGGTGGGATCGCCTTCTGAAGCGATCGTACGCTTGATGATTCTTGAAAATATAGTTTCTACGATACTTGCCCCAATAATCGTAAATACTAAAACAAAACCAACATAGATGATAAGTTCGATATTCCTGGTGGCAACCGCATACTTATCTTTAGAAATAAATATAAAACTTAATGCCGCTAAGCCCAGTATAATCCATAAGGTGTTGAGTATACGCTTAACAAGTTTTATGGTAGTAGGTTTCTCGTTCGGATATTTTTTTAAAGCTTTTTTTATCAACCACCTGTATAGGAATTTAGTAGAAATTAAAAGTAAAAAAACAATACCTATTACTATCATAGCATATATAATGGCATCGCTATACGTATTCCAGAATTTGGTTATCATATCAAGTATCTTATCAAAAAGGAGCTATATTTCTAAAATGAATGTTATTATTCAACTAGGCTTTAAACACCAAAATTACACCTCACAAATTTAAGAAATTAATTAAATTTTAAACGCTCATCAAAGCCTAACCAACCAGTAAGATGGATGTAAATAAATTGAATGCTATCGAGAAGTTTTTAGTGAACAGTAATCAGTTTTCAGCAAGCATTTTTTTTCTATTTTCAATCTTTATCTATATTCACCACTACCCACTACTTCAGTCTCTTCGAGTGGTTTTAAACGAGCGGCTAGCGAGGTTAAAATTGTATCGAGAAGTTTTTAGGGAACAGTAATCAGTTTTTTTCTATTTCAATCTTTATCTATACTCACCACTCACGAACTCACCACAATTCTATTATTTCTAATTCCAAGTCTAATGTCTATACTCTATGATCTAAGTTCTATCTCCCAACTACCTACTACGTACTTCCAACTCCCTACTTCCAACTCCCTACTTCCAACTCCCTACTTCCAACTCCCTACTTCCTACTTCCTACTTCCTACAACCTACAATATACTCACCACTCACAGACTCAAAAACTCATCACTCTCAAGTCTAGGATCTATAATCTATCATCTAAACTCTCTTCCAACTCCCCACTCCCCACTTCCTACAACCTACAACCTACAACCTACAATATACTCCCCACTCCCTCAACTTTATAGGAAACTTAGCAAAAAAAACGTATCTTGTTCTATATAAGTAACTGTAAACAAGTAAAATGTAATAAAATCACAAGGTGATTATTTTAGGTGAGTCCAATATGAGTCTAAGGTGATCCTAAGGTGAGTACAGTTAAAATAGCATAAGGAATGGAGGCTTAACGGAAGTAATATTTAGAATACCACTATCAAATCAAACTTAGCAAGTATGGCTTATTTAGGAAAAAGTAATCGTCTGAAGGGAAGCTTAGGGAACCTGGTTTTTCGGGAACTTAACGGGAAAACCATTGTCCAACGTAAGCCTAAAAAAAATACGGTGAAGCAAACCCGCCCTACCCAACTGGCTGCTGTCGATTTTGGGAGCGCTTCGACCACGGCTAAGAAAATACGAATTGGTGTAAAAACTTATAGTCGAGACTTAGGCGATGCTCAATCTTTTTGTCGATTACGTACACGGGTACAATTAGCGGCTCGTACCGATAATTCGGCACCGAGTGGAGCGCGAAAACTTTGGGAGGGCAATCCAGCGCTATTGGAAGGTTTTGAGTATAACCTGCATAGTCCTTACGAGCGGTATGTACCGGGAATAGCTCCCGAACTAAGCCTAGTGAACCAACAATTACAAGTATCGGTAGAAGCTTTTTCGCCGAAACAAGCACTTACATGGCCTAAAGGAGCAAGTAAAGCAAAACTATGTTTTTGGATGGCCGTACACCGACCAAAAGACGATCTTTCGATACAGGAAGCATTGTTTTCTGTGGAAGTCACTTCCGATCAGGATGCTATTACTGAAAGCCATTTTACCAGTGAAACTATTTCCGAAAACTGCTGGGTTTTTCTCTGGACAGGGATCGTTTATTATAGCTATAACGCAGTTTTCGGTTGGGAAAGTATGAACCATAAAAAATTGCAACCGCTTCGTTTATGGAAAGTTCTTCAAGCTTAGCTTAAATGAACCCTCAGCTCTTGTAGATCACTTAGTAAATTTAGAATTTTAGGGAGGAATAGCCTCAAACGGACATAGAAATGCTTACTTTCGCCGAATGCCTTTTAAAAAACTACACCCCGAAATTAAAGCGAAGTTAGCGGAATTAGAAGTTGACGCGCCTACAAAACTTCAGCAAAAATGTATACCTGTGATCAAAAGTGGAATGAATACCTACTGTATAGCTCCTAAAAATGCAGGAAAAACAACTAGCCTTATCTTAACTACCTTACATCAATTAAAATGTGAAGCGGTTGGCGATGCACCAAGAGCGATTGTGCTGGTTGAAAATAAAGAAAAAGCTTTAGCTATATATGAGGAGTTTCTCACCTATACGCGCCATACGTCGGTAAGACCTTATGTTGCTCACGAAAAAATGCATATCGATCTACAAAAATCTGAGCTTTTAGAAGGCATCGATATTCTCATATCAACACCCAAAAACTTGAATAAATTGTTTTTACTCAACGGGGTGCATACTTCGCAACTCAAATTAGTTAGTATCGATGATGCCGAATTTTTATTTCAGCAAACAGATTATGCTGCGCTTTTATCGATTACGCAAAGTATTATTAAATGTCAATATGTGCTTTATGCAGAAGAAATGCACGCAAAACTACAACGCTTTGATAATTATTTTATGGAGTATTCTAAAAAAATAGTATTGAGTTAACTAATATATTTTCAGTTGTTTAATAATTTCATTTTGCCGTTATGATTCCTAAATTACATTATTTATCACAGGGGAACACTCCGCAAGAACACCTAGCTAATATTCAGAACGCTTGTACCTCTGGAGCAGAATTAGTGCTGTTACAACTTCAAGCATTAAAAGCTAAAAAACTGCTCCCTTTTGCAGAAGAAGCTCGTGAAATAACGGCTCATTTTCAAACACGACTTATTATACAAGATGATTACAAAATTGCAAAAACAATTAAAGCAGATGGCGTTCATTTTGAAAAGAATCCTTCTTCTTTTTCTACGATAAGGAAACATTTATATAGCTGGCAATTGATAGGTGCTACGGCTCATCACTTAGAAAAAGCTCAAAAACTCATACCACAAGAAATCGATTATCTGTATTTAGGTCCGTTTAAAAATTCAGTAGAAAACCCGACTACAAAAGCTTTAGGTATTTCAGGATTAACATTACTACAGGAAGCGTTAAACACAGCCACTCCACTATTGGCGTTTGGAGAAATTGATCTTCAGGAGGTAAAAGAAATTCTAACGACAGGTATTTCGGGCTTGGCGGTTGATGAAGCGATTACGAAAAATTTTAATTCCATTCGAGAATTTCATCGGTTACTAAAAGCTTCTTCTACGCAAGAACAGCGACATTCTTTTCAATAAACGATGTAAGCTTTTGCTCTGTAATTAAGTTGGATTTTACTTTTGGATCGTTTTTAAATACAACTGCTCTACTTTGGTTCTTGCCCAGTCCGTTTTACGTAAAAACTTCAGGCTCGATTTAATAGAAGGATTCGATTTAAAACAATTAATAGAAATATAATTGGCTAGTCCGTCCCAACCATATTCGTCGTGCAGGTAGTTAAGCATATCGGCAAGTTTTACGCCGTGTAAAGGATTATTGGGTTGTGTTTGACGCATCGGTTTTTTTTAGTTAGAAGAATTTGTGTTTTTGGTTTGAGAAAGGTGATATGCCAGTACTTTTTCTATCAGTTCCTCTTTACTCAACTGATGGAAAATTGTTTTTACATTGGCTTTCACTTCTTCTGAAATTTCTCGATTAGGTTTGGTTTTCAGCACTTTTTTAGCCCATAAAAGGGTGTTATGATCTTCGATACTTTGGGCATCTGCTTTTTGATAGCGGGTAAATTTAATGCCTAATGCTTCTTCAAAATTGGTAATTTCTTCAACCTCTTCTTCTTGTAAAATCGTTAAAGAAAATCCCTTCGCTCCTGCTCTGGCGGTTCTACCGGTTCGATGTACATAGGCCTCAAAAGTGTCGGGTAAATGATAATTCACCACATAGCCAAGCTCTTTTACATCAAGACCTCGAGCAGCTAAATCTGTGGCTACTAAAATTTGAAGATGACCTTCGCGAAACTGATTCATAACACGATCTCGAATCGCTTGCGTTAAACTCCCATGAAGAGCTCCCGATGAAAATTTATTGATCGCTAATTTTTTAGCTAGTTTATTAACGGCTGCTTTGGTTTTACAAAATATGATGCCTTGCCGGCCTTCTTGACGACTCAAAAAATGGAGTAATACTGCTAACTTTTCAATAGGTGTTACCACCACATATTGATGATCGATCGCCTGATGCCCTTTGGTGGCCATTTCAGCTTCGATATACAACACGTTATTTTTCAGGTTATTATGTATAAATTGCTGAAGAGCTCCAGTGGTTGTGGCCGTGAAAAGTAAGGTTCTGCGTTGTTGGGGAGTTGCTTTTAAAATATGACCGACTTCTTCTTTTAAACCGTTTAGCAGTTCATCGGCTTCATCTAAAACCAGGTAAGCGATATCTTTTAAACTTAATGCTCCTTTTTTGATGATATCTAACAACCTCCCCGGCGTGGCCACCAATAGTTGCGGATTGGTTTTTAATTCTTCTAATTGCGGTTTTATAGGTTTCCCTCCAAAAAGATCAACAATATTGATGTTCGAATTAGTTTGCGCAAAAGATGCTAATTGTTGAAGTATCTGCTGACCCAATTCTCGTGTAGGAACCAATACTAAACCTTGAACTTTCTTACTTTGATCGTCGATAAGCTGAAGTAAAGGTAGCGCAAAAGTAAGCGTTTTACCAGCTCCTGTTTTTGCCAAAACGACCACATCTTCCTGAGTAGTTAAAATTGCAGGAATAGCTTTTTCCTGTATTGCGGTAGGCATAGAAATATGGAGTTGGGCTAAAGACTCCAGCAGTGCATTTGAAACTCCTAAGGCCGAAAATGCTTTTGACATGGTGTATTTTCAGACAAAGATAAGCAGACTTTTAACGGTTTACTTCAACATTAACCATTATTAGATCATAATAAAATATATTATCTAGCCTTATGCGTTCGGGTAATCACATAACGAATAAGTAAACTTTGGTTCTTTTAATCTAAAAAAAATGAAATTTATCTAGTTAATGGAAGCCTAGGTTTCGATAAAGCACAAAAAAAAACCATCTAATTTTAGATGGTTTTTACTTCTTAAAATTAACCAATATATATTAGATAACTTTTACGTTTACTGCGTTTAAACCTCTGTTTCCTTCTTGTAAATCAAATTCTACCTCGTCTCCTTCGCGAACTTCATCAACTAGTCCAGAAATGTGCACAAAATGGTCTTTGTCTGCACCTTCTTCAGTGATAAATCCAAATCCTTTAGTCTCATTGAAGAATTTTACTGTTCCTTTGTTCATTGTAATGTAATTAAAATTATTATTTATAAAGGGACAAAGGTGAGATTAATAATTGGTTTTAACCCTAATTAATTTATTAATTTTCAATTAATTACAAACACTTCATTTTTAGATAGTTAAATTTAAATAAAAGGGTTTCTTACAATTGTTTAGAAAGATTTTTTTGTAAAAAACTGAAAATCAACCACCAAAAAGTACTGCTATTATAAATTTACTTCTTTTTATTTCGCTTATTATAATTTTTATCGCCACGAGTTTTAGGCTTTTTATATTTCTTTTTGACCTCGCGTCGGTAAGAACCTCCTAGATTTACTTTTTTATTTTTTTCTTTCTTTTCATGAAATGCCGGTCCCGGTACATCGTCGTCATTTTTTTTATGCTTGGTAAAGTCTTTTTCACGATGCTGTGGCCGTTCTTCGGGAGTTAATTCTGTCGAGATCGCTACTTCTTCCGGAATGGGTAATTGCGGGATTTGATAATCCATTAGCGTTTCGATGGCTTCTTTGGCTTCTTTTTCTTTTTCGGTATAAAAAAGAAGGGACCTCCCCTGCTCTTCTGCACGACCGGTTCTCCCGATGCGATGCATATAATTTTCTGGAAACTGAGGCGTGTCAAAATTGATCACGTGGGTAATTTTATCTAAATCTAAACCACGAGACATCACATCACTGGTCACTAAAATTCGAACATTTCCTTCATTAAAACTCTCGATCGAACGGAGTCTGTAATTCTGGGTTTTATTAGAATGGATCACCGCTACATCGTGCGCATAGCGCTCTTCTAATAAATTGAAAACCATATCTGCACTTTTCTTATTAGGCACAAACACCAAGACTTTTTGATACTGGTCTTTATCTTTTAATAGATGCTGAAGTAAATTGACTTTCGTATAAAAATTAGGAACCGCATAACACGTCTGCTTGATATTTTCTAAAGGCGTACCACTAACGGCTACCGAAATATTTTCAGGAGCTTTAAAAAAGTCTTGAATAAATAAATCAACATCATCGGTCATCGTGGCCGAAAACATGATATTTTGACGCCTTGGAGGTAAAATCTCTAAAATATTAGTCAGCTGAAAACGAAAACCTAAATCGAGCATCACATCGACTTCATCGATTACTAATTGCTTAATTTGCTTAAGTTGTAACGCTCTGCTTAACGTTAGATCGTATAACCTTCCGGGAGTGGCCACGACAATATCACAACCTTGGGCGACCAATTGATGATGTGTATTCATATTTACGCCTCCATAAACGGCAGCCACACGAACATTGATGTATTTCGCAAACTTATTGATCTCTTCTTCTACCTGAATTACCAATTCTCGGGTAGGCACCATGATCAAAACACGTGGGTGTTTTTGGGTTGAAAATTTTAAGTTTTGTAGAATAGGCAACATGTAAGCAAAGGTTTTACCGGTTCCCGTTTGGGCAATCCCTACCACATCTCTCCCACTCATAATCACCGGAAAAGATTTCGCCTGGATTGGTGTGGGCTTTTCAAAACCTAAATCTTCAATCGCATAATGCAATTGCTTATTAATCTTAAAATCTTCGAATGCTTCCATAGTTAGTTTCCTATTTGCTGCAAAAGTAACCTATTAATTAAGAATTAAAATTGATCTTTCTCGAATTTCATTTTAATAAAATACCAAAACAAATTTTTAATCCATATTATATGATTAAAAAATGCTGTCAATTCGAGTGAATTTCACGATTAAAATGAGTGAAATTTGTATCGAGAATAAGGCTTTTTGTGATCGTAATAGTTCTCGATACGATTTTTTTATCAAAAAATCACTCGAACAGACAATTTTGGAATAGGCTTAACTCAAAACAAAACACAAGTCAACTAAAAATGGCACAGCCCTCATCGAAAGAAAATTTATTTTTCAATTGAAAAATCCTGAGAATGATTTCATTTTAAAATTTATCATTTATATTTGACTATCAAACTAATAAACCACTTACAACGTTAGCATGGATACGATTACGGTTGAAACTTCTCTCAAAACCCCTATTCACCAGGTTTGGGAGTCTTGGACGAACCCTAAACACATTAAACAATGGAATTTCTTTTCACCCCAATGGAAATGCACCAACGTGGCGCAACAATTAGAACCTGGGGGCGAATTTTCTTATCGCATAGAAGCTAAAGATGGCAGTGAGCGTTTAGATTTTTCTGGAGTTTATGAGATCGTGATCCCTAAAGAAGAGATCGTTTACCTTTTAGACGACGGCCGCAAAGTAAGTATTCTTTTTTCTAGAGAAGATCATGAAACTTTCGTAAGTCAGACTTTTGACGCGGATGATGACCAAGACCTGGAAGATCAAGAAGAAGATTGGCAAGCGATTTTAGATAATTTTAAAAAGCATACCGAAGCTTATTTTAAATAATAACGCTACTGTCTTTTCTATAATTTTTGCCCAGCCTGATGCTAGAAGTTCAAACCCTCGAAACTCAACGCTTATTGTTGAAAGGGGTAACTCCGGCGATCATTCATCAATTATTTCAAAAATGTAGTAAAACTGAAATGATTTCTTTTTTCGGAACCGATGAATCGGGTTATCAACGCTATCATCTAATGCACGAAAAAGGCATGACCACGTATAACCAAAGCTTGTATTTTTGTGTGTTGGTCGATAAAGTTTCACAGCAAGCTATAGGAGAATGCGGATTTCATACATGGAATTTCACCCACCGGCGTGCCGAGTTATTCTATAATATTCACGAGCAAGCCAATCGCGGTAAAGGTTTGATGAAAGAAGCACTGGCCAAGATCATCGATTTTGGGTTTAAAGAACTTCAACTACATCGCATTCAAGCGCTGATCGCCGAATACAATACGGCTTCTCTTCGACTTCTACTTCACTATAATTTTACTAAAGAAGGCGTCTTGTGAGAAGATTATTGGGTGAACCAACTTCACGAAGATTCGGTTTGCTATTCGCTATTGGCCTCAGAATGGAAAAAGAACAATTATTTATAGGAAAGCGTTAAAATAGAAATTCTTTTTATAGTTTAGTCATTCATTCCACAAAACAAGCATGTGTTCTTTTTAGAGGAAGTAATCAACGAGTTGTATAGGATTTTAGAAAGCGATCATCAACAGGATTACTTAACAAGCAATTTTCAAGATTAGAATTTAAAATGAATAGTTGATCATGAATAAAATTACAATTGAACCTTCGGTTAGTTTTAAAAAACAAGCCGCTAAAGCCAAACGAGCAATTGTATTATTTGTCTTGTTTTACCTGATTATTTTAGTAATAAGTATGGGGCTAACCGCCGGTTGTATTTATGCCGGAATGATGCTCATCGTTGCTTTTCCGAAATTTATTACCATCGTATTAGGTGTTGGGCTCGCAAGTTTTGGGGTACTTATTTTTATATTTCTGGTGAAGTTTATGTTTAAAAGCACTCAGGAAGACACCTCCTATTTATATGAAGTTACCCGAAAAGATCAACCTGAACTTTTTTCGATCATCGATGAGTTGGTTCAACGTATCGATACCAATTTTCCGAAGAAAGTTTACCTCACTCCTGAAGTGAATGCGGCGGTTTTTTACCATACCGGTTTCTGGACGATGTTTTTCCCGATAAAGAAAAACCTTAAAATAGGATTAGGTTTAGTGAATGCCAGTACTAAAGAAGAACTTACTGCAGTGTTAGCGCACGAATTCGGACATTTTTCTCAAAATACGCTTAAAGTTGGCAGTTATATTTACAATGTGAATAAGGCTATTTATAATATGCTTTATGAAAATGATGCTTACCACGACTTACTTCAAAAATTTAGCAGTCTCACCGCCTATTTTTCCATTTTTGCCGTATTGGCCGCAAGAGTAATTGACGGGATTCGGTACCTACTTCAAAAAATGTATGAGTTTGTAAATAAAGAATATTTAGGTTTATCACGTGAAATGGAGTTTCATGCCGATGAAATTGCTGCAAATATCACCGGTGCTGCTTCCCTACAAACATCTTTACTACGATTAGAGCTGGCCGATGCTTCTTTTAATTCGGTGATCAACTTTTATGAAAACCGAATTGCCGATCTGCAACAGAGTGAAAATGTATATGAAGAACAGGCTTTTGTACTTCAATTTTTAGCGAACGAAGAAGACTTAAGCATGACAGATCATTTACCGCAAGTGCAATTAAAAGATTTAAATCGCTACGATCAATCGAAATTGGTTATTGAAAATCAATGGGCTTCCCATCCTTCTACCGAAGATCGTGTAAACCGCTTAGCTGCCTTAACTTTACCGAACACGAGTTCAACGGAGAATAAACCGGGCATGAGTATTTTTAAAGAAGCTGAAAAAATTCAGCAAGAACTCACCCGAATGATTTTTAAACAAGTGAAGTATGACGGTAAGGTAGAGCCTCTACCCTACACGAAATTTAAAACTTTATATACAGAAGAATATGCTAAAAATTCTTTTCCGAAGTTTTACAATGGCTATTACGATTTTAAAGATATCGAGGCATTTGAATTATCGACCGCGAGCACAGAAGAAAAGGTATTGGTAGAAGAATTATTTTCTGCTAAACAGGTTCAAAAAACACAGGTATTGGCAGCCTTAGAAAACGACATCGAGCAACTACGCTTAATAGGTGATCGCAGTCTAAAAGTTAAAACTTTTGATTATGACGGTCAAAAATACCAGCGTAAAGATAGCTTTAGGATCAAAAAACAACTTGAAGATCAAAAAGCGCGCTTAGCGGAAGAGTTACAAACCAACGATCGCAATATTTTTGCGCACTTTTTAGCGCAAGAACACCCGACACAACCTGCACTCCAACTTTATTACGAGCGTTATTTTAATTATCAGAAAGCGTTTACCGAACGTTACCAGTTCTTAACTCGCTTGCAAAATTCGTTAGATTTTTTACAAGAAACCTTACCTGTGGATGAAATTCAAGCGCGTTTTCAGACAGTTCATGCCAACGAAGTGACGTTAAAAAACTACTTGAGAGCCATGATGGAGGAAACAACTTTTGAAGAAGTGAGCACCACTGAAATGAAAAAAGACCTCGAAAGCTACCTTTCTCGAGAATGGCGATATTTTGGTGCGGAAGCATTTAATGAGCGAAGTCTTCAATTTCTTTTTACGGTCATGAATCATTTTGCTTACCTGATGAGCAGAACAAAATTTGTTTTAAAAAAACAATTGCTAGTTTACCAGTTAAGCTTGATCCAGGTCGAGCAGGTTGAAGTGAAAGAATAATGTAAACTTTAATATTTTTTTCAGAATAAGTTTGTCTTAGGGAGTTTACTTTTGAGAAAAAAGCAATGCGATTATATACCATATGTAAAGGTTGTAGCCAAGATGTTGGGGTATATTCTTCGGCTAAAAGCAGAGAAGAATTACAAGCTAACTTAGAAAATTTAGACATACGCTGTAAGCATTGTGGCAATAAAGCGCAACCTCACGTGAAAGATATTCATGCCGAGTTGAAGCTTTTCTACATCCTCATCGCATTTTTAATCGGAATCATTTTCTCGGTACTCTTTTGGGGAATCTTCGGAATGGTAGGAACATTTTTTATCTTAATCCCTTGTATATACTGGATATATGAATTCCGATTAACACATAAATTCAACATTTCTTCTGATTAATCGTTGTTTAAAGTTCTTCTAAAACCTGCTAAAAATCGATAAAATGCATAAAAATTAAGATAAAATGCATTAAATATTTCCTTAGTAACTTTTTATTACTTATCTTTATTTTCAATTAGAAGCAATAGTTATTTAAAAGTTTTACTGATGCGTACCCATACTCCTAAAAAAAATCTACTTGCCAATTACTTACAACTTCTTCCGGGAGTATTAATTGTGATGCTATTCGCTTTTTTACTTTACGCAAAGTTATTTTAAGTGGTCTAACGCCTCTTATTATAAAATAATACTTTAAATCTTTATTCCTTTCATTTATTTATTCATATTTGTGTTTTAAAGCATATACTGATGAATAAATTTTTTCTTTTCTTTACCCTTCTTTTCTGTAGTTTATCTCTACTACAAGCTCAAGATCAACTTCGTTATGGTCTTAAAGCCGGTGCCAATTTAAGTGGTTACCATACCAAGAATTCTGCATAAACCGATTTGTTTGGTTACCAGTTTGGAGGTGTCATTAACTATCAGTCTAATTCGTTATTAGCTTTACAAGCGGAGCTTAATTTCACCAAAAAAGGTGGAGGTTTTCATACCTATGAATATACCAATTTTAGTGCTGAATTTATTGGCGGCTATACGGAAACTCAATTAACTTATATTGAAATTCCGTTGACTGCCCAACTTATTTTTCTAAAAAAGTTTCGACTGGAGGCAGGACCACAAATCAGCTTCCTAATTAACGATCAAACGACTTATAGAGATGAAGAAGTAGATGTTGAATTAAATGTCTTAGACTTCGGACTTACCGGAGGATTAACCTATTCTTTTGGCGAACATTTCTTTCTTCAGGCTCGATATACGTACGGGTTAAGTGAAGTTTATAGTGAGCGTGATCGTTATAAAAATTCTGTAGTTTCATTAGCTCTTGGTTATTTATTTTAATGGATTTTAAAACTTTATGCTCGATATTATATATGTGATCCTTACGCTTATCCCCTTTCTGCCTTTAGCAGTTTATCTCATCAATGCGAAAAAAGAAAAGAACTTAAAACGGGGTATTCGCCAGATTGCAGCTTTTTTAGTAGTAGGTAGTTTAAATATCGTTTTGCTATCTTTTTTCAAAATGCTGTATGTTTATTTGGTTCCTCTTCTATTCATTTTTTATATTGGGATCATCAGTTCAAAATCAACTTAATATGTTATTTATTGGTCTTTATCAGTTTTTAATTATTTTATTTGTCTTATTGATTTTTATTGGTATTCCTGTAGGAATAATTGTTTATTTTAGAAATAAAAGCAATAAATAATATTATTTTAAGTTTTTAAGTACGAAGTCTATAATCAAAATTGGTTATAACATTCCAACTACCTAAAACTTGAAAAAATGAAAAAATCTGTATTCCTATTCGCAATTGGCTTAAGCTGTTTTAATTTAACACTACAGGCGCAGGAACAAAAAACTACATCGAAACCGACAATACTTCTGGAAGAATTGGATGAAAATGGAGATCAAAAGCTTTCCAAAGAAGAACTGAAAGCAAATGCGCGTTTAAGCCGTCATTTTGAAGAAATTGATACCAATGAAGACCACTACCTTTCTGAGGATGAACTTAGAGCTGCTAGGCAAAAACGAAAAGAGTTGCACACCAATCGTAAAAAGCTTACCCAAATACGTGACGAAAAAAGAAAGCAATTACAGGCTGAACGTGAAGAAGTAACCGAAACACGCAAACAACAAAGAGAACAAGTACGTCAACAACGAAAAGAACTGGCAGCCACCCGCATCGAAAAAAGAAAACAAATGCGTGCTGAACAACGTAAACGTATTAAAGCTCGTGCTCAAAAACGCCAAGCAAAACTTTTAGAAATCGATACCAATAACGATCATTTAATTAGCAAAGAAGAAGCTGAAAAATAAAATAAAAAAGGTTTTATAAAGAACTTCGATAAGATCGACACCAATCAAGACGGTTACCTTTCTCCGAAAGAATTAAAAGCATTAAGAGCTAAAGTGAAAGCAGAACGCAAGAAACAAAAAGCTTAATATAAAGCTTATAGTATAAAAAAAGCGAGTTGAATAACTCGCTTTTTTAGTGGGGTATAATCACTAATTACTAAGAATTAGTTTTCTTTTCATAATCTAAATATCCCTTTTTACCGGGAACGTAAAAAGTATCTTCATCCCAATCACTTAATTCAACGCCTTGCGCAAAACGTTCTACTAAATCGGGATTCGATATATAAGGCTTTCCGTAAGCCACCAAGTCGGCATCACCATTTTCAATCACTCGATTTCCTTTTTCTTGGTCAAAATTGGTATTGATAATTAAATTGCCCTGATACCTTGGTCGGTAATGTTTCGCAATTTCTGTTACTGCATAGGGAATATCTGAAACATCGGTAAATGGTTCTGATAAATGTAGGTAAGCTAAATCATAATCATTCAACTTACTCACGATATAATCGAAAGTTGGAATGGTTTCTTCATCCATCGTCATTCCAAAAACTCCGTCTAACGAAGGATTTAAACGCAGACCTATTTTTTGTTCAGGCATCACTTGTTTGACTTCATCTAAAACTTCAAATAAAATCTTAGCTCTATTTTGAATGCTTCCGCCATATTCATCGCTTCGTTGGTTAGAAGTTCCGTTAAAAAACTGATGAAATAAATAACCGTTAGAAGAATGGATCTCTACGCCATCAAAACCGGCATCCATCGCATTTTTAGCAGCCTGTTTAAAATCTTGCACCGTGCGTTTGATATCTTCGATAGTCATCTCTTTAGGAGTGACCGTATCTTTAAAACCTTCATAAGTGTACGATTGTGCATTGGGGTTGATTGGCGAAGGCGCTAAAGGTTTCTTACCCTCGTGAAAATCGGGATGTGACATTCTACCCACGTGCCAAAGCTGAATAAATATTCTTCCGTTGGCTTCGTGTACCATCTCGGTCACTTTTTTCCAACCTTCTACTTGTTCGGGAGTATGAATTCCAGGAGTGTTTACATAACCCACAGCTTCTTTTGAAACCTGAGATCCTTCAGAAATAATTAAACCGGCAGAAGCCCGTTGTTGATAATATTCTCCTTGTAGTTCTGCGGTAGGTACATTGCCTTCGTTATCTGCTCTACTTCTGGTCATCGGAGCCATCACCACTCGGTTAGGAAGTTCTAAACCATTGAGGTTAAACGATTGTAATAAAGCTTGATTTTTCTCTTGACTCATAGTTGTTGTTTTTCCACAAAAATAAGTCAGAAATCATTCAATTTTCATGATATAGGTTAGGCAATGGCGTTAAAGTTTGTTAAACCAATTCTTTGCGAATGCGACTAAGACTTTCTGGTTTTAAGCCTAGATAATTAGCAATTTGGTAGTTCGCTAAACGCTTTTCGATATCGGGATAGGTTTCACAAAATTCTATATAGCGTTCTTTAGCCGATTTTTGCAAACTCGAAAGTATTCTACTGCGCAAGGCCACAAAGGCTTTGGTAGTTTTTACTCTAAAAAAACGTTCAAATTGAGGAATACGATCGTATAAGGTTTCTAAAACTTGCTTATCGATGCCTAACAAAACACTGTCTTCTAAAGCTTCAATATAAAGTTTGGCAGGGACTTCATTAAAAAATGATTCAAAATCACTGATCCACCAGTCTTCTACAGCAAACTGTAAAATGTGCTTGTTCCCTAATTCGTCTAAATAATAGGCAACCAAACAGCCTTTTACGACAAAGTATTCTTCGGTAACGACATCACCGGGACGAATAAGAAAAGACTTTTTAGCAATTTTTATTTCTTTTAAAATACTTAAAAATTCGTCTTGCTCTTTTTCAGATAAATCAATGATCGCTAAAACGTGTTCCAATATTTTATTACGCATTAGTCAATTTTTAATAGGTAAGCATTTGTAGTTAACCAATTTACTAAGGCTTCCGGCCATTGGGTGTGTGAACCTTCTCGACCCAAACCAAAACCGTGACCTCCATCTTGATAAAGATGCATTTCTGAAGGTACGTCAAATTCTTTCAGTTGTAAGTAATATTCGATGCTATTTTCAACAGGAACAGCAGTATCATTTGTGGCGTGTACTAAAAAGCTAGGCGGAGTTTGTGCATCGATCTGTGTAGCGTTTGAATATTGCTGAATGAGTTCTTCGGAAGCATCTTTTCCTAATAAAGCATTTTTAGAACCTTGGTGAGTTACGCCTGCTTGCATAGAAACTACCGGATAAATCAATATTGAAAAATCGGGTCTTGCAGAATACTTGCTTTTAACTTGGTAAACTTCCCGATCGTAATGCGTCGATAAGGTAGAAGCTAAATGTCCGCCGGCAGAAAAACCCAAAACTCCTACTCGATCAAGTTTGATGTTGAGTTCACTTGCTTTCGCTCGTACCAAACGCATCGCTTTTTGTGCATCTTGTAAGGGGCCGATCGCTGTTTGTTGCATCGTTTCCGGGCTCGGCATTCTGTATTTCAATACAAACGCGTGAATGCCTAAGGTATTCAGCCACTCTGCTACCTTATAACCTTCTTTTTCCAAGGCTAAATGCGTATAGCCACCACCGGGGCAAATAACAATTGCAGTGTTCGATATGTTTTCGGTCGCTAAAAATGCGGCAAGAGTTGGTTGAGAGACATGACTTACACTGCGCATTCTTCCGTTTTCTATTTCGGCTTTTTCTTTATAATTGATCGCTTTTTTTGAAAGAGGAATTTCCCCTTCCCAAACCTTAAATGTTACATCTTGAGCGAATAAAGTTATCGTAAAACATAAGCTGCATGCGCTTACCAATAGTTTTCGAATAATCATACTTCCAAATTTATAGCAAAATAACATTTCTTTTTGAAAGCATTGCCCGCCACAAGTTTTAAAATGAAATTAAAGTGGTGTTAAATGGCGTTAATTCGCTAGAACGCTTCATCTTTTCTCGTTAACTTGAAAATAAAAATATGAAAACGAAAGAAGATCAATACAACTCAGAGATTACCGAACAAGAGAAAGAAATGCTGAATCAAGAAAACCTTCATAACGATGGTGGCGATGATGAAAACTTAGTAGAGCGCGAAAGGGATATCGATTTTACGGGAAATGACCTTGATGTGCCCGGCAGTGATCAAGCAAAGAAAAATCAAGGCCCAAGCGGACTTAAAGATGAAGAAAACGATCTTTACAGCCAAGGCGGAAATAATAATGACTTAGAAGAAGATCATAGTACAAAATAAATTTTTGTGAATTGTGTGTGTAAAAAAGTGTTGCTGCTGCAGCACTTTTTTTGTTTAGAAAAAACAAGTACACAGATAATTATATTCAATTTTGTATTTTCGGCATTTCATTAGTTAATCCCCAATGGCTAAAATTAAAGTAATGCTCATTACCGAAGGCACTTACCCCTACAATGGCGGTGGAGTTTCTACATGGGCACATATTTTATGCGATCGGGTGAATAACGTCGATTTTACGCTATATTCCATCAATGCTTTTTTTGAAGAGAAACCAAAGTATGAACTTAGCGAAAACGTAGAAAAAGTAATTCAGGTACCACTATGGACGCCAGATGAGCCTTACGACTATGTAAGTTATGGCGAAGAATATTATAAAACGGTAGGTAAAAAAGAATGGACGACCGACGAATGTGTAAAAGAGAAATTTTTACCCTTATTTGAACGTTTACTTACTTTTGTCTATGAGGAAGATCAAGATATGAAACTCTTAGATCTTCTTTTTCGGGAACTTTGGCTTTATTTTGAAGATTACGATTATAAAGAAACCATGCGTAATCAGCACGTTTGGAAAACTTATGTCGATATCGTAGCAAGTCATATTGTAAAGAAAAATAATCCTTCGGCAGCGTTGATGGATATAACGGTAGGAATGCGCTGGATCTATCGGTTTTTAATTCCGCTGGCCATTGTCGATCTTCCCAAAGTAGATATTTCTCATTTAACCTTAAGCGGTTTTCCATTAATCCCGGCACTTATCGCCAATTACAAATACGGTACGCCCATTATGCTTACCGAGCACGGTGTTTTTATAAGGGAACGTTTATTAGCGATTAATAATTCTGAATATCCTTTCTTTCTTAAAAATATGCTGATCAAGTTTTCTGAAACGATCGCCCGCTTGGTCTATTACAAATCGGAAGCGATCATCTCTGTAAATATATTCAATAAAAAATGGGAAGTGCTTTACGGCGCTAATCCCGATAAAATCAAGGTGATCTATAATGGGATCGATCATACCTTATTTAAACCTCGAGAAAAACCTGCGCCTTTAAAAGACGTTCCTACGGTGGTTGCCGCAGCAAGAATTTTTGAACTGAAAGATATTTTAACCATGATCAAAGCTTGTGGTGTGGTCGCAAAAAAAATACCGCAAGTTCAATTTTTGGTCTATGGCGACGATCAGGCTGTACCCGACTACACCAAAGAGTGTACCGATTTAATTGAAGATTTAAAACTGAAAAACAACTTTCGGTTAATGGGACCAAAAAGTGATCCTCATCTTATTTTTCCAGAAGGAGATCTTTCTATTTTAACCTCTATTTCTGAAGGTTTCCCATACACCGTCATAGAATCGATGAGCTGTGGAATTCCTGTGGTGGCTACCGATGTAGGTGGTGTGAAGGAAGCTTTAGATGAAGGTTCTGGTTTTGTTTGTAAACCTAAAAATCACGAAGAAATTGGGCAGCGAGTTATTCAGCTTTTACAGAATGAAGAATTACGATTTCAAATGGGAGAACACGCCAGAAAACGCGTGGTAGAAAACTTCACCCTAAAGAATTTTATAGAACAATACGAAGAAGTATATCAACAAGTAAACGCCACTAAAACCGGCGATAGGTAATCGATGAGTGCAAAAAAAGAATTACTTCAACAGCTCATCTCTTCGATTAAAGAGCGAAATGGTAAACCGGTTAATCCGCGAGTGGTTTCAGCAACGATCGAGTCTTTAGGTATTCGAGATGTAGATGTTGTTGACGATTATGGTTTTGAGTCGATCCCTCACTTGGCAATTTACGTTTACGAACAACTTACCCAAGAAGCTGAATTAAAAAATAAATATCAAAAAGCAGCAGAAGCAAAAAACCTCAAAAAAATATCACTTAATGCCTATACATCTGTTCGCCGAAAAATGTTGATCAAAGAATATAGTACGGGTATTTTTCATCTCTTTCCGGTGTTTTTGCAAGTCATCTCGATCATCATTTTTGGAATTTCTCTTTGGACGTATGTGGGCTTTAATAATTTGCAATCAACGGCAGTGGTTTTAGGAGTGATCATTGGCTTGGTAACGACCGGTGGTTTTGTACAAGTAATTGGTAAACAAGTTTCTTTTTATTGGTACAACGAAGATTATTTAATGACCAAAAGAACGACGCAAAAAATATTGTGGACGGGCGTAAAAACTTTGATCATCACGTTTTTTATTATCTCGGGACTTAACTTTTTTATACACCTTTACCCCTATCAATTTGTACTGATTGTTTTTATTTATTCATTACTCATTGGGGTGTTATTATTGGTCTTATCTCCGCTTTATACCGTAAAGCAACGTTGGGTGATTTCGGTATCGATCGTAGCAGGAACCGGAACGACTTTAGCACTTTACTTTTTTACTAGAATCTCTATCTATTTTGTGCATTGGATGGGGATTTTGGTAGCCATTGGTATTGCTATTTTCTATTTAAATTACTTTTTTAAACGAACGGTAAAAGTTAAAAAGGGACTCTACCATGCAACGCCAAAAATGATGCTTTCGGTGTATCGTAGTTTCAACTATTTTTTCTACGGAATATTAATTTACACCTTCATCTTTACCGATAGAATTTTAGCTTGGTCTTCTACCCTAAATCGAAACTTACCCTATGTGGTCTATTATGAAAAAGATTATGAAATCGGGATGGATTTAGCGATTCTTGTTTTTTTCTTACTTGCCGGTGTTTTAGAATATAGCATTACTTCTTTTAGTAGAAATATGGATTATTGGCAACGAAAATTAAAGTATAATAAAATTGAAGTTTTTAATAGCAATATGAAAAAACTCTACTTTAAACACCTTCGTATTTTTGCGATTAGCGCCGTGATCATTGCCCTATTTTTATACGGAGTAATTACCAAACCTTGGGGTTACGAAGCAGGATTTGACGAAACGCTTTCACCTCTAAGTATCAAAGTATGTTTAATCGGTAGTTTTGGGTATTTATTTTTAACCTTAGGCATGTTAAATGTACTTTATTTGTACACCCTTAATCAACATAAAAAGCCTTTAAAAGCAATTTTAATTGCATTCTTATTAAATTTAGCCTTCGGAATTAGTTTAAGTCGAATGGTCGCCTACGAAGATAGCGTGATTGGTATGCTAATTGGTTCATTGTTTTTTATGGGCTACACGACCGTAGCTACTTTAAAATTTTTAAAAAACTTAGATTATTATTTTTATGCAGCGTATTAACCTTATGATGATGGTACTTAGCTTATTGTGCGGCTTCGGAGTGAAAGCTCAGGATCAAAAAAAGGATGTGCTTTTTTGTTATGGTGATTTTTACCCGGAACAAATTAAGGATTATTCGATCGTCGTTTTAGAAGGCATTCATTTTTCGAAAAAAGATATTGAAGTTTTAAAACAGCAAAATAAAACTGTTTTGGGCTATATTAGTTTAGGTGAAGTAAACAAAGACGCCGCCTATTACGATAGTTTAAAAGATTTTACCCTGGGGAAAAATGAAATCTGGGATAGCTACATTCTCGATTTAGAAAATGAACCCACTTATGATCAACTTCTCGATTTATTTGAGGAAGCCATGATTACCAAAGGTTTAGACGGACTTTTTCTTGATAATGTTGACAATTACGGTCCCTACGGTCCTACTCCAGAAAAGAAACCTGCACTTCTTAAATTTTTAGCTGAAGTAAACACCACTTATCCTGAAATGTTTTTACTGCAAAATGCCGGTGTTTTTATTGCAGAAGACACTCATCAATATGTCGATGCGGTAGCGATTGAATCGGTAGCCACCAATTATAATTTTAATACCAACAACTATAGACTTCGAAATAAAAAAGAGTTTGAAGAGCAAGTCAATCATTTAAAAGAGATTGAGAAAAATTATAATTTACCCATTATTTTAATTGAATATGCCGATACGCAACGCCTTCGAAATAAAGTCTTAGACCGTATCAAACCCTTTTCTTGGCCTTATTTTATAGGACAAATAGAATTACAAAAAATTCCGAAATTTAAATAGAAAAAAGCCTTACCCCACTACTCATGTTCGCTAATCTAGATCTTTTTTTAGGACCTTTACGTTTTGCCATCTTTTTGGTATTCGTTTACCTATTAAACAGATTGGTGACCTTAAAGCTTTCTAATCAGGTAGGCTTAGATTATTTTATTCCGCGCTATACGATGCTTATTAGCGTATTGGTGATCGCAAGTTTCTTTTTAACTCAGATCAACGCATACGATCTAATGACAATTTTGGTCTTACTGGTGTTTTTCATCGTTCTTTCCTTTATCAACTTAAAACGAGATAAATCGTTTCGACTTCAGTTTAAAAAAATTAGAAGCCGACTTATTATCTATACGATTAGAAATTTTGAGAATCGTAAGAAGATTATTAATAAAGAAAACTTCCGAAAAAATAAAGATCGACAAAAAACTGATCAAGAGTTTATTTCCAGAAATGAAAGGCTTTGGCAAATTGGTATTGGTTTCGGGTTGGCGGTTGTGGCTTTCGCATCACGCTATTTCTTTTTTGAATACGACACCTTCTCCCTATCTGACCCTTGGTACAACAGCTTAGAGAATATTAAAGACATTAGCAGCCAAAACTGGTTTTTTCATAAAGGTACGATGATGGGCGATTATGCGATTATGAACTTTTATGGCGCGCTCACCGATATTAGTGATCTTATTATTATTGAATCGTTTGGACTCTTAGAAAGTTCGCTTTTAACCGTAGTGATCTTTTGGGTACTTTTTAAAATTACCCATACCAAATTTATTCCGGGCTTAGTTGCCGCCTTGTCTTTTTTATTTTTATATGCCTTTTTACCACTTAATTTAAATTTATTAGTTCAGCATAAGCCTAGCTTTTTAGCGCTAACTATGGTGTTGCCTACGGTGATCTTTATTTTGAATCCTACAATTTTACGAAAGAAAAAAAGCAGTTATTTTATTTGGATCAGCATAATTTTTACGGCTTGCTTTTTTATTGATTTGTTTGTCACCATTATTGTCTTATTGCCGTTACTGTTTCTTTCGGTGGTCTTTTCTTTTAAATGCAACAAACATTACCTGTTAAGAACCTTTGCTGCCTTCGAGCTTTCGTTGCTGTTTATTTTAGTAACACATTACCTAGCCAGTTTGGTGAAAGAAGTAAGTTTATTCGATTTTTATGCCTCTAACTTATTTTCATTAAATATCTATTCTTACAGTCCGCAGCTAATAACTTCGCTTGATCAACTTATTTTTTACTATCAAATCTTAGCCGGAATTACCTTACTATTTGCTTTGATATTATTTATAAAAGATCGAAAAAAATGGCTGCAAATTATGGTGTTTTTAATCTATATCAATATGCTGTTGGTATTGAATAGTTTTGAAGATTCATTTTTAGATGTCGATTTACTCAACCAGTTGTATGCGGTTTTTATTCCGATTTTGTTCGGCATCAGTTTTTTTGTCTTGTTTAGGTTTATTTCGTTGGTGATCCCAACTTTTAAAATGAAGTTAGCTTATAAAATAACAATTACCGTGAGTGTGGTGATCGTCATTATTTTCTATTTAAGTAAAAATCCGCTTTCAAAAGTACCTTTTCATCAAGATAAAATTAAAGAGCAGATTATACAGGCTTACGATCAATTAGACAGCAAGTTATTACCTTATTCATATGCGGTAAGCAATACTTATCAAAACGTGGCGATTAGTAGAAATAGTCATTATTTTATTGATTACAGCTATTTTAATTCAGACTATTTGGTGCAAGATTCGTTATACCATGATCATCGCTCAAACACCTTATTCTTACAAGAACATCCCGAACTTATTTTACCTAAAAGCACTTTTGTGTTTGTGTATGAAGAGAGTTCAAATTCAAAATATTTTACAGAACCTCAGGTACAACAGCAAACCTTAAAAACCCTTGAAGTATTAAAACAACGCGGAAGAAAAATTTCACTCTTCTTTAATCAACCGGAAGTAAAAGTTTACGAGATTGAAAATGAACCTCACGCCAGTAAAATTAACGATCTTATTTTTTAAATGAAGCAACACTACTCGAACATCCTTATTCTTTTAAGCGTTTTGCTTTGCCTGATGAGCTGGTCTTGCCGAGAAGAAGATCAACAATCGGTTTTCAAAGCTAGTGATCCTACCGCGCGTGTTCAATTTGATGCATTAAGTGATCAACCCTTGGTAGAATATATTTTAAATCCTAAAAATGAAGAAAGTGAAAACTGTCATCTTCATATTCGAAAGACGCTCGATTATGCTAAAATACCTTTCGGAGTTATTTCATTGAAGGGTTTTAACGGAAAAGCTACACTATCCAAAACCACAAAAGTAGTAGTGATTTATGATGTTGGGGTGCTTAACGATACGGCTTACCAAAAAATCTTAAAATTTGTTTCAGCGGGAGGTACCATTTTTTTACCGGGTTATGCCAATGATAAAAAATTTGGCTTTTTAGCCGGTGTAAAGTCCGATGCGCCTTATAGTGTCGATCAAACTGCTACCGGTTATCGTTTTCAAATCAATATGTTACCGGGAGTAAAAGATAAGACCTTTCAGAATAAAATTCCGCATTACGGACTCAAACGTGAAAACTTCAACGAAGATGTTGAAGTTTGGGCAACCGCTTACAACCAACCGGATTATCCTACAATTATTCATCATCATTTAGGCGAAGGTCAAATCATTGCTTTTAATTCATCTCAATTTGCAGAAAAACAAGATCGCGGCTTATTTTTCGCAGCTATTTTAAAAGGCTTACCCAATATTCCTTATTCGATCGCGAATGTTTCCAGTATATTTTTAGACGATTTTCCGGCGCCACTCTACGATGTATATGCCGAAACGGTAAAAACAGAAATGAATTTATCGCAAGCCCAATTTTATAAGAATGTGTGGTGGCCAGATATGATTCAACTTGCTAAAGAAGAGAATGTTGTTTACTCTACCTATCCTTGTTTTGATTACCGTAACATTACACAACCTCCTTTTTTATATAAAGAATGGGAACATCGATCTTCAACTTTAGAAGAACACGCCGGCGACGCTCCCGATCATCTCATGAGCTTGGCCTTGGCAGAAAATCAAGAGATTGGATTACATGGTTACAACCACGTTTCACTAGTAGCTTCAGATTGGCCCAACGAAGATTTTATGATCTTATCGCTCAATTCTGCTGAAAAAAAGTGGATCTCTTCCGGCTACGGCAAACTGCCCAGAACTTACGTACCGCCATCAAATAACATTGATAGTCTCGGTTTTTCGGCATTAGAAAAAGCGCTTCCCAGCATTCGTTACAACTGTAGTTTATACATTGGCGATTTTGAAGATGGTGGCGGCCGAGAATTTGACCCGGAACCTTACAACAATCATTTTTTTAATTTTCCTCGAATAAGTTCTGGTTACGATATCGAACCCGAAGAAGAATTTCATCAGCATTCCCTCTATTTATACACCGGTATCTGGTCGCATTTTATTCATCCCGACGATGTTTACCAAGTGCCCAGCGATAAAAATACCAGTCACGGAAATTATGCCTATCGAAATTCTAAACGTTTAGGTTGGCGAACTTCACAAAATGGCGAGTTAGGTTTTCTTCCTATTTTTAAAAATCACCTACAGAAAACCAAGAAAATTTATCCGTTTATTCGTTATGAAAAAGTAGTCGATGCCGGAAAACATACCGAAAAATGGAGAAAAAGTAAGGTGAATTATAAATTGAGTGCCGATAGTATTCAACTCAAAACCACTTTTGAAGTAAATGAAAATTATTGGTTTGTTTACCTGCCACAAGCTCAAGTAAAACCTATAGAAACTTACCTAAAAGAAAAAAAGATAAGTTTTTCTAAACGAAGCTTTTTAAAAGGAAGCTTGCTAAATATCAAAACCCAATCAAAACAATTACAACTTCCTAATCTTATAGAACCTGCCAAAGAAATTGTATTTGCTGAAATTTTAGCTTCCTACGAAGATTACCTCGATAATTACGAAGAATTAAGTGATGAACGTTCAGACCTTCCGGTAGCGCTTCGAATAGAGACCTTGCGGTTACAGCATCAAATCTCAGGTTTAAGTCAGGACGATTGGTTAACGCTTTACAAATATTTAGGTTGGGAAAATCGAGCTTTAGAAATTTGGCCCATGTTAGAAAGTTCATTTCAGCAACAAGCTTCTCGCGCTTTGGTAAATTTATCACTCCAATTTATTAAAGACAGTGATTATCCTGACGATGAAACCCGCCAGCGTTGGATGCTTCGCCAAGCGAAATATGTAGAAGAACAACCCGATTTAAAACTCAAATATTTACTTCAATTTAATACTGAAAAAAATCTGGATGAATTGAATATTTCTACGGAAGAAATTGCCACGATTATTCAGGCTGAAGAAAATGCACAAACGCAAGAAGAATATATGTACGGGTTAATTGAAAAAGATCCTGAATTAGCCCTCGAAGTCTTAACTAACATTGATGCTTGTGCTAATTTTAGCGATGCTTTAAGCGAATCGGTGGCTTGGTTCTATAAAACCCATAAGCATTTAGAAGAAGCAATTTCGTGGAGCCGATGCACCACAAAAATTAATCAAGAAGAAGTGACTGAATGGCGTTTAGAAAATGGAGAATATTTGTTTTTAAAGCAACATAACTTCTCGCGCTACATCGAGTATTTACTTCAAAAAAATGCAAAATTTGCTTTAAAAGAAGTTATTAATTCAACGCCTTGCGAAGATAAACAGCTGAAAAGCCAAGCAACCGATTTGGCCTATGCGTTTGGCGATCAAGGGAGTTTTAGAAAAGCTTTGCAATGGTCTGCTTGCGTGAAAGATTTTCCAGAGAAAGATCGTTTGCAGTGGTTGTACGAGTTAGGAGATCTTCAAAAATTAGAAGCTGAATATTTCAATTATATCGAAACACATCCTGAAGATGAAGTCATAAAAGCCACGATGGCACAATTGTATCTGTATGCAAATCAATTTGATAAAGGCTGGAAATTGGCTTCCACTTTAAAAGATGCTCCAGAAAAAGATCAATTACAAGATGAATTCAATAAAGAAGTCCTCAATATTCCAGAGAAAAATCAATTTGCTTTACTCGAAGTAGAACCCGATTTCTTTCTACCTGAAGTTCGTAAAAAGATCGAAAAGAAAAAGCGAATTCAGCAACACGATTTTATCGAAACCAATTCAGAATTAATTAGCGATCTTTTAATGCCAACATCGCTCACCAATATCGTGGCTTATGGCGTAAGAGATAAAAAACAAAATACACATACATTTGGGCTTACGCAATACAATGCTTATGCGTTAGATGTCGATACTTCGGCAGTAAATAAAGATCATTATTTATACGGAATTCGATATGCGTTTAAAACCAAAGAACGCTACGAAAAACTAAATTACGGAGCCAAAGCTCGAGTGGAATTTGACCAAGATCAAAAACTTTTCTATCATTTAACGGCAGAAGCTTCAATTTCTAAAGATAGTTTATTTAGTTCTTTACAACTATTTTATCGTCCTGCCATCACAGGACCGGCGTACAGTTTAGGGATTTATCAAACTCAGTTGAATGTTTATGAAGAGTGGAAAATCAATTCACATTGGAATGCCATTGGAAACCTAGAAGCCAATCACTACGACGATAAAAACGTGATCGATGCGATGATTTTAGCGAACCTTTCTTACAACATTCCGGTCACAAAATTTAGCAGTTTTAATCCTTACGCAGAAGGTTCTGGTTTGGTAGGAAATACAGATCTGGAGCAAGGTTATCCTTACTGGTCGGCCAAAGAACGTTTGTATGGTGGTTTGGGAGTTTCGTACAATATTAAAAATGAAACCAAGCAAATTGATATCGGTATTGGCGCGGCGATGTTTTTAGATACTTTTTCCGATAGTTTTCAGCGTTATCGCGGTAGCGTAAGTATGCCGGTTTTTGACTATCTATTTGTCAATGCCAATGCTGAATTTTTTACGATAGAAAATTTCTATTCCAACAGTTTTCAACTCGGTTTAAAATATTACTTAAACTACGATTAAGTTTTCGTGCTCCTTTCATTTTAGCTACTTTTGTAAGTCCTAATTTTTTTTGACGATGGCTGAAGCAATTTTACACGAACACCTCTATCCTACTTTAAAAAAATATTTTGGTTACGATCAATTTAGACCGCAGCAAAAAGAGATCATCACCAATGTGCTCGAGGGTAATGACACCTTAGTAATTATGCCTACAGGTGGCGGAAAATCGATCTGTTACCAGCTTCCTGCTTTATTGTTTGAAGGGGTTACGCTGGTAATTTCACCATTAATCGCTTTAATGAAAGATCAGGTAGACGGTTTAAACGCCAACGGAATTGAAGCAGAATACTTCAACAGTAGTCAAGACAGTCTCAAGCAACAAGAAATTTTAGATCAGGTTGCGCAAAAGAAACTCAAATTATTATATGTAGCTCCAGAAAGTCTTTCGGCATTAAACGATATTTTAAAAGAAAGTTATATTAGTTGTATTGCGATCGATGAAGCTCATTGTATTTCTTCTTGGGGCCACGATTTTAGACCCAGCTACCAACAATTGGGTTTTCTAAAACGCTCTTTACCTCAAACGCCGATCATTGCATTAACCGCCACCGCAGATAAAGCTACGCGCCAAGATATTTTGGAGCAATTAAATATCCCAAATGCGCAACAGTTTTTAAGTTCTTTTGATCGTAAGAATATTAAACTTGAAGTACGTCCTGCAGAAAATCGAGTGAAACAAATCTTAGATTTTGTTGAAAAAAGACGTGAAGAATCGGGTATTATTTATTGTTTAAGTAGAAAAGGAACTGAAAAACTTGCTGAAAAACTTCAGCATAAAGGAATCAAAGCAACTGCTTACCACGCCGGCTTAAGTTTTGAAGATCGCTCTAAAGTACAGGAAGATTTTATTTTTGATAAAACAAAAGTAGTTTGTGCCACGGTAGCTTTCGGGATGGGCATCGATAAATCGAATGTTCGCTTCGTGATCCATTACAATATGCCTAAAAATATTGAAGGCTATTACCAAGAAATTGGCCGCGCCGGTCGTGATGGTTTAGCTTCTAACGCCTTGCTTTTTCATACGTATGCCGATGTGATTCAGTTAAGAAGATTTACAGAAGGAGCTTCTAACGAAGATTTACAAAACGCCAAACTCGATCGGATGAAAGAGTTTGCAGAAGCGACCGATTGCCGAAGAAAAATTTTATTGGGCTATTTTGGTGAATACTTAGAAGAAAATTGTGGGAATTGCGACGTTTGTGAAAATCCGCCTCGATTTTTTGACGGAACCATTTATGCTCAAAAACTATTATCGTGTGTGGCAAGACTTCAAAATAGTGAACCCGCCGGTATTGTGATCGATGTATTGCGTGGTGCACAAAATGCAGCGATTCTCTCCAAAAACTATCAACACATCAAAACTTATGGTGCCGGTAAAGAAACCGCTTGGCGCGATTGGCAGCATTACCTTACCCAATTGATCAATCAAGGTTTTTGCGAAATTGCTTTTCATCGTCAAAACGCTTTGCAATTAACCGAAGTGGCTAAAAAAGTTTTATTTGAAAAAGAAAAAGTTTGGCTAACGAAACCTAAAGATCTTAAAGAGCAAACTAAAAAATCTACAGCACCAACTGCCAAAGAGAAAAAAGTTAAGAAAGAAAGTCTTTTTGAAAAATTGCGTCAGCTTCGTTATCAAATCGCGCAAGAAGAAGACATCCCGGCATACTTAATTTTTAACGATGCTACGCTTAAAGAAATTGAGCGTGAACGCCCATTAAGTGAAGATGATTTCTTAAAAATTAGCGGAGTTGGTGAGCGTAAATTAGAAGTTTACGGAGATTTATTTATGGCTGAAATTAAAAAATTCAACCAGCAGAAAAAGAAAAAAGCCAATACGCATAAAGTGACTTTAGACCTTTACCAACAAGGTTTAAGTGTCGAAGAAATTGCTGAAAAAAGAAACTTGGCAGCAACTACGATTTATTCTCACGTCGCAAAATTATATACTGAAAATAAAGGTATAAATATTTTAGATTTTGTTGAGCAAGCAACCATCGATCAGATCAAGAAAGCAAAAGCTGCCTTAGATTCACCTGATGGACTAAAACCCTATTTTGAATACTTCAAAGAAGAAATACCATATTATAAAATTAGGTTAGCCTTGAGCGCGATCGAGAAAGAAACCACCACATAAAAAACAAGCTTCAAAATTAATATTTTGAAGCTTGTTCGCTAAGTTGATCGATTAGTAATAGTTTAGTTTACCACCATTCCATATAAAAACCAGAAACAGCTACTGCGATAACTAGTAAAATTAATACGATAATGATAAAAGTAGCACCAAATTTGGTCTTCTTATTATCTTTTAAGATATAATCTTCGTGATGTTGATTTTTCTTAGGATCGGCAGTCATTGGTTATAAATTTAAAAGTAGTTATTTTCTATAGATTCAAATTTTATGCAGGTAATAAAAAGATTACCGCTAACGTAATGAGTACCATTAATACTACTGCAATAGTTGAAGAAGTATGACTTTTAGCGTTTTCTTCTAAGTCCTCGGTACTCGTCGTTGGATTTTGGTTAGTATTCATCATACAAGCTTTTTTGTTGTGAGTCTGAAATTATAAATTAACCGACAAGTTTTTATTAAGAGAATCTTAATTAAGAAAACTTTTAATGGCTTCTTAAGAAATTATATAAATACTTACTCATATAAGACATAAATGTTAAGTTTTTCTTAATGAAAAGGATTTGGTGGCTTTCCGTGTGGCATTTCGAATACATCTTTGTAGTTTCGCGCTCAAAGAAAATTAGCTAGTTAGTTAATTTTCAGTTTATTAAAATTGAAAAACAAATTTATGAGTCAAGTAAAAGAAAATGACACTGTAAAAATTCATTATACCGGTAAACTTCAAGACGGTCAAGTATTTGATAGTTCTTTAGAAAGAGATCCTATTGAATTTACCATTGGAGGTGGCCAAATTATTCCTGGACTTGAAAAAGGACTTATCGACATGAAAGTGAACGATAAGAAAACTATCGAAATTCCTCAGGCTGAAGCTTACGGTGATGTTCAAAAAGAGCTTTTTCAAGAAGTACCAAAAGAACAATTACCACAAGAAATTACTCCGGAAGTTGGGATGGGCTTAGTGGCTAAAAATCCTGACGGTTCTGAGCGTCAATTAAGAGTTGCTGAAGTAAAAGACGATTCTATCGTAATTGATGCTAACCACCCATTAGCAGGAAAAGACTTGATCTTCGACGTAGAAGTGGTAGAGATTAAATAATATTTTCAGAAATATTTCGTTAAATCACAGGTGATAAATTATTGCCTGTGATTTTTTTATTTATAACACTATAAGTTTTATCTATCTTATAATTTGGAAAAACCGATAAAATATGTTATAATGAAAATCGATATCAATTACAAACAAGAAAATATATGAGACAACTTAAAATTACCAAGCAGGTTACCAACAGAGAATCGAAGTCTTTAGACAAATATCTACAAGATATTAGTAAAGTAGATTTGATTACTGCAGACGAAGAAGTTGAGTTGGCCCAGCGCATTAGAGAAGGCGATCAACGCGCTCTTGAAAAATTAACTAATGCGAATCTTAGGTTTGTTGTTTCGGTAGCAAAACAATATCAAAATCAAGGTTTAAAACTTCCCGATTTAATTAATGAAGGAAATGTTGGTTTAGTAAAAGCCGCAAAACGTTTTGATGAAACGCGTGGTTTTAAATTTATTTCTTACGCCGTTTGGTGGATTAGACAATCAATTTTACAAGCCTTAGCCGAACAATCTAGAGTTGTAAGACTTCCGTTGAATAAAATTGGAGTCATTAATAAAATAAATAAAGCTTATTCACATTTAGAACAATCCTTAGAGCGCCCACCTTCTGCTCCAGAAGTTGCTAAAGAATTAGATATGCCGGTTTCTCAGGTAAAAGCCGCGATGAAAAATTCTGGTAGACATTTATCGATGGATGCTCCATTTAAAGAAGGCGAAAATGACTCTAATCTTTACGATGTTTTAAGTTCTGGTGAATCTCCAAATCCTGATGATAGCTTGATGCAAGATTCATTAAGTATTGAGATCAATAGAGCTTTAGATACCCTTTCAACTCGTGAAGCCGATGTTATTCGTTTAAATTACGGGATCGGTAATCAACCTGCGATGACTTTACAAGAAATTGGAGATACGTTCGATTTAAGTAGAGAGCGTGTTCGCCAAATTCGTGAAAAAGGAATTAGACGTTTAAAACACCAGTCTAAAAATAAAATCCTTAAAAAATACTTAGGATAATTGATATAAAAAAAGCGTGATTTTAATCACGCTTTTTTTGTTTTAAAGTAGATTGAAATTACTTTTTACTTACTTCGTTAAGTTTATTCATTTCATCTTCAGAAAGCTGTAATTGTATAGCTTCGTCAAATGCTTCAATATGTGAAGATTTGGTAGCACTAGCAATTGGTGCTGTAACGCCTGGTCGATTCATGATCCACGCTAGAGCCACCGCAGCATTGGTTACTTGATGTTCTTCAGCAATTTTGTCTAAGGCGTCTAAAATTGCTAAGCCTTGACGGTTTAAGTATTTCTCTACAAAACCTTTACGTTTTTTTCCTTCAAAATCTTCTTCTTTACGGTATTTTCCGGTTAAAAATCCGCTGGCTAATGAAAAATATGTCGCTACTCCTACTCCATTTTGTTCACATATTTCTTTGATTTCGCCTTCAAAATCATTTCTTTCCACCAAATTGTATTGTTGCTGAAAAACTTCATATTTCGGTAATTCATGAACTTTATGGGCATCTAATGATTCTAACAATCGTTGCGGAGATAAATTGGAAGCACCAATATGATTTACTTTCCCACTTTCAATAAGTTGTTGGTAAGCTCCTAGAGTCTCTTCAACTTTAGTTTTATCGTCGTCCCAATGTGTGTAATATAGATCGATATAGTCGGTTTGCAAACGCTTTAAAGAATCTTCAACTGCTTTTAGAATATAAGATTTAGAAATGTCTTTGTGCCCTTGACCCATATCTGAGCCTACTTTGGTATGTAAACCTATTTGATCACGAATACCGCGTTCTTTCATCCACTTACCGATAATTGCTTCAGACTCTCCACCTTCGTTGCCTTCAGCCCAGCGAGAATAGACATCGGCCGTATCGATGGTTCGATAACCTTTTTCAAAAAGTTCATCTAAAATTTTAAATGATTCTTTTTCATCTAAAGTCCACCCAAAAACATTTCCTCCAAAAATAATCGGATTGGTTTCTAAATTGGAGTTTCCAAATTTTTTCTTTTTCATAGCGTGGTTTTTATTTTTTTCCGGGTTGTGAAGGTCTTACTTCTATTTTACTTGGTAAGGTTCTCTTATTCATTTTAAAGAGATCTACCACTAACTCTCCTAAATCTTCAATCTGTATCTTCCAAGCTTCTTCGGCTTTCTTCTCTTCAGGATTATTTCCGTTAAAATGGGTAGAAACCGATCCCGGCATAATGGTAGAAACACTTACCCCTTCATTTCTTAAATCGAGCATCACTGCTTGCGTAAAACCGGTAAGTCCAAATTTACTCGCATTATAAGCTGCTCCGTTAGCAAAGAAATTGGTTCCTGCTAAACTAGAGATGGTAATAAAATAACCTTCAGATTTTTTTAATTCTGCCACGGAAGATTTAATGGTATAAAATACACCGGTAAGATTGGTATCGATGGTTTCTCGCCATTGCTTATCGGTTAATTCTTCAATAGAAGCAAAATGTCCAAGTCCTGCATTTGCGATCACATAGTCTACTTGACCAAATTCTTTTACGGTGGCTTTGATCGCTTCTTCTTGATCGATTAAATTTCGAACATCTGCTTTTAAGCCTAGTGCTTTCGCTTTATCTGAAGATAATTTTTCTGCTGCATCTTGTGCCGCTTGCAGAGATCTACTAGTGATGGCAACATTTACGCCTTCGTTAATTAAAGCTTGAGCAATCCCAAAGCCAATTCCTTTACTTCCGCCGGTAATAAAGGCAGTTTTATTTTTTAAAGTACTCATAAGTTTAAGGTTGTTTTTAAAGTTTAAAGATATTGTAGAATATAGAAAAAAAGCGAATACTTTAATTCTTTTGGAAGAATTTAACGTTGCGAAAATCTCTTGTTAAACTTATATAAATTGCCGGAGTGGTTTGATAAATGTCTTGTAAATTTCAAAATAAAAACAACTAACCAACTGAAAATGAAAGATTCTACTAAAAAAATTTCAAAATTTGGTTTATTTGCCAAGGGAAGTATTTATCTTATCTCCGGAATATTAACTTTATTATCTGCCTTGAATATGGGCGGTTCTAAATCGGGAAAATTTAAAGTACTCGATTTCTTAGAAAAGCAACCTTTAGGTAATGTGATTCTCATTGTTTTAGCTTTGGGGTTAATCTCGTATTCGGTTTGGCGATTTATCCAATGTTTTAGTGATCCCGAAAATGAAGGTAGCGATACCAAAGCAAAATTAAAACGTACCGGCTTTGGAGTGAGCGGTTTAATCTATTTAGCTTTAGCGGGACTCGCTATTAAAAAAGTAGTTGCCGGTGGCGGAAGTTCTTCCGGTGGGCAAAATTATGTAGATACCTTTGGACCAACCGTCATTACGATAGTTTTTATTATTATAGGTGTTGCGCTTGCCGTAAAAGCGATTTTTCATTTTAAAAAGGCCTACCAGAAAAAGTTTATGGATGAATATTCGATCGCAGATCTTAAATACCACAAATTAGCTAAAAACGCCGGTTATTTTGGTTACTACGCGAGAGCTGTGGTTTCTGGGATCATTGCTTTCTTTTTCTTAAAAGCAGGATTATATTCTGGTCAAAATGAAATTAAAGGTACCCAAGATGCGTTTTCATTCTTACAAGATTCAAGTTACGGCGATATTCTTTTAGGTTTAGTTGCGGCAGGTTTGGCTTGTTATGGTATTTTTGTAGTGCTTTTATCGAAACACAAAAAGTTTGATTAACGATTTAAATGTATGTTGAAGAAATTTTTTAAGAATAAATGGGTAAAGCGTATTTCCTATTTATTCTTATTTTTTATTATAGTTGTTGCCGGCTTTTACGCCAGTATATATGTTGGATTTTGGGGAGAAGTGCCTACCAAAAAAGAGTTGAGTGATCTTAAACAAAGTCAGGCCACTCAAATACTTGACAAAGATGAACAACTTATTGGTAAGTTTTACGTATTCGACAGACAAAGTGTTACTTACAACGATCTACCTAAACCTTTAATCGATGCTTTGGTAGCTACAGAAGATGTTCGATTTTACGAACATGACGGGGTTGATAATCAGAGTTTATTACGAGTTTTCTTTAAAACCATTTTACTTTCAGATGAATCTTCCGGTGGTGGTAGTACTATTACCCTTCAACTAGCTAAAAATAGCTTCGGAAGAAAAGATTATGGTTCGCTGGGTATTGTGGTGAACAAAATTAGAGAAAGCATCGTAGCTCAACGAATGGAAGATATTTATTCGAAAAAAGATATCTTAACCATGTATTTTAACACCGTGCCTTTTAGTGATAACACTTACGGAATTGAAAGTGCTTCGCTTAAATTTTTCAACAAACACACCAAAGAACTTAGTTTACCTGAAGCAGCAACCTTAGTAGGTTCTTTAAAAGCAAATCACAGTTACAACCCAAGATTATTCCCGGAACGTAGCCAATTGCGCCGTGATGTCGTGCTTCAGCAAATGGTAAAGTACGGCTATCTTTCAGAAAAAGAAGGTAGCGATGCAATGCAATCTAAAATTGAATTAGATTATCAATATTACGCGCCTAATCAAGGGGTTGCTCCTTATTTTAGAGAAAATATTAAAAAGAAAGTTGAAAAACTTCTTAAAGACAAAGACTACTTAAAACCAGACGGATCGAATTATAATATTTACCGCGATGGTTTAAAAATTTACACGACGCTCGATTTAACGATGCAAAAATATGCTGAAGAAGCCATGCAAAAACATATGGCTAAACTTCAGCAAACTTATGAAGATGCTTATGGCAATCGAGCTCCTTGGCTCACCAATAAGAAAATTTTAGAAAGTAACCTAAAAAAGTTAAAGCGTTACCAACAACTACAAGCGCAAGATCTTTCTGAAGCTCAGATTAAAGACAGTTTAACTGTAAAAAAGGAAGTTGAGTTGTTTGAGTGGAATGAGAATAAAGTTGTACAAGCTTCTACCATCGATAGCTTACAACATTATTTAAAGTTCTTAAATAGCGGAATGGTTGCTTTAGATCCCGAAAACGGAGCGGTTAGAGCATATATTGGTGGTATCGATTATCGTTACTTTAAATACGATCACGTGAGCCAAAGCAAGCGCCAAGTAGGTTCAACTTTTAAACCTTTTGTGTACACCGCAGCGATCGAAAACGGAATGGAACCTTGTACGTATTTTCCAGTAAAAGAGGTTACTTATACTGATATGGATGATTGGACGCCAAAAAATGCCGGCGGACTTAATGATCCTGATCTAAATTACAGTTTAGAAAAAGCCTTGAGTAATTCTGTAAATACCATTGCCGTAAAAGTGATGAATGAAGTTGGCATTGAAAAAGTAATTGATCTTGCTCACAAAATGGGAATTGAAAGTGAAATTGAAGAAGTACCATCGATTGCTTTGGGAACAGAAAATCTAGGTTTATTAGAACTTGCTAAGGCTTATACAAGCTTTGTAAATGAAAGTAAACCCACTACTCCACTATTTATCACTAAAATTGAAGATAAGAACGGGAATCTTATTTTTGAAAATGAACCTGAAGAAGAAGAACCTGAACAGGTTTACAGCGATTATACACGACAAGTGATGTTAGAATTTATGAAAGCTACCATTAATGAAGGTACGGCTACAAGAATTCGAAATATCTACGGTTTAAGTAACGATATCGCCGGAAAAACCGGAACGACTCAAGATAATAAAGACGGCTGGTTTGTAGGGATTACTCCGAAATTAGTTACGGTAACTTGGGTAGGAAACGACGATCAGCGTATTGGTTTTAGCAGTACCGGTATTGGCCAAGGAGCAAACTCAGCATTACCTATTTTTGGTGAATTTATGCAAGAACTCAATCGCGATGAAGACTTCAACTCCATTACTCAAGCAAAATTTGAAACGCCAGATGATGAAGTCTTGAATGATCTAGATTGTGAGCTTTCTAAAGAAGATGGTTTCTTTAAAAAGTTATTTGGAGGCGAAAAAGACAAAAAAGAATTTAAGAAAGAGAAAAAGAAAAAAGGGGGTATTTTCTCTTTCTTAAAAGGAAAAAAAGAGGAAGACGACGAATAATTAAGGCGTCGCTTGTTCTGTTTCTATCGTTGGTTTTTCTTTGGGAGGTCCTTTCAATTCTACCTCTAGAATATTGGCAGGATCCCATTCTCCTTCATTAGAAATCAACATTTTTCCTTCGGGTGAAAAAGTAATGCCTTCCGGCTGCGGAAAATCATCTGGATTAAAGATGTAGAGATCTTGAGCGTTCCATTTTTCATCTAAAATTAAAAGTTTACCAATTACACCGTCTAACATATAAATCTGTCCGGTTTTAGGATGAATATTTATTTCTGAAGTTCTAAATACTTTTTCGTCTCCGGCAGCATCTAAACCTTCAAATACAGGATTATCATAATTCAACTTAAAAGCAGGTTCTTTTTCAATTTTATTGGTACGTAAATTAAAGGCAAAAACTGGCTTAAAACGATCGTCATTATTAGGTCCGTAACTCTTTGCGGCTACGAGCAAACGATTATTTTTTTGATCGTAACATAAACCTTCAAAATCGTATTTGTAAGAAAGTCCGGTTTCAAATTTTTCTACTTTCGGGTTTTTTACGGTAATGTCTTCTACCCTAAAAATGTTTCCATCGCTTCGAAGTACGTAAGCCTTATTTTTCACCATCGTTAATCCTTCAAAATCGTCATCTTTAGCAAAGTTAATACGGTTTTCTATTTGTTCACTTACTAAATTATAAATAAAAATATCGCCCACTTCATCTTGAACACAAGCCACACGCTCATTATCTAAATAAGCAATTGCAGAAACTTCTTCTAACACTCGCGGTAACGGCCATTTATTTATAATTTTAATCTGGCTAGAATCGGTATATTCGATGTAATATTTATCTTTTGAGAAATAATAAATAATGCCGACTAATAGTAAAATCCCGATAGTGATAAAAAACGGCGGACTTTTAAAATAATCTTTCATAGGTTTTCTTACTAGTTATGTTTTTTAAATTGATAGAGACTTGATGCAACCATTTTAATTGTTCTGAAATTAACTGAACTTCCTGCATTTTTGTTCTTAAGGTATTGCTAATTTCTTGATAGCCTTCTTTCACTTCTTGATCTCGAATATCGTGTAATTTTTGATTTTCTTTTTCAAGGTATTCTTCCGCGGCGTCTAGCGAATAGTCTTCATTATATTCTAATTGAACCGATTGGTTGAGCTTTTGAATGGCTGCCTGCAAATTCTTCAGAATATAATTTACATAGGTTTCAAAATAGATAGAAGCTTCGGTAGTTTTATGCGTTCTAATAAAAGTACCCAAACTCGCCAAAGAGGTTAAAAACGTATAGTTAAGCACCGTATAGCGATAAATAGAAGCATATTGTTTTTGATTAGATTTAGGCTCTTGAGAAGTTCGCTGAAAGGCAGCACTCAAATTCCCCATTGCTAAAAAAGCCTCTTTTCTTGCCAGTTTATACGAGTTTGAAAGTTTTTCTTTGTTATGGTAATACTTATCGATCTCTTTTAGGTAAGCGATATTTTTTTCGATGGTATTGGCAATGGTATTTTCAATCTCCAAATGTTCCCAGGCAGGAAGTATAAATTTATTTCCGATAATGGCCAACACCGCGCCAATAATAGTGTCGATAATTCTAAACTGCACCACATTCACTGCATCGGGCTGAATTAACGCGTACAGAAAAACCACCATTAAAGTGATAAAAATGGCTGCGCCTACATAGTTTTTTTGAAGCATCGAGAAAGCCATAATTAAACTTACTACGCCGCAAACCACATAAACCCAAGGATTCTCGATCAATAAAACAATAGCCAAAGCGAGTAAACCACCAATTACGGTTCCTAAAATTCGCTGTTTCGAACGCTCTTTGGTAAGTCCGTAATTAGGTCGCATAATCACGACGATGGTCAATAAAATCCAATACGAGTTTTGAAGATGAAAAAAATGACCAATTAAAATACCGGCGATCATTAAGATCGCTAAGCGCAAACTATGCCTAAAAATAGTTGACGATAAACTGAAGTTTTCTTTTAATATGCTGAAGGAATAATCGGTGGGCGTGATAAATTGTTCAATCTTTCTATGCCCTAATTTTACTTTGTTCCGGTCGTTTATCGCTCCTAAAATCCTTTCGATCGACAGAATTTTTTCATATTGCTTTTTCTCGTAATCTAATAGATTTCGCATCAGCAAAATCATAGGTCTCGATTGCGGGTAAGGTTCTGTTTTTTTATAGGTTTCAATTAAATCGTCGATAAACTGAAGTTGCTCCGGTATTTTTTTATGAGATTGAATAGTCTTTCCATCGATTAAAAAATTCGAAATATCCTGAAGCCGATCGCTCATTAAAATCAGTAATTTTTCGATTGCTGAAATCATCTCCGGAAAATCTTCATTCAATTCATCTACTTTTTGAAAATTCACCGGATGCGCAATACTCAACTCTAAAATATCGACCAACTCAATAAACACTAATATTTTACGACGCGCAGAATTTGATCTACCGGAACGCTTTCGATTTCCTATTAAACTTTCTCGTAAACTTTCATGGAGATCGTTAATGGATATTTGCAGGTTGAATTGCTCTTTTAAAAGATTTTCACGTTCATTACGATTACCTAATTTAGATCGAATTGCTAAAAACTTACTGGTTAACTGCGCGGTTTCCCCTAGTAGTAACTCTTGGTGTTTTTCTGGTCTTAAAATCCAATAAATACTGGTGATAAATATAAACCAAAGTCCGCCGGCGGCGATCAAAGCAGCATGCATGATTAGATTGTCTCCACCTAAATTGGCAAAGCCTAAAACAAATGCGATGAGGCCGGTAAAGGTTACTAAAGAAGCTCTAAAACCATATACAGATATGTAGGCCAAGAAGAAAATAACCACAAAATAAATTGGTAATTCTAGCCAAATATTCATCTGAAGTAAACCAGAAAGTAAAGTTACGCTTACTCCTAAAAACAAAGCAGTTAGCATCCCAAAAAGTCGATGCTTTAAATTACCGGGAACGTCGCTAGGTGCAACTAAAAACGAACCGATCGCCAAACTAACTCCAATAGGAATGGCATCAAAATAATAAGCCACAGAAACTTTTAAGACCATATCAAATGCTAAAAGCACACCTTTAGAAAAATCGGTGCCTGAGATAAATCTTAAAAAATTTGTTTTGAGTTGTTGTAGGTTCATTCAGCAGGTTTGCAAAGTTTGGCACAAAGTTATTTAAACTGTACAATTTTTTAGTTTCTTTAAGAATAGTTTATCAGCTAAGCCCAATACTTCTTGGCAGTACAAAATTTCAAATGTATTTTTGTACAAAATTTTAAGCCTAAATGGATATTACTAGCATCACACATTATTTTTATGATCTTTTTATAGATTTTGGTTGGTCTAAAAGTGCAGCAAGTTTTGTAAATGTGGTGATCAACACCATTATTTTACTCATCATCACCTACACTTTTAATCGAGTTTTACGTAACATTTTTAAAAGAACATTAGGCTTAGTAGCGCAAAAAACCATTAGTGAGTTTGACGATCATCTATTTCATAATAAAGTATTTTTAAACTTTTGCCATTTACTTTCGGTGTTCATTTTAAAATGGGTGATGCCGTTTGTATTGCGGGATTATCCTGAAGTTAAAGACGAGGTCGATACTTTCTTAGATATTGTAACCGTATTTTTAGTGATCTGGCTTATTCGAAGTGTTTTACTTACGGTAAAAGACTTTTTAAAATCTTTAGAAAATTTTAAAGACAAACCTATTGAAAGCTACCTACAGGTTTTTTTAATTTTTTCTTGGGGTATTGGTTTTATTGTAGTCTTTACCATTTTAACCGGTAAATCTATTGTTGAATTTCTAACTGCCTTAGGAGCGGTTTCTGCAATTATTCTTTTAATTTTTAAAGATACGATCTTAGGTTTTGTCGCCAGTATTCAAGTAACGGTGAACGATACGGTAAGAATTGGCGATTGGATCACTATGGAAAAATATGGCGCCGATGGTGATGTGATCGAAATTAATCTAGCTTCAGTTAAAGTGAGAAATTTTGATAACACCATTACCACGATCCCTACTTATTATTTGATTTCTGATTCGTTTAAAAACTGGCGTGGAATGAGTGTTTCCGGTGGAAGAAGAATAAAAAGAGCACTCTTAATACAAGCGACGAGTATTCATTATATAAACGATGAAGAATTGCAAAAATTTAAACAATTTGAATTGATTAGCGATTATCTTGAAAAGCGTCAAGCCGATATCGATCAACACAACCAAAAGAACAAAGTAAATAAAGAAGTGTTACTGAATGGTAGAAATATGACCAACTTCGGAATTTTCAGAAAATATGTCGATGCCTATTTAAACCAGCATTCTGCGATCAACAAAGATATGATGATCATGACACGACAATTAGACCCAACACCTCAAGGAATTCCGTTAGAAATTTATGCATTTAGTAAAGATAAAGTATGGCAAAATTACGAACATATTATTGCCGATATTTTTGATCATTTATTAGCCGCTACCCCCTATTTTAATTTAGAATTATATGAATTGCCAACCGGATATGATTTTAGAGAATTAAGCCAGATGAATCCGACTTACAAAAGTTAATTTTATTAACTAATTCTTACCATTTATTTATTGGCTCGTGTAAAATTACCCCTTATTTTTACGCTTATTACTTATGAAGAACAAACGCCCAACAAACCGTAAACCTAAATGGAAACTCCTACATCAATATTACTCCTACACAGGGTTTTATAGTTTTGTAGGTAAAAGTTTATTAAAAGCAGCTATTCCTATTTTAGTTTTTATAGCTGCGCTTATTTGTGTTCATTTTTTCGTTATCGATATTAATGACATATTAGCATATGTGACCGATAACTTTCCGCCACTCGGAGTTTTATCTGTATTTTTTGCTTCAGAATCTATTTTAGGATTAATTCCTCCGGAAATTTTTATTGCCTGGGCAGGAAAATCTGCACATCCAGAATGGTATTTAGCAGCTATCGCTACCCTTTCTTATTGCGGTGGTATTCTTTCTTATTTTATGGGAAGAGGTATTGCCAGCATTCCATCGGTATTTGTGTACTTAGAAGTAAAAATGGCCAAACACATTAAAAACATGCGTAAATGGGGTGGTTTTTTAATTATCGTAGGAGCGTTATTACCGGTACCATTTTCTATCTCAAGTATGGCTGCCGGGATTATTAAATTTCCTTTTGGTAGTTATTTACTATTCGGATTGTTACGTTTCTTACGTTTCTTCTTATATGGTGTCGCTATTTTTGGAGCACTCAACTAAAAAAATTCAATTAAATTTCAACCTATAAAAAAAGCCAGATTCTAAAATCTGGCTTTTTCATTTTTATAAATTGAATGTTTCAGTAATTAATCCTGAAACATTTCATTGATTCTAGATCTTAATTTACGGTTATAATCTTCAAATAACCAATCTCTATAGTTCTTGGTGTTATTAATGATACAACGAGAATAACGTTTTACACGATCACGAATATCATCGTCTAACTCACGAGCTAAAATTCTGGCATCAAACACATCTTCACTATTTTCTGCACACATTTGCGCGTGTTGGTCGATCGATTCTTCTAATACTTTTTTCGATTTCTCTCCGTTGTTTACAGCCGCTTCATAAGCTTCTTTAATATCGAATTCAATATTATCAGAGTTTTTAAACATCTCCCGAACTTCTTCCGGCATTTTATATTTAAACTCACGTTCAATATCTTCATCTGAAGTGATGTTCTCTAAGAAATAATCCGGGTTCTTAAAGATCAATTGCCAATCTACCGGAGCATCCCAAAGTCCGAAACGAGCAGCATTATTCCCAAGGTCAATTACGCTAAATTCATCTTTACCCGGTAATTTACGAGAACCACGCCCGATCATTTGATAATATAAGGTAAGAGATTTAGTTGCTCGGTTAAGAATAATATTTTCAACAGTAGGTTCATCAAAACCGGTGGTTAAAATACTTACCGAAGTTAGAATAGCATCCGGTTTCTCTTTAAACCAGCGCAAAATGTCTTTACGTTCTTTTTTACTATGCGTATTGTCTAAATGCCTAATCTCGTAACCCGCATCTTTAAAGGTTTGGTAAACATACCACGAGGTATTAATACCGTTATTAAAGATTAATGTTTTCTTACCTTTACAACGCTCTTCGTAAGCTTGCACGAGCTTCTCTTGCATCGAAAAATTCGTATATAGATCTTCTGAAGATTTTACGGTGTAATCTCCGTTAATCCCGACTTGTAGCGAAGTTAAACCAACATCGTAACTATAGGTGTTTGCACGTGCTAAAAAGCCTTTTTCAATCAACGAAGGAATAGAATTACCTACAATAAGTTCTTGGTAATTATCCTTCATCGGTAATTTTATATTCGAACTTAACGGTGTAGCAGTTACTCCTAAAATAAAAGATTCTTCGAAGTATTTAAATAGCTTCGTGAACGAGTTATAATGCGCTTCATCAATAATCACTAAACCAACATCAGAAACTTCTAATTTATCATCACTTAAACGGTTATTTAAAGTTTCTACCATGGCCACAAAACATTGATATTCGTCTTGATCGGGTAATTCTTTAACCTTACTGTTAATGATCTTATTGTTAACGTTGAAACCCTTCAGCATTTTAGAAGTTTGCTTACAAAGCTCAATACGGTGAGTTAAAATCACTACCTTTTTATTGGTTTGCTCGATATATCTTCTAACGATTTCAGAAAACACCACCGTTTTACCACCTCCTGTAGGAAGTTGATATAATAAATTAAAATTATCTGGCGCCTCATTTAGATATGAAAATATCTTCTGTAAATCTGCTTCTTGATAGTCGTATAATTTCTTTTCTGCCACTTTTTCAGCCATAAATCGTTATCTCCTCTTCTTGTAATTCTTAAAATAAAACCCTGCAAAATTAATCAGTTTTAAAGGTTTATTGAAATATTTACCCCTAAAATCTCAATTTAATTTTAGTTTATTCACAGTCAAAGCCTTATAAGATTATAAAAATGGTCAACGATTATTTCGATGATTGTCTTGAAAAAAATATCTACATTTTTTAAAATTTATAAAGAAAGGAAGTATTAAAAATTTATTTTTGTAACCCGTTAACCTTTAAAAAACTCGATTTTGAATAATCCTAAAGCTCAGAAATTAATCAAAAAGATCTTAGACGATTTAGATCACGCCGGTATTATTACCAATACATTAGTTGAAGATTTAAAGCTACTACGCCCTTACGCTGTGGAAGAAAAGCTTCCTGTGGTTGCCAAAGCTTTACGTTTAACATACGAACATTTAGAAGAAAATTATACGTTCGATATCCCAATCCCGGAAGATGAGCCTATTGAAGGTGAAGAAGAAGAGTTTAGCACACAAGAGTTTAGCGCCGATGAGAGTTTGATGTACCTAATCAACCTTATTAAAAACGCTGAAAACCCAATGAATATTGAAGAAATTAGAGAATACAATGAAGCGCTTCAGGCTTACGAAGACTAATTTTTACTAAAATTTAACAACACCGGCCTTCTTTTTAAGAAGGCTTTTTTATTTTTCCCCACAATGATGTTTACATTTATAAGTATGAGAATGCTTTTGGTTATCTTATGCTGTTTCCCGTTATATGTTTTTTCACAAACTAAAGACAGCTTGAGTCATTTTATCGATCTAGAAAATTATGACGATAGTTTTACCTACGATGTTCGATATGCGACTGCAAACAACTTTTTAGAACAACCTATTTACGATTGTGAAAAATGTTTGTTATTACCAGAAGTAGCTGAAGCTTTAGCAAAAGCCAATAATTATTTTTGTGATTTAGGTTATCAAATCAAACTTTTTGATTGTTATCGGCCTTTAAGTGCTCAAAAAAAGATGTGGAAAATTTATCCCGATGCTCGTTATGTGGCTAATCCCTACACTAAAAAATCGGTACATAATCGTGGCGCGGCAGTAGACTTGACGCTAGTGAATAAAGAAAATGGGAAGCCATTAGAAATGGGAACCGGTTATGATCATTTTGGAGAAGAAGCTCATCAAGCTTACAAAAAATTACCTGCTAAGGTTCTTGCGAATAGAAAATTACTGCGAGAAGGCTTAAAGAAATTCGGTTTTCACACGATTAGAACGGAATGGTGGCATTACGATTTTGGGAGGGCTTACAGTTACCCTGTTTACGATATAGAATTCAACTGTCCTTAACACATTAGTTAAATAGCTGTTATACTTATCTATAATCTTTATTACAGTAAAAAAACATTGCTTAGTTTTAAATAAAAAACAAAAACAATGTCTTTACTAACTATTATTTTAAATATTATCTTACCACCCTTAGGCGTTTTTGTAAACAAAGGCTTAGGTAAAGATTTTTTAATCAACCTTATTTTAACCTTAATCTTTTGGCTTCCGGGCGTAATTCACGCGTTTTACGTGACTAGTAAAAGATAATTAACTTGGCTGCTTTTGTTGCCATTTCCAAGCACTTGCCAAAGCATCTTCCAGATTAAAACGTGCTGTCCAGCCCAAGTCTGAATTTGCTTTAGTAGTGTCTGCATAGGCTGCAATTACATCTCCTTCTCTTCTAGCTACAATTTTATGCGGAAGTTTTTTACCAGAAACTTCTTCAAAAGTATTTACAACTTCAAGCACAGAATTTCCTTTACCCGTACCTAAATTAAATACTTCATAATTTTTCTTATTGTTATTCTTTATTAGTCTTTGCAGAGCAACTACGTGAGCTTCGGCTAAATCCATCACGTGAATATAATCTCGAATACACGTACCATCTTCTGTAGGATAATCGTCACCAAATACAGATAGTTCTGCTCTAATTCCTGCAGCGGTTTGCGTGATATACGGAATTAAATTTTGTGGAGTACCAATAGGCAATTCTCCAATTTCTGCAGTTGGATGAGCCCCAATCGGATTAAAATAACGCAGTGCAATAGCTTTAAACGAATTATTTGTTTTTGCAAAGTCTCTAATGATCTCTTCTCCGATTTGCTTTGTGTTACCATAAGGTGATTCTGCTTGCTTTACCGGAGCATTTTCTGTAATCGGTAATTCATCTGCCTGACCGTAAACCGTACAAGAAGAGCTAAAAATAAAATTAGAAAGTTCTTTTCTTCTCATCTCTTGAAGAATATAAACCAATGTATTTATATTGTTTTCATAATACAAAAGAGGTTTTTCAACACTTTCTCCTACTGCTTTAGAAGCGGCAAAATGTATGATACCTTCAAGGTCTTGGTGTTCTTCAAAAAATTGCTCTACGCGATCTTTATCTCTTAAATCTATTTTATGAAACTCCGGAGATTTATTGGTGATTTTTGTGATGCCTTCCAAAACTCCGATAGATGAATTAGAAAGGTTATCGATGATAACTACTTCAAAACCTTCATTTAGCAAAGCGACAACAGTATGAGACCCAATAAAACCTAGACCTCCGGTGACTAATATTTTCATATTTCTCAAGTTTTTGTTTTAAAGATAAAATTTATAATTAAATCCACCCTTTATCGATCGCATTTTTTACTAAATCTAAAACATTGTGTGTTTTTGTCTTTTTGAGAATGTTTTTACGATGAGTTGCCACCGTATTTACACTAATACATAACTCCATCAAAACCGATGTACGATAACTTCATTTTATGATTATCTTTTAAATGAGAAATATCGGTTAAGATCACGAAGGTTCTTAGCATATTGCCTTCTTCATCTACCTGAATGGGCATAATTTGCTGCAAAACTTTTTTATATTCTCCAGATTTAGTTCGCAGTCTGTAATTATACCTGATCTTATATTTCATCATTTTTTCAACTGGTAATTCAAGAAAAAACTTGAGTGAGGTCGATTCAAAAGAAATAAAATTCGGAAAATCATCGGGATGAATAGAATTGATTAAAAAATCTAAATCACATTCAGAATTTTTATAACCATTAAGTTTTTCAATTTCTTCACTAATATATTCCAGTTTTGCGGTGGAAAGATTCAAGATCATATAAGCAAAATCGCCTACTTGAAAAAAGTTAAGCATCTTTTTATAGATCTCTATTTCTATTTTTTCTAGTTCTTTGGTAGTCGCATTTTTGGCAATTTTAGACCAAATATTAGTTACCACCTTTAAACTATTTGTATTCATCTAAATAAATTATTCTAAGATTTTATAAAAAAGACTTGATAAAGGTATCTATTTTAGACTAAATAATTTTAAACTGAAGCTTATTTTTGTAAAAATCATTTCATTATATCAAAATTTTATCATCTCAAAAAATGATTCTAAAAGGCTTTAACAACTATTCTTTTACTAGAAAAATGATAGTTTATACTTAAGCTTTTCGTTATTTTTGCTGAAAATTTTTAAGATGGATTACCAAATAAAAGCCTTTAAAATAATTAGTATTCTCGAAGCGATTTCTTTTCTTGTTCTTCTACTCATCGCAATGCCGTTAAAATATATTTGGGATACTCCAGAAATGGTAAGAATCGTCGGGATGGCACACGGGATTTTATTTGTGATGTATATTATAGGCGCTTATTTTATGTACGAAAAGCTCAACTGGTCGTTTAAAACCTTAGCGATCGTAATTTTTTGTTCAGTTTTACCTTTTGGACCTTTTTACGCCGATAAAAAGTATTTACCGTCTAACTAACGTTCATCGTCAGCTAAACGGTCTTTTACAAACTCTACTTTAGTTTTACCATGCGGTTTGGCTTTTCCCTCTTCGTCTAAGCTTACCATGACGATTTTGTCGACTTTAATAATAGGTTTGCGAGTCATTTTGTTTCGCACTTCACATTTTAAAGTTAACGAAGCAGTTCCAAATTTTAGCACTTCAATACCAATTTCTACAATATCACCTTGTTTTGCAGAACTTTGAAAATCGATCTCACTCATATATTTCGTTACCGTTTTCTGGTTTTCTAACTGAATAATTGAGTATAAAGCGGCCTCTTCATCGATCCATTCTAACAAACGACCTCCAAATAAAGTTCCATTAGGATTTAAATCTTCGGGTTTTACCCATTTTCTCGTGTGAAATCTCATATTTTTTATGGTAAAGTTAGTTGTTTTTAAGCTGAAATAACTTCAATTTGAATTAAGAAAAACTATCGAGTTATTTGTAATTTCTCTAAAGCGTCGTTGATGATTTTGTGATGATCAAAAGCAAGTTCTTTAAGATTATCTAACAAAATCCACTGTGCTTCTTCTGCATCGTCACTTCCTTTAATTTCTTTTCGTTGCTGAAGTTTTGTCGTAAAAGCGATCGATAAAGTTCTTCCTCGAGGGTCACGATCTATTTCATCATAAATACCAACTTGCTGCATTTCTTTTAATTGCAATCCCGTTTCTTCTTCTAACTCTCGCAAACATCCGGTATGCAACAATTCATCTTCTTCTAAAAAACCACCGGGTAACGCCCATTTTCCTTGAAAAGGATCGTTTTTTCGTTTGATCACTAACAAGTATAAATGTTCATTTTCTTCAGCAAAAACAACCGCATCTACAGTAATCGCAAGGTCTTGTTTCATTTGTTCAAGGTTTGTGGAATTTTGATCGATAAGTTAAAACGTTCGTTCATTTTTTTGATGAAATGAGCCGAAAGTAATGGTGAAGCTTCTTCTAAGTTTTGATGCACAAAAAAGTAAACATTTTTTAATCCTTGATCGTACCAATCTTCTAACCGATCGACCCAATCGTCTAAGCGCGTATAATCTGAATCATGGTTTGCCCCGTTGTAACGAATAAAAGCGGTATCACTGGTTAAACGCATGTGCAATAAATCTCGTCTTCCCGCGCTATCGGTAATTACATTGGCAATGTTGTATTCTTTTAATATTGAATTTAACTCGTCGCTCACCGCTTCATCCTGATGCCAATCTTGGTGACGAACTTCAAAAGCGAGTGGAATTTCACGTGGCCATTTTTTGAAAAACTCCGGTAAACGCTCCATCCATTTTGTTTGAAAGTTCTCGGGCATTTGCAGAAAAACCATTCCTAACTTTTGCTCTAAACCTAGTAAATTAGCCGTATAATCGGTCACTAATTCGTCGGCGTTCGCTAAACGTTTTATATGACTAATAAGTCGAGGAACTTTAGGAAAAAACTTAAAATCGTCTCCCGTTTTATCTCTCCAGTTTTGAAATTGCTCTACCGGCCATATTCGGTAAAATGTAGCGTTTAATTCGATACTATTAAATTGGGTTGAATAATAAGTCAACTCTTCTTTGGTGCCACGCGGATAAAAGTTTTTTAAGTCTTTACGATTCCACTTAGCACAACCAATACTTACGTTATTGAAAGATTGAGGCGCAAAATTTTGAAGTACTTCTTTTGTTTGCGGGTGATCTGGCGGAAGCGTAAAATCGATACTTCCGGGATCTTCTACTTTTCCAAATTTCATAACAGATTGGTTTAAATTGAAGCTTATTCTGGATATTCAATTCGAAGATGATAAATGTTTTTCAACTTTCGTTTTAAAACTTTCTTAATTATCTGAATTTCTTTAAAGGTAATATCGGCATTTAAAAACTGACCTTCATCCATCTGTTTATCGATAATCTTTTCTACAAAATTATCGATAAGCGTTGCGGTGGGTTCTTTTAAGCTTTTGCTCGCGGCTTCAACGCTATCACTCATCATTAAAATGGCGGTTTCTTTACTAAAAGGCTCCGGTCCCGGGTATCTAAAATCTTCCGGATTCACTTCTTCATCGGTTCCTTCTAAACGTTGCTTTTCTTTCTTATAAAAATAGAAAACCAAACTCGTCCCGTGATGCGTTCGTATAAAATCGATCAAACGATCGGGCAAGTTGTGTTTTTTCGCAATTTCGATACCGTGAATTACGTGATTGATTATAATTCTGGCACTTTCTTTAGGTTCTAACTCGTCGTGCGGGTTAACTGAAGTCGTCTGATTTTCAGTAAAAAAAGTAGGATTCGACATTTTTCCTACATCGTGATATAAAGCTCCAACACGCACTAACATTGAATTGGCACCGATCTCATTGGCGGCAGCTTCCGCTAAATTTGCCACATTCAAACTATGGTGAAACGTTCCCGGTGCTTTGTTCGAAAGTTCTTTTAATAATTTTGAATTGGTATCAGACAATTCTAACAGCGACATATCTGAAACTAAAGCAAATAACTTCTCGTAGGCGTAAATTAAAGGTTGTACAAAAAGCGTTGCAAAACCACCAATCAAGAAAATGATGAAAGTTTCGTAATTAATTTCACTTAAATCTCCTTCTTGAATGATCGTGAACGAAAAATAGGCAAAAATATAGATTGCCGTAATTTGCCCGACACTTACAAATAAATTGGCTCGTTTATATAATTCTGAAACCGTTAAAATAGTAACGATACCGCCAATAATCTGCAAGAACATATATTCGTAGCTGTTCGGTACAATAAAACCTAAAATAAGTACGGTAATTACGTGAGCAAATAAACCTAATCGCGCATCGAAAAAGGCTTTTAACGTAAGCGGTAAAATACAAAGCGGAACGACGTAAACGTATTTCACATTAAATTTCATCACGCCAACCGTCATCATTACCGCGAAAAGAATATTGAAAAATATAAAGGTAACCTTAGTGTTGTTATCGAATATATCTGATCTGTATTTTTTGATGAATAAAAACAGCATCAATAACGCTAAAGAAACCAATAAAACGTAACCAAAAACCACCACGTAGTAACTGGAACTCGACCAGACTTTAGATTCGTATTCTTTTTTAAGTGAATTTAAAATGCCCAGTTTATTCCCATCGATCACTTCTCCTCTAGCGATAATTCGAGAACCTTGGTTGACGATTCCGCGGGTATAAGAAATTGCGTTTAATTTAGACTGAAGATCTTGTCGGGTTAACTCTTCATTTAAACTTACGTTAGGTTGTACAATGTCAAAAAATAATTCGGTTAATTGGTTTTCATATTTCTGTAAACCTGCGATTTCAATTTTACTATTAATGTAAGAGCGTAGACCGTCTTGTTTTACAATACTGCTGTAAACCACTTCTTCCGCCTCATTTCCTTTCATTAAATAGACAATTCTACTCGATTTAAATGGCTTAATTTCTTGAAGCAAACCGTCTTTGTATAAATCGTCTAAAGTTCTACGCGTAAATTTTATTAATCGAACGCCATCACGATCGATAATACTATCAGAAAACACTGAATTTATTTCAGCATCGAGAGAATTGGTAACTTGTTTAGGAATGTCTTCGTTAAAATCGTAGTAAGGCGTATGCTTGTTGCGAATCTCTTCCTTTTCTTCAGCAATTTCATCTTCAGATTTTAAAATCGCAAAATCAAAAGGCGCGTATAAATTTTCATATTGCCAAGGTTGCCCTTTAGAATATTCGTACTTAAATTTACTTCCCTTCGGAAACAAATACACGATAATGGCCGTGGTTAATAAATAAAGAAAAACCTTATAAATTAAAGCCTGATTCTTATAAATACTATTAACGAAGTTGCTCATAAATTTTTATTCGAAATCAAATGTAGTAAAAAGTTAAAAGCTAACCTCTAAACCAATCGTCTGTTCTGCTTAAAATTATTAAATTCGTAAAAAATAAAAACAAAAATTAAGAAATAATGAATAAAGAAGTAGTTATTGTGAGTGCTGCAAGAACGCCAATCGGTAGTTTTTTAGGGAGTTTATCAACGATTCCTGCTACTCAATTAGGAGCTGTAGCGATAAAAGGAGCCTTAGAAAAAATTAATTTAAAGCCTAAATTAGTACAAGAAGTATTAATGGGTAATGTAGTACAAGCTGGTGTTGGGCAAGCTCCTGCAAGACAAGCCGCACTAGGTGCAGGAATCCCAGACAGTGTTCCTTGTACAACGGTAAATAAAGTATGTTCTTCAGGGCTAAAAGCGGTGATGCAAGGCGCGCAAGCAATTGCCTTAGGTGATGCCGATATTATTGTTGCCGGCGGAATGGAAAATATGAGTTTGATCCCACATTACATGCATTTGAGAAACGGACAAAAATTTGGTCCGAAAACGATGGAAGACGGGATGCAAAAAGATGGCTTGGTCGATGCGTACGATCATCAAGCAATGGGAGTTTCTGCCGATTTATGTGCAAAAGAGCACGGTTTCTCTCGTGAAGAGCAAGATCAATTTGCGATTAAATCTTATGTACGTTCTAAAAAAGCTTGGGATGAAGGAAAATTTGATAATGAAGTAGTTCCTGTGGAAGTTCCTCAACGACGTGGCGAGCCGGTTGTGGTAAGCCAAGATGAAGAATTTAAGAACATCAAAATGGAAAAGATTCCGCAACTACGCGCCGCTTTCACCAAAGAAGGAACCGTAACTGCCGCAAATGCTTCCACCATTAATGATGGTGCCGGAGCGGTTGTGCTTATGAGTAAAGAAAAAGCAGACGAGTTAGGTTTAATTCCATTAGTGACGATTAAAAGTTATGCCGATGCTGCGCAAGAGCCTAAATGGTTTACCACAGCACCTTCTAAAGCTTTACCAAAAGCTATCGCAAAAGCAGGAATTGCCATTGATGATGTAGATTATTTTGAATTTAATGAAGCTTTTTCTGTGGTTGGCTTAGCAAATATGAAAATTTTAGGATTATCAGACGAGAACGTAAATGTAAATGGCGGTGCAGTTTCACTTGGGCATCCGCTTGGTTGTTCGGGAGTTAGGATCTTAATTACCCTTATGAATGTGCTTCAACAAAACAACGCAAAAGTAGGTGCTGCTGCAATTTGTAACGGAGGTGGTGGCGCATCTGCAATGATTATTGAAAGAAATTAATATTTTTGCAGGAAAATTGATTTCATGCAATACGGAATTTGTCATCTAAACATTGTGCCGGTACGTTTAGAACCTACCGATACGAGTGAAATGGTTTCTCAATTATTATTTGGAGAGCATTTCAAGGTCTTAGAAAAAAGAAAAAAATGGAGCAGAATCCGTATTGCATTCGATAAATATGAAGGTTGGATCGATAATAAACAATACTTAGATCTCGAAGAAGAGAATTATGCCTTGTTAGAATCTTCTGCAGAAGAACTTTCGATCGATCTTGTCGATTTTGCGGTAGAACCAAAAACACAAGCCCTCACTCCTATTTCTTTAGGTGCTAAATTGAATTTTTTAGAGCATCTTCACTTAGAATTTGAAGGACAACGCATTGTTGGTCTTCAACCCAAAGAGAACATTCTTAAAATCGCTTACCTCTATTTAAATGCACCTTATTTATGGGGCGGAAAAACTCCGTTTGGTATCGATTGTAGCGGTTTTACGCAAATGGTGTATCGCTTAAATGGGTATCAACTTTACAGAGATGCTTCGCAACAAGCAAAACAAGGAGAAGCCTTAAGTTTTATCGAAGAGAGTGAACCCGGTGATCTAGCATTTTTCGATAATGCTGAAGGAGATATAATTCACGTAGGAATAATTATGCAAGACAACTACATTATTCACGCACACGGAAAAGTAAGAATAGACCGAATCGATCATAGCGGAATTTTTAATGTCGACACCAACCAATACTCCCATAATTTAAGAGTGATCAAGAAGGTGATTTAAAAATGTTAGCATAAAAAAAGCTCCGAAATATTTCGGAGCTTTTTTTAAATTCAATTCAGTGAATTACTGCATTGCTTTATATTTAGCTACTTTATCTTCATTTCCTAATTGTGAATGAATATTTACTAAAGTCTGAATTGCTTGAGCATTATTAGCGTCTAATTCTACAGCTTTTTCTAAATAAGGAACTGCTTTTTCATAAAGTGAAGTACGCTCTTTTTGAAGTTCATCATACTTTTTATTATCTGCTTTACTCATTCCTAAACCATTCATTTCATCAATGATCGATTGCTCTTTCATTAAAATTGAAGAACCTAAGTTCACATAAGCACTTGCCATCTTAGGATCAATTTCAATAGCATTTTTATAATATTTAATTGCTTTTTCTGGAGCATCCATCTGCATTGCTGTAACTCCTAAATTATAATATAATGAAGCATTATTAGGATCTTTTTCTAAAACCTTTTCAACAATCTCGGAATATTTTTTCTTATCACCAGATTGGTAATAAATATCTGCTTGTGCTAACATTAAAGAGGTATCGTCTGGATTTTCTTCCATTGCCTCATTAATAGCTTGTAATCCTTTTTCCGTTTCTCCTTCTTCAATATAAATTAAAGCAATATTTTTGGTGATCTCTGCTCTTTTAGAAGGTACACTCTCTTCAGTTGGATTGCTATAATCTCCAGATTTTAGATAAAGATCTCTTTGTTTTTCATCGCCAAATTTCTCTTTTTCACCAGTACTATTATTTACTGCATAGTAATCTGTTCCTGCACCAGAAAAATTCATATCAGCTAAAGCTTTATAATATTCTAAAGCTTTTGCGTAATCTTTTCCGTTGGTAGCATTTGCAGCTGCATAATACAAATGAATCGTGTCTTTTTTATTTAAATCATAGGAAGTGTATAATTTTTTAGCGGCATCTGAAAACTTCTGAGCATTTTGATCTGCAATAGCAGAGTTTACTAATGCGTTTCTTACTTTACCTAAACTTGCTTTTGCATCATCATTACCCAATTCCATCGCCATCTTAAATGCTTCTCCGGCAATTTTTAAATCAGCCGCAGATTGCTTTTGGGGTTGTTTCCCCATATAAGCATTTCCTTTAGCCATATAGTAATCCTCTTTGACCTTATCTTTTTCACCAGCTACTTGGCTTTCAACAGAAGTTAAAATGCTTTTTGCTTCGCTATAGTTTTCTTTATCGATAGCTTTTTCAGCATTTTTAATTTCTTTTTTTTGTGCAAAAACTGCAGTTCCCGCTAATAATAAGCCCACTGCTAAAATTTTTGTTTTCATTTTTTTATTGTTTTGGTTTAAGATTATTTATTCTTCTTCTCCACTTGTATCAACAGCTGTGCCATCTTCATTAACATCAGAAATTTCATCGTCTTCATCATCTTCATTCATCACTTTAGCAACTGCTGCAATAGAATCGTTACCTTTTAAGTTGATCAATCGAACTCCCTGTGTTGCTCTACCCATTACGCGTAAATCTTCTACAGCGATTCGAATAGCAATACCTGATTTGTTGATAATCATTAAATCATCATTATCGGTAACAGATTTAATGGTCACTAACTCACCCGTTTTATCGGTTACCGAAATAGTTTTTACCCCTTTACCACCACGGTTAGTAATTCTGTAAATTTCATCTCCGGTTTCAGGATCGTTAATGTAAGTACGTTTACCATAACCATTTTCAGAAACAACTAATACCGTTTCTTCATCTGGGTTTTCAACAGCGATCATTCCTACTACTTCATCTTTGTCGTGTGCTAAGGTAATTCCTCTTACCCCACTGGCATTTCTTCCCATTGGTCTAGTCTTCGCTTCTTCAAATCGAATCGCTTTACCAGATTTAAGCGCTAACATAACTTGGCTTTCACCTGTAGTTAATTTCGCAGAAAGCAACTCATCTCCTTCTTTGATGGTAATCGCATTAATACCATTAGTACGCGGACGTGAATACTGTTCTAACGAAGTCTTTTTCACTTGACCTTTTTTAGTCGCCATAATCACATAATGACTGTTGATGTATTCTTCATCTTTCAGGTCTTGTGTACAAATAAAGGCTTTTACTTTATCTTGCGGTTCAATATTGATCAAGTTCTGAATAGCTCTTCCTTTTGAAGTTTTACTTCCTTCAGGAATTTCGTAAACGCGCATCCAGAAACATTTTCCTTCTTGAGTGAAGAAAATCATGTATTGGTGATTAGTCCCAACAAATAAATATTCTAAGAAATCTTCATTTCTCGTTGTTGAAGCTTTAGAACCAACGCCTCCTCTATTCTGTTTTTTGTATTCTGAAAGCGGTGTACGTTTAATATAACCGGCGTGAGAAATAGAGATCACTACTTGCTCATCTGGGATCATATCTTCAATACTTAGATCTCCCCCGGCAAAATTGATGGTCGATCTACGCTCGTCACCGTATTTTTCTTTTACTTCTAGCAATTCATCTTTAATGATTTGCATACGACGTTCTTTACTTGCAAGAATTTCTTTTAAATCTTTGATGGTTTCCATCAATTCATCATATTCTGCACGTAATTTATCTTGCTCAAGACCGGTAAGTTGTCTTAAACGCATTTCTACAATCGCTTTGGCTTGAATTTCTGTTAATTCAAAACGATCGATTAATTTTTGTCTTGCTTCATCGGCATTGTTAGAAGATCTGATCAATGCAATTACTTCATCAATATTATCTGAAGCAATAATTAATCCTTCTAAGATGTGTGCACGATCTTCTGCTTTCTTTAATTCAAATTCGGTACGTCTTACTACTACTTCGTGACGGTGTTCCACAAAATATTGAATCATATCTTTTAGATTCAACATTTCCGGACGTCCTTTTACTAAAGCAATATTATTGACACTGAAAGATGATTGTAAAGCGGTATGCTTGTAAAGTGTATTTAAAACAATATTAGGGATGGCATCTCTCTTCAAGATATAAACGATACGCATACCGTTTCTATCCGATTCATCACGAATTAGAGAAATCCCTTCAATTTTTTTATCGTTTACCAAATCAGCAGTTTTCTTGATCATATCTGCTTTGTTCACTTGGTAAGGTATTTCAGTTACTACGATACATTCTTTACCATTAACTTCTTCAACATTTGCTTTTGCGCGCATGACTACACGACCGCGTCCTGTTTTAAAAGCTTCTCTTACGCCATCGTAACCATAGATAATTCCACCAGTAGGAAAATCTGGAGCTTTTACGTGCTCGATAAGTTCATCTACCTCAATATCGTGATTGTCGATATAAGCAACAGTACCATCGACCACTTCAGATAAGTTATGTGGTGGCATATTAGTAGCCATACCTACGGCAATACCACTAGCTCCATTCACTAATAAGTTTGGGATTCTTGTAGGTAAAACAGATGGTTCTTTTAAGGTATCATCAAAGTTTAAGGTATGATCTACCGTATCTTTATCGATATCGGCTAACATATCTTCACTAATCTTTCTCATTCTAGCCTCGGTATAACGCATTGCTGCGGGGCTATCGCCATCTACCGAACCAAAGTTACCCTGACCGTCGACTAACATATAACGTAAACTCCACTCTTGAGCCATACGTACCATTGTATCGTAAACAGAGGTATCACCGTGTGGGTGATATTTACCTAAAACTTCTCCAACAATTCTTGCTGATTTTTTATATGCTCGATTAGAAAGTACGCCTAATTCGTACATTCCAAATAATACTCTTCTATGAACTGGCTTTAAACCATCACGCACATCTGGCAGCGCACGTGACACAATGACCGACATCGAATAATCGATGTATGCCGATTTCATTTCATCTTCAATGTTGATAGGAATTAACTTCTCTCCTTCAGCCATAAAATTAATTTTGGTTAATTTATATTTCTAACGTGGCAATTTACGTAAAATATGAGTAATTTAAAGCCATACTTGGTAAGTTTACGTATATTTTATTAACAAAAATTTATTACAGCCCGGTTAATAAGAAAACTTGCAAAAGCTTTGATTTTAGCAGATATTTTTGTCTATTAGCTTGGTGCTTGTAAACAGGCATGGTTTTTGAAACCATTAAAATGTTTAATAATTAGAGGAGATTAGAGATGGATGATAATTTTTCACCTAGAGTAAAAGATGTAATCACATATAGTAAAGAAGAGGCTTTACGCTTAGGTCACGATTTTATTGGGACCGAGCATTTAGTGCTTGGACTATTACGTGATGGCAATGGTAAAGCCATAGATATATTAGATACCTTAAACATAGATTTAGATCACTTAAGGCGAAAAGTAGAGATTTTAAGTCCTGCTAATCCTGAAAGTGCAGTAGTTTCTAACGATAAGAAAAACTTGCATTTAACAAGACAGGCAGAACGTGCTTTAAAAACTACTTTTTTAGAAGCTAAATTATTTCAGAGCTCGTCTATTAATACAGCACATTTACTTTTATGCATTCTTAGAAATGAGAATGACCCAACTACTAAACTTTTAAATAAGTTGAAAGTAGATTACGATAATGTGAAAGATGAATTTAAATCAATGATAACACAAGATAAAGATTATACAGAAGGACCGACTTCAGAATCATTTTCTGATGACGATACTGCTTCTGGCGATACTACTCGAAACAATCCGTTTGGAGGTAGTGGCAATACGGGAAACACAAAAACCAATAAAAAATCTAAAACTCCGGTATTAGATAATTTTGGTAGAGACCTTACCGCAATGGCCGACGAAGGAAAATTAGATCCCGTAGTTGGTCGTGAAAAAGAAATTGAACGCGTTTCTCAAATTTTAAGTAGACGTAAGAAAAACAATCCATTACTTATTGGTGAACCTGGTGTTGGTAAAAGTGCTATTGCTGAAGGTTTAGCATTACGCATCGTAAAAAGAAAAGTAAGTAGAATTCTTTTCGACAAGCGTGTAGTAACTTTAGATCTAGCAAGTTTAGTTGCTGGAACTAAATATCGCGGACAGTTTGAAGAACGTATGAAAGCGGTAATGAATGAATTAGAGAAGAATGACAATATTATTCTTTTCATTGATGAAATTCACACCATTGTTGGAGCCGGTGGCGCTACCGGAAGTTTAGACGCCAGCAATATGTTTAAACCTGCCTTAGCTAGAGGTGAATTACAATGTATTGGTGCCACAACATTAGACGAATACAGACAGCATATCGAAAAAGATGGAGCTTTAGAAAGAAGATTTCAAAAAGTGATCATTGAACCAACTTCGGTTGATGAAACCATTGAAATCTTAAACAATATCAAAGAAAAATACGAAAGTCATCACAACGTAAATTATACTCCAGAAGCAATCGAAGCTTGTGTGAAATTGACAAATCGTTATATGACCGATCGTTTTTTACCAGACAAAGCTATCGATGCTTTAGATGAAGCGGGATCTCGAGTACACATTACTAATATTGAAGTACCTAAACGTATTTTAGATTTAGAAAGAAAACTTGAAGAAGTTCGTGAAACAAAGAATTCTGTGGTTAAAAAACAGAAATATGAAGAAGCAGCGAAACTTCGTGACGATGAAAAAAATCTTGAAAAAGAATTAGAAATCGCTCAAGAACGTTGGGAAGAAGAGTCTAAACAACATAAAGAAACCGTTTCTGAAGATAGTGTTGCCGATGTAGTTTCAATGATGACAGGTATCCCTGTAAATAGAATTGCGCAAACAGAAAGCAACAAATTGGCCAAATTACCAGAACTAATAAAGGGTAAAGTAATTGGTCAAGACGAAGCGGTAAATAAAGTTGTAAAAGCAATTCAACGTAACCGTGCAGGACTTAAAGACCCTAACAAACCCATTGGTTCGTTTATTTTCTTAGGTCAAACTGGTGTTGGTAAAACGCAATTAGCAAAAATTCTTGCCAAAGAATTATTTGATAATGAAGACACACTCATTCGAATCGATATGAGTGAATATATGGAGAAATTTGCCATCTCTAGATTAGTTGGAGCACCTCCGGGATATGTTGGTTACGAAGAAGGTGGTCAATTAACCGAGAAAGTTAGACGTAAGCCTTACGCAGTAGTTTTATTAGACGAGGTTGAAAAAGCTCACCCAGATGTCTTCAATATGCTCTTGCAAGTTTTAGATGACGGGTATTTAACCGATAGTTTAGGTCGTAAAATCGATTTTAGAAATACGATCATCATTATGACTTCTAATATCGGAGCCAGAAAACTAAAAGACTTTGGTCAAGGAGTTGGTTTTGGTACACAATCTCAGAAAAATCAGGCAGATGCTAATGCTCGTGGGGTTATTGAAAATGCGCTTAAAAAAGCATTCGCTCCAGAATTTTTAAATAGAATTGACGATGTAGTTATCTTCAACGCTTTAGAAAGAGAAGATATTCATAAGATCATCGATATCGAATTAGAAAAACTATTTGTAAGAATTAAGGATCTGGGCTACGATTTAGAATTAACTAAAGAGGCGAAAGATTTTATTTCAGATAAAGGTTTCGATCAGCAATACGGTGCAAGACCATTAAAAAGAGCAATTCAAAAATATGTTGAAGATGCTTTAGCTGAAGAAATTATCACTTCTAAAATTGAAGAAGGCGATAAAGTTGTAATGGATTTAGATAAAGAAAAATCTGAATTAATTATTGATGTCAAAAAATCTGAAGCTAAAACTGAAGAATCTTAAATAATTTTTTAAAATTTAAAGACAGACCCCATATTTTATATAAAGTATGGGGTTTAATTTTTTAATATATTAAGATGAAAGAAGTAATTCAGGATAGCTTTACGATGAAGTTATATGCTCATCATATCGAACTTTTCATCAAACCGGAAACACATTTAGAGAATAGTGTTTTCTTCCAAATATTACACTTAAAAATTTCTCATTACGATGATCCTGTAGGACTAATTGTGGTTCGTGAAGGTCAAAATCACTACTACTCTATTGATCCACTAATTTTTTTGAAATTTAAAACGCAGTTCGAAACCCATCTCAAATGGTACGCATTAGTGTCTCCCAATAAATCCGGATTTCAAAATTTAGTCTACTTAAAGCAAATGACTAATTTAAAAGTCTATTCTTTCACAAATTACGAAGATGCACTAAGCTTGATTGAAGAATAATTCAGACTTAAAGTACTTTTGAATAAATTTTCAACTAATCAATAACAAATATTATTTATCATCATATATTGGTTTCACTCAAAAGAATTATCCTCGACGACAAAAAAAATAAACTAATAATTTCAAAATTTACCTTGAAAACTTATCAATTAACTAATGCTAATTTAATTGTTCATCACGATCATTTAGAATTATAACTATTACACGAATGCCATTTTGATGCTGAATTACTTCAGCAATCATTTCAAATTAAAAAGAATCATTTCAACGATCATAAAGTTGGTGTCTTAATTATTAAGCAAAATCTTGATCATGCCTACTCTTTCGATCCATCTATTCTCATTAATGAAAAAGAAAAATTCGAAAATCACGCCAAATGGGTAACGGTTATTTCTGAAAAAGAAAACGATTTTCAGAATCTAGAATTTGTTAAAGTGTTTACCACCATATCTTGCTATTCTTTTGAAAGCTATCAAGACTTTAAAAGCAGTATTGTATGCAAAGAGTTACAACTAAAAAACGGCAATTAAATTTAATTGCCGTTTTTTAATGATCTTTAATTTTCAAACAAAATCTCTTGATCGATACCAAACTGATTGATATAGAGTTTAGCCTTAGCAATTTCTTCTGCCATTACTTTATCTTGCTTAACTACTGGAACTTCTTCTCTAAAACTGTTTACCAATTGCATAATAAAATTAGAAGATTGTAATGGCTCGCGATAATAAAGTGCTTGCGAAGCATTAAACAATTCGATCGCTAAAACCGATTTTAAATTCTCTACGACTTTTATCAATTTCGTAGCAGCATTTGCACCCATACTCACGTGATCTTCCTGTCCGTTTGAAGAAACAATCGAATCTACACTCGCAGGCGTACATAATTGTTTATTTTGGCTTACAATACTCGCCGCGGTATATTGCGGAATCATAAACCCGTTATTTAAACCGGGATCGTCTACCAAAAACATAGGTAAATCACGTAAACCAGAAACTAATTGATAAATTCTACGTTCAGAAATATTTGCCAATTCTGCTAAAGCAATTGCTAAATAATCCATCGCTAAAGCCAAAGGCTGACCGTGAAAATTTCCGCCGGAAATAATTTTATCTTCTTCAACAAAAATATTCGGATTGTCGGTAACACTATTAATCTCTGTCTTCACCGTTTGATGTACAAACCGAATCGTATCTTTTGTAGCTCCGTGAACCTGCGGTATACATCTAAATGAATAAGGATCTTGAATACTTTCTTTTACTTTTTCTGCAATTTCGCTTCCGTCTAAAAATTCTAAGATGCGTTCGGCAGTTTTTACTTGTCCGCGATGTGGTCGCACGTAATGTACGAGCGGGTCGAAAGGCGAAAGATTACAATCAAAACCATCTACAGAAACGGCTCCGATCGCATCTGCTAAATACGATAATTTATAAGCTTCAATTAAAGAAAATACGGCGTGAGCGCTCATAAACTGCGTTCCGTTTAATAAAGCTAAACCTTCTTTGGAACGTAAATTTATTTTCTCCCAACCTTTTTGCTGAAGAATTTCTGCGGAAGAATAAATTTTTCCATCTACTTCAACTTCACCTCTACCCAAAAGCGGAAGCGATAAATGTGCCAATGGCGATAAATCTCCTGAAGCTCCCAAAGAACCTTGTTCGTAAACTACCGGTAACACATCTTCGTTAAAAAAGTCGATGAGGCGTAAAACCACTTCTTGGGTAATTCCTGAATTTCCGTAGCTTAAGGATTGTATTTTCAGCAATAACATTAGCTTTACGATTTTCGAATTCACCTTATCGCCGGTTCCACAAGCATGAGAAATCACTAAATTTTCTTGCAACTGAACTAAATGTTCTCTAGAGATTTTCACATTACATAAAGAACCAAACCCGGTATTAATTCCGTAGAAAGGCTCCTGAGAAGCATCCATTTTTTGATCGAGGTAATTTCTGGCTTTATCGATACTTAATTTTGCTTCGTCACTTAATGCCAATAATTTATTTTCTTCTAGAATCTGCTGAATTTGAGGTAGATCTAAAATTTCTCGACTTATATAATGGGTTTCTCTCATTTCTTTAAACAATTGTTAATATTGAGCTTCAAAATTGAAGATATCTTACAAAATATCCAAGTCTTTTCTCAACTATTAAGTATTATTCAAACAAACTTTTATACGCTTCTCCCAAATGCTGAATAAGATCATCGGCGATTACCGCTTCAAAACCTAATTTTTCTGCTGCCAGATCACCGGCTTTTCCGTGTAAGTAAACTCCGAAAACCGCTGCGATGGTTGCATCATAACCTTGAGCCACCAATCCAGCAATTATTCCCGACAAGGTATCGCCACTTCCGGCAGTTGCCATTCCCGGGTTTCCTGTAGAGTTTATATATAAATTTTTATCGGCGATCGTGATTGTATATGCGCCTTTAATTACTACAATCACTTTATATTTTAAAGAAAATGCTTTGGCTTTCTCCAGTTTATCAAAATCATCTTCCCACTCTCCTAGCAAACGTTTCAATTCTCCGGGATGTGGCGTTAAGATTGATTTTTCCGGCAAATAATTTAACAATTCTTGGTTTTCAGCTAAAATATTAATTCCGTCTGCGTCGATTAATAGTGGAGCGGTTCTTTCTTTTAAAAGCTGTTCTAAATATTCTTTGGTCGCTTCTTCTTTTCCGGCGCCAATCCCAAAACAAATACTTTCAGGTGTAAAATCGATAGTCGTTTTTTCTAAAAATTTTTCATTTTCAGCAGTGATCACCATCGCTTCCGGAATGCCTAATTGTAAAATATCGTAACCACATTTCGGGATTAACGCACTCACTTTCCCTACTCCAACTCTTAACGCTGCTTTGGTCGCTAATAAAACACTTCCCATTTTGCCATAACTTCCGCCGGCCACTAAACAATGCCCAAACGTACCTTTATGTGAAAATTTTCCTCTAGGTTTATATAAACGTTGCGCGTCGTGTTGCTGAATTAATAAGGCTTCTGAAGCTGTTTTGGCAATAAAATTTTGGTCTAAACCAATATCTGCGATCTCTACACGACCGGCAAATTCTGCAGTTTCCGGTAAAAAGAAAACTAATTTTGGGAGTTGAAAAGTAATGGTTGTTTCTGCTTTTATAATTGCTTCAGGAACTTCGGGTGCTTTATCTAAATATAACCCGGAAGGTACATCAACCGCAATTACATAAGATTTTGATTGATTGATATGCTGAATTAATTCTTTGATCCAACCTTCTGCCGGCCGATTTAAACCGATCCCGAAAATAGCATCAATTACAATTTCCCCTTGATTTAATTCCGGTAGATCTGAATTTTCATTAATAAATTCTGGCCAAAATTGATGTTCTTTTAATCGTTTTAAATTCAGCAGAAAATCATCCGATCGTTTATCACTAAAGTTCACAATATAAACTTCTACTTCATAACCATCATTCAACAATAAACGCGCTAAAGCCAATCCGTCGCCACCGTTATTTCCTATTCCGCAAAACAAATTAATTTTTGGTCGGTTTTCTTTTAATTGTGTTTTTAACCATCCAAAAAGCTGAATCGCCGCTCGCTCCATCAGTTCGTCACTACTAATATTTTGCTCTTTTATTGTGAATTCATCAGCTTCCTTGAGTTTTCCTTTGTTAAAAATTTTCATTATTCAAAATATATTTCAAAAATTATTAAACTATCAATTTCTCTAAACCGCTTGGTTTCTCTATATAAATGTAATACATTTGAGATGGATACATTCTTATGATACATAGCAATAACATATCTTTAATATTTACCGAAATTTCTACTTCGGGCAGTATTGCTATTTCTACAATCACTACCATTACCCCGTTTGGGGTATAAATAATTCATATCATCCTTAGGTTATATTGGTTTGTTTTTACAGACCGAATCACATTTTCCATTTCATCTAAAAGCAAAACTTATGAAAGTTCTCAAATTTGGAGGGACTTCTGTAGCGAATGCAGAAAATATACAACTCGTAAAAAATATTGTTCAACAACAAGCAAAATCTAAGCGCTTATGCGTCGTGGTTTCAGCACTTGGCGGCGTAACCGATTTACTTCTAGACTCCGCATTTTTAGCAAGTCAACAAAAAGAAGAATATCGCGAAACCTTTATGTTAATTGAAAAAAAACATCTAGAGGTTGTCAAAAAATTAATTCCCGTTCAACAACAAAGCTCGGTGATGAGTTTCTTAAAACGAGAACTCAATACGTTAGAAACTTTATTAGAAGGCGCTTTTTTAATTGGCGAAACCACTCCGAAACTTTTAGATAAAATTCTAGGTTATGGCGAATTACTCTCTTCAAAAATTATTCATAGTTATTTCTCTGCGGAAGGAATTTCGTGTGCATACAAAGACAGTAGAGAATTTATTAAAACCAATAATCAATTCGGTAAAGCGGTAGTAAATTTTGAAATCACTCAGAAAAATCTAATTGAAAATATTGCTGAAGCTGAAGCACAGGTTTGTTTAATGCCGGGTTTTGTGGCTTCTTCCCTTTCTGGAGATTCGACCACTTTGGGTCGCGGCGGTTCAGATTATACGGCGGCGATTGTTGCTGCTGCTTTAAATGCTGAAGTTTTAAAAATCTGGACTGACGTTAGCGGAATGTTCACTGCCAATCCGCGTTTGGTGAAGCAAGCAAAGGCTATTGAAGAGATTTCGTATCAAGAAGCGATGGAACTTTCTCATTTTGGAGCGAAAGTCTTGTATCCGCCAACTATTCAGCCTGTTTTAGCTAAAGAAATTCCTATTCATATCAAAAATACGTTCTTACCCCATGAAAAAGGAACGCTCATTACCAAAAACACCAATGGTAAAAATCGCCCCGTTCGTGGAATAAGTCATATTGAAAATATTAGTTTGCTTTCACTCGAAGGTCCTGGAATGGTTGGTATTCCGGGTATTTCTAAACGTTTTTTTGAAGTATTATCTGTCAACCAAATTAGCGTGGTGCTTATCACACAAGCTTCATCAGAACACAGCATTTGTGTTGCTATTGCCAGTGAAGATGCAGAAAAAGCGAAAGAAGCGCTCGACCAATCTTTTGCTTACGAGATTTCTTTGCATCGCATAAAACCGGTTCTTGTAGAAAACGATCAGGCCATAATTGCATTGGTAGGCGATAATATGAAAAGTCATCAAGGCCTAAGCGGAAAAATGTTTAGCGCTTTAGGTAAAAATAATGTGAACATCCGTGTGATCGCTCAAGGAGCTTCAGAGCGAAATATTTCTGCCGTTATTAAAAAAGAAGATGTAAAAAAGGCTCTAAATACGCTTCACGAACGATTTTTTGAAGAAAACGTCAAGCAACTCAATCTATTTGTGATGGGCGTAGGAAATGTTGGAGCTAAATTTTTAAAGCAAATTCAGCAACAGAAGAATTTTTTAAAAGAGAATTTAAAACTGAATGTTCGCGTAATCGCGCTTTCTAACTCTCGAAAAATGCATTTTCAAGAAGGCGGAATTTCGCTTAAAAACTGGGAAACACAACTTGAAAATGGAGAAAAAGCCGACAAAGATTTATTTTTTGAAAAAATAAAATCGATGAATTTACGCAACAGTATTTTCGTAGATAACACAGCTAATGATGTTATTGCTGCTACTTATGCGCAATATTTAAAAAATAGTATTTCGGTGGTGACCTGTAATAAAATTGCAAGTTCTTCAGCTTACGAAAATTATGCAGAACTAAAGCAACTTTCCCGAGATTACAACGCTCCATTTTTATTTGAAACGAATGTTGGCGCCGGTTTACCGATTATCGATACTTTGAAAAATTTAGTAGCTTCTGGAGATAAGATCACTAAAATTCAAGCGGTTCTTTCAGGAAGTTTAAATTTTGTATTCAATAATTTTAATGACGATCACGAATTTGTCGAGGTGGTAAAACAAGCCCAAGTTGAAGGTTATACAGAACCAGATCCTAAAATAGATTTAAGCGGAATCGATGTGATGCGAAAAATACTTATTCTCGCTCGTGAAAGTGGTTATAGCTTAGAATTAGACGATATTCAAAATGAATCATTTTTACCGGAAGAATGTTTAAAAACTGAAAATGTTGAAGAATTTTTTAAAAGTTTAGAGAAACATAAATCACATTTTAATCAATTATTCAAAAGCGCTCAACAAAACAATAGCCGACTCAAATACGTCGCGCAATTTAATAACGGAAAAGCAAGTGTTGGGTTAGAAGAAATTCCGCAGCATCACCCATTTTACAATCTAGAAGGTAAAGACAACATCGTGTTGTTTTATACCGAAAGATATGTTGAACAACCCTTGATCATCAAAGGTGCCGGAGCCGGAGCCGATGTAACGGCATCAGGAATTTTTGCCGATATTATACGAATTGGAAATTATTAAGCAATGGAAGAAATTAAACTATTTTGCCCGGCTACCATTGCCAATGTTTCTTGTGGTTTCGATGTTCTCGGACTTTGTTTAGAACAACCCGGTGATGAGATGATCATTAGAAAATCGAAAACTCCGGGTATACAAATCACTAAAATTGTTGGTCAGGATTTACCATTAGAAACTGAAAAAAATGTTGCCGGAGTTGCCGGTTTAGCTTTATTAAATGATCTAAAAGAACTAAAAGCAGGTTTCGAAATTGAAATCTATAAAAAAATCAAACCCGGTAGCGGGATCGGGAGTAGCGCTGCGAGTGCAGCCGGAGCGGTTTTCGGTATTAATCAATTACTCGATGAACCTTTTTCAGCAAAAGAATTGATTCCGTTTGCAATGCAAGGTGAATTATTAGCTAGTGGCGCTTTACACGCCGATAATGTTGCTCCTGCCCTTTTGGGCGGTTTTACGCTCGTAAGAAGTTATGATCCGCTTGATGTGATAAAACTTCCGGTGCCTGAACAATTAATAGGAACGGTGATTCATCCGCAGTTAGAAGTGAAAACTGCCGATGCGCGTTCGGTTTTAAAACATTCTGTTTCCTTAAAAAACGCGATTACCCAATGGGGAAATTTGGCCGGTTTAATTAGTGCTTTATATACGAGTGATTATGAATTGTTAGCGAGATGTTTACACGATGAAATAGTCGAACCCTTGCGAAGCGTGCTTATTCCCGGTTTTAATGAAGTTAAAGCAACTGCACTGAAAAACGGAGCTTTAGGCAGCGGAATTTCCGGCTCCGGCCCTTCCATTTTTGCACTGAGTAAAGATGAAGCCACCGCAAATCAAATCGCTGCTGCGATGGCAGAGGTTTATCGTAAATTTGAAGTAGCCTATGATATTCACGTTTCTAAAATTAATCGAGATGGGATAAAAATTCTTTAGATGAAGAACTATTTTAAAATCAATAGCAGGATGAGATCCCGTATAAAGTCCGGGATGACGAATCTCTAAAATCAAAAAACTATACAAAATGAATTATTTCAGTTTAAATCATAAAGCACCAACCGTAAATTTTGAAGAAGCCACGGTTAACGGAATTGCGCCCGACAAAGGCTTATATTTCCCGGAAAGTTTAATTCCGCTCGATAAATTAATGCTAGAAACCATTGAGTTTATGAGTAACGAACAAATTGCTTATGAAGTAATTCGACAGTTCGTGAACAAATCAATTCCGAAGAAAGAACTCCGCAAAATTATAGCAGAAACTTTAAACTTTGATTTTCCGTTAGTAAAATTGGATGAACGAACTTATTCTTTAGAACTTTTTCACGGCCCCACGATGGCTTTTAAAGATGTTGGCGCACGGTTTATGGCGCGTTGTTTAGGTTATTTCAATAGAAATAAAAAAGATCAGAAAATTCGGGTGTTGGTAGCTACTTCCGGCGATACCGGTGGCGCAGTTGCTCACGGTTTTTTAGGTGTGGAAGGTGTTGAAGTAATTATTCTCTACCCAAGCGGGAAAGTATCTGAAATTCAAGAAAAACAACTTACCACTTTAGGTCAAAATATTACCGCTTTAGAAGTTGATGGGACGTTTGACGATTGCCAGGCAATGGTAAAACAAGCTTTTTTAGATGAAGAATTGAGTACGTTAAATTTAACTTCAGCCAACTCTATAAATGTTGCGCGTTGGTTACCACAAATGTTCTATTATTTCTTTGCGTATAAAGAATTAAAACCCTTACATAAAAAATTAGTGTTCTCGGTTCCCAGTGGAAATTTCGGAAATATTTGTGCAGGAATGCTGGCTAAAAGTCTAGGTTTACCAATTGAGTTTTTCGTGGCCGCAACCAATTTGAACGATACTGTTCCGCAGTTTTTAAAAACAGGAACTTATTCAGCAAAGCCTTCCACAGCAACCATTTCTAATGCGATGGATGTTGGCGATCCTAGCAATTTTGTAAGAATTCAGCAACTCTACAGCAATGATACTGAAGCTTTAAAAGAAACTTTTACTTCTTTTAGTTTTAGTGATGACGAAACTAAAAAGGCGATGAAAGAAATTTATACAAAAACTAATTACATTACAGATCCTCACGGTGCCGTGGGTTATTTAGGTTGGCAAAAGATAAAAGAAGAATTTCCCGATGCTTTGGGTATATTTCTAGAAACAGCTCATCCCGTAAAGTTTTTAGAAACTGTTGAAGAAACACTTTCAACTAAAATAGCTATTCCGCAACAAATCAAAGAATTAGTAATAAATAACAAACAGAGTATTAAAATAAAAAATTACGATGAATTAAAATTATTTTTAAAAAAATAATTTGTTAGCCATAAAAAATGGCAAGTGATAGTGATTTGAAGATTTCATAATAAATCTATCTATTATTAATATTATTTTAAAACTTCTTATCGCTACTCTTTATTTTTTGATAATTTTGCCAAAAATCAAAAAGACGCGGTCATGAAGAATACGCAACTTACACATATACACGAAGAGCTTGGTGCTAAAATGGTTCCGTTTGCGGGCTATAATATGCCGGTTTCTTACGAAGGAGTAAATATTGAACACGAAACGGTTCGTGAAAAACTTGGTGTTTTCGACGTTTCACATATGGGAGAATTTTTAGTTTCTGGGCCAGAAGCTTTAAATCTTATTCAAAAAATATCGTCTAACGATGCTGCTAAACTTATCGACGGGAAAGCACAATATACGTGTATGCCTAACGCAGACGGCGGTATTGTTGACGATTTAATTATTTATCGAATGAATGAAGAAAAGTATTTACTAGTTGTAAATGCTTCAAACATCGATAAAGATTGGAATTGGATCTCACAACATAACACTATGGGTGCCGATTTAAAAGATGTTTCAGACGATTATTCTTTATTGGCGATTCAAGGTCCAAAAGCGGTAGAAGCTATGCAAGCGCTTACCGATATAGATTTAGCTGAAATAAAATTCTACAATTTTAAAATTGGAGATTTTGCCGGTGCTGCACATACAATTATTTCAGCCACAGGTTATACCGGAAGTGGCGGATTCGAAATTTATGTGAAAAACGAATTTGCTGAACAGGTTTGGAAAAAAGTATTAGAAGCCGGAGCAGATTTCGGGATTAAACCAATCGGTCTTGCAGCTCGTGATACGCTTCGCTTAGAAATGGGATTCTGTTTATATGGTAACGATATTGACGATACCACTTCTCCTATTGAAGCCGGATTAGGATGGATCACTAAATTCACGAAAGACTTTATAAATTCAGAAAATTTAAAGAAGCAAAAAGAAGAAGGACCAAAACGTAAATTGGTCGGTTTCGAATTAACTGAACGTGGTATTCCTCGTAAAGATTATGTAATTGCCGATGCCGAAGGAAATGAAATTGGTGTAGTTACTTCTGGTACGCAATCACCTTCAACCGGAAAAGCAATTGGTTTAGGTTATGTAAAAACTGAATTCAGTAAACCTGAAACCGAAATTTTTATTCAAATTAGAAAGAAAACAATTCCGGCAAAAGTGGTTAAACCGCCATTTTACAAAGGATAATTTTTCGAAAATAAATTTTAACTAGTGTTGAAGGCAATTTTATTCTGTTTTTAGCACTAGTTTTTCTTTTTTTACCGTTTATAGTACAAACCCCAAGTTTATCAAAAATTCAAAAAAAATATTAATTTTAGGCGGAAGCGGCTTTCTAGGAAATGCCCTTTACAAAGAGCTCCTGCCCTATTTTAATGTGCACGCCACTTACAGAACAGAAAATGATTTCTTCGATAAAAATCGAAAATTTCATCAATGGGATGCAGAGACAGAATCTTTAGAAATTTTATTAAAAACTTTAAAGCCCGATCTCATTATTTCAGCTATGCGTGGCGAATTTGAAGCACAGATTTACGCTCATTTTGAAGCTATAAATTATATTCTCACCCACGATACTAAACTCATTTTTTTATCGTCTGCCAATGTGTTTGACGCGTTTACCAATTACCCTTCTTACGAATACGACAAAACGCTTTCGTTAAGTGTTTATGGTAAATTCAAAATAAAAATTGAAAACGCTTTACTTCGTTTGCCCAACGAAAAATATGTGATTGCTCGTTTACCGATGGTTTACGGCGCCAAATCTCCCAGAATTGAAGAATTAAAAATTTTACACGACCTGCATGAAGCGATCGAGGTTTTCCCGAATGTGGTGACCAATGCCACGAGTATTTCTAAATTTACGCAACAATTACATTACATCATTAATCGCGATTTACAAGGAGTTTTTCATTTAGGAAGCACAGATTTAGTACATCATATCGATTTGATCGACGAAATTTGTAAGCAACTTCAGCTTGAGAATCCGTTATTTAAAAGTGTTTACGATTCTAATGAAGATCGTTTTTTAGCCTTATTACCCAAAGATAATTTACTGCCTAAAAATCTTCAGATCACCATTCAAGATGTGGTAAAAGATACGCTGGTTTCGTGATGTTAAGCTTGTACTAAATTTAGTTTCTTCAGCCAGAATTCAATTTCAAAATTTATAAATTCAACAAAAAATAGTAGTGATGAAAAAATTAAGTGAAGCTGAAATTAATCAACGATTAGAGAAATTAGAAGGTTGGCAATATGAAGAGAATTCTATTCAGACCAAATTTGAATTTGAGAACTTTAAAGAAACCTTCAGTATTATGACGCGAATTGCTTTTGAAGCGGAAGCGCAACAACATCACCCGGAGTGGACAAATGTTTATAACACCTTAAGTATTACCCTTTCTACCCACGATGCCGGCGGCGTTACAGAAAAAGACTTCAAAATGGCAGAAACCATTGAATCTATTATTGAGGCTGACTAATTTTTAGCGAAAACACCTTAGAATTTTTAGATTTTATTAAATTTGCGAGCACGATAATTTAACGAGAATAACATGGGAAGAGCTTTTGAATTCCGTAAAGCCAGAAAAATGAAAAGGTGGGCAGCAATGTCTAAAGCCTTTACTAGAATAGGAAAAGATATTGTAATGGCCGTTAAAGAAGGCGGTCCCGATCCAGATGCTAATGCACGTTTAAGAGCAGTTATACAGAATGCAAAATCTGTAAATATGCCAAAAGATAATATCGAGCGTGCCATTAAACGAGCGAGCGACAAAAACCAAGGAGATTATAAAGAAGTACTTTTTGAAGGTTATGCACCACACGGAATTGCCATTTTAGTTGAAACTGCTACCGATAACAATACCAGAACCGTAGCCAATATTCGCTCTTATTTTAACAAATGCAACGGGAACTTAGGAACCTCTGGTTCTGTTGAATTTATGTTCGACCACACTTGTAATTTTAGAATAAATGCAGAAGGAATCGATGCGGAAGAATTAGAACTGGAGTTTATCGATTTTGGAGCCGAAGAAGTTTTTGAAGATGAAGACGGAATTTTAATCTACGCCCCTTTCGAAAGTTTTGGAGCCATTCAAAAAGAATTAGAAGATCGTAATATAGAAATACTTTCTTCAGGTTTCGAAAGAATACCAACTACTACCAAAAAGCTTTCTGAAGAAGAAGTTGCAGATGTAGAAAAGCTTATTGAAAAAATTGAAGAAGATGATGATGTACAAAACGTATATCACACGATGGAAGAGTAATTTTTATTCCATATTTAAATATAAAAAAAAGGAGCTATTTTAAAATAGCTCCTTTTTTTTGAAATATAAGAATCAATTATGCCATTTCATTAAAAATAGAATGCATTAATCGTTTTTTATCATTTAAGCTTTCTTCCATCGAGATCATCGTTTCTGTTCGGTAAACTCCCTCAATATCGTCTAATAAAAAGATAATTTGTTTTGCGTGCTCGGTATTTTTTGCTCTTACTTTACAAAATACATTAAATTTCCCGGTAGTAACGTGTGCTACCGTAACAAACGGAATCTCGTTAATACGCTCTAAAACAAATTTTGTTTGAGAAGTTTTATTTAAATACACCCCTACATATGCAATAAATGCATAACCTAATTTTTTATAATCTAAGGTTAAAGAAGAACCAATAATAATTCCTGCTTCTTCCATTTTTTTCACTCTTACGTGTACCGTTCCTGCAGAAATGCTAAGTTTTTTAGCGATATCTGTAAAAGGAGTTCTGGTATTATCTATTAAGATATCCAGAATTTGGTGATCTACTTCGTCTAATCTAAATCTTGCCATTTTGATAGTTTAATTGTAATTCGTCTAATTCAAACGCCAAAATTAAGACAAAAATTTGCATTATCCGAATTTAGGCTTTAAGAATTTGTTAATTTTATTGAAAAAATCTCATTATTTAAGCTTATTTCTTCAATATAAGTTTCGTTTTCGAAGTTTTTAACACCATTTATTCGTAAAATCTTATTTTTAGCATTCACCGTATTATGCGCAAAAAATTCCTCAAAATCGCCAACTCCTTGAAGCTTAGGAATCCAGTGCAATCGATTGCTACGCAAGTTTTCTTCATACTGTATAGCGACATCTTTTATTACTCCATTTACTTCTGCATTTTTAATGATAATGTCGTAAAACAACTTTTCATTTTCAGGAATTTTATCATAATCTGAAATATTTTGATTTTTATAGTCTGAAGTAATAATTTCTACCAAACCATAATAAAGCGATAAGAAAATATATTTTCTGGTTTCTTCCCGATCATAATCGTTAGCAAAGTGACCTGCTTCAAATAAAATGGTACTCGCTCCCCTATTCTGAAAATAATCGCCCACACAGTTTATATTAAAACTATCATCGTAACGACCTACCTGACCAGGAATTACCGTTTGTAAATAATTATTCATCGCTATAATTATTTGCATTGCCTTTTTTCGTACCTTATTTACTTCTCTAGCTTCGTTATACGCCGGAGCCAAAAAAGAAACGGTAGCGGGCTTATTTTGCTTTCCTGCGCTAAAGATCGTGCGTTGATCGTGCAAGTTAAATGCATATTCCGGTTGAAACTCATCAAACACTTTACGAAGTAGTTGACTTTCGGGTTGCGTTTGGTTAGAGGAGTCTCGATTTAAATCGACTTCTTTTGCGTTAACTCGCGTGTAGTTTTTGAGTCCGTCAGGATTGAGCACCAAAATAATCTTGATCGTACAAAATTCTAAAACCGAATTTTTAAAATCATCATTTTGATCGGTGACTATATATTCTAATAAATCTAAAACGGCTTTCGTGGTGGTCGATTCGTTGCCATGCATTTGTGACCACATCAATATCTTTTTTGGACCATTTCCAAATTCAATAGAATAGATGTTTTCACTTAAAACCGATGTTCCTTCGATTTTTAAATTGAAATATGCCGGCAAATTTTTAAGGTAATCGACAATCATTTCATAAGACAAATAACGCCCTTTGATCTCTTCAACTTTGAATGCTGAATAGTTGTTAAGTAATTGTTGTGCTTCCATAGTTTACAAAAGTAAACAATCTATATTTTACATTTGTAAACATTTATTTTCACTTCAATGTTTATTATTGTAAACTACTTTCTAAAGTATGTGGAAGATTGTATGGGAAAAACTCCAAATCTTTATATTTTAATACATAAATTATTTATTTTTAGATATTTAATAATATTTATCTAAACTTAAAGTTTAGGTTTAAAATTGATATTCAATCATTTATTTGTCTGTTTACAAGAAGATGTTTACATTTGTATAAATGATTTTGAACCATATTAATTTACAATGGTAAACAGTAAAGAATTTGCCAAGCGTCTTGAAAAAGTGATGCAATATTATGAGTTATCGGCTGCAGGATTTGCCGATAAGATTAATGTTGGCCGCTCTTCTATCTCGCATATTTTATCGGGAAGAAATAAACCCAGCTTAGATTTTGTACTCAAAATCGTCGAGCAATTTCAAGAAGTTGAATTATATTGGTTGTTGAACGGAAAAGGAATATTTCCAAAAAGTAATACCGAAACTTCTACTCCATCTTCTATTGAAGTCGAAAATAATTCAACCCAAAAACCAATTCAACCTTCCATAGAAAAATCTAATTCTTCTGCTACTAAAAATTTTTCAGAAGCAATCCAACCTACTTCATCGAAGAAAAAAATTCAGAAAATTGTAATTTTTTACGAAGACGGAAGTTTTGATGCTTTTGAGAATTAAGTCTGTTTTATATCTTATTTTTGCCTAAAATTTATTGGTTAATGAAAAGCTTAATTATTGGAGTCGTCGCTTCTTTATTTTTGGTAAGTTGTTATACACCGGAGCGCAATTGTGCAAAATTTAAAACAGGCACTTTTGAATTTGAATCTTATTTGGAAGGCGAAATGGTGAAAACCACTTTTGTGCGAAATGACTCTTTAGAAATAGATTATTTTAGAAACGAGGTAGATTCTTCTTCGATACGTTGGATCAACGATTGTGAATATATCTTAACGAATTTGAATCCGAAAAATATGGCTGAAGAAAAGCCTTTACATATGAAGATTTTAACCACCGATGGCGATTCTTATACATTTGAGTTTTCTGTCGTGGGTGAAGACCGAAAACAAAAAGGAACGGTTAGAAAGGTAAAATAAGCTTATAAAAAAGAGCAGTATTAACTGCTCTTTAGCTTTTTCATAAATTTCGCAAACGCTGGCGAAAACTCTTCAAATAAAGGATGTTTTCTGTTGCGAAGCATTACTTCACTAAATAGTTTTAAACCGACCGCAAACTCTTTGGCATCGCTTTTATTATCAAATAATTGCTTCTCTTCTACTTTGTTAATGATCTGGAAAATTTCATCGTGATTTTCAAACTCAAAACTTACGGGTTGTTCTTGCTTTAGACTTTCATCTTTTACAGAAACTTGTTCTAAAGTAAGTTGGTATTTATTATTTTTCTTAGCCATTATTTCTTTTTCTTAGCAATTCATTTTGCTCCTGCATAATCTCTTTTAGATCTGCTAAAAGCTCGATATCTTTTGGTGTGGTTACTTTTTTGTTTTTGGTGTCTTCTGCTTTTATACGTAAACGATTAGAGATTTTAACCACTAAAAAAACGCACCAAGCGATGATAAAGAAGTTGATAAGTACAGTAATTAACTCACCATAACCTATAAAAACTTCTTCTTTAATTACTTTTTCATTTTCTAAGACAGCTTCGCGAAGTACTAATTTTTTACTTTCAAAATTAAAATCGTCGGTTAACAAAGAAATTGGTGGCATAATGATCTTTTTGACCAACGTATCGATCACTTTATTAAATGCCGCACCAATAATTACCCCAACAGCAATATCGATCATATTACCCTTGATGGCAAACTCTTTAAATTCTTTAAAAAACTTACTCATAAATTTTAGTCGAATAACGAACCTTGACTTTCAGAATTTTTATTTTCTTCTGAAGAATTATTGTGCTCTTTTTCTTCTGAAGTTGAAGTTGTTTCTTCGTTGTGAGATTCTTCTTCCTCTTCTTCAGGATCGGCAACTTCAGGAATTATAGGTTCTAAAAGATTAAGCTGTGTAACTTTTTCTGTCGTTAACTGGTTACCTTGCGCTTTTATACCTTTCACTGAAATAAATTCTTCCAAATTCACCTCTTCGTTTGGTTTTTGCTCTTTATTGCGCTGTTTACGGTAAACAATCTCTAAAACCGGAATTGAATCTGTCGTAATTAACTCTAATTGCGATTTAGGATGATCGGTAATAATTACTTCTTCTTTATCTGGATGTTCTACCAAGAATCTTTTTACATAGTAACGCTCACGCTCACCTTCCCAATACACCGCAGAAATGGGTTGTTTAGGATTCCATTTTTCCATTAACACATAGTTTTCATCAAAACGTGTGGTTAATTCTGGAATGATGGTTTTTACGATTCCGTCTTGAGTGACTAACAAAATTCGATCTTCCCCTTTAAATTCACCCAGTAGATCTCCTCTACCATCTACATTTAAACGCTGCACAACATCGTCGAACCAAATTTTTCTAGGTTTTAAGGTAGAAACTCCTTCTTCTTTTAATTCAACTTTTTTCACAGGATGCTTAGAAACAATATTTCCTTTAGCTCCGCGACCTTTAATCAATTGATCGGCAAAATCTACTTCGAATTTCAGTTTTTTAATACTTCCTATTTGTCGTAAATAAACAGTGACTTTTTCTGCTTCACCATTAGGGTTTGCAGAGAAATAGAATACTTTGGTTCCTTTTTCACCTTTACCGATACTGTATTCTCGGTCACGTGTAATTGAAGTGACCGCAAAACGTTTAATGTATGTATTACCTTTAGAACCATCTCGATAGATCAAGTTATAAATGGTTCTTTTATCTTTTTTCTTGAAGACCGCAACGTGAATAATGTTTTTACCTACAAAAGTTTTGGTATCTACTTTGGTGACCGTCATGGTACCGTCTTGCATAAAACAAATAATATCGTCGATATCGCTACAATCGGTCACATATTCGTCTTTCTTTAAAGCTGTACCAATAAAGCCTTCTTTACGATTCACATAAAGTTTGGTATTTCTAATCACTACTTTGGTAGCTTCAATATCTTCAAAAAGTCGAATCTCAGTTTTACGCTCACGACCTTGACCGTAGTCTTTTTTCAGCTTTTCAAAATAAGCAATAGCAAATTCAATCAAATGTTCTAGATGATGTTTTACCTGAGCGATCTCATCTTCTAAAGCTTCAATTTTTTGTTGGGCTTTATCTAAATCGAATTTTGAAATTCGTTTAATTCTAATTTCGGTAAGTCTTGTAATATCTTCTTCGGTAACCGCTCTTTTTAGATGGGTAATGTGCGGTTTTAAACCTTCGTCGATGGCTTTAATTACACCTTCCCAGGTTTCTTCTTCTTCAATATCACGGTAAATTCTTTTTTCAATAAAAATTCGCTCTAAAGAAGAAAAATGCCATTGTTCTTGAAGCTCATCTAATTTAATTTCAAGTTCACTCTTTAGTAGTTTTACTGTGTGATCTGTACTTAAACGAAGTATTTCTGAAACTCCAATAAAATGTGGTTTGTGGTCGATAATTACACACGATAATGGCGAAATCGAAATCTCACAATTGGTAAATGCGTAAAGTGCATCGATGGTTTTATCTGGAGAAATATTGTTAGGCAGATGAATAACGATTTCTACATTTTCTGCCGTGTTATCTTCTATGTGTTTTACTTTGATCTTTCCTTTTTCGTTTGCTTTAATTACCGAATCGATCAAACTCGATGTGGTCGTACTAAAAGGAATTTCTGTAATGACTAGCGTATTTTTATCTTGCTGACTAATTTTTGCTCGCACTCGAATTTTCCCTCCGCGTAAACCGTCGTTATAATTACTGGCATCCATAATACCAGCCGTAGCAAAATCGGGTACTAGTTTAAAACGCTTCCCTTGTAGATGTTTAATGGAAGCATCGATAAGTTCGTTAAAGTTGTGTGGTAAAATTTTGGTACTCAAACCAACTGCAATCCCTTCTGCTCCTTGCGCTAATAGTAGCGGGAATTTTACCGGTAAATTGATCGGTTCTTTTTTTCTACCATCGTAAGAAGCTTGCCATTCTGTTACTTTTGGACTATAAACTACTTCTAAAGCGAATTTAGAAAGTCGAGCTTCAATATAACGAGGTGCTGCTGCGCGATCGCCGGTTAAGATATTTCCCCAGTTTCCTTGAGTATCGATCAATAATTCTTTTTGACCAACTTGTACCATCGCATCACCAATACTCGCATCACCGTGCGGGTGATATTGCATGGTGTGACCAACAATATTAGCAACTTTATTATAGCGACCATCGTCTAGATCTTTCATAGACTGCATGATCCTACGATGTACCGGCTTAAAACCATCTTCGATCGCAGGAACGGCACGTTCTAAAATTACATAAGATGCATAATCTAAAAACCAGTCTTTATACATCCCGGTAATTCTGGTAATTACCTCTTGATTAGTATGTTCTTCTATAGGTTCTTGATTATTGTTTTCTTGATCTTCGCTCATGTAATTTTTCGCTATTGGTTTTTACAACTTTATTAAGTGAAGCCTTCATTAAACTGATGCGTTTAGGCTTTACAAAAGTAATATCAAAAACAATTTTTTTAACTTGTTTTTGTCCTAAATAATTTGACTTAACGTAGATACTTAATTTTTTAAAAATTAAGTAATCGCTTATTTTATATTTTTTTAATTTATGCTTCGGAAATTCTGCTTTATTCTCTCTATAATTTAATGTTTCTGAAAGTACAGCTCCCGAATTTCTAAAACATAATGCTTCACCATCACTATCGTATTCAAAGATTTTTCCGAAGTTATAAATGTACAGTAAAAGTACGATCATTACCCCTAAGAAAATCCAGTAAATTACTTCAGCATAAAACAAATCTTCCTGCTCAAATTTAAATTCTAAATAACCCAACACCATTATACTTGTAATAATAAAAAAGTATAAAAACGGCACATACCGAATAGTGTTGTAGTTACTAAACCTCATTGACTATTCTGCTTCAATTACATCTAATTCAACTCTTAAATTATCGATAATGAACTCTTGCCTGTCTGAGGTATTTTTGCCCATATAAAAAGTAAGCAAATCTTCTATCCCGGTATCTTTATCTAACATTACCGGGTCTAGACGAATATCTTCACCAATAAAATATTTAAATTCATCTGGAGAAATTTCACCTAAACCTTTAAATCGAGTAATTTCAGGTTTACCGGTTAATTTTCTAATAGCGTCTTGCTTTTCTTTTTCTGAATAGCAATAAATCGTTTCTTTCTTATTTCTAACCCTGAATAATGGTGTTTGTAAAATATAAAGATGTCCTTTTTTTATAAGCTCCGGGAAAAACTGTAAGAAAAAAGTGATTAACAGTAATCGAATATGCATCCCGTCGACATCGGCATCGGTAGCGATCACGATATTATTATAACGTAAATCGTCAATAGAATCTTCAATATTTAACGCAGCTTGTAGTAAATTAAATTCTTCATTCTCATAAACGATCTTTTTACTTAAACCAAAACTGTTTAAGGGTTTACCTTTTAAACTGAAAACTGCCTGTGTATTCACATCACGAGATTTGGTAATACTACCACTTGCTGAATCTCCCTCGGTAATAAACAAAGTCGTTTCTAAGTTTCTTTCTTTTTTTACATCGCCCAAATGCACGCGGCAATCACGTAATTTTTTATTGTGAAGACTTACTTTTTTCGCTCGTTCTCTTGCAAGTTTTCGAATACCGGAAAGGTCTTTACGTTCACGCTCGGCTTGTAAGATTTTACGCTGAAGTTTCTCTGCAGTTTCTGCATTTCTGTGTAAATAATTATCTAGCTGTCGCTTTACGAAATCAACTATATAAGTTCTTACCGTGGGTAAATTGCCTCCCATATCGGTCGAACCCAATTTGGTTTTGGTCTGGCTTTCAAAAACCGGTTCCATTACCTTTATGCTAATGGCAGAAACGATTGATTTTCGAATATCTGATGGATCGTAATTTTTACCGTAAAATTCACGTATTGTTTTTACGATCGCTTCACGAAATGCCGCTTGATGCGTACCACCTTGTGTGGTATGTTGCCCATTTACGAACGAATTATATTCTTCGCTGTATTGAGACCTATTATAGGTGATCGCGACTTCAATATCATTTCCTCTTAAATGAATAATCGGGAACATACGGTCGTCTTCGTGAATACTATCGGAGAGTAAATCTTTTAGACCATCTTCAGAATAAAATTTTTCTCCGTTAAAAACTATGGTTAACCCCGGATTTAGGTACACATAGTTCTTCAGCATTTTTACAATATATTCACTACGGTATTTGTAGTTTTTAAAAATACTTTCATCGGGAATAAAAGAAACCTTGGTTCCTTTTCGGCGAGAAGTTTCCTCTAAGAACTCTTGGTCGGTGAGTTCTCCTTTTTCAAATTCAGCTGAAGCAGATTTACCATCTCGTGTAGATTCTACTCTAAAATAAGCTGAGAGTGCGTTTACTGCTTTGGTACCAACACCATTTAATCCAACAGACTTTTTAAAAGCTTTCGTATCGTATTTACCACCGGTATTCATTTTCGAAACTACATCGACCACTTTACCAAGCGGAATACCACGACCGTAATCTCGAACAATTACTTTTTGCCCTTGTACAGAAACCTCGATGGTTTTACCAGAACCCATCACAAACTCATCTATAGAGTTGTCTAGCACCTCTTTAAGAAGAATATAAATACCATCGTCTGCTCCAGAACCATCTCCCAGTTTACCAATATACATTCCGGGTCTCATTCTAATGTGTTCTTTCCAGTCGAGAGAACGTATGTTATCTTCTGTGTACTTTGTTTCTTCTGCCATAAAATCTCAGGATGTCAGGCTAAGATAGCATCATTTAACAAAAAATAAAACTTCTTTTTAGGAAATTAATTAACAAACTTGTACACTATTCATTGAAGAATTCTGATAGTGTTTGAATAAGTTTTTGTTTTTGAAATGGTTTGATAATTATATCGTCGATACCGGCTTTGTAAGCTCTCTCTTCTATTTCTGAAAGTTCTGAGGCTGTTACTGCTATAATCGGTGTTTTAATACCTTTTGCACGTACTTTCTCTGAAATTAGATAACCATTCATCGATGGAATATTTATATCTAACAATACTAAATCGTACGTTTTCTCTAAAAGTGCTTCGTAAGCTAACTTCCCGTCGGTAATCATTTCTAATTCAATATCGTAAGAAGACAAATACTTTTCGACCACCATTTTATTGATTTGATTATCTTCAACTAATAAAATTTTTTTGTTAGCGTATAAAAACTTCAGGTTTTCTTTTAACAAAGTTGGCTTAGCATCTTCATCTGGAATAAGTTTACAAGCAAGATCGAAATAAAACTTAGAACCTTTACCTATTTCAGTTTCAAGTTGAATATCGGTACCTAAATGTAATAATAAGCTTTTAACCAACGATAAACCAATACCGGTTCCTTCTAGCATATCACGCTCTAAAGCGACTTGTGAGAATTTATTAAAAATTTCTTCTTTTTTATTTTCCGGGATTCCACTACCGTTATCTTCCACAGAAAAGCGAAGTGTTAAGGCTTCATCGGTAATTTCAAAATCTTTATTTACCTGAATGTGCGTAGTAACCCTTCCTCCTTTTGAAAATTTAATCGCATTTTCAATTAAATTGATCAATATTTCTGAAACAATATTGGTATCTAAAATTACTTTATCGGGAACGTCTTGAGCAACTTGAAAATCAACTTCTACATCTTTTTTTTCTGCGGAAAAAGTGATTCCGCTTTTAATGGCGCTAATTAAATTCTCAACTACTACTAATTGAGGTTTTATCTGAACTTTCCCATTATCTAACTTCGTCATTAAAAGCACATTATTAATGAGCCCTAAAAGATAATCTCCTGAAAATTTTAAAGATTTAAGAAGCTTTCGATTACCGTTAGACATTTCTTTCTCGCCTAATAATAAAGAGGTAATCCCAATTACACCGTGTAGCGGAGTTCGAAGTTCGTGACTAATATTCGAGATAAAATTAGATTTGATCTCAGCGGCTTTTTCAGCATCTTTTTGCGCTTGAACCAGCTGACTGTTTTTTTGATTTAAGCTTTTAATTAATTTTTTTCTTCGGAAAGAAGCTAGAATGATCACAATTAAAGAAATACCTAAAATTACACTTAATATAAGGTAAAGCCAACTTAATTTACTTTTAGAAGATGCTATCGACGCTACTAATGCTTTTTCTTTTTCTGATGCTTTTAAGGCTCTTTCGTACTCATTTACACCGTATTTAACCTGTTCTACTTGAAGTTTCTTTAAAAGGTCTTCATCTATTTTTTTTTCTTTACTTTTTATATATCGCTGTGTAAAATTTAAGGCTTCTTCAAACCTTTCTTGCTCTCTTAAATACTTAGCTTTAAATTCTAAAGCCTGACTTAGCTCTTCGTATAAATTTTCACGTTCGGCTAAACTTATCGCTAAATCTAAATTTTCGTGAGCTAACTCATAGTTTTTAGACTCGCCATAATAGCGACCTAAAACAAAATTTAAATCACTATAGAAAACAATTTGATTTTTCTTAATATCTTCATCATAATTTTCTAATAGATAAGATCTTAAGGTTTCTAGGTATTTTTTTACTTTTTCATATTTATTGTCATCTAAATAATTCCAACAAATATTTAAAATAATATCCCTATCAGATTTATTTTCTATTAATTCTGTAATATATAAAGCCTTGTGATAAAGTGTGTCAGATTTTTTTCGGCGGCCTTGAAGAGAAGCAACATTTGCCAAACCATTATAAATATCTACCAAAAAAACAGAATCTTGCTTTTTCTCGATAATTTCAAGTGCTTTGTTGTATTTTTCTTCGGCTTGCTCGTATTCTTCAATCACTTCATCTATATAACCTAGCACATAATAGGCTTCTGCGATATAAGTAGAATCGTTTTGTTTATAAGATAACTCTAGTAATTTTTTACCCGAAACGATAGCATTTAGGTAATCTGACTTTTCACCATAAATATAAGCATCGTTAAGATAAGTATTTAGTGAATCTATAGAAACTGAAGTAGACTGCCCAAAAGAGAGAAGATTTACACTTAAAAAAGCAATAAAAAAATACAGTTTCGTCACGAGTAATTTTTAAAATTTCGCCTATTTTCCTATTTGAGGGCGCAAAGTAACATTTTATAGTCAATTGTTTAAGTAATCACCTCAAATAATTCAATAACAGTTATTTTAATTTAGTTGGATGAATTAATTCTAATTTCTTTTATTAGAATTTGCAGCAAAAATAAAAGCCTATGAAACTAATTCATAGGCTTTACGTGTTATAGTTTTCTAAAAAAATTAAACGTTGAATCTAAAATGCATTACATCTCCGTCTTTCACGATATATTCTTTTCCTTCAACCCCTAATTTTCCGGCTTCTTTTACTTTTGCTTCGCTACCAAAACTTACGTAATCGTCATACCCGATTACTTCAGCTCTAATAAAACCTTTTTCAAAATCGGTATGTATAACTCCGGCGGCTTGTGGTGCGGTTGCTCCCACGTGAACCGTCCAAGCTCTTACTTCTTTCTCTCCGGCTGTAAAATAAGTTTGCTGATTTAATAATTTATAAGCGCCACGAATTAATTTAGCTGAACCTGCTTCTTCTAAACCAATATCGTTTAAGAACATTTTACGCTCTTCATAATCTTCTAATTCTGCAATATCGGCTTCTGTTCCTACTGCTAAAAAGATCACTTCTGCGTTTTCGTCTTTTACCGCTTCTTTAACTTGCTCTACATATTTATTACCTTCAACAGCAGAGTTTTCATCTACATTACAAACATACATCACCGGTTTATCGGTAATAAACTGTAAAGGTTTAACGAAGTCTTTACGAGCTTCTTCTTCAATTTCAATTGCTCTTACCGAAACTCCAGCTTCTAAACCTTCTTTAAGTTTTAAAAGTGTTTCTTCTTCTTTTTGCGCTTCTTTATTTCCGGTTTTAGCGGCTCTTTTAACTTTATCGAGTTTCTTTTCTACAGTTTCTAGATCTTTTAACTGAAGCTCCATATCGATCGTATCTTTATCTCGAATAGGATCTACACTACCGTCTACGTGGACTACATTATCGTTATCAAAACACCTTAACACGTGTAAAATAGCATCGGTTTCTCTAATGTTCCCTAAAAACTGATTTCCTAAACCTTCTCCTTTACTTGCTCCTTTTACCAATCCTGCAATATCCACGATCTCTACCGTTGCGGGAATAACGCGCTCGGGATTTACCAATTCTTCTAACTTTCGTAATCTAGGATCCGGCACGTTTACCACTCCAATATTAGGTTCGATCGTACAAAAAGGAAAGTTTGCACTTTGTGCTTTCGCATTCGACAAACAATTAAATAATGTTGATTTACCTACGTTTGGTAATCCTACAATTCCTGCTTTCATTGAGCTTATAATTTTTATGACCGCAAATATACAATTTGATTTATTTTTTTAGACTTTTTAAATAAATAAGCCGCACTTCTAATAAAGTTTAGCTAAACATTAGTTTTCCATTATCAGATTTTAACAGTATCTAGCTTTAAATTTGAATTAACTAATTAGAAAATACATTGATAATGAAAAAGTTAATCTTAAGTTTAGCCATACTATCGTTTACTTTTGGTTTTGCCCAAAATGAAGATAAAATGTCGAAAACCGTAATTACTAAAACCAAAGTAAAATCTTCTAAAGGTGAAGAAGTTGCAGTTAAAGAGCAAAAATACACTGCTAATCAAAAATTACAGGTAGAAAATAATAATGAAACTAACCAAGCGGTAAGTAGAAAACCGGTTAAAATTACTGAATCAACAACATTTAGTACCGGTAACGAAATGTTTACCATTCAACCCGACAAGAACGGATATACCATGATGTCTAAAAAAGACGGAAAAGAAAAAATGTACGGTAAAATTAGAAAAATGCCGGACCGTGAATTTTATATTTTAGCTAAAGAAAATGAAAACTCTTTTGGTTATTTTGATAACGACGGTAATTTTATCGTTGAAAGTTACGATCCAGATTCAGATTCTGTTTACTTAAAGAAATATAACTTAGAGTAATTTAAAATATAAACTAAATAAAAAAAGCCTCTGAAATTTCAGAGGCTTTTTTTGTATCTAATTTTTATTCGTGGTGCATAAAACTTTGCTTCGCCAGTAAAGTTTCTTCTTCTTCAACGTGATCTTCATCAGGAACACAACAATCTACCGGGCAAACTGCCGCACATTGTGGTTCTTCGTGAAAACCTTTACATTCTGTACATTTATCGGGAACAATATAGTAAAACTCATCGCTAATTGGCTCTTGAGCTTCTTCTGCATTAGCCTCTTTTCCGCTAGGTAAAACTACGTCACCCTCTAGATCGGTACCATCTGCATATCTCCAATCGTCTGCTCCTTCATAAATTGCGGTATTGGGACACTCTGGTTCACAAGCTCCACAATTTATGCATTCGTCTGTTATAATTATAGCCATTTTTTTCTTTTTAGTTTACGTAACTTTGCACAAAAATAAAGCCATTCGCATAGATAACCAAATAATATGACGCTAGAAGAACGTAAAGAAGCATTTATTGAATTAGGTAAGTTTTTAAACGATTTCACAAACGAAATTTATTCCGAAGAACATAAAGATCTATATCGACAACTTCAGGAAAAAACAGAAGTTTCTATTCATTACAATGGTTGGTTTACCAAAGAGAATATTTATTTTTCTTTACAGCAATGGGCAGCAGCGCTTACGACTGAAAATTTAAATGAATGGTTAGCGGCTTATGATCTTGAAGAAAAACCTGCGAAAACAGTCGCAGTGATTATGGCGGGAAATATTCCGTTAGTTGGTTTTCACGATTTTCTTTCCGTTTTAATTACGGGGAATAATATTTTGATCAAACAATCGAAAGACGATCAACAATTATTACCGGTGTTGGTTGAATTTTTAATTCAGCAAAACGAAGCTTTCCGTGAAAAAATAAGATTTACGAAAGAAAAATTAGAAAATTTTGATGCCGTGATCGCTACCGGAAGCAACAATACCGCTCGTTATTTTGAATATTATTTTTCTAAATATCCTCATATTATTCGAAAAAACAGAAATTCTGTTGCTATTATAACCGGTGATGAATCGAAAGAAGAATTAGCTCCGCTAGGTGATGATATTTTTAGATATTACGGTTTAGGTTGTCGCAATGTTTCCAAAATATTTATTCCTGAAGATTTTCAGTTTGAAAAATTATTTCAAGCCATTTATGAGTGGAACCCGATTATCAATCAAAATAAATACGCTAATAATTATGATTACAACAAAGCGGTTTATTTAATGAGTGAATTTAAACTTTTTGATAACGGATTTTTAATTCTGAAGGAAGACGAGTCGTTCTCCTCTCCCATTGCTACATTATTTTACGAGAAATATTCGAGTTTAGAAGAATTAAATTCAAAATTGACCGAACAAGAAGAAAATATTCAATGTATAGTTTCGCAAAATTTACAGCCAAATCATATAGAATTTGGCAAAACACAACAGCCAAAGTTATCAGATTTTGCAGATAATGTAGACACGATACAATTCCTATTAAATTTATAAGAATAAGCTTTTTTAAAGTTGAGATACTTTGTAATTTTAGCTTTCTTATGATACAACAAAATAAAAATTTATGAAAAAGCACAATTTTAGCGCAGGACCTTGCATCTTGCCACAAAGTGTATTTGAACAAGCCTCTCAAGCCGTATTAAATTTCAATAATTCCGGTTTATCTATATTAGAAATCTCTCACCGAAGTAAAGATTTTGTCGCGGTTATGGATGAAGCTCAAAAATTAGCTATCGAACTTCTTGGTTTAGAAGGTAAAGGTTACAAAGCTTTATTTTTACAAGGTGGTGCGAGCACTCAGTTTTTAATGGCTGCTTACAATTTATTAGAAAAAAAAGCTGCTTATTTAAATACAGGAACTTGGTCTTCTAAAGCCATTAAAGAAGCAAAACTTTTTGGCGAAGTGGAAGAAGTTGCCTCTTCTAAAGATAAAAACTTCAACTATATTCCTAAAAATTATAGCGTTCCTGCCGATGCAGATTATTTTCACTGCACGAGCAACAACACTATTTTTGGTACGCAAATCAAAGATTTCCCTACCACCGGCGGAATCCCAATGGTTTGCGATATGAGTAGTGATATCTTCAGTAGAAAATTAGATTTTTCTAAATTCAGCATTATTTATGCGGGAGCACAAAAAAATATGGGACCTGCAGGAACAACTCTAGTAGTAGTTAAAGAAGATATTTTAGGGAAAATTTCACGCGAAATCCCATCAATGTTAGATTACCAAACCCATATTGGTAAAGACAGTATGTTCAATACGCCACCGGTTTTTGCGGTTTACACTTCAATGTTAACGTTAAGATGGTTAAAAGAAAAAGGCGGTGTTGAAGGTATTCAAAAATTAAATGAAGAAAAAGCTGCGCTTATTTATAATGAAATAGATAGAAATCCTTTATTTGAAGGTTTTGCAGCCGTTGAAGATCGTTCGATGATGAACGCCACTTTCAACTTAAAAGATGAAAAATATAAAGATCTTTTTGAAGATTTAGCAAAAGCTGCGCATATTAACGGTATTAACGGTCACCGAAGCGTTGGCGGTTATAGAGCATCAATGTATAATGCCTTACCTTTAAAGAGCGTTCAGACATTGGTAAACGTGATGAAAGAGTTAGAAACACAAGCTTAAATTAAACAAACACAACAACATTATAATGAAAGTATTAGCAAACGATGGCGTTTCTCAAAGCGGAATCGATAAATTAGAAAGTGCCGGTTTTGAAGTAATCACTACCAAAGTAGCACAAGAACAATTAATTAACTATCTCAACGAAAATAAGGTTGATGTAATCTTGGTAAGAAGCGCGACCAAAGTAAGAAAAGATATTATCGATGCTTGTCCAGACCTTAAAATTATTGGTCGTGGTGGCGTTGGTTTAGATAATATCGATGTAGAATATGCTAAAGAAAAAGGCGTAAAAGTAATCAACACGCCGGCAGCTTCTTCAGCTAGTGTGGCAGAATTAGTTGTTGCACACTTATTAAGCGGTGTTCGTTTTCTTAAAAATGCCAACCGCGATATGCCTTTAGAAGGTGAAAGTAAATTTAAAGAGCTTAAAAAGAGCTACGCTAAAGGAGTTGAACTAAAAGGAAAAACATTAGGGATCATTGGTTTTGGTCGTATTGGTCAAGCTACCGCAAAAGTTGCTCTTGGTTTAGGGATGAAGGTGATTGCTGCCGATGCATTTTTAGAAGAAGCAACGATCGAATTAGATTTCTTCGATGGGCAAACCGTAGATTTCAAAATTAAAACCATTAGCAAAGAAGAGCTATTAAAACAAGCTGACTTTATTACACTTCACGTTCCTGCGCAAAAAGAATACGTGATCGGTAAAAAAGAAATAGAAATGATGAAAGACGGTGCCGGTTTAATTAACGCAGCACGTGGTGGAGTAATAGATGAAGTGGCGCTTGTTGAAGCTCTTGATAACAAGAAGTTATCTTTTGCAGGTTTAGATGTTTTTGAATCTGAACCAAAGCCTGAACTTAAGATTTTAATGAGTCCGCATATTTCGTTAAGTCCGCACATTGGTGGATCTACCAACGAAGCGCAAGACAGAATTGGTATCGAGTTAGCCAGTCAAATTATAGAAATTTTAAACTAAACCAACCTTTTTTGATAATGAAGAAATTCTTAATCACACTTTGCTTCATATTTGTAAGTCTTATTAGTTTTGCCCAAGTACAAACGGGAAAAGCTTCTTTTTATGCCGATAAATTTGAAGGAAGAAGAACCGCCAGCGGAGTTAAATATTACCATAATAAAGCAACAGCAGCACACCGGCATTTACCTTTTGGTACCAAAGTAAGAGTGACCAATCTAGCCAATAATAAAACTGTTATTGTTGAAATTAACGACCGCGGACCTTTTGTAAGTGGAAGAATTATCGATTTATCAAAATCTGCAGCACAAAAACTGGGGTATGTACCTATTGGTGTTACCGATGTGGTTATAGAAGTAGTTGGTAACGCCAACGACACTATCGACGATTTAGGAATACCTGAAGAAACCGTTGCTACCGGTAATGAAGGTGCTACCAATAATCAAGAAACAACGACCACTACTCCAACTTCAACCAATACTTCAGCAGTAAGTAATGTAGAACCTAATGAGTTTTATGAGCTGAACATTGAACGTATTGAACCTGATTGGTTTGGAGTTCAAATAGGTAGTTTTCAAGAAGTTGCTAATTTAATTCGTTTGGCAGATAACCTTAAAATTAGTTATCAAAAAGATGTAACGGTACAGGTTAAAACCGTGCAAAGCATTAAGGTTTATAGCTTAATTTTAGGTAAATTCAATAACAGAGACCAAGCGGAACGTTTTAGAGATAAAGTTTCTAAAAAATATCCGGGTAGTTTTATTATCGATTTTAAAGCACTTCAAGAATAAAAGATGAAGAATCTTATCGTTATCATAAGTATTTTGTTAATGATTGCAGCTTGCTCTGGAACTCAAAAAGCTTCAGAGCAAACTGCTTCTTCTACCCAAGTAGAAAACGATACGCTTAGAATTGCTAACGATAGTTTAGATTATGAGATCATTATTTTTGAACCCGGTTTTAATTCTTGGTTAGCTACACAACGGCCAAGAGGTTATTACAGCCAAAGTTATTTAGAGCAAAAAAACTGGCGATATGTAGTAGCGTATAATAATCGTGTGATCAATTCTCAATATGCTGCTTCAGGACTTTATCCGCAGCAAATCGATTATCAATACGATACCGATTACGGTTACGAAGTAAATTATTTACTTTTTCATTATTTCTTATTCTTTCAGAAAGAATACAATCAAAACTTGAGGTAAGCTCTATGCGAAAATTAAAAGAAAAATGGGGTATTCACTCTAATTTTCAGCTTGTAATTATTTTTATTGTTTTTGCTATTACAGGATCTTCATCGGTATATGTTGCAAAACCTTTTTTAGAATTTATTAATCTAGATCGAAGTCATTTTGGTGAAGATTTCTTTTTTGGTGGTTTGGGGTATTATTTACTTCGAATCCTCTTGATCTTTCCTTTCTATCAAGTTTTATTAATTGTGATCGGGACAATTTTTGGACAATTCAAATTTTTCTGGAATTTCGAAAAGAAAATGCTGAATAGACTTAGCGGCGGTCATTTATTTAAAAATAGTATTCAGAAATAAAAAAAATCCGCAGTATTTCTACCACGGATTTCTTTAAAATCAATTACTTTCTAAAATTACGCGTGTTGTAATTCGTGCTTACCTTCTTTAATTTCTTCAATTAATTTCGCATTAAATGCCGGTAAATCATCAGGATTTCTACTGGTTACAAAAGCTTCGTCTACCACAACTTCTTTGTCTACCCAAAGCGCTCCTGCGTTTTCTAGATCTTTCTTGATCGATGGGAATGAAGTTAGTGTTCTTCCTTCAACTACATCTGCATTAATTAAAGTTTGCGGTCCGTGGCAAATAGCTGCTACCGGTTTAGATTGTTTGAAGAAGTCTCTTACAAAAACAAGTGCCTCTTCGTTAGTTCTTAAAGTATCCGGATTAATTACGCCACCTGGTAAGACTAAAGCATTGTATTGTTTTGCAGAAACCTCATCGATGGTTTTATCTACATCAAATTCTTTTCCCCAGTTATCTACATCCCAACTTTTAATTTTTCCTGCTTTTAAGCTTACTACATCTACTTGAAAGCCTTCTTTTTCCATCGCTTCTTTAGGTGAAGTAAATTCGCTTTCTTCAAATCCGTCGGTTGCTAGAATTGCAATTTTCTTGTCCATAACAATTTTTAGTTTTAATTAATTTTTCTTTTCAACTCAAAAATAAAAAATTACGATCTGCTCTTGTATTAAAGATGTGATAAAGCTTAAACTGAGTACGTTAAACTTTATTAATTCTTAAATTCTTCATCGGCATGTTCACCGGGACCTTCTGCTTCTAATTCTTTTAAAAGTTCACTCTTTTTTTTTATTTCTTCTTCGCGTTCTTTTAACTCTTCTAATTCTTGTCGTTCAGCAGGTTCTGCTAAACTATTCGGTTTTATGGTATAGCCTCTAAATAAAGCATACTGCACGGTAAATTCTGCCCCAAAAAGCATAATTAAACAAGAATAAAAAACCCAAAGTAAAATTAAGATGACTGAAGATGCACCGCCATAAACTGAAGTTGGATCGCTCTGGCCAAAGTAAAAACCAAGCAAAAATTCACCTACTAGAAAAAGTATGGTTGTTATTGAAGCTCCGGTAAAAGTTACCTTCCAACCAATTCTAATATCTGGAAGCAGTTTAAAGACTCCCGCAAAAATAGCTCCGATAAATATATAAGAAATCAAAAAGTTAAAAGTTGATAAGGCAAACGATGTGATTTCTGGAGCAAAACTTTGTAGGTAATTACCTAGTGCTTGTATAATTGCTGAAATTACTAATGACACCAAAAGCATAAATCCGATCACTAAGATCATTCCTAATGAGATCGCTCGGTCGAGTAATATCATTTTAAAATTCTCTTTCTTAGGTCGAACTCCCCAAACTTTATTCATTGCCTTTTTAAGTTGAAAAAATGCTCCTGTTGCCCCAAAAAGCAGCATACCGATACCAAATAAAATGGTTAGAATGGAGCCACCTTCTAAAAATGCGTTAGAGATCATTGTTTCAATTGCTTCGGCAGTGCCTTCACCAATAAACATTCCTATTTCTGAAGTAATTTTATCTTGTACTGCTTCACGCCCATAAAAATAACCGGCGATCGTAATAACAATTACTAATAATGAAGGAAGTGAGAATAATGTATAATAAGCAATTACCGCACTTTGCTCGAACGGATCGTTTTTCATCCATTCGCTATAAGTGTTTTTTATGAGTTTGAAGTATTTCTTAAGCATAAAGCCAAAATAAAAAATCCCATCATTGTAATGACGGGATTTAATACATAATTAAGATTATTTTTAACTATATCATTGTCTTTGTAACTAAGCAATTGTTTTTGTAAAATTTCCATCTCTACGATCTTGTTCTTCTCTTAACAACGCAAGCTCACGACCGGTTTGTCCTTTTACTGAAGAATTTTCTTGCGCTCTTCTAATTAAATATGGAACTACATCTTTCACCGGACCGAATGGGACTAATTTAGCAGCGTTAAATCCGTTTAAAGCTAAATTGAAAGTAATATGATCACTCATCCCGAATAACTGACTAAACCAAATGCGTTCATCACGTTTGTCTATTCCTTTCTCATCCATCAATTGCATAGTAAGATATGTACTTACCTCATTGTGAGTACCTATATATAACCAAATATCTTCTAAGTTTTGCATCGCATAATAAAGTACGGCATTAAAGTTTACATCGGTTGCCTCTTTATCTTCACAAATTGGTGTAGGATATCCCATTTTCTCTGCGCGTGCATTTTCTTTTTCCATATAAGCGCCACGCACGATCTTCGCTCCTACTTTAAAGCCTTTATTTTTTGCTCTTTTATGTAGATCTTTAATATACTGAAGTCGATCCCAACGGTAACATTGTAACGTATTATAAACAATTACTTTCTCTTTATTGTACTTCGACATCATTTCTTCTAATAGATCGTCGGCAGCATCTTGCATCCAAGATTCTTCTGCATCGGCTAAAATACGCGTATCTAAATCGTATGCCAATTTACATATCTCATCTACACGATTTCTAACACGATCCCATTCTTCTTGTTCTTCTTTGGTTAATTCTTCTTTAGAAGAAACTTTTTCCCAAATTTCGAAACGACCGATTCCTGTGGGCTTGAAAACTGTAAACGGTATTTGTTTTTTACCATTTGCAAATTCTACAATATCTTTTTTAACTTTTAAAGTCTCGTCAAAAACTTCTTCGACATCTTCACCTTCTTTAGAAAAATCGAGCACGCTATGTACGTGCATTTTATACATTTTTTCCATTACCGGTTCACAGTCTTTCATGCTCACTCCGCCACAAAACATTTCAAAAATAGTTTTCTTAATTAAACCATCTACCGGTAAATTTAATTTAAGAGCCAAATTAGTCATTCGGGTACCTACTGCAACTAAGGTTGGCCGATTCATCATCCCGAAAATAAATAAGGCCTTTTTTAATTCTTTATCACTTTTTAAAGCAAAAGCACGCTTCGTATTATTAAAGATTTTTGTAACCATCGAAGTTTTAAATTTTTCGCAAATATACTGTTCGAAATAACAATATTTTGAATTTTCTAAGTAATTTCGAATCACATTTAACGAATATTTTAATGAAATCAATTCAATCTGTTAATAATATTATAGTTTTCGGTCAAGAGGTTTATTCACAACTCAACACCTATATCAAAGAAAATCAACCTTCTAAGTTGTTTTTATTGGTCGATGAGCATACCCAAACAAATTGTACATCATTTTTTCTTCAGCAATTAGAAACCGATATAACTATTGAAATTATTGAGATTGAAGCCGGCGAAGAACACAAAACCATTGAGACTTGTAACGGAGTTTGGCAAACATTATCTGAGTTGGATGCCGACAGAAAATCGTTACTACTGAATCTTGGTGGCGGCGTTGTAACAGATTTGGGAGGTTTTGTAGCCAGTACTTTTAAACGCGGTATAGCTTACATTAATATTCCCACCACACTTTTAGCAATGGTTGATGCTTCCGTTGGCGGAAAAACCGGCGTAGATTTAGGAAATTTAAAAAATCAGATTGGTTTAATTAGCAATGCTGAAATGGTCTTGATTGATGTAGGCTATTTGGCAACGCTTCCGCAGAATCAAATGAAAAGTGGTTTAGCTGAAATGCTGAAACACGGTTTAATTCAAGACCAAGCTTATTGGAAGAAAATGAGCGATCTCTCTCAGCTTTCTTTAGCCGATTTAGAGCAACTTATTTATGAAAGCGTCATCATTAAAAATAATGTGGTTACTGAAGATCTAAATGAAGACGGCATTCGTAAAACCTTAAATTTCGGACATACCTTAGGTCACGCTATCGAATCGTATTTTCTAACAAATACTGAAAAGAAAACGCTTTTACACGGAGAAGCCATTGCGATCGGAATGATTCTTGCCGCTTACATTTCTAACCGAATTACCAATTTACCTCACGAAGAGGTTGCAGAAATTAAATCGGTATTGCTACAAACATTTGAAAAAGTAAGTTTTACAGAAAAGGATATCGAGCAAATTATCGAATTAATGAAGTACGATAAGAAAAATAGTCACGGGAACATCAATTTTGTGCTCTTAGAAAAAATAGGACAATGCAAAATAGATTGCACTGTCCCAAATGATGTTATTTATCAAGCTTTCGCTTACTACGCGGAATAATATTAGTTTAATGAAACTCTTTAAAACGTCATTCCGGACTTGATCCGGAATCACATACTTTTCATTATAAAATAATAAACTATTCGCCTAAAATTTGTTCGGCGTGAGCTTTGGTTTTCACTTTCCCGATCACTTCTTCTATTTTTCCTTCTTCGTTGATAATAAAAGTAGTTCGGTGAATGCCGTCGTATTCTTTCCCCATAAACTTTTTAGGTCCCCAAACACCAAACGCGTTGATCACTTCTTTCTCTTCATCTGCTAAAAGTGGGAAAGGCAATTCGTGCTTATTTTTAAAATTGGTTTGTCTTCTGGCAGAATCTGCGCTTACTCCTAAAATTTCGTAACCTTTCTCCTGAAAGACTTCCCAGTTATCACGTAAATTACAAGCTTCTGCCGTACAACCCGGTGTACTTGCTTTCGGGTAAAAGAAAACCACTAATTTCTTTCCTTTATAATCTTTTAATTCGTGTACATTTCCGTCTTGATCTTTAGCTGAAAATTCTGGAGCTGCATCTCCTGCTTTTAATGTTGTCATAGCTTAAATCTGTTTTTCTATGTTAAGTCGCGGTAAAATATAAACATTGGCGAGTATTTACAAGAATTTTAGAAAGATTTAGAGCTTGTTTTACTATTAAAAATTCAAAACAATACTTAAATCAAACTACTAAATTCAATATAATTCAGAAAAAGAATAGTTTCCTTATGAGGTCAATAAATATAAGCAATTAGGCTAAAATTTACTTGTTTAAAATACTTCAGCATAATAAATTCGTAAGCCAATAACCGTTTGTTAAAAGCTTGATTTCTTTAATGATTTCAAGTTTTTCAGTTGATAAATTCTACCCATGAAAATAGGAATAGACAGCCTAAGTTACGATATACCGAAAATTCAATTACCTATAAAAAACTTAGCGATTGCCAGAAATATCGAGCCGGCAAAATTAGAAAAAGGCCTCGGGCTCATTAATATGGCGTTACCAGATGTGCATCAAGACGCAATTGTTTTTGCTGCCAATGCGCTAACTAAGCTTATCGAGCAAGAACAACTTCAGCCTTCAGACATTCACCGTATTTACGTGGGTTCAGAAAGTGGGATCGATGCTTCTAAGCCTATCGGCTCGTATTTAGTCGGAATGATGGATGATTATTTTGGTGAACACAAATTCACCCATTGCGATGCCGTAGATTTTACATTTGCTTGTATTGGTGGCGTTGATGCCTTCCATAACTGTTTAGATTTTGTTCGCGCTAATCCCGAGAAAAAAGCGATCGTGATTTGTACCGATATTGCGAAATACGACTTAGAATCTACCGGAGAATATACACAAGGAGCTGGCGCTGTAGCTTTATTGATGAGTAAAGATCCGCGTTTAATGGAGGTTGAAAATAATTTTTCGGTGAGTACGAAAGGTGTTTTCGATTTCTTTAAACCACATCGTACCGTAAGAAAAGAAAATATCGGGATTACCAATAATGAAGCTTGGCAAGGTGTTTTAGAAAGTGAAATTGAAATTTTTAAAGAGCAACCGGTCTTTGACGGGCAATATTCTAACGATTGTTATATTGAACGTACGACCGATGCTTACTTTCAGTTTAAAAAATTAAAAGCTGAAGAAGGAATTTTATACGATTCTTGGAAAGCAATTATCATGCATCTTCCCTACTCTTTTCAGGCACGTCGTATGTTTGCTGAAATTTATGCGGCAGATCATCCTGAATTAGCGAAAACATACCAAAAAGAAGATCCTGAATATTTCTCAAAACTTAAAGCTTTAAGTAAATCTGAAGAATACCGTGCTTTTGTTGCTGAAAAATTTGCGCCGGCAGAACGCGCATCTTCACTTATCGGGAATATGTACACGGCTTCAATGTTTATGGGAATGCTTTCTACGCTTTGCAATTATTACGAAAAAGGTGAAGATTTAACCGGAAAAACACTTGGTTTTATTGCTTACGGAAGCGGAGCCAAATCGAAAGTTTTTGAAGGAAAATTGGTTGAAGGTTGGGAAAAAGTTATTGAAAAGCAAGCACTTTTTGAAACGCTAGAAAAATCTAAATCTATCGATATTGAAACCTATCATCAGCTGCATAAAAAAGAAAAAACAGCAAGTGTGCTTTCTCCTCAAAAAGAATGGATTTTAGAAAGTATAGAAACTGAAAAACCTAATTTAATTGGTGCTCGTTATTATAAATGGGTAAAATAGATTTAGGTTCAAATTCAATACAAATATAAAAGATACGTCAACTTGAATAGAATTTGAGTTGACGTTTTTTTATTTCTGAAACAAGTTCAATTCAACGCTTACCGAATAAATTCAAAATTCATATTTTTGAGATACAAATTTTTAATTCAACCTAAAAAATGACAAAAGCTGAAAAAGTGCAATTTGTGATCGATACGCTGGAAGAAACTTACCCAAAGATCCCGATTCCGTTAGATCATAAAGATCCTTATACCTTATTAATTGCAGTTTTACTTTCAGCCCAAAGTACCGATGTAAAGGTGAATCAAATTACGCCGCTTCTTTTTGAAAGAGCCGATAACCCTTACCAAATGATAAAACTTAGTGTTGAAGAAATTCGAGAAATTATTAAACCCGTCGGACTTTCACCGATGAAATCGAAAGGTATTCACGGACTTTCAGAAATTTTAATTGAAAAATATAATGGTGAAGTTCCTGCAGATATGGAAGCTTTAGAAAGTTTGCCTGCCGTTGGTCACAAAACCGCCAGCGTTGTAATGGCGCAAGCTTTCGATGTTCCGTCGTTTCCTGTAGATACGCATATTCACCGATTAATGTACCGTTGGAATTTATCGAACGGTAAAAACGTACAGCAAACCGAAAAAGATGCTAAACGCTTATTCCCAAAAGAATTATGGAATAAACTTCACTTACAAATTATTTGGTATGGTCGAGAATATTCTCCTGCTCGCGGTTGGAAGTTGGAAAATGATATGATTACCAAAACCATCGGCAGAAAGTCGGTTTTAAAAGCCTACGAAGAAAACCTGAATAAAAAGCAAAAAAGAACCCGTAAATAACTTTACGGGTTTTATTTTTTAGTTAAGTAAGTTTTCATATTGCAAATGCTTACCATCGAGCACATGGAGTGCTTTCGAATAATTTAAAAGAAACTTGATGGTTTCTTTTTTTGGTCCTAGTTTTTCCACCTTTTCATTGGGTGATTCGTTGAGGTAAAGTTTTGCCATTAGCGACGTTTTTTGTTAGTATCATCATAATAACGATAAAAAAAACGCCTTATTGTATCAGCTTAATATTTTGTGAGCACAATATTATGCTTATCGATAACTTTACGTAAGTTAATGAGCGCGTAACGCATTCTACCTAAGGCTGTATTAATGCTTACATCGGTACGTTCAGCAATTTCTTTAAAGCTCATATCTTTATAAATACGCATCACCAAAACTTCTTTTTGATCTTCCGGTAATTCTTTAATAAGCTCGCGTACATCACTTTCGATCTGGTCTTTCACCATTAATTTTTCAGCATTTAGATCTTCATCGTGTAAAACTGAAAAAATATTGAAATCGCCACTATTGTCAAACTTAGGCATACGATTATTTTTTCTGAAATGATCGATCACTAAATTATGAGCAATACGCATTACCCAAGGTAAAAACTTCCCTTCTTCGTTGTATTTACCTCGTTTAAGCGTTCGAATTACTTTAATAAAAGTATCCTGAAAGATATCTTCGGTGATATCTCGATCAAAAACTTTCGAGAAAATAAAATTGTAAATACGTTGTTGGTGTCTGTTAATTAATTTAGAAAGTGCGTCTTCACTTCCGTCTAAATACTGCCTAACAAGGGTCGCGTCTGTAGTAGTTTCGATTTTTTTCATAGTGGTTACCTCAATTCTTAAGAAAAATCTTAAGTCAATTAAACTTAGGGTTAATAAATTTTAATTTGAAGTAACTGTGCTATATAGGCGCTTAGATTTATTGGGGTTTGTTTGAAAAAGCTAAATATAACAACATATTTTTAACAAATACAAACAAGTTAAAAATTTTAACATTTGTATAATCATACTCCTACTTTACAAGCCCATATAGATTAAGTATCTTTGTAAATTATTCTAAAAACAGATATGACTCCAGATATTGCTCAAGTAAACCCGAAGGAAAATATCATTATTAAGGGCGCTAAGCTCCATAATTTAAAAAATATAAATGCGGTAATCCCAAGAAATAAATTGGTGGTGATTACTGGGCTTTCCGGTTCAGGGAAATCGAGTTTAGCTTTCGATACCTTGTATGCCGAAGGTCAGCGTCGATATGTAGAAAGTTTATCTTCGTACGCTCGACAGTTTTTAGGTCGTTTAGATAAACCTAAAGTAGATTATATAAAAGGGATCGCGCCGGCAATTGCGATTGAGCAAAAAGTAAATTCTACCAATCCGCGTTCGACCGTAGGAACTTCAACAGAAATTTATGACTATTTAAAATTGCTTTACGCTCGTATCGGGAAAACATTTTCTCCCGTTTCTGGTGATGAAGTAAAAAAAGATACGGTCACCGATGTAGTAAATTACATAAAAGATTTTCCGGAGCGTGAAAAATTATTACTCCTCGCTCCTATTCTGGTTGAAAAAGGCCGAAGCTTAGAAGAAAAAGTGAAAGTCTTAAATCAGCAAGGTTATAGCCGAATAAAAATTAAAGATGAAGTAAGTCGAATTGATGAAGCGAACTTAAAAAATATAAAGTCTGAAGAAGCTTTTATCGTCGTTGACCGGATTATTAAAAAAGATGATGAAGATTTTTATAATCGGTTGGCAGATTCTATTCAAGCAGCGTTTTATGAAGGTAAAGGAGAACTTTTCATAGAAAAATTGGCCGACAAAAAAACGCGACATTTCAGTAATAAATTTGAATTAGACGGCATCACGTTTAACGAACCCAATGTTCATTTATTCAGTTTTAATAATCCTTACGGCGCTTGTCCAAAATGTGAAGGTTATGGCGATGTAATTGGTTTAGATATAGATTTAATCGTGCCTAACACTTCACTTTCTATTTACGATGAAGCGATTTTCCCTTGGCGTGGCGAGAGTATGAGTTGGTATAAAAATCAGTTGGTCAATAATTCACATAAATTCAACTTTCCAATCCATAAACCTTATTACGATCTAACAGAAGCACAAAAACAATTGCTTTGGGATGGTAATCGCTATTTTACCGGTTTAACTGAATTTTTTGAAGAATTAGAAGCCAAAGCATATAAAATTCAGAATCGGGTAATGCTTTCTCGTTACCGCGGAAAAACCAAGTGTCCAGTTTGTAAAGGAAAACGCCTGCGAGAAGAAGCCAACTATGTAAAAGTTGGTGGCTCGCCAATTACCGATCTCGTTGAAAAGCCTTTAGATAAAGTTGCAGAATTCTTCAAAAAATTAGAATTAAGTGAACACGACGAGCATATTGCGAAACGTTTATTGAAAGAAATCAACAACCGTTTAGCTTTTCTTTCTAATGTTGGCTTAGATTATTTAACGCTTAACCGAAAATCAAATACACTTTCTGGTGGAGAATCACAACGTATTAATTTAGCAACTTCGTTAGGGAGTAGTTTAGTCGGTTCGATGTATATTTTAGATGAACCTTCGATCGGTTTGCACCCAAAAGACACCGAGAAACTTATTGGCGTTTTAAAAGATCTTCGAGATTTAGGTAACACGGTGATCGTAGTTGAACACGACGAAGATATCATGAAAGCCGCTGATGAAATTATAGATATTGGTCCGGAAGCAGGAACTTTAGGTGGTGAAGTGGTCGCTACCGGAAATTACGATGATATCTTAAAATCAAAATCGCTAACGGCTCAATATCTAAATCATTCAATGGAAATTAAAGTCCCCAAAAAACGTCGGGATTTTAAATATTACATCGATATTATTGGCGCTAGAGAAAATAACCTTAAAAATATAGATGTTCGATTTCCGTTAGGGATTTTTACGGCAGTGACCGGAGTTTCAGGTAGTGGTAAAAGTACGTTGGTTAAACGTCTGCTTTATCCTTCTATTCTGAAAGAAACCGGCGGTTATGGAGAAAAAGTTGGTCAGCTAACTAAAATTGAAGGAAAATTCAGCAATACCAAACACGTCGAGTTTGTCGATCAAAACCCAATTGGTCGTTCTTCTCGATCTAACCCGGTTACTTACATTAAAGCTTACGATGATATTCGAAACCTGTTTGCAAGTCAAAATTTAGCGAAAGTTAGAGGTTTTAAAGCGAAACATTTCAGTTTTAATGTTGATGGCGGAAGATGTGAAACCTGTAAAGGTGAAGGTGAAGTGACCATTGAAATGCAATTTATGGCCGATGTTCATTTAGAATGTGAAACCTGCCACGGTAAACGCTTCAAAAAAGAAGTCTTAGAAGTAAAATTCGAAGATAAAACCATCGACGATGTGTTGAATATGACGATTGATGATGCTATTGTTTTCTTCAAAAAACATAATGAATCTAAAATTAAAAAGAAACTACAGCCTTTACAAGATGTTGGTTTAGGGTATGTTACTTTGGGGCAAAGCTCTTCTACCCTTTCTGGTGGTGAAGCGCAACGTATAAAACTCGCTTCTTTCTTAGGTAAAGGAACTACAAAAGACAAAGCCCTATTTATTTTTGATGAACCTACGACCGGACTTCATTTTCACGATATACAAAAGCTATTAAAATCTTTTTATGCTTTAATTGAAAAAGGTCATTCTGTAATTGTGATCGAACACAATATGGACTCAGTAAAATGTGCAGACCACGTGATCGATCTAGGTCTTGATGGCGGAGAAAATGGCGGCTATTTAATTGCTACCGGAACGCCCGAAGAAGTTGCAAAAAACAAGAAATCTTATACTGCCAAATATCTTAAAGAGAAACTATAACTTGGCATAGTAATTGAAATATATAAAAGTAATTATCGATGTAATTCGTTTACATCATAATTAATTTTTTGGTTGGTTAGTTGGAAAACCCTTAGGCATTCGCTTAAGGGTTTTCTGTTTTTTTATAAAAAAGTTGATTATCTGTAATTTATAGTAATTCGTTTTTTTCGTCACTCCGGACTTGATCCGGAATCTCATAATGTATTAAAACAATCTATTGTGATGAGACCCTGAATCAAGTTCAGGGTGACGACACTTCATTATGATTTATTGCGGACATTCAATAAAATAATAAGTTCAACTTCATAAGATTTCGTCATCCTAAACTTAACTTAAGATCTCATTTTTTTATTCAGTTTAATTTTCATTTATAAAAAAGAACTTCAAAACCTTATTATATTAATGATAATCAATACTTTAAAATTATGGCACGCAGTTTGTTTTCTAAAAAACATATTAACTTAAAATTCCATAATTATGAAAAATTTAATCACCTTAGTCATGTTAGCTTTTGTTGGGTTAACTGCTTCCGCTGAAAACAAGTCGAACGCCACGACTTATAATTATGGATATGGTTCTTCTATTATTTTCGTAGAAAGAAATGTAGAATTTGCTATTTATCCAGATGGTCAGTTTGATTTTTACTACCAACACCGAAATAATTTCAATTTCAATATAAATACACCAAATGTAAATATTAGTTACAACAGTGGCTATAATTACGATCCTTACGTGCAATACGATGATTATGGTGCGGTTATTCAAATTGAATCGATCCCTGTTTATTACGATTATTACGGTAGAATAATTCAGGCAGGTAATACGCAAATCTATTATAACAATTTTGGACGTTTAGCACGAGTTGGTGGCTTAAATATCTATTACAATAACTACGGTAGTTTTGCTCATTTTTCAGGATATATAAATGTGTATAATCGAGGTTATGTGTATAGACCTTGGCACCGATATTATTCGGTTCCTGTAAGATCGAGATGTGTTGTTTACACCAGACCTTACCGAACTTATTACCGACCAACACGAGTTACTTATAGAAATTATAAAAAACATTATAACGTAAATAGCAGAAGTCGAAGTAATTTTTACAGACCGTCACAACGAGTTACTACTTATAATCGAGGTACGAGAACAAATACTAGACGTGAATTAGCTTATAACAATTCAACTAGAACGAGAACAAACGCTACGGCTACTCGCTCCAATTCGAATGCTAGAAATAAAGCGGTAACTACTAGAAATTCGAATACCAGAGAAATAAGAAGAAACGATCAAAGATCGATGAGTACGGTAGATCGAACTCCTACTAGAAAAAGCAACAGAAACGCAAATAATAGAACTGTTCAACAAAATAAACAGTCTCGTGTTTCTTCAGCTTCAACTAGATCGAGATCACAAAATACAAATGCAAGAAGTACGAGTAACAGAAAACCACAGCAAGTAAAATCTCGTACATCTAATACAAGAAATATTTCAAGAAGTACGGCAGATAATGCTAGAAGCAGAACAAATAATGCTTCGCGTTCTTCTCGAGTAAGATAGTTTTTGGTTGGTTAGTTTTTTCCCCTTTCAGAATTGACTTCGGTTAAGGATGAAAGGGGTTTCTTTTTTCATCGAAAATCAAGAGAATTAAAAAAGCTGAAAACGACGCTCTAAGATCAAAGATTAAATGCTGTTAATCAAATTCAGAGTGAAGAAATAAATTAAAAATTTACTTTTTTCGCTGCTGAAGAAATTGCGTAAGCTCTTCAGATAAATTCAATTTAAAAGCGGTGATCGCGTATAAAACGGTAGTTAAAATTCCTTTAATCGCAATACTTAAAAACGGATAAATATCGAAACTCCAAAAATAAAACACCAAGCAACTCACAATAATTAATCCTGTGATCGGTAGCGTTTTTGAAGTAAACGGATGCATATGAAACTTTTGATAGACCAAAAATAACTTCACACTAAAAAAGGCAAAGAAGGTTGAAAATGTAGCGATCGCCGCGCCCCACATTCCTAATCTTGGGATAAAAACGATATTAAAAATAATGGCCAAAATCACAACACCAACCCCGATCATTAACACCAAACGGTAATAATCTGAATTGAAAAGAATACTGTTACAATTGCCTAAAAAGTTTTCGTAAAGTTTAATTCCGCAGAGAAAAATAATAATCCCCGTTTCAATTTGATATTCGTCCGGAATCAATTCATACAACTGTTCAACGTTAGTGATGATCAATGTAAAAATGAGTCCGCTCACCAACAACAAACTCACCGAAGTTTGCTTGTAAAGTTTCGCCAATTCTTGTTTCTTGTTTTTATTAAGAAACATGGCGGTAATCGGCATGGCTATTTGTTTCATCGCTCGCGAAGGCACGGCAATTACCGAGGCTACATACACTGCAATCGCATAAACCGAAACCTGTTCGATAGGTAAATAATGCTCGATCATCACCTTATCTAAATCGAGTAAAGCCGTCGAAATAGAACCCGCAATTAATATTAAAAAAGAATATTTTGCGACGCGTGAAAAATTATCGGGCAATCGAAAGTCTAATTTCGGCGGAAGCAATTTAAATGCATAAACCATTAAAATAAACATTCTTAAAATATAAATTCCGGTGAGCGCGTAAATAAAACCTTCTAAACCAATATAATCGAAGTAAACGCCAAGCAATAAAAAAGTAACTCCTACTCGATGAAAAACCTCTTTCATAAAATTGCCAAACACGCTTTTGTAGGTCAATTTTGCCCAAGCATAAAACAATTCGAAATAAGAGATCGCCACACTAATAATAAATATGAGCCCAATATAATTTTGAACAGCTTGATTGCTTTCAAAATAATTAAGTAAAGCTTGATAGAATACAACGCCCAAAATCCCTAGAATTGCACTTACAATTAGAGGAATCACGAGCATCGTCGTTAACAATCGGTTTTTGTCGTTATCAGAGTGGCAAGCGGTATAAAATTTAATCAAGGTATTTGGCGCACCAAAACCCATTAATGGCCAAACCAACGTACTTGCCGAAAGCAAAAATGTGATAAGCCCGTAATGTTCGGGAACTAAAAAATTGGGATACAAAAACAACACGTTTAACGCACCGACGGCAAAGCCCAAGTAAGTGGTTAAAATATTGTTGAACGATTGCTTTAAAACGATTCCCATTTAGTTAAATTGTTGAATGACATTTGCCAATTTCTCAGTTAATTTTTTTCGGTGGAATTGCTCAATTTTCTCTTCGGAAGAATTTACCCTCAATTTTCCCGACTTATATTCTTGGTACCAAGCGTAAACTTGCTGTTTTATTTCTTCTTTTGAAGTATAGTTGAAATACTTTCCGGCTTGCGTTTCTTCTAATAATTGAATCACATCCCAGTCTTTTGGTCCCATCGCCAAAATAGGTCGATTGGCTTTTACATATTCAAAAAACTTCCCGGGTATAATGCCTTGTGTTTCTTCTTTATCAATTTCGATCAACAATAAAATTTGTGCTTTTCTTTGCTGAATTAACGATTCTTCGTGCGATAAATAACCTTTTTCAATTAAATAATTTCCCAGATGATGCTCTTTAATGGAAGAAACCACACTTTCACTTACTTTACCGGCAAAAACCAATTCAAGATCTTTCGCAAAATCTTCTTTTTCTGTGACCAGTTCCTGCAAAGCTTTCCACAGTTCTTGCGGATTTCGTTCTGAAAGTAACGAACCGATATGAGAAAGTCTAAATTTTTCAGCTAGCACTACTTCTTCCACTTCATCATCATCAAAACCATTGGTGATCACGGAAATCGGCTTCTTAGTGATTTTTGAAAAATCTTTTTTCGTCGTAAAACTCGTCGTTAAAATATGATCTGCGGTCTCTAAAACTTCTCGTTCTAAGCGAAGATGTTTTTGTTGCGAAGCTTTGGTTAATTTCAACTTTTGATGGTAACCAATTTTCGTCCACGGATCACGAAAATCTGCGATCCAATTCAACTTTAAATTTTCTTTGAGTTGTTTACCAATTAAATGCAAACTGTGCGGCGGTCCGGTAGTAATAATCGTTTCAATAGTATTTTCTTTTAAATAAGCTGAAAGAAACCTCACCGAAGGTTTTACCCATAACATGCGCGCATCGGGTATAAATAAATTACCACGTACCCAAAGCATCATTTTTTGTAAAAAACCTTGCTGCTTTTCATCTTTTATAATTCCGGAGCTAATGGTTTTCGATTCTTTTTTAGAAAAGATTCCGGCGAGCTGATAAGGTTCTTTTATCGGTTGTTTTACAATCGTAATTCCGCTAGGGATTTCAGCTTCAAAACTTTTATCAATAATGGGATAATGCGGATTTTCAGGAATGTAAACAATAGGTTCAACTTTAAAATCTCGTAAATATTTCACGAATTTTAACCAACGTTGCACGCCGGGACCGCCCGCAGGTGGCCAATAATACGTGATAATAAGTACCTTTTGCATTGCACAAAATTAGTTTTAAGCCGATTTTCTTCCGAAAGTGATCACCAAACCACCAATAAGTAAAAGTAACAGAATTCCGCCACTTACGATGGTAATTGTACTTCCGGTTTGAATTACTTCCGGTTCAAATTTAAAAACGATCTCGTGATTTCCTGCTGGTAACATGGCTGCTCGTAGCACATAATTAGCCTGTAAAATTGAAACTTCTTCTCCGTCTACAGTGGCTTTCCAACCGTGCGGATAATAAATTTCAGAAAATAAAGCTAAGCGCTCTTTTTGAGTTGAATAAGAATACACCAATTCGTTAGGTTGATAAGATTTCAACTGAATTTGAGCCGTCGAATCTGCTGAGAATTGTTGCTGCGGAATTTCAGCTGAAAACTTTTTATTTACAATTGCGGTTTGTTTAGTATTTAAACTATCTAAAGCCAACATTTCTTCATTGGCATTATCAACAAATTTTACTTCGTCTACAAACCAAGCGTTTCCGTTAGCTTCGGGATTAGGTTGCACCATGACCTGCCCTTGATTTGTTAGAATGATGTATTTGGTATTCAGCATATTTAATACCTGCTGATTGCCTTCATAAATATAAAAATCGAATAACTCTTGTATTCGTCCCGGTTTTGCAGCGTGATAACCTCCTAAAGATTTATGAAAATATGAAGCTCTAGCCGAATTTAAAGGACTTCCCGAAAAATCTAATACGCGATAATGACCATCGTCTTTTAAAATTTCTTGATCGGCATTGTTCGCTTTAAAAGGTTTTTTCATTTGGCGCTCTTGCACAAAATCATCATTATTTACGTAACGGCGGTCAACGCCCACCAAATCGATTACGATTAATAAAGCGAGACCACCAATCGCTAATCCTTTATTCACTTTATTTTTTAAATATGCCCAAATTAATGCTGCTGCTAAAAGCACAAAAATTAAACTTCTAAAGGTATCGGCATTAAAAATTGCTTTACGATCTTCTTTTAAAGCTCTTACAAATCCTTGACCTATTTGCTGTAAATACTGTCGGTCTTGTGCGCCAACAAAATCGAAAAACATTGATTTTGCCACTAAAAATAAAAGCGCTAAACCGCCAGTGATCATCGCTGCCCATTTTAAGGCGTGCTCTTTTTCTTCATCTGTTCTTTTATTACTGAAAAATTTATGAAGTCCGTAAACCGCCATTAGCGGCAAGCATAACTCTAAAATTACTTGTATCGAAGAAACTGCTCTAAATTTATTGTACAACGGAATGGTATTGATAAAAAACTTTGTAAGCGGAGCAAAATTATCGCCCCAAGAAAGTAATAAAGCTAAAATTGAACCACCGACGATCCACCATTTAAATCGGCCTTTTATTAAGAATAAAGCCAATACAAAAAGGAAAATCACCACTGCGCCAATGTAAGCCGGCGCACCAATAAAGGTTTGATTTCCCCAATAGGTCGGTGCCGAATCTGCAAAATCTAAAGCTTGTTGCGGATTGGCTCCTAATTTTAATAATTCATTATAAAGATTTGAATCTTTACCTAATTTCTCTGCGCTCGAACCTCCCATAAATCGCGGAATGAACAAGTTGAAGGTTTCCGAAATTCCGTAGCTATATTCCGTGATATAATCGTAAGAAAGTCCGGCAGAATTGTTTTGTTGTTCTCCGTTTGGCGTAATTGTAAGTCCGGTGTCGCCACGCGTACTAAAATCTGCATATTCTTTTGTGGCTAAAATATTGGTCGCATTGGTTCCAATAGCAATAACCACAGCCACAATCATCACCGCAATTGCTGTAAAGTATTCTTTTAGTTGCTTTTTCTGAATAAAATCGACTAAATAAGCGATACCTAAAACAATCACTAACAGCAATAAATAATACGTCATCTGGAAGTGGTTGGCATTAATTTCAAGTGCCATTCCCAAGGTAAGTAACAATCCGCCCCAAAGGTATTTTTGACGAAAAGTGAGAATTATTCCTGCTAAAACAATTGGCATATAAGCAATAGCGTGCGCTTTTGCATTATGACCGACCCCTAAAATAATAATTAAATAAGTTGAAAAACCGAATGCTAATGCGCCAAGCGCTGCTAATCTGTAATCTATTTTCAAACTTAGAAAGAGAATATAGATCCCAATAAAATAAAGAAATAAGTAATCTGCCGGGCGTGGTAAAAAGCGTAAAGCTCTATCTAATTGTTTAATGTAATTGTAAGGATATTCTGCACCTAATTGGTAGGTAGGCATTCCGCCAAAGGCGGCATCTGTCCAATAACTTTCTTCACCTGCTTCTTCTTTAAACTCTTTGTTTTGGTGAGACATCCCAATATACTGAGTAATATCACTTTGAAAAATTACTTTTCCTTGTAAAACCGGATTAAAGTAAGCAAGTGCTGCAATGATAAATCCCGCAATGATGAACAAATGCGGGACAATTTTTTTAAAGTTTATAGACATAAAATTTTGCTTCAACTAAATAAGAAAAACGGGAATTTAATCAATTTCTTCGTAATCGATATATTCACCCACAGGTTTCTTTTCTTTCTTATTATTTTTTGAATTTTTATCGATATTATTTTCGGTACGTTGTTGTGTTTGTTGGTTTGGAAAACCTCCGTTTTGACTAAATCCTTTAAAGGCCTTCTCTCCCATTTTCTTCATAAAATATTTCAAGATCAATGGGCCAAACCATTTAAAAATAATCTTCAATCCAAAATAAATAAGTAATATAATAAGTAGCGTTTTTATCAAACCTACTAATGATGCTTCTTGCATAATTCTTTTTTCTACAAAACTATTAATTACTACTATTAAAAACTTATTAATACCTATAAAAATTACTAAAAACTGTTCTATATTTGAACAAAACCGAATCTTTATGAAGATGAAAAACTTCTTAGCGGCCGGCTTATTGCTTACCGGTCAGTTTTTATTTGCTCAATACACCGAAACCATCAACTCCAATCGTCCCGGAAGATCACAAGGAGCCTTTTCTGTAGGAAATGGAGTTTTGCAAGGTGAAGCCGGTTTAAGAGCAGGAAGAGATAATCACGACTTGCTCAATACAGAAACTACCTTATGGGGTTTAGATTATGAAGTAAGGTATGGTTTTTTAGTTGAGCGCTTAGAAGCTAATTTAAGCGGAAGCTTTTTAAATGCTAATCAAAGATATATTGTTGGAGCATCTAATGTAGAAAGCACGTATCGAAATTTTGAAAGCAACACTTTAGGATTAAAATATTTAGTTTTCGACCCGCATCGCAAACGAGTACTAGAAGGTCCAAATTTATATAGTTGGAAGGCAGATAATACTTTTCAGTTGCGTGATCTAATTCCTGCAGTTTCTGTGTATGCCGGTTTAAATTTACTTTTCGGAAGTGCCGACAACCCTTTTATCGCTCCCGAAAATGATGGGATAACACCACAAGTTGCCATAATCACACAACACAATTTAGGAAGATGGGTTTTTGTGATGAATTTTATAGGCGATAAATTTAGTACCGATGTGCCTTCTTACTCTGGGATTTTCACCTTAACTCATGCGTATACACGAGAACTTTCATTTTTTGCAGAAGCTCAAATTATAAAAAGTGATTTTTACAGTGATGATATTGCTCGATTAGGAGCTGCTTATTTGTTTAATGATGATTTTCAGGTTGATATTTCCGGCTTAGTGAATTTTAGAGATACACCTTCTCGCTGGCAAGTTGCACTAGGCGTTTCTTACCGAATCGATATGCATAACACCGACGAATACATCATGGAAGATAAAAAGGAGAAAAAAGAGCTCAATAAGAAAAAAGAAGAACTAAAAGAAGACCGTGAAGACGGTTTTGAAGATGAAGTGATTGAATAATTATTTTTAATCCTCAAAAAATAATTATAAAAAAAACCGCTATAAAAAATAGCGGTTTTTAATATAAAAAGTAATTTTTTCTATTTCATTGCTTGCATTACGGCAGCCGATAAACGCTTGTAAGTTCCGTTCTCTAAACGCTCTCTAATAGCAGAGAATGCTTCTAGAGTTTCTTCAACATCTACTAACGTATGAGAAGCCGTTGGGATCATTCTTAATAAAATTAATCCTTTAGGAATTACCGGATAAACTACGATCGAACAGAAAACTCCGTAATTTTCACGTAAGTCTTTTACTAAGGCCATTGCTTCAGGAATACTTCCTTTTAAATATACCGGTGTTACACAACTTTGCGTAGTACCAATATCAAAACCTCTATCTTTAAGCCCGTTTTGTAACGCATTTACATTTTCCCAAAGTTTCTCTTTTAACTCCGGCATAGAACGTAACATATCTAAACGTTTTAAAGCACCTTCAACTAATTGCATTTGAAGAGACTTTGCGAACATTTGCGAACGTAAGTTGTATTTTAAATAATCGATTACTTCTTGATCTGCAGCAATAAAAGCTCCTGTACTTGCCATTGATTTTGCAAAAGTTGCAAAATACACATCGATATCGTCTTGTACGCCTTGCTCTTCTCCTGCTCCGGCACCGGTTTTACCTAAAGTACCAAAACCGTGCGCATCGTCTACAAATAATCTAAAGTTAAATTTTTCTTTTAGCTTAACGATCTCTTTAAGCTTTCCTTGCTCACCTCGCATCCCGAAAACTCCTTCAGAAATTAAAAGGATACCACCACCGGTTTGCTCGGCAATCTTGGTAGCTCTTTCTAGGTTTTTCTCGATACTTGCAACATCGTTATGCTTATAAGTAAAACGCTTTCCTAAATGTAAACGTACACCATCGATAATACAAGCGTGTGCATCTACATCGTAAACAATTACATCATCTTTACCTACCAAAGCATCAATAGTAGAAACCATACCCTGATAACCAAAGTTTAATAAATAAGCTGCATCTTTATGTACAAATTCTGCTAACTCATTTTGAAGTTTTTCGTGTAAATAGGTATGACCACTCATCATACGAGCTCCCATCGGGTAAGCAGAACCGTATTTTTTAGCTGCTTCAGCATCTACTTTTCTTACTTCAGGATGATTTGCTAAACCTAAATAATCGTTTACACTCCAGGTAATTACTTCTTTTCCCTGAAACTTCATACGGTTACCAATCTCTCCTTCAAGCTTTGGGAATACAAAATAACCTTCTGCTTGATCTGCCCATTTTCCTAATGGTCCTTTATCTCTATATATTTTTTCAAATAAATCCTTCATATGATTTTAAGTTTAAACCAAGTTGCAAAAATATAATTTTTATGCGTAAATACTAAGGCTTCCGCCTATAATTATCAACAGTTTAATCACAAAAAAACACCTTAGAGAAATTTCTAAGGTGTTTTTTATCTATTATTGTAAAATTACTTTACAAATTCTATTTTTTCTGCTCCTACATTGTTTTTAGTATCAGAAAAACCTTGTTCGTGCATCCAATCGTCACTATAAATTTTGCTCATATAACGAGAACCGTGATCTGGGAAAATCATCACCACATTACTGTTTTCGTCAAATTCGCCTTCTTCTTCTAATTGTTTAATTCCTTGAAAAACAGCTCCGCTAGTATAACCTACAAATAATCCTTCTGTTCTTGCGATGTATCTTGCGGTGTGCGCACTATCTTCATCAGTCACTTTGATAAATTTATCGATCACATCAAAATCTGTTGCAGTTGGGATTAAATTTTTCCCTAATCCTTCAATTCGATATGGGTAAATTTCTTCAGGATCTAACTCTCTGGTTTCGTGGTATTTTTTCAATACAGAACCGTAAGCATCGATACCAATTACTTTGATATTTGGGTTTTGTTCTTTTAAATATTTAGCCGTTCCAGAAATAGTTCCTCCGGTACCGCTACAAGCAACTAAATGTGTTATTTTACCTTCTGTTTGTTTCCAGATTTCTGGTCCGGTAGATTGGTAATGAGCGTCTAAATTTAACTCATTAAAATATTGGTTAATGTAAACCGAATCTTTCATCTCTCGATGAAGTCTCTTTGCTACCTCATAATATGAACGAGGATCGTCTGGAGCAACATTTGCCGGACAAACATATACTTTAGCGCCCATCGTCTTTAGCATATCTATTTTATCTGCTGAAGATTTAGAACTTACGGCTAAAATACAATCATAACCTTTAATTACACTCACCATCGCTATACTAAAACCGGTATTACCAGAGGTAGTTTCTATAATTGTGCTGCCAGGTTTTAAAATGCCTTTGCGCTCTGCTTCTTCTATAATATGAAGTGCAATTCTATCTTTTGAGGAGTGTCCCGGATTAAAGGCTTCTACTTTTGCAAAATAATTACCTTCTAATTCTTTAGTTACCTTATTGAGTTTGATAAGTGGGGTATCACCTATGAGTTGCAATACATCATTATAAACCTTTAAGTCTTCTTTCATAAGTTGAAGTTGTCGTTAACATATAAAAATGTTTCCAAGTGAAGCAGGAAACATTTTCGCAAAACATCGCAAATTTACAATAATTTTTTTAATTATTGCTTAATTCCTTCTAAGTCTAAAATAAAAGCGTAATCTTCCGCGACTTCTTTCAAGGCTTCAAATCTTCCGGAAGCACCGCCATGACCGGCATCCATATTTGTATGAAAAAGCAATTTGTTTTCATCTGTTTTCAACTCACGCAATTTAGCCACCCATTTTGCAGGTTCCCAATATTGTACTTGAGAATCGTGAAAACCGGTCGTAACTAAAATATTTGGATAATCCTGCGCAACTACATTATCGTAAGGGGAATACGACTTCATATAATCATAATATTCTTTATCGTTCGGGTTTCCCCATTCGTCATATTCTCCTGTCGTTAACGGGATACTATCGTCTAACATGGTCGTGACCACATCTACAAAAGGAACGGCAGCAATCACACCGTTGTACAATTGCGGAGCCATATTTAAAATTCCGCCCATTAACATACCACCGGCAGAACCGCCCATGGCGTATAAATGTTTAGCTGAAGTATATTTTTGTTCTATTAAATATTTACTGCAATCTATAAAATCGGTAAACGTGTTTCGTTTGGTTAGCATTTTACCATCTTCATACCAATTTCTGCCTAAATATTCACCGCCGCGAATGTGAGCGATCACAAATATGAATCCGCGATCTAATAAACTTAATCTTGAAGTAGAAAAAGAAGGGTCTGTGGTGTGACCGTAACTTCCGTAGGCATATTGCAATACCGGATTGCTTCCGTCACGTTGAATTCCTTTTTTGTAAACTACAGACATTGGTATTTTGGTACCATCTTGCGCTGTTGCCCAAATTCTTTCAGATAAATAATTTTCTTTATTGAAGTTAGGATCTTGAACTTCCTGCTCTTTTTTCACCTCACTTTCTTTAGTTTTCATATCAAAATCGATCACCGAAGCAGGAGTGGTTAACGAGTTGTAACCATAACGTAAAATATTGGTATCAAAATCTGGATTGGTGCCTGTGTAAGCAGTGTAAGTTTCATTATCGAATGGCAAGTAATAATCTTCTTGATTATCCCAACTCATAATTCGAATTCGGTTTAGACCATTGTAACGTTCACTTAACACGAGGTAATTTTTAAAGATATCCATATCTTCTAACAGCACGTCTTCCCGATGCGGAATCACTTCTTGCCAATGTTCTGAAGCTGTTTTATTCACTTCAGTTTTCATCAGTTTAAAGTTTTGCGCTTCATCTTTGTTGGTAATGATGTAAAAATGATCTTCAAAATGAGAAAAACCATACTCTACACCACGAACACGTTCTTGAAACAATTTAAAATCGCCACGAGGTTGATCTGCATCTAAAATTCGGTATTCGTCACTCATCGTGCTGCTTGAACCGATAATAATGTATTTTTTAGATTTAGATTTATAGACGTAAGCATTAAAGGTTTCATCTTCCTCTTGATAAACCAAAATATCGTTAGCCGGATCTTCTCCTAGAATATGCTGATAAATTTTATCTGAACGTAAGGTCTCTTCATCTTTACGCGTATAAAAAAGCGTTTTATTATCGTTTGCCCACGTAGAACCTCCGGTTGTAGTTTCAATTTTTGTAGGAAGAATTTCTCCCGTTTCTAAGTTTTTTATCTGAATGGTGTATTTTCTTCTACTCACCGTATCGACTCCAAAACTTACCAATTTATTATTTGGGCTCACGCTTAAACCACTCAACTTAAAATAGGCGTGACCTTCTGCCATTTGGTTACAATCGAATAAAATTTCTTCTTCAGCCTCTAAAGTTTCTTTTTTACGAGCATAGATCGGGTAACCTTTGCCTACTTCAAAACGAACATAATACCAATAACCGTTTAATTTGTAAGGAACAGAAGCATCGTCTTCTTTAATTCGGCTTTTCATTTCTTCAAACAAATCGACCTGAAATTGTTTGGTATGCGCCGTCATCTTTTCATTATAATCATTTTCAGCTTCTAGATATTTTACAACTTCAGGATTTTCACGCTCATTAAGCCAAAAGTAATTATCGACTCTCGTATCTCCGTGAATACTTAGTTCTTTCGCTATTTTTTTTGCTTTAGGAGGAAATATTTCTTCTTTTATCATCTTCGTTTACTTCAATTTTGAATGACCACAAAGGTAAAATTTCGTCAGAAATGAGGAAGCATTCTAAGTATTTAATAACTTTGCTCTTATAACCAAAAACAAAAAGCTATGTTTGGAGACATGATGAACAAATTAAAAGAAGCGCAAGCCAAGGTTGAAGAGACCAAAAAGCGCTTAGATACAGTGACGATGCAAGAAAAATCGAGCGACGATTTGCTTAAAGTAACCATTACCGGGAATCGAGAAATTAAAAATATTGAAGTAGCTGAAGAGTTACTTGAAGATAAAGAACAATTAGAAGATTATCTAGTCTTAACGCTGAATAAAGCCATTAAAAGAGCTTCTGATATGAATGAAGCAGAATTAGGCGCAGCCGCAAAAGATGGTATGCCAGACATCCCGGGAATGGATATGTTTAAATAAAAAACTTAAAGCCTTGTAAATTGCAAGGCTTTTTTAATTACTTCTTATGAAGAAGATTATTAGCGTCGTCACTTTTTTTGTGATCATAGCTATTCATCTGGTTTTTCTTACCTCTATTTTGTTAGAGAAAGTTGATGAAATTTGGATGATGTTAGGAGTTTTACTAGTTACTTCGATGATTACCTATAGTTATTATCATATTTCTGCCACGCAAGAAGATCATTTTTTAGCCGATCTGCAAGATATTTTTTACATCGCTATTGGTGGTATTTTTACTTATTTTCTTAATGTCGATTTGCAACTAGGAGCGGTAATTGCAGCAGGAATTGTAGGTACTTTAGCAGCGCTTCTGCCCTATTTACAACCAAATTCTAAAACCGTAAAAAGAATACCGGCAACGGTTTACTGTGGAGCTTTTATTGGGATGACGCAGCAAAGTGTAGCTTCTAATTATAGTTTTGTTTTATTTGCCTGCTTAATTACCGGTTTACTTTTTATCGGAGCTAAAAATTTATTTAATGGTTTTGGCGGTAAATTAGGAACCTTAGCTTTTGGCGGTGTCGCTATCACTTCATTACTCATTTACATCTTTTTATGATCACCTTCTATTCTATAATCATTTTTACCGGAATTGCAGGTAGTTTAATTACCTATTACCTTAATAATCATTTAAAATGGGGAGCGGTTTTAGCATCGGCATTTCCATCATTATTGGTGGGGCTTTTCTTTTATTTTTTTCCTTTTTTGGTGGAAGAAAATCTTGCGCAACAAATCCCGGTGGTTTTCATTGGAGCTTCATTTGTGGGAATGGTTTCTAACAAAGTTTTGCATCATCCGATCTATGTGATTTTAGCCGGACTTATATTTTCTATTATTTATTTGAACAAAGCGCAATTTTTTAATCATTTTGGTGGCGCTTTGGGTACTTCAGCTTGTATTGCTGTTGTGGCGGCGATTGGCTTAGCAACGGTTATTCAGCAGAAAGGTTTCAAAAAAAAGAAGAAAGAAAAGTAGACTTTTGTAAGCTAAATTCTATTTATAACATATTTTCTTTAGGTTTTCATCTAAAATTCTATATTTGAAACCGTAAAAAACTCCTACTCATTATAATGAAGAACATCTTTTTCTTAGCCTTTATTTCTATTAGCTTTCAGTTACAAGCTCAGATCGAATTTGAAAAAGGCTACTACATCGACGACAGCGGAAAACACGAAACCTTAATTAAGAATATTGATTGGAAAAATAATCCTTCAGAAATTGAAATTAAAGCTTCAGAAAATGCTACGTCAACATTTAAAAGCATTTCCGAGATTTCTGAATTCGGCATTACCAATCAAGCCAAATACATTAAAAGAGAAGTGAAAATAGATTACTCCAGCACCAATCTTTCAGAAATAAGTAAACAACGAAACCCGGAATTTAAAACCAAAACCGTTCTTCTTAAAACCTTGATCGAAGGTGATGCAGCTAGTTTATATACCTACGAAGAAAGTAACCTAAAGCGTTTTTTCTATGCTTTACCGCAAGAAGAAATTAAGCCTTTAATTTATAAGCAATTTGTCGCAGAATTTAATGATAAACTTTTGACCAATGCGAGTTATAAACAAGAGTTACTTAATCATTTAAAATGCGATAATATTTCGCTAACCTATGTTGAAAATACCGATTATAAAGAAGCCGATCTTACTCGATTTTTTATTAGATATCATGAATGTAAGAATGCGGAATACATTAATTATAAAAATAAAACACATCGTAATGTTTTTAAATTAAATATTAGACCGGGTTTAATAGCTTCTTCGCTAAAAGTGATCGATGGTACTTCTACCTACTATTACGACACTGAATTTGATACGAGTGTGCGTTTTCGATTTGGGGTTGAAGCTGAAATTTTCTTACCCTTTAACAAAGATAAATGGTCATTGATTGTAGAACCTACCTATCATTACCATAAAAATGAAACTGAAAGAGTTTTTAAAAACGATTACATTACCGACCCTACTGAAGACGTTACCTTAGATTATACTTCTATACAAATACCTTTAGGCGTTCGATATTATATGTTTTTAAATGATGATGCTCAAATTTTTGTAAATGCAGGTTATTTACTCGACTTTAGTATAAGCTCTCAAATTCAATTTCAACAACATAATAATATCGATATTACCAGTGAAAACAACCTAGTATTCGGCGCTGGTTTTAAATATAAAAGATTGAGTGCAGAAGCTAGATTTGGTTTCGAAAGAGATTTATTAGTGAATTACGATCGCTGGGATACTAAAGGCAATCATTCTATTTCTCTAATTTTTGGATACACTTTATTTGAGTAAATTTTGTTGCTGAAATTTTTTAAACTGAATAAAAATGCCAAATTATATCGACGGATTTGTTTTCCCGATCCCTAAAGCTCATTTAGAAGAATATAAAACTATAGCTGAAAAGGTTGCTGAAATCTGGAAAGAATACGGCGCACTCGCCTATTTGGAGTTTCTCGGTGACGATTTACAAGCTGAAGGAACCGCTTCTTTTATAAAAACTATGGAAGTAAAAGAAAACGAACAACTCATTTTTGGCTGGGTGGTTTTTCCTTCAAAAGAAATTAGAGATGAAGCGAATAAAAAAGTACCGCAAGATCCTAGAATGGAAACTTTGGTAAAACCGCTTATCGATCCTGAAAAAATAATTTTTGACGCTAACCGAATGCTTTACGGTGGATTTAGATCGTTTATTGAAGTTTAAAAGAAACTTTCAATTTTGATAGATAAAAAACTCACCAAAATTGAAAGTTCTTAATTTGATATTTACACCAACTCTTTTAATACTTGCGTAAATGTTTCATGCATTTCTTGTGTATAACCTAAATGCGTTACAATTCTTAATTTTCCTTGTCCCATACCGCTAATAATCACACCACGATCTTCTAAGCGTTTTAAAAAATCTACTTCATTTATTCCTTCAGTCAAATAAAAAATAATGATGTTGGTTTCAACCGGTTCTACCTCTTTCACGTAAGCTTGTTCGCTTAACGTTTTCGCCAATTCTTGAGCGCGTTGATGATCTTCTGCTAAACGTTCAACATTATTTTCTAAGGCATACAAACCTGCCGCTGCCATAAAACCTATTTGTCGCATTCCACCACCAAGAACTTTACGAACTCGCATAGCATTTTTCATCAATTTTTCATCACCAATTAAAACAGATCCCATTGGTGTACCTAAACCTTTCGATAAACAAACCGAAATCGTATCAAACACTTCTCCGTATTGTTTTGGGCTTTCTCCTTTAGCCACTAATGCGTTAAATAACCTGGCACCATCTAAGTGTAATCCTAGGTTGTGCTCATTGCAAACTTTTCGAATTTCCTTAATTTCTTCAAAATCGTAACAAGCGCCGCCGCCTTTATTGGTGGTATTTTCTATACAAACCAAAGAAGTTAACGGACTATGATAAAAATCTGGCGGATTAATATTTTCAACCACCTGCTTAGCCGTGATCATCCCGCGATGACCATCGACCAATTTACACGAAACTCCACTGTTAAAAGAAGCTCCGCCACCTTCGTAATTATATACGTGCGCCCATTTATCGCAAATTAATTGTTCCCCGGGTTGCGTGTGCAATTTGATTGCTGCTTGGTTAGCCATACTTCCAGTAGGGAAAAACAAAGCCATTTCTTTACCAAATAATTCAGCTAAACGTTTTTCTAAAAAGTTTACGGTTGGGTCTTCTTTATAAACATCGTCACCAACATCTGCACTCATGATCGCTTCTAACATCGCCGGCGTGGGTTTGGTAACGGTATCACTTTTTAAATCTATCATTGCTATTTTTCTATTTTAAGATCAAATTTACAAGAATTCTTTAAGCAGAAAGCACTTTGCAACAATTATCAAATTACTTCAGAAATAAAAGAGCTAGAAAAAGCCTATTTACTAAAAAATATGTTTCTTTATAGGTAAAAGAAAATACAATTAATTCAACAGAAAATGGAAATTGCTATCATCGCACACGACGGTAAAAAAGAAGAAATGGTCAAATTTCTAAAAGAATATGAAGATTTTTTTCAGCAAGATCACATTCAACTTATCGCTACCGGAACCACCGGTAATAAAGTTAAAAATGCAGGTTTTAAAGTAGAACCTTACCTTTCTGGGCCCATTGGTGGCGATGCTCAAATTGCCGGTCGCGTGGCTGAAGGAAAATGTAAAATGGTGTTATTTTTTAGAGATCCGTTAGAGAAGCATCCGCACGAACCCGATGTTTTAATGCTGCTGCGTATTTGCGATGTACATAACGTACCCTTAGCATCTAATCCGGCTTCAGCAAAACTTTTGGTTAAAGGAGTGTCTGTCTAGGAATAATTTAAAAATTATTCTTCAGAAATTATGCTTAAATCTTTTTCTGAAGTCGGTATAACTTCTATTTTTGTTTCATTCACACTAAAAACTAATTAATGATTACCCAAGATACTTTAAAAGATCTCAAAGAACGTGTCACCTCCCTAAAACAGTATCTTTGACGTAGATGCCAAACGCATCGAAATTACCAATCTCGAAGAAAAAACATTAGCTCCGGGATTTTGGGATAATCCTCAAAAAGCGCAAGTATTAGTTCGAGAACTAAATGCTGAAAAAAAATGGGTGCAAAGCTACGAGCAAGCCCTAACGCTTTATGATGATCTAGAAGTAATTTTCGAATTTTATAAAGAAGGCGAAGCTTCTGAAGAAGACCTTACTAATCGCTACGAAAAACTCAAAAATCTATTAGAAGACCTAGAGTTTAAAAATATGCTTTCTGAAGAGGGCGATGACCTTTCTGCAGTCTTACAAATTACCGCCGGTGCCGGTGGTACCGAAAGTTGCGATTGGGCAAGTATGCTGATGCGTATGTATTTAATGTGGGCAGAAAAGCAAGGCTTTAAAGTTCGAGAACTTAACCATCAAGAAGGTGATGTTGCCGGTATAAAAACCGTTACCTTAGAGATCGAAGGCGATTATGCTTTTGGTTGGTTAAAAGGCGAAAACGGCGTGCATCGATTAGTACGTATTTCTCCGTTCGACAGTAATGCGAAGCGCCATACATCTTTTGCTTCGGTTTATGTTTATCCGTTGGTCGACGATTCTATAGAGATTGAAATTAATCCGGCAGATATCGAAATTACTACCGCAAGATCTAGTGGTGCCGGCGGGCAAAATGTAAATAAAGTTGAAACGAAAGTACAATTGGTTCACCACCCTACGGGAATTCAAATTTCTTGTTCAGAAACGCGGTCGCAACATGAAAACAGAGCGAGAGCGATGCAAATGCTGAAATCGCAGTTGTATGAAATCGAACTTCAGAAACAACTCGAACAACGAGAAGATATTGAAGCCAGCAAGAAGAAAATTGAATGGGGATCGCAAATTCGAAATTACGTGATGCATCCTTATAAATTGGTAAAAGACGTTCGTACCGCTGAAGAAACCGGAAATGTCGATGCAGTAATGGACGGCCAGATCGATCAATTTCTAAAAGCCTATCTCATGATGATGGGACAACGTGAAGAATAAAGTTAATTAGAAGTTGAAGTTGAATTCGAGCTTAAAAACCAATTTTGAAAAACCTTCAACTTCTATTATATTATAGAAAACAAAAAATTATGATCAAAATATATCACAATCCAAGATGTTCTAAATCTAGAGAAGGACTTCAAATTTTAGAAGAATCGGGTAAAGATTTTCTTATCGTGAAGTATTTAGACATTCCGATGAAGAAAGAAGAAATTAAAAAAGTATTGGAGCTTTTAGATATTTCAGCAGAAGAACTTGTGCGTAAAAATGAAAAAATCTGGAAAGAGAATTACAAAGGTAAAGAACTTTCTGAAGATGAAATCATTACAGCCATGCATGAAAATCCTAAACTCATCGAACGCCCAATTGTTGTGAACGATGATAAAGCTGTAATTGGTCGACCACCCGAAAAAATAAAAGATTTAATATAAGCTTTAGACTCTTTAACCAGTGATTAACAGATAACTTGCTCTCTTTTTCATAAATTGAAAATAAAAAATTATGAAAAAGCTAATTGTACTATTTGTAACTGTATTTGCGTTTCAATTTTCTGAAGCGCAATATAATATCGACATCGCTGAAGCAACACCACAACAAGAACAAAAGGCTGATAAACAGTCTAAAATGTTGACTAAAAAATTAGGTTTAAATGGTGAACAGCCTCTTTTAGTGAGAAATAAAATGTTAGAGTTTCAGGTAAAACGTGATGAAATCATCAACGATAAAAGTCTAAACAAGCAAGAAAAAGTTGAGAACCTAAAAGCTTTAAAAATAAATCGTCTTAAAGAGATGCAAGATATTTTAACCAAAGCTCAATACAACCAACTTTTAAAAGTTGAAGAAAAAATGCGTGAGAAGCGTGCTAAAAAGATGAAAAAGAAAATGTAAGCTCAATAAGCTTTCGATAAAAAACCCTTTACGAAATGTAAAGGGTTTTTTGTTAACTCAATTTTAACGAAAACTCATTAAACGATTTGGATTACCGCTGGTCTTAAATGCAAATAAAAACTTAACAATGACCCAAAAACTATTCTTTGTAAAATCTCTATTTTTACTTTTAACCTTAAGCTTAACCCACTTTGCAAACGCCCAAGACAAAGTAAATGTAACAGGAACCGTAGTCGATAAAGACGCAGCAGTTCCTTTAGAATATGCCACCGTAACTTTTATAGATAGAACTGGAGAACGGTCGCCACAAGGCGGTGTAACCGATTTTGATGGTAATTTTAATATTGAAGTTTACGAAGGGAATTACGATATTAATGTTGAATTTATTTCTTTTGAAACCAAAACTTTCGAGAACAGAACCTTAAATTCAGATTTAGATCTAAGTACAATCTCTTTAGGTTTAAATTCAGACAGTTTAGATGAAGTTGTTGTAAGAGCAGAAACCACTCAGGTAGAAGTTCGGTTAGACAAGAAAATTTATAACATCGGTAAAGACTTAACCACGAAAGGTGGTACAGTGACCGATGCACTGCAAAACATACCTTCGGTAGCAGTCGATGTAGAAGGTGGTATTAGTTTACGTGGTAATGAAAATGTAAGAATTCTTATTAACGGTAAACCTTCAGCTATGGCTGGTTTTGATGATACTACTATTTTTCAGCAATTACCTGCAGATGCTATTGAGCGAGTTGAAGTAATTACGAGTCCGTCGGCTCGATACGATGCTGAAGGAACCGCAGGTATTCTAAATATTATCTTGAAAAAAGAAAAAACCTTAGGATTAAATGGTTCTGTGCAAGCTACACTTGGAGTTCCTATTAACAATTCCTTTTCAACTAATTTAAACTTAAGAAGTGATAAATTCAACATCTTCAACAATACTGGAGTTTATTATAGAAAATCTCCCGGAAACGCTTTTTACGATAATGAATACTTCAACGACGACGATGATATTTTTGACAGAGTTGTAGAAGATCGAGAATATGATCGAAGACGCCGTGGTGTAAATACCAATTTAGGAATAGAATATTACATCGACGATAGGTCTTCGATTACTGCAAATCTATTTGGTCGTTGGGGTAACGATCTAGACGTAAGCGAATCTAGCAACTTAAGATATTTTAATAATAGTGGTTTAGATAGTGAAACCTTCAGAAGGCAAAACGAAGAAGAAATTGAAGAAACCTATCAGGCTGCCATTAATTACGTTAAAAATTTTAATGATGAAGGTCACAAGTTAACTGCCGATTTTCAATATTCTTACGATAATGAAGATAAGCCAAATTCAATTAATGAGTTTAGAGTTTTCCCTACAGATAGTTTAATCGATAGAGAGATTATTCAGGAAAATGAAAAACAAAATGAGTTGCTTGTTCAAGCAGATTATGTTTTACCGATGGGAGATGCTCAATTTGAGGCCGGTTTTAGAAGTAATTTAGAATCTACAGAAAATGATTACTTTTTAGAAGAATACGATCCGGTTAATGATATCTTTAACACTAACGAAGACCTTTCTTATAATTTTGATTATGAAGAAAATGTAAATGCAGTTTATTCGCAATACGGAAATAAATTAGGCGATAAGTTTTCTTTTCTTTTAGGTTTACGTTTAGAGCATACCCAATTAAAAGGAGACGTTTCTTCTCCATTTATAAGCGATGAGGAGCTAGAAAACAGTTTTGATTTTGATACGAGTTTCGACAAAAACTATTTAGGCCTCTTCCCTACCGTAAATTTAATTTATGAATTAGGTGAAGATGAAAATATAACCTTAGGTTATAATAGAAGAATTAACAGACCAAGAGGTTGGTTTATTAATCCGTTTCCTTCTCGTTCTAGTAGAACCAATGTTTTTAGAGGTAATCCAAATTTAAATCCGGCATTCTCGAATACGTTCGACTTAGGATATTTAAAAAAATGGGAAACCTTAACCTTTAATGCTTCAGTTTACTACCAAAGAGAAACAGATTCTTTTGAGCGTGTACAGTTGAATAATGAAGGAAGCAATGAAACTGACGGAATTACTCAAATTGTATTTTTACCAATTAACCTTTCAACCCAAGATCGAATTGGTGGTGAAGTTGGCGCCATTTGGAATCCAACTAAAAAATTAAGATTCAATGGTAGTTTTAACTTCTTTAGATTTGAAACTGAAGGGACTTATACCGCAGAACCTACCGATGAAGTACCAAATCCTGAAGTGCAAGATTTTGGAACCACAAATACAAGTTTCTTCGGAAGGTTTAGTGCAAAATATACCTTACCTTCAGAAATAGATGTCCAAACCAATGGGTTCTATATGGGACCAAGAAATACGGCTCAAACCGAAAGTGATCCGATGTTCTCGATGGATTTAGCAGTAAGTAAAGAAGTAATTAAAGATAAACTTACCGCAACTTTTAACGTAAGAGATGTGTTTAATTCTAGAAAAAGAAAATCGTTTACAGAGTCTAATAACTTTAACTCCTATAGCGAATTTCAATGGAGAGAACGTCAATTTACCCTTTCGTTAATCTACCGATTTAATCAATCTAGAGAAGACAGAATGAGAGAAAGAGGTCAAGGCGGCCAAGGAATGGATGATGAAGGCGGAGAATTTTAAATAATATTTAAAAGGCTTCAAACGAAATTAGTTAGTTTGAAGCCTTCAACTTTTTGCATACCCTCGATTTATTAAGACCATCCCACAAAAAATCTGAATAGTTAGATTTACCCTACAAAAAAAAGGAAGCTAAATTAGCTTCCTTTTTTTATAAGTTATATTGAAAATTATGAGTTGAGCGCTTCTCTCTTTTTGCGTTTCTCTTCTTTCTTTTCTTTAATCATTTCCATAATAGAACCACCGATCCAGTAAGGCACAACGAAACTAATTAAAAATATCATTAACCAAAATCCGATAGTTGCAATGGTTAAAAATGCTAAAAAGCCAAGGTATTGATCAAACTCAAACATAATTTCTAGATTTCAAGAATTTGCTTCAAAAATAAAACTTCTATCTGAAATATCACAACTAAACCTCGAAAAATATTAACATTCTTATTATTTTTTAAATTGAAAAAGATAATTCACCTAAAAACCTGTGTTTTACTTCCTGAACAACTCGTCTAAAAAAAACTAAATCATTAAATTTGTTGAGCTTAAAAAATTAATCAACAAATGGAATATAGAATAGAAAAAGATACGATGGGCGAGGTTAAAGTACCTGCCGATAAATTATGGGGTGCTCAAACCGAGCGTTCTAGAAATAACTTCAAAATTGGTCCGGCAGCTTCGATGCCTTTAGAAATTATATATGGTTTTGCTTATTTAAAAAAGGCAGCGGCTTATACCAACGAAAAATTAGGTGTTCTTGCTACCGAAAAGAGAGATTATATCGCTCAGGTTTGTGATGAAATTTTAGCCGGAAAGCACGACGATCAATTTCCGTTAGTAATTTGGCAAACCGGTTCTGGTACGCAAAGTAATATGAATGTAAACGAGGTTGTGGCTAACCGTGCACATCAATTAGCAGGAAAAACTATTGGTGAAGGAGAAAAAACACTTCAGCCTAACGACGATGTAAACAAATCTCAATCGTCTAACGATACCTTCCCTACCGGAATGCACATTGCAGCTTATAAAAAAGTGGTTGAAGTAACCATTCCCGGAGTAAAACAATTAAGAGATACACTTCATAAAAAATCTGAAGAATTTAAAAATGTGGTGAAAATTGGACGTACCCATTTTATGGATGCTACTCCCCTAACCCTTGGTCAAGAATTTAGCGGCTATGTTTCGCAATTAGATCACGGTTTAAAAGCTTTAGAAAATACACTTCCGCATTTGGGTGAATTAGCTTTAGGAGGTACTGCCGTAGGAACGGGTTTAAACACGCCAAAAGGTTATGCAGAAACGGTTGCTGAATTTATTGCAGAATTTACTGAGCTTCCTTTTACTTCCGCAGAAAATAAATTTGAAGCCTTAGCGGCGCACGATGCCTTAGTTGAAACGCACGCAGCTTTAAAACAGATCGCGGTTTCTTTAAATAAAATCGGGAACGATATTAGAATGTTAGCTTCCGGACCAAGAAGTGGTATTGGTGAAATTATTATTCCGGCCAACGAACCGGGTTCTTCTATTATGCCGGGTAAAGTAAACCCAACACAATGTGAAGCGTTAACAATGGTTTGTGCGCAAGTAGTTGGTAACGATGTTGCTGCTACAGTTGGTGGTTTACAGGGTCAATTTGAACTGAATGTATTTAAGCCGGTAATGGCAGCTAATTTATTACAAAGTGCGCAATTAATTGGTGATGCTTGTGTTTCTTTTGAAGAGCATTGTGCTAGCGGAATTGAACCTAACCAAGAGCGCATCGATGAGTTACTTAAAAACAGTTTAATGTTAGTAACAGCTTTAAATACCAAAATTGGATATTATAAAGCGGCTGAAATTGCGAACACCGCACACAAAAACGGAACTACACTAAAAGAAGAAGCCGTAAACTTAGGGTACACTACTGCTGAAGAATTTGACGAGTGGGTAAAACCTGAAGATATGGTTGGTGAAATGAAGTAATTTTTCACTTCTAAATTTAATAAAAAAAGCACTTCAAAATGAGAAGTGCTTTTTTTATTAACTCGCTTTTTTAAACTTCGGAAAAGGTCGATAAGCATAATAATTCAATACGATCTCTAAAGCTTTTTCGATGGCTTTATTTACCGGTAAAACTTGATTACCCCAATAAAAATCTATCTGCAAAAGTTTTTTATAGTAATCTGAAAAGATAGGAACTTCACCTCTTTTTTTAAGTAGTTCAACAGCTTTGGTGTAATGATCTACTTGCTGTTCTTTAATAATTTTGCAAGTAATTAAGCGCAGTTCTCCCAATTTATCTTTCGCCGCAGCATAACCAAATAGCCTACAAATTAGTCCGCGGTAAACATACTGCTCGCAACTCCCTTTCGTTAAATTTTCAATTGAAGAAGTGTAAAGCGAACAAATAGAAGTTGAATTTTGCTGTAATACTTGCAGTTTAACTTCTGCTTCGTGATTTAGAAACCAATGAAATGCTAATGGTAAAAATTCTAACGGACTTGCTTCTATATCTGCTTTATTACAACATTTACCGCAACCCGCTAAACAATGAATTTGAGAAGCTTGTTGAAAAGCTTCAATCTCTTTACTGAGGCCGTCGTATATCCGTTCGACCGCTCTCACTTTACGTATAATTGACATAAAAAAATCAGCACGAAATGTACTAATTTTTAATATTCAAAAATTTATTTATTCTTCAATTTTAGTTAAAATATAATCTTGTTCGTTGCTATAAGATTTCCCTTGTGGATTAAGTTGAATAACTCGATTTTCTTCTATTTTGAAGTAAATAGGAAGTGATTCCACTTGTTGTATTACCAAGACATCTTGCGTATCTGTCCATTCAAAATTCCCGGTAATGCGCTTGATCTCATTTCCGTTAGAAGACTTATAAATTTCATATAACATATAGGCTTCATCTTCTTTTAAAGTGAGCTTAGTTTCAACTTCATCACAACCATCACAAGGCAGTTTTCCCTCGTAAACACCGACATAATCGATTGAAGTATGGTTACAAGAAAGTAAATTGAATAAGACTAAAATACTTCCTAATATTTTAATTTTCATAAATGTTATTTCTTCAAATATTTATCATACTTTCTTTTCGCAAAATGCCCGATAATTAACCAAGCTACAAAAGAACCTACGATAAATTTGTAACTAATAATTTGATCTCCACTGGCGTAAGAGTGTAAACCGGTAAGGTAAAAATTCACTCCAAAATAGGTCATTAAAATCGAAGCAAAAGCAAAAACTGAAGCCCAATTAAACGCGAATCTTCCACGTAAACCAGGTACCAATCGCATATGGATCACAAAAGCGTAAACCATAATACTAATTAATGCCCAGGTTTCTTTAGGATCCCAGCCCCAATATCTACCCCAACTTTCATTGGCCCATTGACCTCCTAAAAAGTTACCAATGGTAAGCATTACCAAACCTACGGTTAGTGAAAGTTCTGTAATGATGGTGAGTTCTTGTATGTTTAAACTCATTTTCTTTCGGTTCTTCTCGTTGGTTAAAATCATTAAGATCAATGAAACTAAACCAAGGATCATCCCTAAAGTAAACGGACCGTAACTGGCAACAATTACCGCTACGTGAATCATTAACCAATAAGAATCTAGTACCGGTTGAAGATTAGCAATCGAAGGATCCATCCAGTTCCAATGAGCGACCATTAAGATCATAGAAGATACAAATGCTGTTGATGCAAAAGTTAAATCACTTTTTCGACCAAAAGCTAAGCCAAAGAACATGGTTGCCCAAGCCACATAAATCATACTTTCGTAAGCATCACTCCACGGTGCATGACCAGAAATATACCAACGCGCAATTAATCCTGCGGTATGCAATGCAAACAATACGATAATAGCGACTTTACTTATCGTCACTACAGCTTTTAAACCTTTTTTATCGTAAAAGATTTGAAGAATTACAAAAATGAACATGAGCGATCCTGCTAACATATATTGCCAGAATAAACCACGAAAAACATCGTATTTATTGTACATGATTTCCAAATCGACTTTACGATCTGATGGCATTACTTGCTCTCCGTATTTTTTCTGAAAGCCTTTAATACTTTCTAAAACTTCATTGGCTTTTTTATAACCACCCGTACCTTTTGCCGTTTGAATAGTTTGCATATAAAGTGGCAAAACTTGAGTTACATAAAGCGAATCTACTCCGGTAAATTTACCTTCAGACTCCATCACTTCAGGGTACGAAAGCCATTTGTTATTAGAATCGTTGGGTATTGGGAAGATTTTTAAAACTTTTCCTTCCAACGCGCTGTAAAGCAAATTCACTTTTTCATCGGCAGAAATAAAATCTTTTTGAAATTGATTTTTTACCTCCGCTCGGTAAGCTTCTTCTAAATATGGAGAAAGTTTATACATTCCCGTCTGATCAAAAAAGCTCGCTAACGGAATATGTTTTGCACCTTTTTCAACTCCTAAAATGTTATGTAAACTGTCATTTTTTCGCTTCACATAAATTAACGGAACATTGTACCAAAGTGTAGGATTTTCAAACATCGAGAACAATACTTGATCGCTGCTTAAACCTTCGTAACTATCGCTTTTACTTATTTTTCTTAATAATTCTGAAGAATAAGTATTGGCAGGTTTCATTCTTCCACCGGCATCCTGAATAATTAATCGACCAAACTTTGAGGCATGTTCATCAGAAATTGCATTTTTAGTCACCATTTCATCTACCTTTTCTTTTGAAAGATTAGTAGGCATTTGTGTTTGGTGATTGTGATTTTCTGCGGAATGATCGTGAGCATCGTGAGCGCCTTCAGCATCTTCTGTTACTTCGTGCGTATGATCGTGTTCTTCTGAAGTGAATTCTTGTTGATGAACGTGATCTTCTTCATTAATTTTCCCTGAAGTTACATCTTGTTGTGCAAAAGCATTGAAACTTAATAAAATTGCCACAACCCCTAACATTTTGGCTTTTTTGGCTTTTACTTTCTCTAATTTTGCTTTTAATTCTCCAAAACGAGAACCTTTATCAAATAAAATCCACATTAAACCAATATATAATAAGAAATAACCAATGTAAGTTACCCAAGTTCCCCACCAGTCGTGATTAACAGATAAAACAGTTCCCTTTTCATCGGCATCAAAAGAAGATTGAAAAAAGCGATAACCTTTATGATCTAAGACGTGATTCATATAAATATCGTAAGGTTTTGATTCGCCATCATCGACCAATTCTACTTTACTTTTAAATGCTGAATAACTCGGCGTTGGATTATTTTCTGTCCCCGGATATTTTTCAGCAATAAAATCGTTTAACTTTAGTGCAAATGGTAATTCGTATTCTTTACTTCCGTAGCGTGCGTAAATCTTGAAATCTCCTACTTCAACTTCTTTCAAATCATTGACAATTCCTTTAGCACCTAAAAGTTTTAATTGTTTGGTTTCGCCACCGGTCGTAATTTGTAAAACCACTCCATCGGCTTGTCCTTTTTGTTTAGGTTCTGAAGGCACCATATCATAACGACCTTTTACCACAGGATCTGGAATTACAAATTGCATCCCTGCCACATTATATAGTGAACGTAAGTTTAAATTTTGAAGCGTATCTGCTAAAACTGCTCCTTTTTTCTGATCGGCCATACGCATATAGTCACCTTCGAACGGAGTAGATATTTTATATTCTCCATTTTCTACGATAAAATTTATTGCACCTTCTGTTTCTTTATTAAAAGCGAATAAAATATTATGGATACTCGCTACTTCACCTTCTTTTAAATAATGATCGTGACGTTGCCCGCCACCGGCTTCAACGATTTTTAAAAAGTTTTCTCCGTTTTCATCTTCCACCAAACCTTCTTCAGCACCATCAATAAACTCAGTGACTTCAAATTTAATTTCTTGTCCTTTAAAATCTGTTGTTAAGGTTTTATGATTATCGATACCGGGAGCTAGATTTAAGGGTAATTCTACCGAGCGTCGTAAAGGTTCGCCATTAAATTCACCATCTATTTTTAGTGATAAATAGGTTTTTTCTGAAAGCATTACGTTAGATACTTCGCCTTCACGAATAGGCATTACGCCTTCGTAACCAATATATCGTGTAATCGCAGCGCCAATAATTATTAAGAAAAACGCTAAGTGTAAGATTAACGTACTAGCTTTTTTCCAACTCCAAAGACGGTAACGCTTGATATTTCCTAAAAAGTTGATGGCAAAAACGAGCATAATCGCTTCGAACCACCAGGTATTATAAATCCATTCACGAGCAGTTGCTGTGGTATAAGAATTTTCAACAAAAGTTCCTACGGCCATTGCTAAGGCAAAAACAATAAATAATATGGCCATTAATCGTGTAGAGAATAGAAAATTCGCAATCTTTTTTTGAATCATGAGGAGTGCTTTAAAAACGCTGCAAATTTACCCATTTTATACCGATTAACCTTCAATATTTCTTTCAAAATCTCAATTAAATGTTAATTTTAAGAAGCTTAAAGAATTTAATATTTTAGCCGAATGATAAAAGTTGTAATTCTTGGCGCAGGAAATGTCGCTACACATTTTTTCAAAGCTTTTAAAAAGGCTGAAAATGTTGAAGTAATTCAGGTGTATAACCGTAGCGAAGCATCACTTGAAGTGTTTAAAAGTAACACGCAAACTACAAGCGATTTAGCGAAATTAAAAAAAGCCGATATATTTCTAGTTTGCGTAAAAGATGATGCGATCGAAGCCCTAATTTCTAAGCTTTCACATCTTGATGGAATCGTTGCACATTCTTCGGGAAGTGTTCCGCTTTCTACTTCCGCAAAAAGAAATGCCGTGTTTTATCCGCTGCAAACTTTTTCAAAACAGACCGAAGTAAATTTTAAAGAAATACCAATTTGCATAGAAACTTCAGTAGCTAAAGATTTGCCGGTTTTAAAACAATTAGCCCATTCAATTTCAGAAAAAGTATTTGAAATTTCTTCTGAACAACGCAAAAAATTACACCTAGCAGCCGTTTTCGCTTGTAACTTCAGCAATTATATGTATTCGATCGCAGAAGATCTGTGCAATCAAAATGAAGTTCCGTTTGAAGTTTTGAGTGCTTTAATTAAAGAGACTGCGCAAAAAGCTACACTTCATTCTCCTAAAAGTGTACAAACCGGACCTGCAAAAAGAAACGACCAAGCCACCATAAAACAGCATTTAGCGCAATTAAATAATGCCGATTATAAGGAAATTTATAAATTGCTCACCCAATCAATAATTCAGCAAGATGGAAAGAAATTATAAAGAAATACTCAACGATATTACCACTTTTGTTTTCGATGTAGACGGCGTTCTTACCAACGGTTCTGTGTTGGTTTCGACCGATGGAGAAATGCTACGATCGATGAACGTAAAAGATGGTTACGCGATGAAAAAAGCTTTAAAAAACGGTTATACGGTTTGTATTATTTCCGGCGGAAAAAACGAAGGCGTTCGCAAGCGTTTACGTGGTTTAGGCATTACCGATATTCATTTAGGCGTAGAAGATAAAGTAGAATGTTTAGATGAGTTTTTTGATATCTATAATATTAATGCTGAAAATGTAGCGTATATGGGCGATGATATTCCCGACACGTTCCCTATGAAATTAATTGGCCTACCGGCTTGCCCTCAAGATGCTGTTGCTGAAGTGAAAGCGATCTCAAGCTATATTTCTCATAAAAAAGGCGGTGAAGGCTGCGTTCGTGATCTTATTGAGCAAGTGATGAAAGTTCAAGGAAAATGGGTAGATGAAGTCATGAGTAACGAATAATCTAGGTATTTGTAACAAAAAACTGCATACTGAACACTGCTTACTGAATACTGTCAACTGTCAACTGTCAACTGTCAACTAAAAAAACTGTCAACCAACTCCATGAAATACCTCCAACTTATACGATTACCTAACTTATTAATGATCATTCTTACGCAAGTACTTATTAAATATTACTTGTTTGAGCCTTTTGGGATCGCCATTACCTTAAATAGTTTTGGTTTTGCTTTATTGGTTATTGCTACCGTTTGTTTAGCAGCGGCAGGAAATGTGATCAATGATATTTTTGATGTAGAAGCCGACCTCATCAACAAACCTAATAAAGTGATCGTTGGTAAGAAAGTTTCAGAAAAAGCAGCTTATAATTTATATTTTGGTTTAACGATTATCGGAGTTCTTCTTGGTTTTTATTTATCGAATATGATTCAGAAACCATCGTTTACAGCTATTTTTATTTTAACTTCTGCTTTGCTCTATTTATACGCTAAATCTCTAAAAAGTTACCTGGTTCTCGGCAATATTCTCATTAGTCTTTTAGTAGCGATGACAATAATTATTGTTGGGCTTTACGATTTATTGCCGGCGATCACTCCGCAAAACAAAGTCTCTCAACAAACCATATTTTCAATTTTAATCGATTATGCTGTTTTTGCTTTTTTATTGAATTGGGTTCGAGAAATGATAAAAGACCAGCAAGATATTAATGGCGACCACAAAGCAGGTATTCATACGTTACCTATTGCGTTAGGTCAAGATCGTACCAACAAAATAATCTTTGCAGTTGCAGTATTACCTTTAGTTGCCGTTTTATATTATTTATATGAATATTTATACCATCACACCTATTCGTTAATGTATGCGTTGGTGTTAATTGTGGCTCCACTACTCTACGTGATGGTTAAAATTTGGGCTGCAACCGATAAAAAACATTATAAACATTTAAGTTTTGTGTTGAAGCTAATTATGTTTTTCGGACTTATTTCTATTGGCTTGTATCAATTTATTCTTTTATAATTTTTTAAGATGCTGAAAGAAAAACTTACGCAAAAGAAACTCGTACTCGCCTCTGGTTCGCCACGCCGGCAACAATTTTTAAAAGATCTTGACTTAGATGTTGAGATCAGATTAAAACCGGTGGAAGAAATTTATCCGGATGAATTAAAAGGAGAAGAAATCGCTCTATTTTTAGCCGAATTAAAAGCAAAAGCTTTTGAAAATGATTTAGCTGAAAATGAAATTTTAATCACCGGCGATACCATTGTTTGCATCGACGATCAAGCCTTAGGAAAACCAAAAGACAAAACTGAAGCTATAAAAATGCTTCAAAATTTATCAGGAAGAACGCACGAAGTAATTTCTTCGGTTTGTTTAAAATCGACTCAAAAAACAAAAACTTTCTGCGACAAAACAGTAGTTTACTTTAAAGAACTTTCTTCAGCAGAAATTGAGTATTATATTGAAAATCATCAACCTTTCGATAAAGCCGGCGCCTACGGAATACAAGAATGGATCGGTCAAATCGGGGTTCAAAAAATCGAAGGTTCTTACTTTACCGTCATGGGAATGCCTACACATTTACTCTACGACGAATTATTGAAATTTTAACCGAACTTACAGAATTTTCAATGCGGCAAACGTATATATTTGTATGAAAATCCGAATATATGTCAGCGCTTTTCGATAAGTTTCACGATGAGTTTATTTATACGCTAGCTGCGTTTATTTTTTTAATTGTTTTTCGTTTTATACTAACTACAGCAGCCAATAAAGTAGGAAAACGATCGAACATTAATTTGGCGCGCGTACAATTAATGGTAAGGTACATTAACTTTTTGGTGTTCTTTCTGGCTATTTTTGTTTTGCTCTTAGTTTGGGGTGTTCAAGTTCGAGATGTAACTTTAGTATTTTCATCGGTTTTTGCAGTGATCGGGATTGGTCTTTTTGCAGTTTGGTCGATATTAAGTAATATCACTTCCGGAGTGATTATGTTCTTTTCGTTTCCTTATAAAATAGGAGACGAAATTAAAATTCACGACAAAGATTTTCCGGTGATCGCCATTATTGAAGATATTAAAGCTTTTCAAATTCATTTAAGAACTTCAGAAGGCGAGTTAATTACTTATCCTAATAATTTAATACTTCAAAAAGCAGTTTCATTAGTAAAAAAAGATGCCTTTATCGATTCTCCAGATGAAGGGAAAGATGCGTTGTAATTCAACAGTATTTTTTCATTCTTTAAAAACTTTCCTTTGCTTTCAACTTCTTATATTTGGGAGATTTCTAAAAAAGACGCTCCCAGATGAAAAAAATCATTCTGTTATTTTTACTTATTACCTATCAACTTTCAAACGCACAAAATCCCGAAAAACTTAACAGTTCAGAAATTTTTGAAAGCATACAAAAACTTAATTTCTTAGGTTCGGTTTTATATTTTGCAGCACATCCCGATGACGAAAATACCCGACTCATCTCCTATTTTTCTAACAAAGTTCACGCAAGAACAGCATACCTTTCATTAACGCGAGGCGATGGCGGTCAAAACTTGATCGGTCCCGAAATTCGAGAGTTACTCGGTGTAATTCGTACCGAAGAATTATTAGTTGCTCGTAAAATAGACGGTGGTGAGCAATTTTTCTCAAGAGCCAACGATTTTGGTTATTCTAAAACGCCAAAAGAAACTTTGGCCATCTGGAATGAAGATGAAGTTATGCGCGATGTAATCAAAACCATTCGTAAATTTCAGCCTGATATTATTATTAACAGATTCGACCATCGTACGCCGGGCAGTACGCATGGTCATCACACGACTTCTGCTATGTTAAGTGTAGAAGCTTTTGATAAAGCAGCTAATAAAAATGTTTATCCTGAGCAATTAGAAAACTTTTCTACTTGGCAACCTAAACGCTTATTTTTTAATACTTCGTGGTGGTTTTACGGTAGTCAAGAAAAATTTGAAGCTGCCGATAAATCTAACTTTCTCAACTACGATATTGGCACGTATTACCCAACTCGCGGAATGTCTAATTCTGAAATCGCTTCCCTAAGTCGTAGCGAACATAAATCGCAAGGTTTCGGGAATACTTCTGAACGTGGCAAATCGACTGAATATATTGAATTAATTAAAGGAGATTTCCCCGAAAACGGAGATATTTTTGCAGACATCAATACCACTTGGTCTCGTGTAAAAGGCGGAAAAAAGATCGGGAATATCTTAGCGGAAGTTGAAGAAAACTACAATTTTGAAAATCCTTCAGAAAGTCTTCCGCAGTTAATGCAAGCTTACCAACTTATTCAGGAATTAGAAAATAAGCATTGGCGAGTCATTAAAACTGAAGAAATTACTCATATTATTACCGCTTGCGCCGGTTTATATTTAGAAGCAAACACTTCCACTGAATTTGCTACGAAAAATTCAGTCATAAAAATTAATCTGGAAGCCACCAATAGAAGTTCGGCGAAAATTCAATTAGAAAAAATTACCTTTTCAAATCTAAAGGAAGAGGTTCAAATTAATTCAACATTAACCAATAACGAGCCTTTTTATAAAAGTATTTCAGCTAAAATTCCTTCCTCGATCAATTACACCAATCCTTATTGGTTAAACGCACCGAGTAGTTTAGGAATGTATACTGTTGAAGACGAATCGTTAATTGGTTTACCGGAAACACCGGCGCCAATTCAGGCGGAATTTGTGTTGAAAATTGATGGGAAAAACATCAGTTTCACCAGAGATTTGGTTTATAAAACCAACGATCCTGTAGATGGTGAAGTGTTTGAACCTTTGGCGATTGTTCCTGAAGTTTCTGTAGCTTTAGAAAATTCAACCTTAATATTTAAAGACAATCAACCTAAACCGGTAAATGTAAAAGTGACCGCTTATAAAGATGATCTAAACGGAAAATTATCGCTAGATCTTCCTGAAAATTGGCAAGTGAGTCCGCAATCTATGGAAGTGAATTTAACTCAAAAAGGAGCGTCTCAAACCTTTGCTTTCACTTTAACTCCACCGGAAAATGATGATGAAACGTTTATACAACCCGTTTTTAAGGACGGCGAGGAGCTGTTTAGCAAAGAAGTAAATGTAATTAGTTACAATCATATTCCGCAGCAAACGGTAATGTTACCGGCAAAAACCAAAGTGATCAAACTAAATATTCAGAAAAAAGGAAATAAGATCGCTTACATTCAAGGTGCCGGCGATGTGGTTCCTGAAAGTTTACGCGCCATTGGCTATGATGTTGAATTACTAAACCCTTCAGAAATTACGACTGCAAAACTTCAAGATTTTGATGCGGTTGTTGTTGGTATTCGCGCTTACAATACGCAAGATGAATTAGCTTTTAAGCAACAAACGTTGTTCGATTATGTAAAAAATGGCGGAACGATGGTGGTTCAATACAACAAACATCGAGGTTTAATTACCGAAAATATTGCTCCATACCCGCTTCGGATTTCTTACGATCGCGTAACCGATGAATTTTCTAAAGTGCATTTCTTAGCGAAAGATCATCCGGTTTTAAATACGCCTAACAAAATCACACAAAAAGATTTTGAAGGTTGGGTGCAAGAACGCGGATTGTATTTCCCTTATGAATGGAGTGAAGAGTTTACGCCAATTTTAGGAATGAAGGATGAAGGCGAAAACGAATTAAAAGGAAGTTTATTGGTTGCCAATTACGGTAAAGGCCATTATGTTTATACCGGCTTAAGCTTTTTTAGAGAATTTCCTGCAGGAGTTTCAGGAGCTTATAAATTATTTGCAAACCTTTTATCACTTGGGAAATAATGCAAGAGAAACCTGAAAAATATCACTGGAAAAAATCTTACGGCTGGCTTTTAATTGCCAATGCGATTTATGTGATTTTGTTCTATGTGTTTATGAATTTATTTCTGTAAAACTATTATAAATGCACATTTTAGATACTATTGTTTTAGTCGCTACGCTCGCATTTATTGTGATCTTTGGGTATTACCAAACTCGCGGAAGTAAAAATGTAAGTGATTTTTTAAAAGGTGGTAACGAAGCTCGCTGGTGGACGGTCGGTTTATCGGTGATGGCAACGCAAGCCAGTGCAATTACATTCTTATCGGCTCCCGGGCAAGCTTTTCATAGCGGGATGGGTTTCGTGCAATTTTACTTGGGTGTTCCCATTGCGATGATCGTGATCTGTATGGTTTTTATTCCTATTTATCATCGTTTAAAAGTATATACAGCCTACGAATATTTAGAAAGTAGATTCGATCTAAAAACCAGAACTTTAACGGCTTTACTATTTTTAATTCAGCGTGGTTTAGCGGCGGGAATCACCATTTTTGCACCTTCAATTATTCTTTCAGCAGTATTGGGTTGGAACTTGATCACCCTCAATATCATTATTGGTAGTTTGGTCGTGATCTATACCGTTTCCGGCGGAACAAAAGCGGTTAGCGTTACCCAAAAGCAACAAATGGGAGTCATTTTTCTTGGTCTAATTATCGCATTTGTATTGATTGTTAACGATCTTCCGCAGGATATTACTTTTTCTAACGCTTTAGAAATTGCAGCAGCTAACGAAAAACTAAACGTGCTCGATTTCTCGTTCGAATGGGATAATCGTTATACGTTTTGGAGCGGACTCATTGGCGGGACGTTTCTTGCCCTCTCCTATTTTGGCACCGATCAAAGTCAGGTGCAACGCTATCTTTCGGCAAGTTCTTTAAAAGAAAGCCAAATGGGACTTATTTTTAACGGTTTTCTAAAAGTGCCCATGCAATTTTTCATTTTGCTTATTGGTGTGATGATGTTTGTGTTTTATCAGTTTAATGCTTCTCCGCTCAACTTTAATCCGGCCGGAGAAAAAGAAGTTCTAAATTCTGAATATGCAGATGAATATCGCCAACTTCAGCAAGAATTAGAGAAAAATCGTCAAGAGAAAGTTCAGTTGAATTATGCATTGATCAATACCAAAGATAAAGCACCAATTCAACAAGAGATTCAACATTTAAATAAGAAAGAAGAAAATTTACGAGCCGAAGGTGTAAAACTTATCGATAAAACAGAAAAAAATGTAGAAACCAACGATAAAGATTACGTGTTTATTCATTTCATTCTGAATAATTTACCCAAAGGTTTAATTGGTTTGTTGCTGGCGGTTATTCTTTCTGCAGCTATGTCTTCCACCGCTTCAGAGTTAAATTCTTTAGCTTCAACCACGACCATCGATCTTTATAAACGTAATGTTTCTTCAGAAAAAAGTGATCAGCATTTTCTCAATGCTTCTCGTCTATTTACGCTAATTTGGGGAATTTTAGCGGTGATCATTGCCTGTACGGCAGACTTGTTTGATAATTTAATTCAGTTGGTAAATATTATAGGTTCTATTTTCTACGGAAATGTATTAGGAATTTTCTTACTCGCCTTTTTCGTAAAGTTTGTACGAAGTAATTCAACATTTATGGCTGCCATTATTACACAAATTATTGTCGTTATTGGTTGGTGGAACGATTGGATGCCTTATTTATGGTTAAATATGTTTGGTTGCGCATTGGTGATGTCGATCGCTATTTTAATTGAAGTGCTTTCAAGTTCAAAAAAATATGCAAAAAGCTAAATTGTTTTAATTCTGAAATTGACTTCAGAAACTCATGCTGAAAATTTTAATCATTTCAACGTAGAATTGAACAATTACAAAATCTTTATTTTTTATGAAAACGAATTATAACTGGGGAATTTTAGGTTTAGGAAAGATCGCTAAAAAATTCGCTACCGATTTACAAAGTGTTGAAGGTGCAAATCTAAAAGCTGTTGCCAGTCGATCTTTGAAAAAAGCAGAAGAATTTGCAGAAGATTTTCATGCTGAAAATTACTACGGAAGTTATGCTGAATTGACCGAAGATCCGGAAGTCGATGTCATTTATATCGCCACGCCACACGTTTTTCATAAAGAGTTAACTATTACTTGCCTCAAAGCAAAAAAAGCGGTGCTTTGCGAAAAAGCCTTTGGAATAAATAAAACCGAAGTGGAAGAAATGATTTCAACAGCAAAAACTGAAAATGTTTTCTTAATGGAAGCTCTGTGGACGCATTTTGTACCACATTATCAATACATTTTAGAGATAATTCAACAGAAAAAATACGGAGAAATAAAATCGCTAACCGCAGATTTTGGTTTTAAAGCTCCATACGATTTAGATAAACGTTTATTTAACAAAAATTTAGGTGGTGGCAGTTTATTAGATATTGGTATTTATCCCGTTTTTGCTGCGATGACACTTATCGGAATTCCACAGAAAATCGAAGCTTCGGCAAAATTTAGTGAAACCAAAGTTGATGAAGAGTGCTTAATGACATTTAGCTACGCAAACAACGTAAAAGCCCATCTAAAAAGTACGTTGCTTGAAAAAACACCCACCGAATGTATTATTGAATTGGAAGAAGCTACCGTAAAACTCACCAGTCGTTTTCACGAACCACCAAGCTCGATAGAAATCACAACCAAAGACGGTAAAAAAGAACTCATTGAATTTCCTGTAGCTACCTTAGGTTATAATTATGAAGCTGCCCACGTACAACAAATGCTTAGCGAAAATAAAACCGAAAGTACTGTTATGACTTTCGAAAATAGCTTACGTCTAATTTCTCTACTCGATCGAGTTCTAGAGAAGATTGGGTTGAAGTATTAAACCAAAAAAGGTGCTTTTTCAAAGCACCTTTTTATAGTAGGTTAATAAGAAAGGAGAGAATTATTTTGCTCCCCACTCTTTTAAAGAATCTTCATTCATTTTTACGTAATCATCATTCCCGGCAGCTTTTGCTGCTTTTAAAGAAGCTTTAGCCGTTTTAATAGCATCTTTCTTCTTTCCTAATTTTGCTTCAATTAAAGACTTTTTACGTAACATCCAGAAAGTAGCATTATCTTCCGTAGCTTTATTGATCCATTCTAAAGCTTGCTCAAGATCTTTTCCGCTTGTATAATAATAATCGGCAGCAGCATAATAATCTCTAGCAGTTGGTCCGTTTAAAGCAGCTTCAATACTTTTCATTGTTTTAGCATCGGTTGGCACTTCAAAAGTGAACGAAACTACGGTATCTTCCCATAACATATTAAATACCGCTGAATCATTTTTTAATTCATCAATCACAATGGTAAAGGTTTCCATGGTCATTGGCATTTTAGTTACTTGAGCTTTTGTAGATAATGCCAATTGAGCGTTATCCCAAGCTTGTGGTAAACCCCAGTTGTCTGTTTTTTTGTAAAACATGATCTCCCAAGAATTTTTCCCCGGTACCGAGTAAATTGCATAGGTACCTTTTGGCAGCGTTTCTCCGTCGATAGTGACATCGTCAGAAAAAGAGATAATTGTATTTTCATTAGCTCCGGTTCTCCATTTTTTATCAAATGGTACTAAATCACCAAAGATGTCACGCCCACGCATAGAAGGTCTAGAATATTCTACCGTTACTTCGGTTAAGCCTACGGTTTGCCAGATTTTAGCATGCGGACTCGGTTGTGGAGCTTGTACTTGCGCTTGTATAGTAATTGCAGCAAGCATAAATAAAAAGAAAGAAAGTGTTTTTTTCATGATTAGTTAATCTGTTTTAATTTTTGATAAAGTTAAGCGTTTTTCAATTCTAAAATAAAAAACTAAACTATAACTTTTGTTTAACTATTAAATTTAAAAATTAAACAAAATATACTTTAATTTAGTTTTATGAAAATTTATAAACTTCACAAAACACAAAAACTTCCTATAAGTAAAGCTAAAGCTTGGGAGTTTCTATCAGATCCGGCTAATTTAAAAACGATCACTCCCGATTATATGGGCTTTGATATTATTGATGGTGCCGACCGTAAAATGTATCAAGGTCAAGTTATACAATACATTGTAACGCCCGTCTTCGGTATTAAAACTAAATGGGTAACTGAAATCACACACGTAAAGGATAATGAGTTTTTTGTTGATGAACAACGTTTTGGTCCTTATAAACTTTGGCATCACAAACATTTTATTAAAGAAATTGAAGGTGGCGTTGAAATGGAAGATATTATTCACTACAAGCTTCCATTTGGCTTTTTAGGACAATTGGTGCATCCGTTTATCGTGAAGAATAAATTGGAAGAAATTTTTAGCTATAGACAGCAAAAATTAGAAGAATTATTCGGAAAATATTAAACACTATCTACATGAAAAATATTCTACTTATTGGCGGAAGCAAAGGTATTGGTCTAGCTACTGCAAAACTTTTAGCAGAAGATCATAACGTTATTGTCGCCTCACGGAGCAATGAAAATTTAAGCGATCTAGATGTGAAACATTTAGAATTTGATGTGTTAGAAGATGAAATTGAACAACTTAACCTGCCTGAAAAAATTGATGGTCTCGCCTACTTTCCGGGAAGTATTAACTTAAAACCTTTTAAGATGCTGAAATCAAAAGATTTTGAAAAAGAAATTCAGCTGAATTTTATTTCATTAGTGAAAGTAGTTAACGGACTTTTACCTAAACTTAAAAATGCTGAACACGCTAGTTTAGTATTTTATAGTACGGTTGCCGCAAAGGTGGGAATGCCTTTTCATACCAGCGTGGCTGCTGCAAAAGGTGCTATTGAAGGTTTTGCAAAATCGTTAGCTACAGAATATGCCCCAAGGTTTCGCATAAATGTGATTGCTCCTTCCCTAACAGATACACAGCTTGCTGAAAAATTGCTGAATAAAGAAGAAAAGAAAAAGAAAATGGCAGAAAGACATCCGCTAAAACGTGTAGGAACACCGGAAGATATCGCTCAAATGACCGCTTTTTTAATGAGTGACAAAAGTAGCTGGATGACCAGACAGATTTTAGGAGTCGATGGCGGACTTTCAAATTTAAACTTAAGCTAATGAGTCAAGAGAAATACACAATTTTTTGGTTTCGACGTGATTTGCGATTGGATGATAATATTGGTTTTTATCGTGCTTTACAAAGTGATCATCGTGTTTTACCCATTTTTATTTTTGATACTGAAATTTTAAAAGATCTACCTGAAGATGATGCTCGGGTAACTTTTATTTTTCAGCTATTACAAACTATGCGAAAAGAACTTCAGGAGAATTATGATAGTTCTATTGCGATGTTTGATGGAAAACCGGAAAAAGTATTTCAACAACTTATAAAGGATTATGCTATTGCTGAAGTAATTACAAATCGTGATTATGAACCTTATGCAAAAGAACGCGATGAAAAAATTTCCTCTTTATTGGAAGATAAAGACATAAAATTCACCACGTATAAAGATCAGGTGATTTTTGAAAAAGATGAAGTCGTTAAAAAAGATTGCGATCCTTATTTGGTGTATACACCTTATATGAAAACCTGGAAAAGTAACTTCAGTGAAGACAAATTACGTATTTACTATACCAATGATTATTTAGACAATCTAATTAAAAATACACGTTTACCCAATCTCTCATTAAGTGATATTGGTTTTAAAAAATCATCGATTGAAGTTCCTGATTATACCGTAACTAAAACGATGATGAATGAATATGAAGACAAACGAAATTTGCCGGCCCAAGATGCTACTTCACATTTGAGTACACATTTAAGATTCGGAACAGTAAGTGTTCGAAAAATGGTAAAAAAAGCGATTCAAGTGAAAGACGAAACTTTTTTTGAAGAACTCATTTGGCGTGAATTTTTTATGCAAATTCTCTATCATTACCCAGAAACGGTCACCGATGCTTTCAAAAAGAAATACGATCGTATCGAATGGCGAAACAATAAGAGTGAATTTAAAAAATGGAAAGAAGGAAAAACCGGCTATCCTTTAGTAGATGCAGGAATGCGACAATTGAATGAATCCGGATTTATGCATAATCGCGTTCGAATGGTCGTTGGAAGCTTTCTTTGCAAACATTTATTGATCGATTGGCGTTGGGGCGAAGCCTATTTTGCTGAAAAGTTGTTGGATTACGAAATGTCTTCTAACGTAGGAAATTGGCAATGGGTTGCCGGAAGCGGCGTTGATGCAGTTCCTTATTTTCGAATTTTTAACCCTATGTCTCAAAAAGAAAAGTTTGATAAAGAAGAAAAATACATCAAAAAATGGGTTCCGGAATATAGAACAAAAAAATATCCCGAACCTATGGTCGACCATAAAGAAGCTCGGGAACGTTGTTTAAAGGTTTATAAAAGTGCGGTGAGTAATTAGTTTTTCTTCAAAAACGCTCTAGCCTTTTCTAAATCTTCAGGCGTGTCGATACCGATGGTTTTTAAATTGGTTTCTACCATTTTTATATTTTTACCATATTCTAGGTAACGGAGTTGCTCTAGTTTTTCAGCATCTTCTAAGCCTAACATTGGTAAATGGTAAAAATCTAATAAAGCTTCTTTTCTAAATGCATAAATACCTATATGCTTATAATAGGTGATTTTTGCTTCTTTATTTCTTAGATAAGGAATTGGTGATCTTGAGAAATAAAGTGCGTAATCATTTTTATTAGTGATCACTTTTACGTGATTCGGGTTTTGAATATCTTCTTCGGTTTCTAAAGCCGTCTTTAAAGAAACTAAATCTATTTGATCGGCATCTTCATTTTCAAAAACCGCTAATAATTCAGCTAAACTTTCTTTTTCGATGAAAGGTTCGTCACCTTGAACGTTTACAACCACATCTACATCCATATTTTCAACAGCTTCAGCAATACGGTCACTTCCACATTCATGAGTTTTCTTACTCATAATAGCTTTACCTCCATTTGAAGTAATTCCATCAAAAATTGCTTCACTGTCGGTCACTACAAATACTTCCTGAAATAAATTTGTTTTTACTGCAGCCTCGTAAGTTCTAGTAATCACTGTTTTCCCTTCTAAGTCTTGCATTAACTTTCCGGGAAAACGGCTTGCTTCATAACGTGCAGGAATCATTGCTATGATTCGTAAAGGCGTGGTTGTAGACATAAAAAATTTTTAAAATCTTGACAAAAATACTAATTTTAATAGGCAGAAATTATAATTTTTCTCCGGTAAAGAAATCATCTTTAAAACCTATAAGGTATAATTTTTCTTTTGCTCGTGTACAAGCTGTATACAACCAACGTAAATAATCTTCATTTACGCCATCTTTTAAATACGGTTGTTCTACAAAAACATTGTCCCATTGTCCACCTTGCGACTTATGGCAAGTCATGGCGTAACTAAATTTCACTTGTAAGGCGTTAAAATATTTATTGTTTTTTACTTTCTGAAACTTCTTATATTTTGAAGTTTCATCTGCATAATCCTTTTGAACTTCTTGATATAATTCGTTGGATTGCTCATAAGTTAAAGATGGAGCATTCACGGTAAGTGTATCTAAAATTAATACCGTTTCAAAAGGTTTCATTTTTGGGTAATCGACCATTTGCACTTTTACTTCAGCAAAATGAAAACCATAAAGATCGATTATTTCAAAAATTTCTAGTATTTCAACAATATCTCCGTTAGCGATAAAACCGGCATCAGAATTAGGTTTCACCCAGAAATAATTGTTTTTCACGACCATTAAAAAATCTCCTGCGGCAATTTCGTTTTCTTGAAAGAGAATTCGGCTTCTAATTTGTTCATTATAGATATTTGCCCGCTTGTTAGACCTTACAACAATCGCAGTTTCTTCGTAACCTCCGGAACTGTAAGAATCGTTAATGGCATCCATAATCTCATAACCATCAACAAGGCGCACAAAATCGTTGGCAATATTTAATTCAAATTTAAAATCTTCAAAAAACTGATTTTTAATCGCCTCTCGAATTAAGGTCGCATTATGCAAAATACCACTTTCTTGTTGTTGTCGTACTACTTCATTCAACTCAATATGGTCGACATCTTTTTTATAACTTAAACTTAACTTATCTTGATCTAAAGCCGGACTCAAGTCTAACTTTACCGGTGGTAACTGGGCGGTATCTCCTATAAAAATAAGTTTACAATTTCTTCCTGAATATACATAGTCGATTAAATCGTCTAAAAGCGATCTGTTCTCAAACAATTTGGCGTCACCACCAAAATCTGAGATCATCGAAGCTTCATCTATAATGAAAACGGTATTTTTATGCTTATTCTTTTGAAGCACAAATTGCATCTTACCACCACTAGATTTTTTAGGATAATAAATTTTTCGATGAATGGTTTGTGCTTGATAACCAGAGTAATTACTCATCACTTTTGCAGCTCTACCGGTAGGTGCGGCAAGTACCGGACTCATTGTTACCTTCCATAAATTTTTAACAATCGTACCAATTATTGAAGTTTTACCCGTTCCGGCATAACCTTTGAGGATAAAAAGTTGATCAGTTTTTTCTGATAAAATAAAAGCAGACAATTTTTGAAGCGCTACATCTTGTTGTGTAGTCACTGTAAAAGGAAAATCGGAAATTAAAAGTTTATAGAATTCTGTGGCAGTCATTAATTAGATTAGCTTACGAAAAAATCAAATATAATCAGGCTTTTTTGACTTGGAAACTTTTACGAATAAAAAAAAATTGTAGATTTGCGTACAACTATACTTAAACAAATTTAAATTCATTACATATGAAAATTGTTATTCAATTACTATTGTGGGTCGTTATTGGATTTTTAGGTTACCTTACTTTTAATGCAGTTTACGAGCCAATTCAATTCAACAAAGTAAGAGATGCCAGATATCCTAAAGTAATTGATAAATTAAAAGATATTCGAAAAGCACAGTTAGCTCACAAAGAGGTAATTGGTAGATACAGTGGTGACTGGGATAGTTTAGTACAATTTATAGACACGGCAGAATTTGTGGTAACTCAGCGTAGAGATACTACCGTTTTAGATGAAGAATACAAAGCAACTTATGGTGTAGATGAGTATAAATCTGAAACAATTATCGATACCTTAGGTTATACTCCGGTAAAAGATTCTCTTTATAAAAACACCGATCGTTACAAAACGATGATGAATGTACCTTATACCGATGGAAAGAAATTTGAAATCGAAGCTGGTAAAATCTATAAAAACGATAGCTATATTCCTGTTTTTGAAGTAAAAATCGATAAAGCAGATGTTTTAGCAGATCAAGATGAGCATTTAGTAAATCAAGAAAAGCAAATGCTTACCGTAGACAACGTTAGAGGTGAATATATTCAGTTAGGTTCTATGAGCGAAGTAAACACCAACGGAAACTGGCCAAAAAAATATGGTACAAAGAAAAGATAGTCAACAAAATCAATCTTATAAATTGTCCATCTTGATCGCTCAAGATGGACTTTCTTTTTGTAGCCTAAATGCACAAGAAAATACAGTTGAAGACTTTTATTCAACCACATTTTCAAAACTTCTAGATCCTGAGCAAATTCTTGAAGAGTTAAAACGAGCTATAAAATTCAATCTTTCCGAAGAAAATTTAGCAGACATCAAAAGTGTTTATATAAGTTATGCCAATAACCTTTACAGTTTAGTTCCGCAAGAATATTTTTCTGAAGATCAGTTAACCGATTACCTTAAATTTAATACTAAAATCTTAAAAACAGATTTTATAGCGTACGACGAGTTAAAAAACCTAGAGGCCAATTGCGTTTACATTCCATACACCAACATCAACAACTATTTATTTGAGCAATTTGGTGAGTTTAATTACAACCACTCTTCTACCCTTTTTATCGATACATGTTTAGCTGAAGTAAAAAATATAAATACAGAAGAAGTAGTTTTTGTTCAAGTACAGCCAAGCAGGTTTGACATTTGTTGCTTTAAAAACGGCAAATTGCTTTTAGCAAATTCATTTGAATATTTTACTGCGGAAGATTTTATATACTTTGTTCTATTTACTGCAGAACAATTAAAGCTAAATACCGAAAATTTACAGCTCTTACTAAGCGGAAGCATCAAAGAAACCGACGACACTTATAATTACCTATATACCTATATAAAAGAAATTAGCTTTTTAAACACCTCATTCCTAACTGAAAAAATCAGTAATTTATCTCAAAAAGGAATTAACCCAAAACATAATCTATTTTTACTAAGTAATCTTCTATGAGAATTATATCCGGAAAATTTAAAGGCAAACGATTAATAGCTCCTAAAAACTTACCCGTAAGGCCTACTACAGATATGGCAAAAGAAGCCTTATTCAACATTCTTAATTTTCAGATCGATTTTCAAGAAATTAAGCTATTAGATCTTTTTGCAGGAACCGGAAACATTTCTTATGAGTTTATCTCTAGAGGTACAACGCAAATTACAGCGGTCGATCAGCATTATGGTTGTGTAAAGTTTCTCAATAAAACCGCTAACGAATTAGAAGCTGAAATAAATACCGTAAAAAGTGATGTCTTTAAATATTTAGATAAAGTAAAGACTAAAAGCGATCTTATTTTTGCAGATCCGCCATACGATTTCTCTACAGAAGATTTTCAAAAAATACCACAACTCGTTTTTAAAAACAACTTGTTAGAAGAAGAAGGTCTGCTAATTGTAGAACACTCTAAACATACCGATCTTTCTGAAACTGTAAACTTTTCAGAAAGTAGAAAATATGGCAATTCTGTATTTTCATTCTTTAAATTATAATCCCTCTATTTAAAAGATGAAACCTTTAAAATTATAGATGAAGAAATTGCTTACCTAGAAATGTATGACGATTTCGTGATCTCATCTATCAAAGACGGGATTACTTTCGATGTAGAAGAGCTCAATTGGTTTGTGATGATTTTAGATAAATACTATCCCAACAAAAAATTCGGCTATATTTCTAATCGAATTTACGATTACAGCTTAAACCCAACCACTTATTTTACTTCGGCGATGTACGAAAAACTTAACGCCATGGCTATTGTTTGTTATTCTGAACCAGCAATTAAAACTGCCTTATTTGAAAAAACTTTTCTAAAAAGCCTTTTGAAGTTTTCAAGAAATGGAAGAAGCTAAAAACTGGGTTTTAAAATATCAAAAAAAATAGCAGGCCTATAAGCCGGATTCTGTTCTCGAAAAACGAGTCCTTATCATTTATCTGGAATTTTTGTTGCCAAAAATCTCTAGCTACCTACCCTCCGGCATCGATCGGGCAATCTTAAACGCCGGTATACATGGTATTGCACCGCATAGAGTTTACCTGGTTTCACTACAGCATTATCTGTACATTCTTTCTGTTGCACTTGTCCTAACCTTTCGGCTGATGGCTGTTAACCACTATGCTTCCCTACGGTGTCCGGACTTTCCTCTAAATAAAACTATTCAGCGATAAGGCGGCCTGCATTCTGCAAATATAGCAGATTATACAAGCTGAAAAATTATAACTCACAAATTGTGAATAATTATTTCGAAAAAACTGCTTTGCTCAATCACAAATATCACGAGTATTTCTATTTTTGTGCCAATGGAACATTTTGTTGTCTCTGCCAGAAAATACAGGCCCGAAACTTTTGAAGACGTAGTTGGTCAAAAAGCAATTACCAACACGTTATTAAATGCTATTGAAAATAATCATTTAGCACAAGCTCTACTTTTTACGGGACCTCGTGGTGTAGGTAAAACAACTTGTGCCAGAATTCTGGCTAAGAAAATTAACCAGCAAGCTACAGAAAATAAAGACGAAGATTACGCATTTAATATTTTTGAATTAGATGCGGCTTCTAACAACTCTGTAGACGATATTCGTAACCTGATCGATCAAGTACGTATTCCGCCACAGGTAGGAAAGTATAAAGTGTATATTATCGATGAGGTGCATATGCTTTCTTCTTCAGCTTTTAATGCCTTTTTAAAGACTTTAGAAGAGCCACCAAAACATGCTATTTTTATTTTAGCAACCACAGAAAAGCATAAAATTATCCCTACAATTCTTTCTCGTTGTCAGATTTTCGACTTCAAAAGGATTACGGTAACCGATGCTAAAGAATATCTTGCTAAAATTGCTGAAAATGAAGGCGTAAATGCAGAAGACGATGCCTTGCACATCATTGCTCAAAAAGCAGATGGAGCGATGCGTGATGCCCTTTCTATTTACGATCGTGTGGTGAGCTTTAGCGGTAATAACTTAACGCGAGAAGCCGTAACCGAGAATTTAAATGTTCTCGATTACGAAACCTATTTTAAGTCGACCGATTTTATTCTGAAAAATGATATTCCCAGTTTATTGGTTCAATACAATGAAATTTTAGCCAAAGGTTTTGACGGTCATCATTACATTGCCGGTTTAGCTTCGCATTTTAGAGATTTATTGGTTTGTAAAAATCAAGCTACTATAAGTTTATTAGAAGTTGGTGAGCAAGTAAAAACACTTTATTTCAAACAATCTCAAGAAGCACCGCAAGAATTTTTAATGCAAGCGATCGATCTGGCTAATGAATGTGATCTAAAATACAAAACCAGTCGAAACCCGCGATTACTTGTTGAACTTTGCTTAATGCAATTGGCCTCTATCACTTTTGATGGAGAAAAAAAAAATTCTAAGCGATTCATAATTCCTGCGGAAAATTTTATTTCTACTGAAAAAATTCCTGCAAAAAAAATAAATCCGGAAGCAAAAGAGGTTATTCAAACCAATGAGCATCCCGAACCGCAAAAAGCGACAGCAGTTGAAGCTAAACTTCCTTCAGAAGAAAAAGCAAACTCAGCAACTGTTCAACCTGAAAAAAAACCGGTAAAGGTCGATCTCTCTCAGCGAAAAAGACCTTCAGGATTATCGCTTAAAAGTATTGGTCAAAAAAAAGAGCACGAGCAAAAGCAAAAAGAGAAACAAGCTTTACCTACTGAAGAATTAACCGAAGCTTTTACAGAAGAACAAATACAAGAAGCTTGGGCAGAATATGTAAAGAAACTAAGTAAAAGAGGTAAAAAAATCTTGGCTTCTATTGTCGATACCGATAAACCAACACTTGTAGGTAAAACGATTCATATAGAATTACCAAACGATACGATGAAGATCGAGCTGAAAAAAGCTCAAGGTAATTTGATGAATTTTATTAAAAAGAAAATTCAGAATACCACTATTGAACTTGAAATTGATGTGAATGAAAAGGCTACTAAGAAATATGCTTTTACCACACGTGATAAGTTTGAAAAACTGAAAGAGAAAAATCCGCTCATCGATAAATTAAGAACAACTTTCGATCTAGATATATAATTATGATGCTTGGTTTAAAACTTCCTACCGACCCAAGATGGGCAAATATTGCAGAAAAAAATATTGACGATATTTTAATCGATCACGCTTGGTGTGAGCAAAAAGCTGCTTCTACAGCAATTTCTCTCATCATCAATTACCCGGAATATCCTGAATTGGTGCAAGCCATGATCGAGTTGACCGAGGAAGAAATGAGTCATTTTAAAATGGTTCACGATAAAATTCTTGAAAGAGGTTTTCAATTAGGTTGGTACAAACCCGATCCTTACGTACAAGAATTAATGAAGTTTTTTCCGAAAGGCGGCAGTCGTTTAGATCAGCTCATTCACCGTTTGCTTTACGCCGGTTTAATTGAAGCAAGAAGTTGCGAACGTTTTAAATTGCTTACCGAACAATTAGAAGATAAAGAGCTAAAATTATTCTATAAAAAATTAATGATCAGTGAAGCCAATCATTACACAATGTTCTTAAACTTTGCCCGAAAATATGGTGATCGAGAACAAGTTGATGAAAAATGGCAATCACTTTTAGATTACGAAGCAAAAATCATTAATAGTTTTAGTGCCGGTAAGAATATTCACGGTTAATCTAAAACCATTTCTTCTTTTTTAGCGTCGTTATATAGCGATTTTATAATTCCGTCAGCAAGACCGATCTTTGGTACGTGAACACTTTTAGATCGACTCCATTTCATTGCTGAAAGGTAAATTTTTGTAGCCGGAATAATTACATCGGCACGATCGGTATTCATCCCTAATTGAGAAATACGGTCTTCGTAAGTTAATGAATTAAGTAACTGATAATAAGAACTTAAATATAAATAACTTAAAGGTTTACCTAACTTCTTTCCGCTGCTTTTAAAAATGTTATTAATATTTCCACCGGAACCAATTAAAGCGATTTTTGTATAGGGTTTGGTTTTTGCTTTTATCCAAGCTTCTACTTCTTGCCAAAGTGAATCGTCTACCATTTCATTCAGCAATCTTACCGTTCCTAATTTAAAACTTCGAGAGGCAATAGTTTCACCACCGGAATATAAAGTAAATTCGGTACTTCCACCACCAACATCGACATATAAATAGGTTTTATCGTCTTGAATAAGTTCGTGTAAATCTGTGGCGGCGATGATAGCTGCTTCGTGTTCACCGTCGATAATTTCAATTTCAATGCCGCAATCTTCTAAAACCTGACTTGCTAATTCTTCTCCATTACTGGCATCACGCATCGCAGAAGTGGCACAGGCTTTATATTTTTCAATTTTATGAGACTTCATCAATAAACTATACGCACGCATCGTGTCTTTCATCCGGATCATATTTTCTTCTGAAATTTTTCCGTTTACAAAAACATCGGCTCCTAAACGAATTGGCACACGAACCAAAGATGTTTTTTTAAAAGTGGTTTCTTTATTTTCTGGTTCTGTGATCGTAGAAACTAAAAGTCTTACGGCGTTTGAACCTATATCGATGGCGGCGTATTTTCTTATTTTTAACACGTATAGTTTTCTTTTAAATTTTAAATAGAAATAGTTAATGTGATCATTCTGAAAAAAATTCAGAATCACCTATTATTCTTTACTAGCCAGTTTTTCTAAGTAATAGTCGTAAGTAGCAAACTGACTTCTAACTTTAGCTTGATCGTCGGTTTTATAAGCGTTTTCTTCAATTGCTGAAAAATCTCTGGCTTTTACATTATCGCTCCAGCAAATATTAAAGGTATCTAACAACTCTTGCTGAATATCTTTTTGATAAATCGGGCAAGAAATTTCTACACGATTATCAAGGTTTCTCGTCATCCAATCGGCAGAAGAAATATAAGTTTTGGGTTCTCCTCCGTTTTCAAAAATATACAAACGCGGATGCTCTAAATATTTATCGATAATACTGATCGCTTCAATATTTTCACTCATACCTTCAACCCCGGGAATTAAACTGCAAATACCTCTAACGATAAGTTTAATCTTCACTCCGGCGCGACTTGCTTCATACAATTTATCAATCATTTTATAATCTGACAAACTATTCAGCTTGATTTTTATTCCGCTTGGTTTTCCCAGTTTAGCATTGGTTATTTCTTTATCGATTAAGCGCTCGAATGTGGTTCTAGAATAATGTGGAGAAACAATAAGGTGTTTGTATTTATTCACCTTATAATTAATCTCGAAGAAATTGAAAACCTTCGAAATATCTTTTAAAATCGATTGATCCGCGGTAAATAAAGTATAATCGGTGTAAACTTTTGCCGTTGCTTCATTAAAATTACCCGTGCTTATAAAACCATAACGTTTTATTTTTTTATGTTCTAAACGTTCGATCACACAAGCTTTACAATGCACTTTTAAACCGGGAACCCCAAAAATAAGTTTAACTCCTTCGCGCTGCATTTGCTCGGCATAACGAATGTTATTTGCTTCATCAAAACGAGCGCGTAATTCGATAGAAACTGTTACTTGCTTTCCATTTTTTACGGCGTTGATCAACGAACTGGCAATGTGAGAAATTTCAGCTAAACGATAAATCGTAATACTTATCGCTTTTACTTTTGGGTCTAAAGCGGCTTCTCGTAAAAATTTTACCGTATACGAAAAAGTATGATACGGCGTGTACTGCAAGAAATCTTTATGAGCGATTTTCTCTAATAAACTTCCTTGTAACGTAAGTCCTTTAATAGGTAACGCAGCATATTTTTTATACAACAAATCTGAAGCGCCTAAACTCGGGAATTTCATATAATCACGACGGTTATGGTATCGCCCTCCGGGAATTAAACTATCGGAATCATCGATACCCATTTTAGAAAGTAAAAAGCCTAACGTATCTTCCCCAATATTTTTATCGTACACAAAACGAACCGGTTCACCTTCAATTCTATCTTTAATACTCGACAGTAATTTATCGATATAACTTTTGGTTAAATCTCCCGCCATATCTAATTCAGCATCACGAGTAATTTTGATCATATGTGCCGAAATACTTTCGTAATTAAATATGCTGAAAAGACTTTTTAAGTTGAAGCGAATTAAATCGTCAAGAATAATAATGTATTTTTTTCCGTCTTCGGAAGGAATCTCAACAAAGCGATCAATACCACGCGGAATTTCGATCAGAATATATTTCTTTTCTTTTTTACCATCTTCATCTAAGATCATTCGAACCGCCAAATAAGCAGCGCTGTCTTTTAAACGAGGTAATTCTTCTAGATCATTCAAAATGATGGTAACCAAGGCCGGACTCACTTTCTGGAGGAAATAATCTTGCACAAACTGCGCTTGTTGCTCGGTTACTTCATCTTCTTTGATCATACAGATCTTGTGCTTTTCAAGCTCACCACGAATTTGATCTAGAATTTCTAAACTTGTCGATTGTTGCTCGATCACGATCTGTGTGATTTCTTTCAATAAATCTGAAGCAGTAACGCCACCCAAGGCTTTTTTACCACCTTTCCCGGCTTGTTCGATACGTTTTACCGTAGCATAACGCACCTTAAAAAATTCATCTAAATTATTAGAGAAAATACCAATAAAACGAAGACGCTCAATTAACGGAACACTCTCATCTGCAGCTTCCTGAAGCACTCTTGCATTAAATTGAAGCCAACTTAATTCTCGATTGATATATTGATTTTTTTCTCTCATTTACTTGAACATTTTTGGGAAAAGCGTCACTAAAGTTTTTCCGTTATTAATGTTTTTCCAGTGATCAACGTCAAAATCAATCACCACCAATCCGGTTGTCGGTAAGTTATCAATGTTTTCATCTCCTAGAAAATTCACCAATTGTGTCATCGCAGGATTATGCCCGAAAACCATAAGTTGATCATCATCATCTGGTTGGCTTTTGATAACTTCTAACAATTCTGAAACATCAAACGTGTAAAGATCTGCGTTCACTTCAAAATAATCATCGCTCACTTCTAAACCTTCTTTAAACATTTCTGCTGTAGTTAAGGCACGTTTTGCCGAGCTACTTAACATTTTTACCGGCTGTCGAAAGTAAGTTTTAAAAGCTTTGATCACTAATTGTGCATCGTTATAACCACGCTTTTTTAGCGGTCGATCGTGATCGGCTAAGTCAGGATTTTTCCAAGAAGATTTACCGTGTCTTACCACTATGAGTTTCTTCATAAAATTAGTTTTAGTTGGTTGTTGGGGTGTTTAAGGTGCTAGTCTTACCGGCTCTTCCCAAGATTTTTTATTCGAAAGTTGATATACAAACCTGTCGTGCAAACGGTTAGGACGACCTTGCCAAAATTCAAAAGAGAATGGTTTTACTACATAACCTCCCCAATAGGCAGGTTTTTCAATCTCTTTATCTTGGTATTCTTTTTCTAATTCAGTTAATTTTTCTTCTAAATAATCACGATTAGGTACCGGTGAACTTTGATGAGAAACGATCGCGCCTAAACGGCTGCCGGCAGGTCGAGATTTAAAATAAGATGTAGATTCTTCTTCACTTACTTTTTCTACTTCGCCTTTAATAATCACTTGGCGTTCTAAAGCCGGCCAGAAAAATGATAAACATACTTTAGGATTTTTTTCTAAAGCTTGCCCTTTCTCGCTATCGTAATTGGTATAAAAAACAAAACCCTCTTCCTTTATTTTTTTGAGTAACACTACTCTACTCTTCGGGTAGCCGTCTAAACCAATCGTGCTCAACGTCATTGCATTAGGTTCATCGACGAGCTGAGATTCTTCTGCTTCATTGAACCATTTTTGAAAAAATGCTAATGGATTTTCTAAAAGATTTTCTTCTTTTAATTCTGATTTATCGTAGGATTTTCGATAATTTTCTAAATTCTTTTCCATACCTGCAATTTAACAGAAATGCCGCTAAAGGAAAAGTGTTTAGTGAAAGTTTACAAAATATTAATTGAAGCGTTTTATAGTTGAATTTTTGATGAACTTTCTTAATGCTTTTTTACATTTATTAAGTCATTTTGTACTTGAAATCAAGTTTTATAAAGCTCAGTAGTTTTAAATACAAGAATGTAATCCTGAATCAAGTTCAGGATGACGCATCATTTTATTATTAACTATTCAAAAGAGATCACCTTCCCGTCTTCTGCTAAAATCACATTATCAAAAACAGTTTCAGCTTCTTCTTTAAAGACTTCTATATTGCCGTAGCGCGTAGAATAATGACCTAAAATTAATTGTTTTGCTTGAGCTGCTTTGGCAATTTGAGCGGCTTCTTTGGCGGTAGAATGCTTGGTTTTTTCACACAAATGCTGATGTTGTTCTAAAAAAGTAGATTCGTGATATAAACCGGTGACTTCCTGAATTTGTTCAGCAATTTCTGGTTTGTAAACGGTATCGCTACAAAACGCGTAGCTTTGGGGAGTTTCCGGCGGAAGCGTTAATTTTTCATTAGCGATAATACTTCCATCTTCTAAAGTTACATCTTTCCCTTTTTTGATGCTTCGGTAATAGGCGACATCAATTTCGTAGTTTTGCACTTCATTGATGAGCAATTTTCGATCGCCTTCTTTTTCTTTGAAGAAAAAACCATTGGCATAAACGCGATGCTCTAACGGAATGGTTTCTACCGTTACTTTTTCATCTTCAAAAATAAGTTCCGGAGTAGTTTTGTCGAGTTCATGAAAATATAACTGAAAACCCGTCCAAGATTTTGAAAGTTTCAGCTGAAGTAATATAATTTCTTTAATTCCTTTTGGACCGTAAATATGAAGTTCTGTTTTTCTGTCTAATAAACCGAAAGTGGAAATTAGACCAACAAGTCCGAAAAAATGGTCGCCATGCAAATGGCTAATAAAAATATGTTTGATGCGGGCAAATTTTATTTTTCTTCTGCGAAGTTGCACCTGTGTACCTTCACCACAATCAATTAAAAATAGATGATTATTGATCTCTAAAACTTGCGAAGTGGGATTATTGAAGGTTCTGGGTGTGGCCGAATAACAACCGAGAATAGTAACTTCCATAGAAGAGCTTTAAAATTTCAGAGGAAGATATTTAAAATTCATCTAAACCACCAAGTTCTCGCTGAATTTCATCCATTTGGATCACATCTCCGGCTTCTAATAAGGTAGGAACCACCATTAACTCTTCAGGAACTTGATCGATATTTATCGTATCGTTTACAATGACAAACGAATGATTGTTGGCTCGATGCTGATTAGATAATTGCAAAAAAGAAAGTAATTCTTCTAAGGATAATTCGCCATATTTTAAAATATCGACCACTACATTTTTTGCTTTGATCTCGTCGTAAGCGTGATTTTCTAAATAATTAGAAAAACCTAGTACATCGTTTTTATCGTCTTCAACAACAATATAATTTTCTTTCTCGGTAATTTTCATCGCTTATTGCTTAATTTTTGACGCTAACAAATAGATTACCGCCATTCTTACTGCTACTCCGTTTTGCACTTGGTCGAGAATAATCGCATGATCAGAATCTGCCACATCGCTCGTTATTTCTACTCCACGGTTAATTGGCCCAGGGTGCATAATCGTGATCTCTTTATCTAAAGAATCGAGTAAGTTTTTATTCAATCCAAACTGTTGAACATATTCACGCGTTGTCGGGAAATAACTAATATCCATACGTTCGTTTTGTACGCGAAGCATATTGGCTACATCGCACCACTCTAAGGCTTTTCTTAAATTGGTTTCTACCTCGACACCTAATTTTTCAATATGTTTTGGGATTAAGGTTTTTGGTCCGCAAACTTTTACGTTAGCTCCTTGTAATTTTAAAGCGAAGATATTACTCAACGCCACACGGCTATGTAAAATATCACCGACGATCACTACATTTTTACCGGCTACTTCATCTAATTTTTCACGAATAGAATAAGAGTCTAATAAAGCTTGGGTTGGGTGTTCGTGCGCTCCGTCACCGGCATTTACAATGCTGGCATTTACGTGTTGCGAAAGAAAAACGCCCGCACCGGGATTGGGATGGCGCATAACGACCATATCGACTTTCATCGATAAAATATTGTTGACCGTATCGATAAGGGTTTCTCCTTTTTTAACGGAAGAAGATGCTGCAGAAAAGTTCACCACATCGGCGCTTAAACGCTTTTCTGCCAACTCGAAAGAAAGTCGAGTTCTGGTACTATTTTCAAAAAATAAATTGGCAATGGTAATATCCCGAAGCGATGGTACTTTTTTAATTGGCCTATTGATCACTTCTTTAAAATGATCTGCCGTTTCAAAAATTAAATCGACATCTTCTTTGGTAATATATTTGATGCCCAGTAAGTGGTTGACACTTAATTCACCCATTGATTTTTTTATTTATTTACAAGATAAACACAATCTTCACCTGCGTTTTCTACCCAGTTTACCTTTACTTTTTCTTCATTAATTGCATCTACCTGTCTGCCGTTATAATCGGGTTGTATAGGTAAATGTCTGCTAAAACGTCTATCGATCAAGGTTAATAATTCAATTTCTTTAGGTCGCCCAAAAGATTGAATTGCCGTTAATGCAGAACGTATACTTCGACCGGTATATAAGACATCGTCTATAAAAACCACTCGTTTGTCTTCTACTAAAAAATCGATTTTAGTTTTGTTGGCTTCTAATGGTTTCTCGCTTCTTCTAAAATCATCTCTATAAAAAGTAATATCTAATCTTCCTGTTTTTACTTCAGGAATTTTATATTCATTCTGAAGAATTTGCTGAATGCGTTCTGCCAAAAATATACCTCTCGGCTGAATACCAACAAGTACTGTTTCTTCAAAATTCTGATGATTTTCGATAAGTTGACAAGCCAGACGATGAAGTATAATTTCTATTTCTTTAGCACTGAGTAAAATTTTTTGGCTCATCTGTAGAAGTGTTCTTTTTCTGAAAAACAAAAGTAAAGAAAATATTGTTTTTGGAGAATATAAGTTCACGAAAGCTTGGCACAAAAATTTTATTCTTGTAAAATTGAAATACTAAACTTCGTGATGATCAAAACATTATTTCAGAAAAGTATTTTTAAAAACCTAGGTCCCGGCTTTTTACTCGCTGGTGCTGCTATTGGCGTTTCTCATTTGGTGCAAGCTACTCGTGCCGGCGCAGAATTTGGTTTTTCCTTAATTTGGGTATTACTTCTTGCTTGTCTTTCTAAATATCCGTTTTTAGAATTTGGCCCCCGATTTACCGCTTCTACCGGTAAAGACTTAATTAGTGGTTACAAAGAACTCGGTAAGTTTTCGTATTACACTTACATTTTTATCACTTTCGGGACCATGTTCGTTATTCAAGCATCGGTCACGATCGTTACTGCAGGATTGGCAGAGCAACTATTTCAACTGGGTTGGTCGCCCTTTATTTGGAGCGCGATTATTCTAGGCTTTTGCATTGCCCTTTTGTGGATAGGAAAATACAGCGGACTCGATTTAAGCATGAAAATAATTGTGACTTTACTCACCTTGGTCACGTTAATTTCAGTGCTTTTTGCCTTTAATGCCGGTACTTTAGAAAATGCATTGACAACTCCAGCTCCTTCTTATTGGAATTTAGGAGGAATGGCTTTTTTGATCGCTTTTATGGGTTGGATGCCTATACCTTTAGATGCTTCGGTTTGGCATTCGATGTGGACGCGAGAAAAAGCGAAAAATACTAACAAACAACTATCGGTGAAAAATAGTTTTATAGATTTTAATGTCGGTTACCTATCTGCTTCTTTTATTGGTTTATTGTTCTTGCTTTTAGGAGCTTTGGTGATGTTTGGTCGCGGTGAAAGTTTCTCTAAAAACAGCGTTGGTTTTGCAACGCAACTTATTGAATTATACCAATTTTTATTAGGTAATTGGAGTTATTTATTAGTTTCTATCGCCGCCTTGATCACGATGTTAAGTACCACGCTTACCGTTGCCGATGCTTACCCAAGAGTACTTTCTGAAATTATGATTCCGCAAGAGAGAGAAACCGAAATTTCTCTTCAGAAAAAATCAAATTTATATCGAATTGGTTTAATTGTTATTCCTATTCTATCGTTAGCCATCCTTTATTTTACCGATAAGAATTTTACGTACCTGGTCGATTTTGCTAGCGGACTTTCATTTTTATCGGCGCCCATTTTAGGATATTTCAATTTTAGATTGGTAAAGAATTATATTGCAGAAAAAGATCGTCCCGGAAAGAAATATCAAATATTCAGTTGGGTTTGCCTATTTATTCTAATTCTCTTCGGAATTGGCTATCTCTATATTCAATTCAACTAAATTATTCAGAAAAAAGCTATGAAAATTACAGATATTAACGGAAAAGTAAGTCTTTCAAACGGAGTTAAAATGCCTTATTTAGGTTTAGGCGTTTACAAATCGAAAGATGGTGAAGAAGTAAAAAATGCAATTAATTACGCATTCGACGCCGGCTATCGACTTATAGATACGGCAAGTTTTTATGATAATGAAGAAGGCGTTGGCGAAGCGATTAAAAACAGTAGTATTCATCGGGAAGAATTATTTATAACTACAAAAGTTTGGAACGACGATCAAGGTTATGAAAATACACTAAAAGCTTTTGAAGTTTCTAGGCAAAAGTTGAATTTAGATTATATCGATCTATACCTAATTCATTGGCCGGTTCCCGATGTTTTAGAAGAAACTTGGCAGGCTTTAGAAAAACTTTATAAAGACGGAAAAGTAAAAGCAATTGGTGTTTGCAATTGTTTACAGCACCAATTAGAAACCATCAAAAAAAGTGGATCGATCATGCCGATGGTTTTGCAAAATGAATTTCATCCTAAACTAGTTCAGCAAGAATTAATTGACTATTGCAAAAAAGAAAATATTCAATATCAAGCTTGGTCTCCTTTAATGCGCGGAAGAATTTTAGAAAATGAAACTATCGCTAAAATTGCTGAAAAGCACGACAAGAGTATTGCTCAAGTAATTATACGATGGGATTTACAAAAAGGTGTGTTAACCATCCCAAAAAGTGTGCATCAAAAACGAATTATAGATAATGCAAATGTTTTTGATTTTGATTTAACTGTTGAAGAAATTGAAACCATCGATGCTTTGCATAATGATGAACGAACGGGCGCTCATCCCGATCACTTTATGGAACATTTTGCTAAAAAATCTTAAGCATAAAAAAAGCCGCTTTTTTAAAGCGGCTTTTGAATTTATTTGGAATGGTGAATTACTTCACTTCTTCGTAATCTACGTCGTCGATGTTATCGCCTTCGCCTTCAGTTTGACCTCCGGTTGCTCCTTGTTGTGCGCCACCTTGAGCTCCTCCTGCTTGTTGCGCTTCTGCTTGAGCTTTATACATCTCTTCAGAAACAGATTTCCAAGTTTCGTTTAACTTTTCTAAAGCTGGAGTAATTTGGTCTAACTCTTTCGTTTCGTATGCCTTTTTCAATTCATCTAAAGCATCTTGAACCGGTTTTTTCTTATCGTCAGAAAGTTTATCTCCAAACTCTTTTAATTGCTTCTCGGTTTGGAAGATCATCGCATCTGCCTCGTTAAGTTTTTCAACTTTTTCTTTTGCAGCTTTATCTGCTTCAGCATTTGCTTCAGCTTCAGACTTCATTTTCTCGATTTCTTCTTCAGTTAAACCAGAAGAAGCTTCGATACGAATATCTTGTTTCTTACCGGTCGCTTTATCTTCAGCACTTACTTTAATAATTCCGTTAGCATCAATATCGAAGGTTACTTCAATTTGAGGAGTTCCTCTTTGTGCCGGTGGAATACCATCTAAGTGGAATCTACCAATAGTTTTGTTATCTGCTGCCATTGGACGCTCACCTTGTAATACGTGAATTTCTACCGATGGCTGATTATCTGCAGCGGTTGAGAAAACCTGAGATTTCTTAGTTGGGATGGTTGTATTCGCTTCAATTAATTTAGTGTTTACACCACCCATAGTTTCGATACCTAAAGAAAGTGGCGTTACATCTAATAAAAGAACGTCTTTTACATCACCGGTTAAAACTCCACCTTGGATTGCTGCACCAACAGATACAACTTCATCTGGGTTTACTCCTTTACTTGGCTTCTTACCGAAGAAGTTTTCCACAGCTTCTTGTACTGCAGGAATACGAGTAGAACCACCTACTAAGATAATTTCATCAATATCACTCTTTGATAAACCAGCTGCTTTTAAAGCTTTCTCACAAGGAGCGATGGTTCTTTTTACTAAATCTCCAATTAATTGCTCGAATTTAGATCTAGAAAGTGTTCTTACCAAGTGTTTTGGTCCGCTAGCAGTTGCAGTAACGTAAGGTAAGTTAATTTCTGTTGAAGTTGAAGATGATAATTCGATCTTAGCCTTTTCAGCAGCTTCTTTTAAACGTTGAAGCGCCATTGGATCTTTTCTTAAATCGATGTCTTCATCTTTGATAAATTCTTCAGCTAACCAATCGATCACAGCTTCATCTACATCGTCACCTCCTAAGTGCGTATCACCATCTGTTGCTAATACTTCAAATACTCCGTCTCCTAATTCTAAGATAGAAACATCGTGCGTACCACCACCAAAGTCAAAAACAACAATTTTTTGATCTTGACCTTTTTTATCTAAACCGTAAGCTAATGCTGCAGCAGTTGGCTCATTGATAATTCTTCTTACTTTAAGACCGGCGATCTCACCAGCTTCTTTTGTAGCTTGACGCTGAGAATCGTTAAAATATGCAGGAACTGTAATTACAGCTTCTGTTACATCTTGACCTAAATAGTCTTCTGCCGTTTTCTTCATTTTCTGAAGGATCATTGCAGAAAGTTCTTGTGGAGTATAAAGACGACCATCGATATCTACACGAGGTGTATCGTTATCACCTTTTACCACATTATAAGCAACACGACTTGCTTCTTTAGAAGATTCTGAATATTTGTTACCCATAAATCTTTTGATCGAAGCGATCGTTTTTGTTGGATTGGTAACTGCTTGACGTTTTGCAGGATCTCCAACTTTAATTTCTCCTCCTTCTACAAATGCAATTACAGAAGGGGTTGTTCTTTTACCTTCAGCATTAGGCACTACAGTTGGCTCATTACCTTCCATCACAGAAACACAAGAGTTGGTAGTTCCTAAGTCTATACCAATTATTTTACTCATAATTATATTTTTAGTTTTTTTTCAAATTTTAAATTCGATTACAAATAGTCAATCTTTGTGCCAGCAGAATTTTTATGACAGGTTGTCATTTTCGATAATTTCAATACTACAATATTGACATTTTGTAAGCTAAAATTGAATTTTCTTAGTGATGAACCTTCAGATTGAAAATATTTGAAAACTTAAAGAAATATTTCAACTCAAATTATCTTTAGTTCATTATTTCTCTTCATATTTGCGAAAAATTCAATCTTTTTTAAAAATCACACTTCTATGAAGAAAATTGAATGTATTAGTGTTTTCGATATGCTGAAAATTGGCGTTGGTCCTTCTAGCTCTCATACATTAGGACCTTGGAGAGCCGGACAACGTTGGATTGCCGAACTTAAAAAGAAAGATACATTTGATTTAGTTGAAACCATTAAAGTAGATCTTTATGGTTCTTTATCGTTAACCGGTAAAGGTCACGCTACCGATATTGCTTCAATTTTAGGTTTGTGTGGTTATGATCCCGTAACGATGGATCTTTCGATGTTAGAAAACCTAATTGCTTCGATTCAAGAAGAAAAAAAGATTTTATTTAATCGGGAGTTAGAAATCGATTTCGACCCGAAAACACAAGTCGTTTTTAATAGAAAGTTCTTAGATTTTCATCCCAACGGAATTAAATTTTCTGCCAAATTAAAAAACGGTAAGAAAACCAGTTCTTGCTTCTACTCTATCGGCGGCGGATTTGTGGTGAAAAAAGAACGAAAAAATGCAAAGAAGAAAATTGAAAATTTCGAGCAGTTTCCTTTTCCTATAGAAAAAGCCACAGAACTTCTTGCTTATTGTAATGCTGAAGGAAAAAAGATTTCTGAAATTGTTCTAGAAAATGAAAAGTCTCTACGAACCGAAACACAAATCGATAAAGGTTTGCGCGATGTTTGGCAAGTAATGCTAGAATCGATGTTTACCGGATGCCATACCGAAGGTATTTTACCAGGTGGTTTAAAAGTACAACGTCGCGCTTTCGATATGCACCAACGTCTCATTGGTGATGTTGAATATAATTCGCCTCAACAGTGGTTAGAAGGTATTCGAAATACAGAAGTAAAATTTAGGCAAATACTAAAATGGGTAAGTTGTTACGCATTAAGTGTAAATGAAGTAAATGCCTCACTTGGTCGTGTGGTTACCGCACCTACTAACGGAAGTGCCGGAACGGTTCCTGCGGTTTTAATGTATTATATGACCATTGAAAATCACGATGCCAATTTTGAACACGTAAAGCAATTTTTATTAGTTGCCGGCGAAATAGGAAGTCTCTTTAAAAAAGGAGCAACAATTTCTGCCGCGATGGGTGGTTGCCAAGCAGAAATCGGCGTTTCTTCTGCAATGGCTGCCGGAGCACTTACCGAATTATTAGGCGGAACACCAGAACAGGTTTTAATGGCAAGCGAAATTGCGATGGAACATCACCTTGGGTTAACCTGCGATCCTATTGCCGGTTTGGTGCAAATACCTTGTATAGAACGCAACGCAATGGGCGCCATTAAAGCGATAAATGCTGCTGAAATTGCTTTAGAAACCGATGCTACAAAAGCTAAAGTTCCGTTGGATAAAGTGATTGAAACGATGTGGGATACCGCAAAAGATATGCACGCTAAATACAAAGAAACTTCTGAAGGTGGTTTGGCTGTAAAAGTAAGTTTGTCGGATTGTTAATTAGTAATGAAGTATATTAAAAAAGCCACTGCAATTGCAGTGGCTTTTTTAGTTTATGAAGTGAGTACTTCAAAAACTTTTGCAACGGCTTCTGCTCCCGGATCTGGAATATCCTTTAAAGATTTTTCAGATAAATAAGAAGATCGGCCAAAATCTGTATTGGTAATTTCTTTGGTTTTGTTGGCTCCTTCCCTAGCCTTTTTTGCCGCCTCTTCGATCGTTCCATCTTCTGCTAAAACTGTAAATGCCGGTTGTAACGCATCGATCATCGTACGCTGTCCTTCTTCGGCACCACCAAATTCTTTCATTTTTTGCAAGCCTTCGTTTAAAGCTTTTCCTAAATGCTGATGTTCTTTGTAAGCATTCCCCGCACGTGTGAACATAATAGAAAGTAAAACTCCGCTAGAACCTCCGGTTTCCCGAGCTAAAATTCTTCCGATAGTAATGAGTAATTCGGCGTCATTATTAAACGGTAATTTATCGTGTAATTCTTGTAATTTCTTCGCTCCTGTAGCAAATGTTGAACCTGCGTCGCCATCGCCAACTTTTTCATCGATCGCGTTGAGTTCTTTTTCTAAACTGATTAATTCTTTGGTAATTTTTTGCAATGATTTTTCTTTAGCTGAATTTGAAGAAGCTTCAAATGGAAGTGTCTCCGGTAATTGCGGACTTTCAACTGAACTTATTTTACCAAATTCTCTAATGAACCAAGAAACGGGTGTTGCTTTTGCAGTTAAAGCTTTTTTAATTTCTTCATCTATAACTAACATCGAAATTGAAAAACCATTCATATTTAAGGAAGTCATCAATTGTGAAGGACCAACAATTAACTTCACTCGTTCTGCCAGCTCTGATTTTTGAAATGCGTAGAGTAAAATATTCATTTCTAACGGAGTGACACTTCCTAGGTTATTCAGCATTAAAGCATATTCTTTATCTTCAGAAGGTAGATATTCTTTTAATTTCTGAATTGCTTGTTGCATTAGACTTTCTGCATTATCCATCGAAATGGTTTCTACGCCGGGTTCACCGTGAATACCTAAACCGAGTTCAGCTTCCGATTGATCTAAACGAGAACTTTCAGGGTTTTGAAACTTTTGTCCTTCTTCTAAGGAAAGTCCGATAGAAAAAGTTTGCTCGGCAACTTTTTTAGCCATTTTGGTAACTTGAGCTAAATTTTTGCCTTCCTCAGCTAAATAACCGGCAGCTTTGTGAACAAATAAAGTTCCTGCTAAACCGCGCTGCTCAACATCTTCACCTAACGCAATATCGTCACCCACAATAACGGTTTCAACTTTGTAACCCATATCGCGAGCTTGTTCTGCAGCCAGACCAAAATTAAGTCGGTCGCCGGTATAATTTTTAATAATAAGTAAGCAACCTTTTTCTCCGGTCGTGGCAACAATGGCAGACAAAACTGCATCGACAGATGGTGAAGCAAAAATATCGCCACAAACGGCAGCAGTTAACATTCCTTCGCCTACAAAACCAGCGTGCGCAGGCTCGTGACCCGAGCCACCGCCAGAAATGACAGCGACTTTATTTTTATCGATGTTTTTACGAAGAACGACTCGAACTTCTGGAAAGTTATCTAGTTTGGTAAGATTAGGATCGGTGAGTAAACCTTCAATCCCTTCATCTACGACTTGTTGAGGATTATTTATAAAAAATTTCATTGGAATATAGTTTTCTAATAAAGGTAAAGAAAACGTATTCGTTTAAGGTTTAAAGAAAAGTTAAGCTTGGGCATAAAAAAACCGGATTTAAATAAAATCCGGTGAATTGATTGATTGATGAATTTTATGTGGAATCCTATATTTCTACTTTTACTTCGATACTATCTTTTGTTTTCTCAGATTTTTCGTTTAGCTCTTTACCAAAACCTTCTAAAACATCTAAATTTACATCGACGTCGCCTTTTGCAGCAGATCGCATTAACTTCATAATGGCAGCAAAATTCATATCGTCACCCAATAATCGAGCTACCGCAAAACCTTTGGTATCGTCGTTAGCATAAACAATTACTTCGTCGATGGCATCTTCTTCACCTAAATACATCACTTTTACATTTTTTCCTGAAGATCCAAAACGCATTAAGACTTTGTATTTTTCATCTTTCAGAATAGTTTCCATCGTAGCTTTTTCTTCTTGATAAACATCTTGATTGTTATTGTTTACCGGTAAGACTAACACATTGGCTTTTCTTATCGATCGAATCACTTTTTGATCTTCTTCTGAAAGGCCAGAATTATCTCCTAAAAATAAACTCGAAGGAACATCTAAGACTACAAAATTTTCATTTTCTTGATTTTCTACATAATATTTTTGTAGTGAAGGCTCACTGTTACAAGCGACCGCAACCACTGCGATAACAAGTAACAAAATTAGATTTATCTTTTTCATAGCAATTTTTTATTTTTCGTTTACTTTTTCTAATTGGTCTGCACCGGGAACTTCTAAATCTTGCGCCAGTTTAGACACTTCTTTTAAATCGATATCTCCGGTGATCGACATTATTACGGTAATTGGTTCTCCTTCTTCCATTCCTTTTAAGAACATAAAAAGTTGACTTACCGCTCCTTTTTTACTTCCTGGTTTTGAGTAAAAGTTCACTTCTTTACCATCATCTTTAAAGCTCATAAGTTTACTCATGGAAGCTGAACTTAAATAAGAATTAACATCGGCCTCCATCTTTTTTGAAATTGAAGCATCTTGCGTAGTTAAAACTTTAATGTCTTCTAAATTTTCAATAAGCTGAATGTAACGTTTTACTTCTGGATCGGTACTTTCAAAATCTATATCGGCTAGAAGTTTAAACATCTCGCTGGTCATTACCATCGAGCTTACGCCTTTCATATCTGCATAATTGCTAAACGACTGCGCTTGACTTAAAAACGGGAATACACTTAATGCAATAATTAATACTAACTTTTTCATAGGACTATTTGTTTATTAATTGATTTTTGGTTTGATTGATTTCTTTTAAATAGGTTAACTGCTTTTTACCGTTAGAAACCGCATCGGTCATCATTAACAGTAAATCTTGTGTGTTTTGCATCGCCAGTTCATATTCTACCGGTGCTTGATTAGTTACAGTATTTTTTTGTTGTTGGTTGAAAATAAAAACCGAGACTAAAATGGCTACACTTGCCGCAATACCAGACCATTTGTAAATTAATGATCGGTTAGATCGTTTTTCTTCAACTTCAAAAGGCATTTTAAATTCTATTTCTTCTGAAGTTTCGAGGCTTCGTTCGTTTTCAAAAAAGTTGAATAACGGAATGTACTCTTGCAATTCTGGAGTTACGTGATCTGAAAGAAAGTAAGTTTCTAAAACTTTTTCTTCAGCTAGCGTAGTTTCTGCCTCTAGATATTTATCGAGTAGGGTTTTGATGTTAGACAGTTCCATAGCGATGTTTTTTAATAATTTCTTTTCTAATTTTTTTTCTGGCACGAGATAAAGCTACTCTTATAGCGGTAGGCTTCATCCCGGTAATTTCTATAATCTCTTCATATTCTAATTGCTCAATATCTCGAAGTTGAATTAAGGTTTGTTCCTGTTCTGATAGATCTTTAATAATTTCAGCAACAATTTCTAATTCGTTTTTTGCTTCTAATTGTTTTTGAAGCGATTTACTTTCATCTTCATAATTACTATGAACAATTCTCAGGTTATTATTTTTCTTCAGTTTTAATTGATCGAGACAATGATTTTTAGTCACCGTCATCGCGAAAGCGTGTGCATTATCGTATTTTTTTAAAGTATCTCTTTTGTTCCAGAGTTTTACAAATACTTCTTGAACCGCATCTTGCGCTGCTTCTTTAGAAACCAACAAGCGTACCGAAAGTCTGTACATCTTATCTTTAATGGGTTCTATAAAAACTAAAAATTCTTGTTGGTTCATTTCTTTTTGCTTTCGCTCTACACTATGGTGACGAACGGGTTTAAATTTTGTTACAATATATTTTCAATTTATAATATTGTGATTATTTTAGAGTTATACTTTTAAATTGCAATGATGAAAAATAAAATTACCCATTTATTTCTATTGGTATTCTCTGTGAGTCTCTTAACTTCTTGTTTTGAAGATCAAGATGATGATATAAACCCCGCTTCTGTAGATGATATTAAAGACTTTATATATCGAGGTTTAGATATTTTCTACCTTTATAAAGGAGATATTCCTATACTGGCAGAAGATATTAGTGAAGAAGCTGTTACTCAATTTAAAAATAATTACTCAACACCAGAAAATTTCTTTGAAGCTTTACTTTCTCCCGATGATCGTTTTAGTGTTATTTATTCTGATTATCGCGTTTTAGAAAATAATTTAGATGGAATTACGCTGAATAATGGAATGGAATACGGACTCGTAAGCATAAGCAACACCAATGATGTTTTTGGTTATGTACGTTACGTTTTACCAAATACTTCTGCAGAAAGCGAAGGTGTTACCAGAGGAATGATCTTTAACAGAATAGACGGCACAGCATTAAGTGTAGATAATTTTCGTGAATTATTAGCTCCAAATACCTATACGATAGGTTTGGCGAATTTTGAAGCAGGAACGCTTACGCCACTTGAAGAAACCATCACGTTAACCAAACAAGAATACACCGAAAATCCGGTACATATTGTAAATACCATCGAGTTAGAAAACAATCAAAAAGTTGGTTATTTAATGTACAACGCGTTTAACCGTAATTTTGATAATGACCTGAATAATGCATTTTCACAATTTCAAGCTGAAAATATCACCGATTTAGTGGTTGATTTACGTTACAATGGTGGCGGAAGTATCGAAACCAGTAACGATTTGGCAAGTATGATTACCGGTCAGTTTGACGGTCAACTTTTTTCTACGCAGGTTTATAACGAACTTTTTGAAGATCAAGAACGTTTATTTAATAATGAAATTAGTACCGGCGCCGGTATTAATAGTCTAAACCTAAATAAAGTTTATGTACTTACCACGCAAAGTACCGCATCGGCAAGTGAATTATTAATCGCCTCTTTAAGACCTTATATTGAAGTAGTTCAGGTAGGAACAGCAACTACCGGAAAATACCAAGGTTCGGTAACCCTTTACGATTCACCAGATTTTTCTCGTGCCGGAGCTAACATTAATCACCGTTACGCGATGCAACCTTTAATTTTAAAATCGGTGAATGCTAATGGTTTTACAGATTATGATGACGGATTGATCCCTACAATTCAAGCTGAAGAAGATTTTGCTAATTTAGGAGAATTAGGAAACCCAAATGAAAACTTATTTGCCGCGGCTTTAAACGATGTAAGCTTCGGAAGAATGGCTCCACCACAGCCTAGTTTTACAGAGGTTGAACTTATTGGTGAAAGCGATATGAATCAGCCAAACTTTCAGCGTATGTATGTTGAAACTGTTGAATAATTTTTAAATACCTTATAAAATACAAAACTCCCGATTTATCATCGGGAGTTTTTTTGTGCTTAACTCAAAAGCACCTATTTACTTCAAAGTATTAGTCATTAAAATAAAAACCATTAGGACCCACTCCTACGGTAATATTATTTAATAGATTCCCTTGAAGGTCATAAACTTCTACAAAACTATCTGATCCAAAATCGCCACCATCGGCAATATAAATACGGTTATCTTCAACCTCAAAACCGTACATAACTCCATAAGCAGAATTAGAATTATAGGTTAAAACTGCCTCTTCCGGAGCTTCTTCAGCATTAATTCCCATACGGTAAACTGAAGTTCCTACCGTAAAGTAAATTTGATCATCTTCAATATCTAAATTAGCAGCAGAAAGTGGATTTTCTTGTGTACCAAAACTAAAATCTACCGCACTAATCATTTCTAATGAATTTATATGGTAACGTTGTATAGAGTTTGCGCTCAATGCATAAATGATCCCGTCTTCGATCTCAAAAGAATTTAATTGATCGGCAGTAGTTAACGTATTTTCAACCTGATTTGTAGTCGGGTTAAATACAGAAATATAATTTCCCGTTCCATAAGTTGCATTCTGAATATAAAGTAAACCGTCTTCTTCTTCAATAAATTCTACAGCATTCCCAATAACGACAGTTTGTTCAACTTCTAAACTTTGTAAATTAATAACGGCAACATAATCGTCTTCGTTGGTTGAAAAATCTGCTTGATTGGTTACGTAAGCTTTTCCGTTTTCTACAACTCCGTAACGAGGCACATTCAAACCACTATCAACTTTCCCAACTAATTCAAACGTATAACGATTTACTACGGTAATTAAGTTAGAACCGTTAGAAATAATATACGCTAGATCGTCATCAAAAAAGATCGATTGCGCGTAAGCTCCAATATCGTCACCACTATTTACAGCTTGATAAATAGCTTGTTCACTCGTTTGTAAATCTTCGCTGATGTAAGTTACCGTTCCTATTCCTCCTTCATTTAATACTAAAATTCCGTTGTCATAAGTTCCAAGAGGTTCATCGATTTCTCCGGTAAAATCATCATCATCGCTACAAGCGCTTAATAAAATAGAACCGATAAAGGCTCCCGCTAAAAATTTGGTAAGTTTCATGTTTTAAAAATTAAGGGTTAAATAAATAGTATAATTAGTTCCGGGCATTCGCCGGTCTTCTACATTTTGATAATCGCTATTTAGTAGGTTTCTCACCTTCCCACCAAGCGTAAAATTTTTAGAGATATGATAGCCTAAACCTGCATTCCATAGCCAATAAGCGTCTAAATTATAGTTTGAATTGTTGTCACTTCTCGTAAAAACCTCTCCGTTATACAAAGCTTGGGTTTCAATAAATAGATCTTGAAATGCATAATAAATAGATCCCGTGACTTTATGATAAGGCACGTAGATCAATTGTTTTTTGGTAATTTTATTTTCTGAAACGGTGTACGCATAAGTTCCATTTACAGCGAAAAGATGACGATCGAATTGTTTTTTATAATTCAGTAAAAATTCTGCACCGTAAGTTGCTACTTCATCTATATTTTTGGGCGTCCAATAACCGCTACTCCCGGGAACCCAATTGATCATTTGTTTTATATCATTATAATAACCGGTCAACGTTATTTTAAAATTGCTGAAAAGAAATTCATTCCCTAATTCATATTGCATCGCTTCTTCTGCAGCTAGATCGGGATTTCCACCGGTTGCCCAATACAGATCGTTATAGGTTGGAATTCTGAAGTTTTTAGAAACATTCAGCTTTAATTTATAGAAATCGGTAAAGCTGTAACCGGTACCAAAACTAAATAGTAACGGACTTTCATAATCGTTCGTCAACTCTTTTCTGGCAGCGATTTCATATGCCCATTTCTCATTCACCAAATGCTTCAACAATAAAGCTCCGGAAGAAATATTGCGCTCATTCTGCGGAATGCTTGAACCTTCTCCATCGGTATATTCGTGCGAAAGAATGGCATTCAGTTTTATTTTTTTTGAAAATTTATAACTAAAATCATATTTCCCGATCACTGTATTTGCTGCCCCGAAAGTGAAGGATTCAGTTTCAATATTCGGGAAATATTTATATTCTTCTTTTAAATAAGCTACCCGAGCGATTGAAGTGATTTTTTTACCGCTTACTTCCCACTCCAACAAATTTTTCAGACTTACGTCTTCATATTTGGTTCTATTTTCTGAAGGTCGAATGAGTGAAAAATGGCGTTCACTTTCAAACACTTCGCTATAAAATTTTAAGGTGTTATTTTTATGAAATTGATAACCGAAAACTGCATTTAAACTATTGTTGTAAAAGGCTCCGTTTAAATTTTTTCGATCAGCATCGATATACTCAAAATCGTTGTCTGACTGATTTCTACTGAAAGAGATTTTTGTACTCCAATTTTTATCGGCTGCGCTTAATTGATAGCGCAAATCGTACGTATCAAAACTACCATAACCTATATAAACCCGATTCTTGAACTGTTTTTTAAAATCGACTTCGTTGGTCAAATGCACCGTTCCGCCAATAGCTCCGGTACCATAGATCACACTTCCGCCACCGCCACGAATGTTGATCGCATCGTAACTTCCGGTGTTTATCGTATTAAAATCGGTTTGCCCATTAAAACGAGAATTAATGTTAATTCCGTTCCATAACACAGCGGTTTGCGAAGCATTGGTTCCTCTAAAGGATGGTGAAGCCACCATTCCCAAACCATTTTCTTTAAAATAGATAGGCGTATTAAAATTTAAGGCAGAAATTAAAGATGGCTTATTTTGAAGTAACAACGAATCTTGCAAACTCGTCAAGGTTTGCCCGGTTGAAAATTCTTTCAACTTCGTTGGGATCACCAAAACTTCTTCCAAAACAGTGATCGAATCTGTTTGGGAGAATGCCGAGTTTAACACCCAGAAAAATAAAATGTAGCGTATAAAATGTTTCATTCACCAGAGACCTTTTACCCGAAAGTCTTTAGATTTTAGTTACAAACTGGCAGGTCTCCTGGCTCACGTCTTGTGGTCTTCCTTCCCATCTTTCGACAGTGGATTTTGAAGTTTTACCACAAGCATCTTTTCAGACGAAGCTTACAGTTGCGGGAACAGCTCAGGTTTTTTCACAAAGAATCACCTGATTCCCTTTTAATGATGACTGAAATATTTTCAGCAATCAACCAATTTCGCTGCGAAAATAAACATTTCTTCAGCATTTTCTAACTTAAATTGAAATAATCTTACTTTTGTGCGCGAAAACCAATTTTTATACCAATGAAAAAAATAGGCTTCCTTTTTGCATTAATTTTACTGTTTAATTGTAAAGAACAATCGAAAAACACCTCTTCTAAAACTTCAACTCATGTTAAGGCTGAAACTGTTGAAATTTCTTACGCAGAAGGTTTTAGCATCACCAACTTTGAAGACTTTAAAATTGTAAAAGTGAATTCTCCTTGGCCAAAAGCTGAAAAAGAATTTACCTATGTTTTGGCTGAAAAAAATGTGACACTTCCAGATACACTTCAATTCGATCAAAAAGTAACGATTCCTATAAATAAAATTGTGGTGACTTCGACCACTCACATCCCTTCTTTAGAAAGTTTAGGACAAGAAAATACCTTAATTGGTTTTCCGCATCTCGATTATATTTCTTCTGAAAAAACGAGAAATTTAATTCAAGAAGGAAAAGTGGAAGAAATCGGCGAAAATGAGCATATCAATACCGAAGTGTTGCTGAATCTAAATCCTGATGTGGTGATCGGTTTTGCTGTGGAAGGCGGAAACAAAACCTTCGAAACCGTCAACAAAAGTGGTATTCCGGTGGTTTACAATGGCGATTGGACAGAAACCGATCCGTTAGGAAAAGCGGAATGGATTAAATTTTTTGGAGCATTTTACAACCAAGAACAAAAAGCCGAAGAAATTTTTAATGAGATTGAAGAAGAATATCTTTCCGCAAAAAAATTAGCGCAACAAGCCAAAAACCAACCTAGCGTTTTAGCAGGATCGATGTATAAAGATGTTTGGTATTTACCCTACGGAAATTCTTGGCAGGCGCAATTTATAAAAGATGCAAAAGCCAATTATCTTTACGCTGAAACCACCGGAAATGGTAGTATTGCTGCCGCTTTTGAAAGTGTGCTTGATAAAGCTCAAAATGCCGATTTTTGGATCGCTCCGGGAAGTTTTACCAGTTACGAGCAAATGCAAAATGCTTCTGAACATTACCAAGAATTCAACGCTTTTCAGCAACAAAAAATCTATAGTTTTGCCGGTGTTAAAGGAGAAACCGGTGGCGTTTTGTATTACGAATTAGCTCCGCAACGCCCAGATCTTGTGTTAAAAGATCTCATTAAAATTTTTCATCCGGAATTGCTAAACGATTATGAAAACACTTTTTTTAAAGCTTTGGAGTAAGATCTATTTTAAATCGGTCTACTTTTTAATTCTGTAGTAATTGTTGAAAACATTGCAGCATAGGATGTGGAGCAAGGGATTAGCGCAGCGGTTTCCCTTGCGCAGGCAAAAAGGTTTTCAGTACAATTCAAAGAAATAAAAATAAACCTAGACTTTTTTGTTACTTTTTTCGGCAATGGAAAAAAGTAAAATCTAAAATTTTTACCTTCGCTAAATGCAAAAATCATCGCTATATCTTTTAAGTGGTTTACTGCTACTGCTCGTTTTACTAATGCTCAATATTAGTTTAGGTTCAGTGACGATCCCGCTAAAAGATATTCTAGCAAGTTTTTTTAATACTGATGTTGAAAAAGAAACTTGGCGATACATTATTCTCGATTATCGTTTACCAAAAGCCATAACCGCTGTTTTAGTAGGTTCTGGTTTAGCGCTTAGCGGATTATTAATGCAAACCTTATTTCGCAATCCGTTAGCGGGACCTTATGTGTTGGGTTTAAGTAGCGGCGCAAGTTTAGGTGTCGCGATCGTCATTTTAGGCGGAGCGGTTTTTGGTGGAGTTTTCTCGACTTTGTTTCTCTCGAAATTTACCTTGGTGATCGCTGCAAGTTTAGGTAGCGTTTTGGTTTTACTGGCAGTTTTAGCAACTTCATTTCGAGTAAAAGATACGATGGCACTACTAATTATCGGACTAATGTTTGCGAGTCTAACATCGGCCGTAGTAAGCGTACTCTCCTATTTTAGTCCATCAGAATCTTTACAGAAATATATTTTTTGGTCGTTTGGCAGCTTAGGCAATCTCGCATGGCAAGAAGTTTTCATTCTCGCTTTTTTTTGGTTGGCGGGAGTTATAATTTCAATTTTTTGTATCAAAAACCTAAACGCACTTCTTTTAGGTGAAAAATACGCCAAAAGCTTAGGAACCAACTTAAAACAAAATAGACTTTTAGTAATTATCGCTACCGGATTATTGGCCGGAAGTATCACCGTTTTTGCCGGACCTATCGCTTTTATAGGTTTGGCGGTTCCGCATTTGGTGCGACAGGTAATTACCAAGAGTAATCATTTAGTGTTGTTTCCGGCGGTCGCTTTAGGCGGAGCAATTTTAATGCTTATTTGCGACAGTATTGCACAACTTCCGGGAAGTAATCTTACCTTGCCCATCAACGCGATTACCTCTCTCATTGGCGCTCCGGTGGTAATTTGGTTATTGGTGAGAAAAAAGAAATTATATTTTTAAACCTTTCCGCCTTTGGCACCTTTCCTTAATAAGGAAAGGAACTTTTTAAAATGATGATATGACTAATAAAACTGAAATAAAACCTATTCTTCAAGCACAAGAACTCACTATTGGTTATGCCAATAAAATTGTGGCTGAAGAAATTTCAGTTGAAATAAATGCTGCGGAATTAGTAGCCGTTATCGGGATAAATGGTTCAGGAAAATCGACACTTCTAAAAACTTTGACCGGCAATTTAGATCCGCTTTCAGGGAAAGTTTTAATTCAGCAGAAAAGTTTAAAAGACATTAGTGTTCAAAAACTTTCTGAACTCATTAGTATTGTACTTACCGAAACACATTTCTCCCAAAATCTTTCGGTCGAAGAATTAGTTGCTCTAGGAAGACAACCTTATACCAATTGGTTAGGACAATTATCTTCGGAAGATAGAAAAGCGGTTCAACAAGCTTTAGAATTATTAGAAATAACCGATAAATCCCAACGTAAATGCGGGAGTTTAAGCGACGGACAGTTACAAAAAGTATTTCTAGCCAGAGCCATTGCGCAAGAAACTCCCCTTATTTTTTTAGATGAACCCACCACACATTTAGATTTATATCATAAAATTTTTGTGCTTCAACTTTTGAAGAAACTTACCCGAAAAACCGAAAAGGCGATTATATTTGCTACGCACGAAATTAATCTGGCGTTACAATTATGTGATCAAATTATTTTGGTGAATCAAGGAAAGATCTTTCAAAAAACTCCGGAAGAATTAATTAAAAGCAATCTGCTCCAAGAACTTTTCCCGAAAGATTTAGTTGAATTTGACGCTGCCAGTAAAAGTTTTAGGGTTTTGTAGGAAATTAAATTTTGAATTATTCCAAAATGTCACACTGAGCTTGTCGAAGTGTTGATTAACTTCGTTGAATCTTCGATTTCAGCATTACATCATCTTTTTCGTACTTTAATATAATGTGAAATTGCTTGTCAAGCACGGAATGACGGAGCAAGCTATAAGTTCGTTAGAATAAATCTCACCTTTGCTGAAGTAATTTTATGTACATTTGAAAAAAGGCTTTTATGACAGAATATATCATTTTTGGAATCATTGCAGTAGTGATGCTTTTCATAGGGATTTTTATTGGAAAAAGTCTCGGAAAATTAAAGCAACAATCACTACAAAAAAGCTTAGAAAGTGAAGTTTCGAGTTACCAACTTCAGTGGGAAACTTCAGAAAAAAACCTACAAGAAGTTAAAACAGAACGCGATTCGCTTCGGAATGAAAAAGACTTTTTTAAAGACGAACTCACGCGGAAAAATGTAGAATTCGACAACCTTCAGCAACGCAACCAAGAGCAAAAACAAGAAGTTGAACAGTTGCAAGAAAAATTTCAGAAAGAGTTTGAGAATTTAGCCCATAAAATTTTCGATCAGAATTCAGAAAAATTCTCGAATCAGAATAAAGAGAATATTCAGCATATTTTGAATCCGCTTCAGGAAAAAATTAAAGTTTTTGAAGAAAAAGTAGAAAAAAACAGCTTGAATTCGGTGAAGATCAATGCTGAATTAAGTAAACAGCTACAATTTTTAAATGAGCAAAATCTAAAAATCAGCGAAGAAGCGACCAACCTCACTAAAGCTTTAAAAGGTGATACCAAAATGCAGGGAAATTGGGGTGAAATGGTCTTAGAACGCGTGTTAGAACGAAGCGGTTTACAGAAAAACAGTGAGTATTTTGTTCAGCAAAATTTTAGAACAGAAGAAGGAAAACGTGTGATGCCCGATGTAATTATTGAACTTCCGGGCGATAAAAAAATGATTATCGACTCAAAAGTTTCACTTAATGCTTACGAACGTTATGTAAACGAAACTGAAGAAACGCAGAAACCACTTCATCTTAAAAATCATCTTATCGCGGTTAAAAATCGTGTAGAAGAGTTGAGTAAGAAAAATTACCATCAGTTATACGATATGGAAAGTCCCGATTTTGTGTTGTTATTTATTCCGATTGAAGCGGCATTTGCAGTGGCTTCTAACGAATATCCGCAACTTTACGGCGATGCTTTCGATAAAAATATTATTTTGGTAACGCCAACTACTTTATTGGCGGTTTTAAAAACCATCGATAGTATGTGGCAAAATGAAAAGCAGAAACAAAATGCTATTGAAATTGCTACCCAAGCCGGAGCTTTATACGATTCGTTTGTGAATTTAACAGAAGAATTTAAAAAAGTGGGCAATCAAATTGGCACCGTTCAAAACAGTTACGATAAAGCGATGAAAAAGCTTACCGGAAAAGGAAATCTGGTAAGACGCGTAGAAAAATTAAAACAACTTGGCGCCAAAGCCAGTAAACAAATAGACCCGAAATTAATCGACCAATCTATTAACGAAATTGATTCATGAAAAAAATATTAGCTTACGTTTTATTAGGTATTGCAGCGCTTGCCATCGCCTATTATGCATTTATATATTTTGTGCCTTATAGTCAAGGTACTCGCGCAGGAGAATTGATAAAATTTAGTAATCGTGGTGTGATGGTAAAAACCTGGGAAGGACAGATAAGCCAAGGAATTAGCGGTGCTCAGATTTTTAGTTTTTCGGTGTTAGATCAAGATGATGAAGTGATCGAAAAATTAAAAGAATATCAAGGTGAATACGTAAAACTTACCTACATCGAACGTTTTGGAACTTTTATTTTTTGGGGAGATACCAAGTATTTTGTGACCGATGTTGAACTTTCGCAATCTCCACATTTTAGGAGGTAGTGAGTCGATTGTAGATTTTAGGTCGTAGGTTGTAGGTTGTAGGTTGTAGAATATAGAAAAATTGGAGTCTTTTTTAATGGAAAACTAATTTTATAGATTTTGTTCGTAATGCTAAGTTTTCACTTCGATAAGCTCAGTGCGACCAATAAAATCTTGATCATACGATTTTAATTTTCTATCTATATTTTTCTTATTTCAGCTTTCAAACTTCTATTTTTACCTTGCGCAAGGGATTGCAGCAGCATCCTTTTTTTGCTTTCGTAAATGGCAAAAAAAGATATAGCGAAAAGCCCGACCCGCTAGGGTTGCGCCCAAAAACCAACTAAAACTAATTATGAGTAAAGAATTTAAACACGTTTCTGAATCTGAAGTGGTCATTTCTGAATTGATGCTTCCCTCCCATTCTAATTTCAACGGAAAAATTCACGGAGGTTATATTTTATCGTTATTAGATCAAATCGCGTTTGCTTGTGCTTCGAAACATAGCGGACAATATTGCGTAACAGCCAGCGTCGATACCGTCGATTTTTTAAGACCTATCGAAATTGGTGAGTTGGTGACGATGAAGGCTTCGGTAAATTATGTGGGAACCAGCTCGATGGTGATCGGGATTCGTGTGGAAGCAGAAAATATACAAACCGGCGAAAGTAAACACTGTAACTCGTCTTACATTACGATGGTTGCCAAAGATAAAAACGGAAATAGTATGAAGGTTCCCGGCTTAATTTTATCACGTCGTAAAAGTGTACTTCGCTTTTTAAAAAGTATGAAACGTACGCAACTAAAGCGTAAACGTGATGAAGAATTTCATCATATCGATTTCTCGTCTGCAGAATTTCAAAACGATCTTCAGCAATATCGCGTACAGGTAGAATTGAACGATTAAAAGTTAAATCTCTGCAAAATCAAGGGTTTACAAGCAATTAAAGTTGTTTTTTTGTCTAAAAATAAATTTAATTATGAAAAGCAAACTTTTACTTTTAGTCACCTTTATTTCTTTAGCGAGTTGTTCGCCAAATATCGTAAACACCTGGAATATTGATAAATATGAAGTGATAAACGATAAGGGTCAAAATACAACTTCGCAAAATATCGGGACCATCACTTTTAAGAAAAACGGAAAAGGAACTAAGGATATTAACTACAATGTTTTTCAGAATGATTATTCCGATAAGTCTGAATTTAATTACGAATTACACGAAGATTATATCGTAATTAAAAGCGCTAAGAAGAATGATAAATCTGCGTTAAACAAAACCTGGATCATCGTGAGCGACAAATCTAAAACTCAGGTTTGGAAATCGACCGATGGGAACGAAAGCGTTCAGGTACTTGAATTGAGTAGATAAGTTTAAAGATTTTATATAAAAAAAGCTCCGATTAGTAATTTAGTCGGAGCTTTTTTTATGGCGTAACCTTACAGGTCGGGCTCTTCATTATATCTTTTTTTGCCATTTATCAAAGCAAAAAAAGGATGCCATTTCGATCCCTTACGCACCCAAATAAAATCCGTAATCTAAGAAAACGACTAACATCAAGATCCAACCGATGATGAGTGAAAGTCCGCCGAGTGGAGTTATCGGACCTAAAATTTTAATTTTCTTGCCTCTGCTGGAAGAAATACATAAACCGTAAATACTAAACGAAAAGAGAATTACTCCGGCGATCACAAAAAATACCATAAAATGTTCGATCGTATTTACCAAGGGAAAATTTAAACCGATCACCAACAGGAGAATGGCGTGATACATTTGGTATTTTACGCCGGTTTCAAAACTTGATAATTGCTCTTCAGTAAAAGTTTTTTTTAAAGCATGGGCGCCAAAAGCACCTAAAACAATGGCTAAAATCCCGAAAACAGCTCCGGAAATTAGGGTAATTTCTTTGATCATTATTTAAATAATTTGATAAGTTGAAAAGACTTCATTAAGTGATAAAGTCCCGGTAAAATAATAGCGCCACCAATAAGTAATGCAATCCCTAACACTTGAATTACACTATCTGGAGCAACACCATCTAAAATACTAATTTCTTGTGTTGAAGTAATTATAACATCAGGAAAATGTGCTAACATCGCCGCAGAAACAATTAATAAAACTTGTACTCCGGCTAAAATTCTTGCCCAAGCTTTTCGCTTTAATTTAATCATCTTCCAAAGTGGAATTAATACAATCCCGGAAATGGCAACGGCAACGATCGAATATTTGTTTTCTATAAAATCGATCACAAAATCAATCTCATTAAAATAACCATAAGCTAAAATCACTAAACCTATGAAAACTAAAATAATGGTAGAGTAACTTGCTTTTTTTCGGTATAAGTTTAATTCATCTTCATCATCTGCCTCGCCAATTAAAAAATTAGAAGCGATAAACGCACAAAGCGCGATATAAAAAACACCGATCAATACCGAAAAAACATTGAACCAACCGTCGATATAAATTTCTTTAAAACTAAGGTTAGGATTTTCAGAAAATAAATTAATGTTCCCTCCTACTAAACCACCAAAGATCACTCCCAAAAACAGCGGACTCAAGATACTTCCTAATTTAAATAACGCATTATAAGAACCTTGCGAACGCCCTTTTACGGCATCGTAATGTCTAAAAATAAAGGCTAGACCACGAATTGTAATTCCCAATAACATCAAGGTAATCGGGATATGTAAATACACTACAAAAATGTTGAAATACTGCGGAAATCCTATCCATAAGATCACGATTAAAATAATGATCCAAATGTGATTGGCTTCCCAAATGGGTCCCATCACACGATAAATGGTTTGCTTGGTTTTCTCTTGATTTTTAGGAGAAGAAAATAATTCGATAATTCCGCCGCCAAAATCTGCTCCTGCTAGTAATACATAGAGAAACAACGAGAAAAATAGAAAGAATAAAACTACGGTTAACATACTAAGCTTCGTTTTGGTTCAATACTTTAATTTGTCTTGCCAATAGCCAACTCACTACGCAGGTAAGTACAATATACATCCCGGTATAGGTAATTAAACTATAGAAAATTCCCGGCATTGGCGTGACCGCATCTTTGGTTTTCATTACTTGATAAATGATCCAAGGTTGGCGGCCAACTTCTGTAACGATCCAACCGGCTTCTAAAGCAATATAACCCAAAGGCGCCATTAAGGTAAATAGCAACCAGAATTTACGATGATTTTGCCACTTTTTCCACTTTAAACTTAAAAGATAAAACAAGCCAACGATCGCTAACAATGTACCGATGCCCACCATAATTTGAAAAGCGTAATGAACGATCGCTACCGGAGGTTGTTCATCTTCGGGAAAGTCATTCAAACCTTTTACTTCCGCATCAAAATCGCCAAAAGCCAAAAACGAAAGTGCTTTTGGGATTTCAATTTTATGAGTTACTTCTTGCTTTTCTTCATCTACAATTCCGCCGATATAAAGCGGAGCGCCTTTTTCTGTTTCGTAGTGTGCTTCTAAAGCAGCAAGTTTTGCTGGTTGTCGTTCTGCTACATCTTTTGCTGAAATATCTCCGCTAATGGGTTGTAACAATGCTGCAACTGCGGCAAAAATAATGGCTATGCGGAATGCTTTTTTGTGTAATTCTACATTTCTTCCTTTATAAACTTGATAGGCATGAATTCCCGCAACGGCAAAACCGGTCGCTACAAAAGCTGCCAGCGTCATATGTAAAGCTTGCGTAAACCAAGCGCCATTCAACATCGCTTCTATTGGGTTGATATCTGAAAATACTCCGTTTTCATAGGTAAAACCTGAAGGTGAATTCATCCAACCATTAGCGGCAACGACCAAAATACCCGACATCACTCCCGAAATACCGATAATAACTCCGGTAAACCAGTGGAATTTTTCGGGTAACTTTTTCCAACCGTATAAATAAAAACCAAGTGCGATCGCTTCTACAAAAAAGGCGGCTCCTTCTAACGAGAACGGCATCCCGATAATAGGTCCGGCGTGTTTCATAAATTCCGGCCAGAGTAAACCTAATTCAAATGAAAGTGCAGTCCCGGAAACCGCTCCGGTAACAAAGAAAATTGCTACGCCACGTTGCCAAGCTTTGGTAAGTTTTAAGTAAATTTCTTTTCGAGTTTTTAACCATTTATAGTGCGAGATCACCATAAAAAAAGGCATCACCATCCCAATACAGGCAAATACAATGTGGAAAATGAGTGTGATTGCCATTTGAAGTCTTGCGGCCTCTAGATTTTCCATAGAAAAAGCGAAGTTTAGTTCTCCTACAAATTTACTTCATCCTAATTTAAATAGCGTGACTTTGGTTACCTAGTTTTAAGGTTTAACACTTTTTAATTTCAGATAAAAATTATGAAAATTCACTGGTTAAATTATCGCTTTCTTAGACGATATTTGAATTTATCATCTTTATAAACGATAAGTTATATTATCGTCTTTAAAAACGATATTTGTATTTATCGTGTTTTTAAACGATATTTGAAATATGACAAGTGTAATTACAGGAGATATTATTAATTCGCAATCGGTTAATTTACCGGAAGCTTACTTAGAACAGATGCGTGCGACGCTTCAGGTTTTGGGTAAAGAGCAAAAAGATTGGGAAATTTTTAGAGGCGATAGCTTTCAAGTAGAAATAAAATCGCCGCTAGAAGTTTTTTGGCAATGTGTGTACATCAAAGCCGCTTTAAAAACAATGAAAGAACTCGATGCCAGAATGGCGATCGGTTTGGGTGAAAAAAGCTATGACGCAGCAACAATTTCTGAAGCTAACGGAAGTGCTTTTATTAGATCGGGCGAAGTGTTTGAAAAATTGAAACGCGAAAAAACCAATCTACTCATCAATACCGGAAACTTAAAACTCGACGAAGAACTGAATGTATATTTTCAGTTAGCGCTTTTAACGATGGATCATTGGACGCCAAATTCAGCTGAAATTGTTAAATTGAGTTTAGAAAATCCGGGAATGAATCAGCAACAATTGGGAGAATTAATCGGCATCAAACAAAACACGGTAAGTGAACGCCAAAAACGTGCAGGATTAAGTCAGTTAACCGATTTCAACAAAATTTTTCAACAGAAAATAAAGTCGATATTATGATGCTATTACTCCAACTTATTTTAGCGCATTTGGTGGGCGATTTTCTGTTGCAACCTTATTCTTGGGTAAAAGAAAAAGAAAGTAAAAAATTAGCTTCGAATAAACTCTACTTTCACGTCGGGATTCATTTACTGCTGAATTTTCTTTTCCTATGGAATCTAAAACTTTGGTACGTTCCATTAACTATTGCCGTGACTCATTTGACCATCGACGCTTGGAAGCTTAGTTTTCAAAATGAAAAAAATCGACGTTTGCTTTTTTTTCTCGATCAGCTATTTCATTTCAGTATAATTTTCGGATTGTATTTTTTAATCGAGCGGGAGAATATTCATTTTAACCTCTCGCCTATTTTGCTGTGTTACCTTACCGGAGCCTTCTTTTTGACCATGCCGGCATCGATTATGATAAAAACCTTAATTTCTATTTACAAGCCCAATACCGAGATCGAAAAAGACGAATCGCTCGAAAACGCCGGAAAATACATCGGGATCTTAGAACGTTTACTCGTATTTGTTTTTATTGCGTCGCAGCATTGGGAGGGCGTTGGTTTTCTAATTGCCGCCAAGTCAATTTTCAGGTTTAGCGACCTCACCGAATCTAAAGACCGTAAGCTCACTGAGTACATTCTCATTGGTACGTTACTCAGTTTTGGGCTCGCCATTGTCGTGGCACTTTTGTGTAATTATAGTTTATCATATCTTTAAAATTTAGGGCGTTCCCCTATCGGGTCGGGTTTTCGGCAGTCGCTTTTTCAAATTCCTGCGTAGGCAGGAATTTCAAAAGAGCTCCAACAAAGCCTCAACCCCTAACGCAAAACCTCAACTAACAAATGAAAACAGAAAAAGAAAAAATGCTGGCAGGAGAATATTTTAATCCGCTAGATAAAGAATTAAGTAAAGAACGTTTAGCTGCCAGAAAATTATTGCACGAGCTCAATCATAACCCGCCGGAAAATCTTCAGCAGCAAAAAGAAATTACCCGAAAATTATTACCTAATGCTCATAAAGCAACTTTTATTCAACCTCCGTTTTATTGTGATTATGGTTATAATATTAGAACAGGTAAAGGCGTATTTTTCAATTTTAATTGTACACTTTTAGATCTAGCCGTGATAGAAATTGGCGAACAAACCATGTTTGGCCCGAATGTGCAAATTTATACCGCCGTGCATCCTACCAATGCAGAAAAGCGAGCCACACATATTGAAAAAGGTAAACCTATACATATTGGTAAAAACGTTTGGATTGGTGGCAATGTAACCATTTGCCCCGGTGTAAAAATTGGAGATAAAAGTGTTATCGGTGCCGGCAGTGTGGTGACAAAAAATATTCCCGCCAATGTGATGGCCGCCGGAAACCCGTGTAAAGTGATTAAAGAATTAGGGTAATTAAAACTCTTTGATCATTTCTTTTCGGTGGTTTATTCCCCAATCGGCAATAACATCGGTAAGTTGTTTTAATGATCTTCCGTAGTCAGAAATTTCATAACTCACGCTTACCGGTTTCGTGTCTAACACTTTACGGTGAATGAGGTTATTGATCTCTAGATCTTTTAATTCACGACTTAGCATTTTACCCGATATTCCTTCAACTTCTCTTAAAATTTCAGAATAACGCATGGATTGGTAGCATAAACAAGCAATAATAGAAACCTTCCATTTACCGCTCAACACATCCATCGTGTCGTGTATGGCTCTAATTTTTTCTGAACAAGTGATTAATGCCGATTTTTTTTCTACTACCTCCATAAATATTGTGGTTACCCGAATGTCACTATTACTTTTTGTCACAAAGTTACTCAACTAAAGCAGTACTCCTTAACTTTGTCAAAAAATTTTTTGAAATATGAGTTTACTTAATGATTTACAGTGGCGTTACGCTACCAAAAAAATGAACGGCAAAAAAGTGCCGCAAGATAAATTAGATTACATTTTAGAAGCGGCTCGTTTAGCTCCTTCTTCATCGGGTTTACAGCCTTATAAAATTATCGTGATTTCTGATGAAGCTCTATTAACTAAGATCAAAGATCTAGCGTGGAACCAAAACCAGATTATCGATTGTTCGCATTTATTAGTTTTTGCCGCTTGGGATAAATATACCGAAGAGCGCATCACCGAAGTATTTAATTATACGATGGATGAGCGTGATTTGCCTCACAGCACCATGGATGATTATAAAAATAATCTTTGGGGAATGTATTCTCAATTAAGTGAAGAGTGGCACGCGCATCACGCCTCTAAACAAAGTTATATTTCATTTTCGATGGCAATTGCTGCTGCTGCAGAGCAAAAAGTTGATGCTACTCCGATGGAAGGTTTTCTACCTGAAAAATTAGATGAGCTTTTAAAATTAAAAGGTTCTGGTTATAAAAGTACGTTGTTATTGCCTTTAGGTTATCGTGAAAATGAAAACGATTGGCTGGTAAATATGAAAAAAATACGTACTCCTAAAGAAGAGTTTATTACAGAAATGACCATCGATGATGCCGCAAATCTGGAAACCGAACCAATGGATAAAACAATTAGCGATCCTAAAAAATAATTGCTGATTTCATTTTTCAATTTAATAATAGAATAAAAAAAGCCTTATCGAAATGATAAGGCTTTTTTACGCATTGTATTATATAAAAATGTTTTATTATTGATTTCACTTAGAAGAATGTATACATTTGAAGAATAAGCGAATTATATGAAAAAAGAATTATATAACCAATTATTAGAGTTATCACCCCAACTAAAAAAAGAGTTCTTACCAAGTATCTCTATAGATTGCGTAGTTTTTGGATTTCACGACGCAAGTCTAAAAGTTTTATTACTTAAACTAAATGGTAGTAAAGAATGGGGTTTACCCGGTGGTTACCTTCATAAAGATGAAGATTTAAATGAAGCTGCTAATCGAATATTAAAAGATAGAACAGGAGCACAAGATATTTACCTAAATCAATTTAAAACTTTCGGTAAAAGAAATAGATCTGAAGCTTTTTTCAAAGATTTTCCGGACGATCTTTGGCATAAACAACGTTATGTTTCTATTGCTCATTATGCGCTAATAGATTATTCAACCGTTAATCCTGTTGTCGATACTTTTTCTGAAGCTTGCGAATGGAAAGATATAAATGATCTACCAGAATTTATGATGGATCACGAAGATATTTTTAATGCGGCGCTACTTCAACTTCGAAGAGATTTAAATTATAAACCGGTGGGTTATAATCTTCTTCCTGAAAAATTTACCATGCCCGAGTTACAGAAACTCTATGAAATTATTTTAGATAAAAAATTAAACCGTGGTAACTTTTACCGAAAAATGACGCGTTACGCAATTCTAGAAAAATTGAATGAAACTCGTAAAGGTGGCGCTCATAAAGCACCGGACTTATATAAGTTTGATGAAGAAAAATATAAAGCTGCTCTTGCAAACGGATTGCAAGAAAGCTGGTAATAATTAAGAGGTTGTTACCTCAACCTCTTCTCTCTTATTTAGATTTATTTACTATTTAAAATGAAATATCCCATTGTACTCGAAAACGCCATTCGTTTTCGACATTGGCTTGCGGAGTTTCATAATCGAAGTTTGAAACTTCCATCGAGAGTTTATTCTTGTGTTGTTTAAAAAACCAATTAAATGCCAGCGAAACTTCATCTAAATTATAATCTGACACTTCACTTGGGTCGTAATGAGCGAATCTTGCTGCCATCTCTAAAGGTTCTGGCCACCAATTAATCGATTGGTGCGCTAAATAACCGGCTTGTAAATAATACCCCGTTAAATTACTTTTTTGGTTGTTATTAAAATGATCTACTATTTCTTTGGTATGAAATTCTGATTGCCAACTTAAGCCTTTATACATCAACGCTGTTTCTAAGTTTACTTGGTTCATACGGTATTGACCTGGTTGTTGCTCTTCAAAACCGGCAAGAACACCACCTCCGGCGCTCGAAAAACGCGTAAAAGCACTCCTATTGGTAACTCCGGCAACCGCAATAATCGCAGCCGGTTTTTGGTGTATTTCAAAATCTACACTTTTAAAGCCTAAGGCTTCACCTAGAAAATTCCATTGTAATCTTCCAAAGTACATTAAATTTTTATCGTCGTTATCACGAGCTCCGCGTCCGGTTCCTGTAAAAACTCCAGCCCAATAACTAAAATCTAAAGCGCCTTTATCTCTTAATCGACCATATAACTCAACTCCTTGTTGACGATCTACTGTAAAGTTTCTATTTAAAATTGAACGATCTACTAGTTGTTGACCGCCACTACTTATTCTTCTTTCTCTTGAAAATTCTACTTTCCATTGACCTAATTTTAGGTTTAACCATTCCCATTTTTCGATCATCACACGAAAATCGAGTAAATTAGATCGACCTAATTCATACTCCCAATAATATTTTAACCAAGGTTTGTAAGCATGACCTCCTACTTTTAGTCGAGATCTATTAATTTTGAATACGCTATTTTGTTGGCCATTAAAATCGTTAAAGGTAACTGGATCATTATCACTCGGTGTAGCAAATCTAAATTGAAGTCTACTCTGTATTTGCAAAAGGTATTTGTTGTCTGGCGCTCGAAGCTCAATACCCTTAGAACCGTAATCGATTTTCCAATTTTCTTCTACTATTACAGAATCTTTTTCTTGCTGTGCTCTACTTTTTTGAGAAAATAAAAGCAAAACACATGCTAATAAAAATAGTACCGAAAATTGCCCTTTCATAAATTTTGATGATTTATTTTAGGCTTACAAAAATAAAAATATAATCTAATTAAGTTACCTTTTATTAACTATTTACCAACGTTTACTTAACTTTAAATTTTTCATCTTCCATAAAAAAACCACACTGCATTACACAGCGTGGCTTCTCTCAATTAACCCAACAAATTAAACTCAATGTTACTGCCAACCGCCGCCAAGCGCTTGGTAGATATTCACTAAAGCATTCATCTGTTTCTTTTTAGTTTCTATTAATTCGAATTTAGATTCTAAAGCATCACGTTGTGTGAGCAAAACCTCCATATAATCTGCACGTGCATTTCTAAATAAACCATTAGAAATATCGATAGACTTGGTTAAAGCTTCTACTTGATGCGCAACAAGATCATAACTTTTTTCGAGATTATTAATTCTAGAAACCTTATTAGCAACTTCGATATATGCATTTAAAACGGTACGTTCATAATTATATACAGCTTGAACTTGCATTGCATTCGCACTATTGTAATCTGCTTTTATGGCATTTCTGTTGATTAAAGGCGCCGTAATATCTCCTGCTAAACTGTAGAGTAATGATTGCGGAGTTTTTAAGAGGTATTTCGCATTAAAAGCCTGATAACCTAAGCTTGCTGAAATGCCTAAAGATGGATAAAATCTCGCTTTCGCTACTTTTATATCTAACTCGGCAGCTTTTAAGTCTAATTCAGCCTGTTTTATATCTGGACGATTATCTAACATTGCTGAAGGAATACCGGTTTGAATATGCTTAGGAACCAAGTCTGTAAAAGCCGCAGAATTTCTCTCTATAGGTTGCGGGTAACGCCCTACCAAAAAGTTAATTCTATTTTCTGTTTCTACAATTTGCTGTTGAATATCAAATTGCAAGCTTTTTGTTTTCGCAACTTCAGCCTCAAAACGTTGTACAGCTAATTCTGTAGCTCTCGCGGCTTGTTTCTGCAATTTCACGATGCGAAGCGCATTGCTCTGAATATTGATATTTTGATGAATAATTTCTAATTGGTTATCTAGTGCTAATAATTCATAATAAGAATTGGCTATTTCTGCAATTAGATGGGTCACCATAAAATTTTTCCCTTCTACAGAAGATAAATATCGAAATACACTGGCTTTTTTCGCATTATGAAGTTTATTCCAAACATCGACTTCCCAAGTGGCGTAAGCACCTATTTGGTAATCGGGTAACGGATCTGGAAATGCTTCATTTTCTCTAATAATCAAGTTTTCTTCAACAGCACCATCACGTGTATATTTAGCAGCTTTTTCGATTCCGCCGCCGGCTTGTAAACCTATATATGGTAAATATTCTCCTTTTCTGGCGCGTACCTCATTCTGAGAAATTTGTATTTCCTGTAAAGTAATGTTTAGCTCTTGATTGTTTTCTAGTCCGACTTCAATCAAATTATTTAAATACGGATCGGTAAAAAACTCTTTCCAATTAATTTGCGCACTACTCATCGTGTCTTTTTGAGTACCCGCAAAAGCAGGAAGTGTATCCTGCGAATTATGAAAATTCGCAGGCACTTCTTTATTTGCTGTTTTCTTTACTAATGAAGGAACACAAGCTGTAAACATAAGTAGTACTAAACTTATGCTGAAGCTGTTTATTATTCTTTGTTTTCTATATCTATTCATCATACTCAAAATCTTCAGTTAATGGAGTTTCCTCTTCGAATTTAATTAGCGATTTTCCTTCGGCGAGACTGCCAAAAATGTAGTACAAACCGGGAACAATAATTACCCCGAAAACAGTACCGAAAAGCATTCCGCCTAAAGCTGAAGCTCCTAAAGTTCTATTTCCAACAGCTCCGGCTCCGGTAGCAACAATCAATGGAATTAAACCTGCGATAAAAGCAAAAGACGTCATTAAAATTGGTCGAAAACGTACTTTTGCACCTTCGATAGCTGCTTGTAAAATGCTTAAGCCTTCTTTGTGTTTCAGCACTGCAAACTCGACGATTAATACCGCATTTTTACCCAATAAACCGACTAACATAATCAAGCCTATTTGAGCATAAATATCGTTTTGTAAGCCCATTAATTTGAGTAGCATAAACGAGCCGAATACTCCGACCGGTAAAGAAAAAATAACGGTTAACGGAATAATGAAACTTTCGTATTGTGCGGCTAAAACAAAATAAACAAATACCAAGACGATCAAGAAAATATAGATCGATTCGTTACCACGTTGCGCTTCATCGTAAGAAAGACCTTCCCAAGCGATATCGTAGTTTTTAGGTAAAGTTTCTTCCGCTACTTCTCGAATAGCCTGTATCGCATCTGCCGTGGTATAACCTTCAGCAGGTAAACCGCGAATAGAGGCTGAATTATACATATTGAAACGCGTGATCTCGTTAGGACCTTGCATTTTTTTCAGTTTCATAAATGCTGAATAAGGAACCATTTCACCGTGTTCATTTTTTACATACATATTCAGTACATCTGAAGGTAATCGTCTAAATTTAGGGTCTGATTGTACATAAACTTTAAAGAAACGGTTGAATTTAATAAAACCTTGTTCGTACGTACTCCCGATTAGAATATTCAGATTTTCCATCGCATCGCCGATTGAAACTCCTTTCTGCATCGCTAACTCGTTATTAAATTCGAGTTCGTATTGCGGATAATTAGCAGCAAAGAAGGTAAATAAACCTTTAAGCTCGGGACGCTTTCTAAGATCTTCCATAAATTCTTGATTGATCTTATCGAAATCCTGATAATCGGTTTCGGTATTTTCATCTAACAAACGCATTGAAAAACCTCCTGAAGAACCAAACCCAGGAATTGCCGGCGGCTCGAAAAACTCGATAATGGCTCCTAAATCTTTCGATTTTTCTTCGAGCTCTTCCATAATTTCGGTTACCGTGTGTTCTCGATCTGACCATTTTTTAAGGTTTATTAAACACGTACCGGCATTAGAACCACGACCTTCGGTCATAATCTCGTAACCTGCCAAAGAAGAAACCGACTCGATACCTTCAACCTCTTCACAGATGGCTTGTAGTTTTTTAGAAACTTCGTTGGTACGTTCTAAAGTTGCTCCCGGTGGCGTTTGAATAATCGCATAAATAGTTCCTTGATCTTCACTGGGTACGAAACCTGAAGGCAAGACTTGACTTTCTAAATAAATACCGGCGCAGAAGGCAATTAAAATTCCGAAAGTAAGCCATCTTCTACTCACAATTCGCTTCAACACATTTACGTATTTACCGGTAAGTTTATCGAAACCACTATTAAACTTATCTAGGCCTTTGGTCAAGAGGTTTTGTTTTTTCTCTTTTCCGTGATTATTCTTCAGCAACATTGCACACAGTACCGGTGTAAGGGTTAAAGCAATTATGGCTGAAATTACTATTGAACTTGCCATTGTGATCGAGAACTGTCTATAAAACGTTCCTACCGGTCCAGACATAAATGAAATTGGCAAAAACACCGAAACCATGACCATGGTAATTGCGATAATGGCTCCACCAATTTCACCTAGCACTTGTTTTACTGCTAAATATGGGGAAATGTCTGGATGCTCTTCGAATTTTGCGTGAACCGCTTCTACCACCACAATCGCATCATCGACCACAATACCAATGGCTAACACTAAAGCAAATAGTGTGACCAAGTTAATTGAAATACCAAAAAACTGAATCACAAAAAACGCTCCGATCAAAGAAACCGGAACCGCCAAAATAGGAATTAAGGTGGATCGCCAATCGCCTAAGAAAATAAATACTACAATTGCCACTAAAAAGAATGCATCTCGAAGCGTATGCACCACTTGTTCGATGGAAGCGTCTAAAAACTGAGAAACGTCGTAGCTAAGTTTATAATCCATCCCGGGTGGGAAGTCTTCTCGCATATCTTCTAACTTGGCTTTTACTTCATCGATCACATCGCTTGCATTACTACCGTAACTTTGTTTTAAAACGATAGCTGCGGAAGGATGACCATCTAAATTGGAGTAAATATCGAAAAATTCGCTTCCCAACTCTACTCGACCAATATCTTTTAAATGTAAACTCTCGCCATCGGCATTTGCTCGAATAATAATGTTCTCGTATTGCTCCGGTTCGTTATACCTTCCTTTGTAAGTTAAAACATATTCTAAAGATTGTGCTTCGATACCCGAACTACGACCTAAACGTCCCGGGCGTCCTACAATACTTTGCTTTTGCATAGCTTCCATCACTTCATCTACAGAAACCTCGTAAGCTCTCATTCTATCGGGGTTTAACCAAACACGCATCGCATATTTACGACTCCCTAAAATATTTGATTTAGCAATACCTTTAATCCGGTTAATTTCAGGGATCATTTTTACATTGGCATAATTGTATAGATACTTTTCATCCATACTTTTACTTTTTGAATAGAGGTTAACGTACATTAACATACTCGGTTGGATTGGCGTAATGGTAACTCCTTCTCGTTGAACTAACTCGGGGAGCAATGGCATTACTTTATCGACCCTGGTTTTCACTCGGACGACCGCATCGTTAGGATCTGTTCCCGGTTCAAAAATTACTCGTAACGTAGCTTCACCGGCACTGGTAGCATCGGTAGCAATATACCGCATTCCTTGTACTCCGTTAATGGAGTTCTCTAAGGTAATTAGGGTTGATTTTACTAAAACATCGGCACTTGCTCCCGGATATGCCACGAAAATATTTACCGTGGTTGGAGCAATCTGCGGAAATTGTGATATTGGCAATTGTTTGATTGCCAGCGACCCCATAAAAACTATTATTATTGGAATAACGATAGCAAATACAGGTCTGTGTATAAATCGTTTAAACATGATTTTTAAATTTTAAGTTGAATTATTCTGCGTATAATTCTAAATGTGCGATCACCTCTTCAGGCTCTTCAAAATCAAACTTTATGTGATCGCCATCTCTTACTTTTCTAATTCCTTCGAGTAGAATTTTATCATCTACGGTTAAACCGTCACTAATTAGATAAACATGTGGTAATTCAGCTTGTACACTAATTTCTCTAGCTTCTATTTTACCTTCTTCATTTACCACATAAGCATAATGCTTGCTCAATACCTCGAAGGTTGCTTTCTGCGGAATGAGTAATGCGTTTTTATAAGGAATTTTAGTAAGAATACTTCCGGTTTCTCCGTGTCTCAACAGTCCGTCCGGATTAGGGAAGTTTGCTCTAAAAGCGATGTTACCGGTTTCGTTATTAAATTCACCTTCAATAGTTTCTACAACTCCTTTTTGGTTATAGATTTTATTGTTTGCCATTAATAATTCTACCTCTTTCTTTTCTTCTGAATTTTTATTCGACTTGTAATCTAAGTATTCAGCTTCAGGAACATTGTAATACACCCACATTTCACTATTATCTGAAAGTGTAGTTAGCAAATCTCCTTCATCTACTAAGCTTCCCAACTTTAGGTGTAAACGGTCTACAATACCATCAAACGGTGCACGAATGGTAGTAAATTCTAAATGAACATTTGCCAGGGCTAATTCTGCATTTGCTTTATCGTAATGTGCTTTTGCCATCGCTAATTCGTTTTTGGCCACTACATTACTATCGGCTAATACTTTTGTATTTTCATATTCTATTCTAGCAAAATCTGCTTCAGCTTTTGCTTTTTGCTGCTCTGCTTCGTAAAGTTTAGGCATGATTCTAAACATTAACTGCCCTTTCTTTACAAAATCACCTTCATCTACATAAATATCTTGCAAATAACCGCGCTCTTGTGCTCGAATTTCTATATTTCTTATCGAACGCACCTGCGCCACATATTCGTTACTAATTAAGGTGTCTTTTCTAATCGGGCTACTCACTAAGTATTTCGATTCTAACTCTTCGTGGTGTTTTTTAGATTCACAGCTTGTTAAAACAATGGTACACAAGCTCATGAACATGAGAATTCTCCTCATCATGATTTACTTTAATTTAAAATGTTATTGGAAATTGAGAATAAGAATGAAGATCATCACGAAAGAAAACTGCGATCTTTAAACAATCGAGTTTTGTTCGTTAATTACTTCAGTCTAAAAGTTGAGAAAAGGTAAACCCAAATAAGCTGAAAAAGCCGGGTTTACTTAAAGTAAAAAATCATAACCTATATACGCAAAGTCTTATGTATAACGGGGTATGACTTGTTAGATTGGAAAATTGCTCGTGACTAGAAAAGCAATCGTGGTTTTGTTCTGAAAAATGATAATCAAGCAGAAAAGCATACAATAAAGAAGCTAATTTATGCTGTACTTGATCTGTAATTTTTTTTGAGGAAGAAATATCTTCTTCAAATTCTTCTTCGGTAACACGCTCTTCATATTCTTTGCGATGTTTTTCTGAGTCTGAAGAGCTTGAAGTAATAAACGCTAGATGATCATCGTCTGTTTGCGTTTTTGCTTCTTGCGTTAATTCATTTAAAGTAGTATCAAATAAATTAACAGAAAGTGCTGAAGTATTTGCATAGAGGTTAGCTACTCCTAATAAAAGAATAGTTAAAGACAATATATATTTTGAAAATGTCTTTCTCATTACGAATGCAAAATTAGAGCAGCGGTTTTATATAACCAAACTTTTTGTGCTATAAAAAAAGGCCTGAAAATTAAATATTTCAGGCCATTCATAAGTATTATCTAGTTAAGTACATTTTACGTCTTGCGTAAAGCTCGTAAAAATCGTCGTCTTTTAAATCTTTGATAAATAAGATACTTTCTCCTGTACTCTTCATCTCTGGTCCTAATTGTTTATTTACTTTCGGGAATTTGTTAAAAGAGAATACCGGTTGTTTGATCGCATAACCCTCTAATTGCGGATTAAATTCGAAATCTTTGATCTTTTTATCGCCTAACATCACCTTAGTTGCATAATTTACATAAGGCTCACCATAAGCTTTTGCAATAAACGGAACAGTTCTCGATGCTCTTGGATTGGCTTCGATAATGTAAACTTTGTCGTCTTTAATTGCAAACTGAATGTTGATTAAACCAACCGTATCTAATGCTAACGCAATTTTACGCGTATGATCTTTTATTTGCTGAAGTACTAAATCTCCTAAATTAAACGGAGGAAGCAACGCATTTGAATCTCCCGAGTGAATACCACAAGGTTCAATATGCTCCATAATACCAATAATATAAACATCTTCTCCATCGCAGATCGCATCTGCTTCAGCTTCGATTGCGCCATCTAAATAATGGTCTAACAGTAATTTATTGTTTGGTATTTTTCTTAATAAATCTACGACGTGCGCTTCTAATTCTTTTTTATTGATCACGATCTTCATTCCTTGACCTCCTAATACGTAAGAAGGACGCACTAAAATTGGGAAATCTAACTCATCTGCTAAAGCTAAGGCTTCATCTGCAGTTTCTGCCGTACCAAAATCTGGGTAAGGAATGTTATTGTCTTGTAATAATTTAGAGAAACTACCACGATCTTCAGCTAAATCTAAAGCTTGGTAGCTGGTTCCCATAATTTTAATTCCGTAGCGGTCTAATTTTTCAGCTAATTTAAGGGCAGTTTGCCCACCTAACTGAACGATCACACCTTCCGGATTTTCGTGTTTAATGATATCGTAAATATGCTCCCAGAAAACCGGCTCGAAATAAAGTTTATCTGCTACATCAAAATCGGTAGACACCGTTTCTGGATTACAGTTGATCATAATGGTTTCGTAACCCGCTTCAGAAGCTGCTAAAACTCCGTGAACACAACAGTAATCAAACTCGATCCCTTGACCAATTCGGTTAGGACCAGAACCTAAAACTACGATCTTTTTACGGTCTGAAACTTCACTTTCGTTTTCTACATATTTTGTACCATCGGCAGTTTCAACTTCACTTTCAAAAGTTGAATAATAATAAGGTGTTTGAGCTTCAAACTCTGCCGCACACGTATCTACTAATTTATAAACGCGATTAATATTTAATTCTTCACGTTTTTTATGAACTTCACTCTCTAAGCACTTCAGCATAAAAGCGATCTGGCGATCACCATAACCTTTTTGTTTTGCTTCGAGTAAAATTTCTTTATTAATGGTATCGATCGTATATTTAGAAGAAATTTCTTTCTCTAAGTGGTAAAGCTCTTCATATTGTTTTAAGAACCACATATCGATCTTCGTGATCTCGTGAATTCTACTTAACGGAATACCTAATTGTATTGCATCATAAATCACAAATACGCGATCCCAGCTAGCGTGAGTTAATTTATCGATAATGGTATCGTAATCGGTGTAACCTTTACCATCTGCGCCTAAACCATTACGCTTAATCTCTAAAGATTGTGTAGCTTTATGAAGCGCTTCTTGGAAAGAACGGCCAATACCCATTACTTCTCCTACCGCTTTCATCTGTAAACCTAAGGTTCTGTCTGATCCTTCAAATTTATCGAAGTTCCAACGTGGTATTTTTACAATTACGTAATCTAATGTTGGTTCGAATAATGCTGAAGTAGTTTTGGTAATCTGGTTATCTAATTCATCTAAGGTATAACCTAATGCTAATTTTGAAGCGATTTTTGCGATAGGATATCCTGTTGCTTTTGATGCTAATGCTGAAGAACGAGATACACGCGGATTAATTTCGATAGCGATAATGTCTTCTTTATCGTCTGGGCTTACCGCAAATTGCACGTTACAACCTCCTGAGAAATCACCGATACTACGCATCATTTTAATGGCCATATCACGCATTTTCTGGAAAGTGGTATCACTAAGCGTCATTGCCGGCGCTACAGTGATCGAATCTCCTGTATGAATACCCATTGGGTCCATATTCTCAATGGTACAAATAATAACCACATTATCATTTTTATCGCGAAGAAGTTCTAGCTCATATTCTTTCCAACCCATCATCGCCTTATCGATCATCACTTCGTGAATTGGCGAAACTTCTAGACCTCTAGTTAACATCTCGTCGAAGTCTTCTTCTTTGTAAACAATTCCGGCTCCTGCGCCTCCCAGGGTGTAAGAAGCTCTAATTACTAGCGGAAAACCAAATTCTTGTGCAATCTCTTTTCCTCTTAAAAAAGAAGTTGCTGTTGCTTGTGGAGCCATTGGAACATCTATTTTGCCCATTAACTCTCTAAATTGTTCTCTATCTTCAGTAATATTAATTGCATTAATATCTACCCCGATAAGCTTCACATTAAAATCTTCCCAAATACCTTTTTCATCTGCCTCGATACAAAGATTTAATGCGGTTTGCCCACCCATCGTTGGTAAAACAGCATCGATTTGCGGATGCTCTTTTAAAATTTCGATAATCGATTTGGTGGTGAGGGGTTTTAAATAGACATGATCTGCCATCGACGGATCTGTCATAATTGTTGCGGGGTTAGAATTAATAAGAATAGTTTCTATCCCGTCTTCTCGCAGAGAACGTAGGGCTTGTGTACCAGAATAATCAAATTCACAAGCTTGACCAATAATAATTGGTCCCGATCCAATAATTAAAATACTTTTGAGGTCTTTGTTTTTAGGCATCTGAAAAAATATATTAGTTTGGGTTACAAAGTTAAGATACGAATAGGTATAAAAAAAGGCGTTACGATAAGTAACACCTTAATATTTTAAATCACTAATAAATCATATTAGTGTTTGTGTCTGTTTTCTGAAGATACAGAAAGTTTCTTTCTTCCTTTTGCTCTTCTACGTGCAAGCACTTTTCTTCCGTTAACGCTACTCATGCGCTCTCTAAATCCGTGCTTATTTTTTCTTTTTCTCTTTGAGGGTTGAAACGTTCTTTTCATTTTAAAATATCTTTAAATCTTCTTAAGTATCTTCGTTGTTTTGTATAAGAGAATCTCTTTTTTAAAACTGCGGGCAAATATACAATATCTTTTAACTCTTCCAAACGGATTTTTAAATAATTTTCTAATTGTTTTTTTTACCTTTGCGGCTCCAAAAAAATTACACACATGTTCAACAAAAATATAAAATTAGTTTTAGCTGCAGCAACCATAGGTTATGCTATTTATCAATTTATTGAAAACAATATAGGTAATGGTATTTTACTTATTTTATTAGCGGCAGTTTTTATCTTTTTATACTTTAAGAATGAATTAATTTTATTGGCCTTCCTTAGATTGAGAAAACAAGATTTTCCCGGAGCTAAAAAATGGTTAGATAAAATTTCTAATCCGGAGTCTGCCTTGGTACAAAAACAACAAGGTTACTACTACTACCTTCATGGACTTATGGTTTCTCAAACCAATATCACTCAAGCTGAAAAATACTTTAAGAAAGCAATTAAACTTGGTTTATCGATGAGTCAAGATTTAGCCATGGCAAAGCTTAATTTGGCAGGTATTGCGATGACTAAACGACGTAAACGTGAAGCGCAATTATTACTTAAAGAAGCTAAAACGCTTGATAAACACGGTATGCTCAACGAACAAATTAGAATGATGAAACAGCAGATGAAGAAAATCTAACGCTGTTAAGAAATCTTCAATTTAAGCTGAAGAAATTTATTCTTTTGCCAATTTTTCAAAATAATAGATAAATTTTAATATCTTTATATTAGTATTTTTGATTTTTTGGCGTATGAATAAATTAATACCCATAATCTTTTTTTGTTTCTCTCTGTTTTCTGTTAACGCTCAAGACGATAAAACTTATTTTTCTGAAGCCGTTGGTTTACACATCAAAGGCTATAAGAAAAAAATAAGTAAAGCGTATCGTTATGAGGATGTGAACCGAGCAAACTTCCTATTTGACTCCCTAGTTAACCACTGTTTAAAAGGTTCCTATATCGATAACTTCAGTATTAATTGTTTGGGCAAAAATAAAAATTGCTTTAACGATTATGAGAAACCGATATTTTTATTAACCTATGCTTCGTGGTGTGTTCCCGGTAAAGGAGAAATACCGGCCTTAAACGAGCTTTCCAGAAAATACGAAGATCAAATAGATTTTATTGTTTTGTTTTGGAATAAAAAAAGTGAAGTAAGAAAAGTAGCTCGTGAATATGATAATTCTATCGATATTGTTTATGTAGATGAATTAGAAAATCGCGATGCCTATATTGTAAAAACCATGAAACATTCGCTAGGTTTCCCAACTACATTTTTTATAGGTTCTGATAAGCAAATCGTAGATATTAGTAGAACCGTGATTTTACCATACAATTCTTCATACGAAAAATCGTACACGCTTAATTATCAAAATGTTTCTGAAGGAGTTTCGCAAATTTTAGAACACGAAGAAGAAATTCTAAATAAAATAGAATTCAACATTAAGTAATGTTATAATAATGGCGCCCAAAGCCTGCTAAACGATTCTTTTACTTTCTCCCAAAAGGCGCGATCTTCCCAGTCTTCTATATCTACCTTATCACAATGTTCAACGTCTTCTTCAAAAATTTCTTTCATTTTTTTGCTAATTCCTTCATCGTAGAAAATTGCCGTAATCTCGAAGTTAATTTCAAAACTACGATAATCCATATTTGAAGTTCCTATGGTTGAAAGTAAACCATCGACCACCATTGTTTTGGCGTGAACCATACCTTTACAATAATGGTAAACTTTTATGCCCGACTCTAATAATTCTTGTATGTAAGAATTTGTAGCGTATTTTGCAGCCCAAGAATCTCCTTCTTTCGGAATTAAAATTTCTATATCGACTCCTCTCCTACTTGCGGTTTTCAGCGCTGTAAGCATTTGATCGTTTGGTATAAAATAAGGTGTGGTAATTCTTATGTAATCTTCGGCTCCGTTGATGGCTGTAAAAATAGCTTCCATAATGTGCGGATAGTCTGAATCTGGACCACTCGCAGCAATTTGCACAGGAATATCTCCACATTTTTCTTCAACTTTCGGGAAAAAATCGTCGGTAATTTCGATTTCTTGTTCAGAAACAAAATTCCAATTCAATAAAAAATGAGATTGAATCGATTTTACAACATTTCCTTTTAACCTAGAATGTGTATCTCGCCAATAGCCGGTGTCGTTAGGATTTACATATTCATCTGAAACATTTACTCCGCCAACGTAACCAATAATCCCATCGATCACTACGATCTTTCGATGATTTCTATAATTGAGTTTTCGGGTTAAATTAGGAAACCAAACCGGCATAAACGGGAAAATCTCTATCCCGGCTTCTTTCATTCGTTTGATGGATTTATTGGTAATACCACTCGCTACATAATCATAGTTTACCCGAACATCAATACCGTCTTTTGCTCTTTTAATAAGTGCTTCGATAAATTTAGAACCAATTTTATCGTCGTTAAACATGTAATATTCAACGTGAATATGGTTTTTAGCTTCTTCTAGATCTTTAAAAAGAGATTCAAATTTCTTTTCACCATTAATAAGGATTTTTACATCGTTACCGAAGATGAGTGGTTTTTTTTGATTATTCTGAAGCAGTTTCACAACGTTAACCTTATTATGAAGAAAATCTGATTGATAATTCTCTAACCGATAATCATTCAGCATTAATTTCTTTTCCCATTTTTTAACTGTTTCATTATAAAACACCTTTTTACGTTTAAACATTTTATCTTTTCGGTATTCTTGACCAAAAAAGTAGTAAATCAAAAGGCCTAAAAACGGCAAAACGACCAGTGCCAAAATATAAGACACGGTCGTTATGGGATTTCTATTATTCAGTATGATAAATATTGCCGTACCAATGGCAATTACATAGTTGATAATAATTAAGGTTAAAAAAATATTATTCTGTATAAATTCTAACATTATGGTTGGTAAGTGTAAACTCCTTTTTCCGGAATTTTAATTTCGTACAACTTACGAGATTTATTGTTAAGATGTGCTTCTCTTAACCAAGGATTATGAATTTTTAATATTTTATAATTAATACCGAAGTCTTTAGCAAAACGCGCAAAGTCTGTAACGGCGGTATCTACTTCAACATTTTGAGTAGAAATTGGTTGGTATAGGTGTTTTTCTTCAAAATTGAAACCGTACTTCTCTGGATTGCTTAAAATTTCTTTTAAAGCCAAAATTCTAAACACATACCTACCGGTTTCTTCTCCTAAAAGTAAGTCGTAATAATCGTTTACATCTTGACGTTCTTGTTGTTTGCTAATCCCATAATTTCCTGCGTTGTAAGCTGCTGCTGCGAGTGTCCACGAACCAAAACGTTCTTTAGATTCCTGTAAATATTCGCAAGCTGCTTGGGTTGCTTTTTCAATATGGTAACGTTCGTCTACATTATCGTTAACTTCTAAACCGTGTTCTTCTGCAGTCGCTTCCATTAACTGCCAAAAACCCGTTGCGCCGGCCGGTGAAACGATTTGTGTTAGTCCGCTTTCTGCAATTGCCAAATATTTAAAATCGTCCGGGATTCCGTTTTTCTTTAAAATTGGCTCGATGATCGGGAAGTATTTATGCGCTCTTTTAATGAGCAATAATCCGTTAGATTGCCAATAGGTATTTACCAACAATTCACGATCCATACGTTCGTGAATATCGGGATTTTCAACAGGAACTGCTTCTCCTGCAAAATTTATATTTTCAGGTAGCGATAAGGCATAAACGTTATAATCTTTAGTTGCTTTATCGTTTTCTTCTTTTGTCGTACTTATGGCGTTAGAACCTTCAGTTTGTATTGAGCTTACCGCCTGAATACCTAAACCTGCAATCGCCACTACACCAATAATCATTAATCCGTTCTTTATTTTCTTCATCTTCACAATTTTCAATAATTAATTTTCTACTAATTCTCCTTTTTCAATTAAAGAAGGTAAATGTTTATTAAACCATCTAAAACGGTTAATAATCATAATATGTGTACCACCTTCAATAACTATGCAATTTTTAATGTTTTTTATAGGAAATACCAAATCTGCACCGCCATGAATATGAATAGTACCTTCTAAAGGTTCTTCTTGATCCCAGCAAACCATTTTTTGTATTGCCCAATCTAAATACTGTTTATCGCTCACCGAAAGGTATTGCTTGTATAAATGTGCGCGCTTTCGGGTAAATTCTCCTACCGGTAACTTTTCTAGATCGCCTATTCTACCGGCTAAACTGGTCGGTAAAATTTTATATAAACCGGTTGTACGGGCTAACTTCATTCTTGCCGGTAACTCGTGTTTCGATTTTACGGTAGAAACTAAAATTAATCGCTTTACCGAAATTAGTTTAGCCATTTCTTGCACGATCACTCCACCAAAAGAAACGCCAATAAGTACAGGATCGGTATGCACAACATCTTCTAACATTCTAGTAATGTAAGAATGCATACTTTCATTATGGTAAGGTATTTTCCATTTTAACCAATGTATCACATATTTTTCGGGCAGGTTAATGTATTCAAAAATACTAGGATTAGCCGCCATTCCCGGCATAAAGTAAACATGTGTTTTGGGTTCTAGATCATCCATTTTAACAGCGATATAACAGTAAAACTGGTATTAAAAAACTAACTTTACTTCAAAAATAACAGTTCTTTCTGTATTTGATCTTATAAAATTTTTAAAATGAAAAAAGTTTTTCATCCTGCTTCAACAAGAGGATCTTCAGACTTCGGATGGTTAAAAGCCAATTACTCGTTTAGTTTCGCAAATTACTTCAACCCAAATCGCTTACAATTTGGCGCTTTGCGGGTTTTAAATGATGATTTTATTGACGGCGGAATGGGTTTTGGAACGCATCCTCATCAAAATATGGAAATTATCACTATTCCGTTAGCGGGAGCGCTTCAGCATAAAGATTCTATGGGCAACGAAGGTATTATTCACGAAGGTGAAGTACAAGTAATGAGTGCCGGAAGCGGAGTACAACACAGCGAATTTAATGGTAGCAAAACCGAAATGGCAAATACCTTACAAATTTGGGTGTTTACAGAAACTGAAAATGTAGAACCTCGTTACGACCAGAAAAAATACACGCCTGAAGATCGCCATAATAAATTGCTTACCGTTGTTTCACCTAAAGATGATAATGATGGCAATGCGCTTTGGGTTCATCAACAAACCTATTTTAATTTAGGAAACATCGATGCCGGTAAAAAAGTGAATTACCAAGTACATCGGGAAAACCACGGAATGTATATTTTCTTGATCTCCGGTAAAGTGAAAATTGATGATCAAACGCTTGAAAAAAGAGATGCGCTAGGTATTTGGGAAGCAAATGGTACAGAAATTGAAGTATTAGAAGATGCACGCATACTTTTAATTGAAGTGCCGATGGAATAATTAAAAACGAATGCTATGGAAGATTTTGAAATTAAAAACAACGACTTTTTAAGACAGTTTGAAGCTGAAATTGATGGCGATCTCATCAAGTTAGAATATTCTGAACAGGAACGTAAAATTTTTCTTTCGAAATTAGAAATATCAGAAAAACTTCAAGAGCAAGGTTATCAAGAAAAATTTCTAACCAAGATCTTTGATTATATTGAAGAAAAAGGAAGAATTAGAATTGTGCCCACGAGTAAAGAAGTAAAAAAATTCTTTCGGGCTAACAAATCGAAATATTCGGATTTATTACCGGTTGGGATGAATATTTAAAATGAAAGTCTTTCTAAACGATATTTTTGAATACCATCATTTTTATAATCAAAAGTTGATTGCTGAATTTGGAACTCACCAAGAAAAAATTCCGCAGTCAACTTTTAATTTGTTTTGTCATTGCCTCAATGCTCATCAAATTTGGAATGCTCGAATTTTAGCGGAAGAAAAATTGGAGGTTCATCAACTTCACCATTTAAAAGATTTGCCTCAATTAATTGAGGCAACTCACGCTAAAACGCTTCAGATCATTAATGAGTTTGATTTAGCTCAACTAATCACCTATCAAAATTCAAAAGGAAAAGACTTCAGCAATTCGGTAAGAGATATTCTTTTTCATATTGCCAATCATTACACGCATCACAAAGGGCAAATTATTGCCGACTTCCGAAGAAATAAAATAGAACCTTTAGTTACCGATTATATTTTTTATAAACGTAATGATTAAGCGTCATCATTCCGCTCACCACATGGAATCTTATTTAAAATAACAGGTAGAAACTCGTATGATGAGACCCTGATTCAATTTAAGTTGATGTTAATTGAAACTATAAATAACTAAACCGCCACGTTCGAATTCGATTCTACTAAATCAAAACGAACTAAGCCGTCTTCATCAATCTCAGTTAAAGTTACTTCGTGTAAAGTATTTACAAATTCCGGATTCCATGGCATTTTCACTTTCACGTAATTCTGTGTAAATCCGTGAATATAGCCTTCTTTATTTTCACCTTCAAAAAGTACGGTAAGTGTATTCCCTAGCTGACTTTCATAAAATGCTCTTCGCTTCTTAGCTGAAAGACCACGTAACATTTTACTACGCTTTTTTCTCACCTTTAACGGTACGACATCTTCCATTTCTGCCGCAAGTGTATTATCTCTTTCAGAATATGTAAAGACGTGTAAATAAGAAATATCAAGATCGTTCAAGAAATTATAAGTTTCTAAAAACAACTCGTCGGTTTCACCGGGAAAACCAACAATTACATCAACACCAATACAAGCGTTCGGCATTGTTTCTTTAATTTGCTCCACACGATCTACATATAATTCTCTACGGTAACGACGACGCATTAAGCCTAACAATTTGTTGCTTCCGCTCTGTAAAGGAATATGAAAATGCGGCACAAACGTATTGCTTTGCGCAACAAAATCGATGGTTTCGTTTTTTAATAAATTCGGTTCAATGGAAGAAATTCGTAAACGCTCGATCCCTTCTACTTCATCTAAAGCTTTTACCAATTCCAAAAAAGTATGCTCGTGCTTTTTATTGCCAAACTCCCCTTTTCCATAATCGCCAATATTTACACCGGTCAATACAATTTCTTTAATGTCTTGATCAGAAATTTCTTTGGCGTTCTTCAGCACATTTTCTAAGGTATCGCTTCGAGAGATTCCACGTGCTAAAGGAATGGTACAATACGTACATTTATAATCACAACCATCTTGCACTTTTAAAAATGCGCGCGTTCGATCACCAATCGAATAAGAACCAACATAAAAATCGGCTTCGTCAATCTCACACGAATGGATTTGAGCTGTGCGAGTTTCAGCTGGCTGACTCAGTAATTCATTTAAATAACTGGTAATGTTGAATTTTTCGGTAGCTCCTAATACCAAATCAACCCCTTCAACATCGGCCAACTCTTCCGGTTTTAATTGCGCATAACAACCAATGGCGATCACAAAGGCGTTTTCATTAAGTTTCTGGGCTTGCTTCACGATAGTTTTAAAACGCTTATCGGCATTTTCGGTAACACTACACGTATTGATCACATAAATTTCTGCTTTTTCGGTAAACTCTACACGATTAAAACCTTCATTTTCGAATGAACGGGCAATCGTTGAAGTTTCAGAAAAATTAAGCTTACAACCCAGCGTGTAAAATGCTACATTTTTATTTGTATCTATCATAACAGCTCCTTTCCTAATCTTTTAGTATTATTGTGATGAATAACTTAGGCGATAAGCCTTGTTACTCCTTACAAAAACGCGTGCAAATATAGTAATGAATTATGAGTTTTGCAGCAGGATTTCTATTTTTTGAAAGTTTGTGTTGTTTCGAAACTTAAATTATAATATAGTGAATTACAGTTTTTTAAAAAAGCGTCATTCTGAGCTTGACTCAGAATCACATCCGTTTAATACGTAATCAATATGATGAGACCCTGAAATAAATTCAGGGTGACGATAATTTTCAAATAATAAAACTTAATAAATTAAAACTTCGTGCTTCTAACTTCCCGCTTCCATACCAATAAAATATTCGTTTTAGTATTTACTTTATTTCTAATTTCCTGCCAAAACACAAGTAATTACGATCGAGATCATTTGGTTTTTCGCTACAATGAACACGCAAATATCACCTCTTTAGATCCTGCTTTTGCTAAAGACCAACGAAATATTTGGCCGTGCCATCAGCTATACAACAGCTTGGTTCAATTAGATGACAGCTTAAATATTCAACCTGATTTAGCTGAAAGCTGGACGATTTCTGAAGACGCTAAAACCTATATATTTTCTCTGCGGAAGAAAGTCTATTTTCACAAACACGAAATTTTCGGGAAAGACTCGACCAGAATTGTAACCGCAAAAGATGTGGTTTATAGCTTGAAGCGTTTAACAGACGTAAATTTGGCTTCTCCGGGAAGTTGGGTGATGCAAAATGTGAAAACCATTTCTGCTGAAAATGATTCTACCGTGAAAATTCAGCTTCAACAACCGTTTCCTGCCTTTTTAGGCTTGCTATCGATGAAGTTTTGCTCAGTCATTCCCACTGAAATGGAAAGGCTTGATTTTAGAAAAGATCCAATCGGTACCGGTCCGTTTAAATTTAAACGTTGGGAAGCTAATGAAAAACTGGTTTTTAGAAAGAATAATCTTTATTTTGAAAAAGATGAAAACGGTGAACAACTCCCCTATTTGGAAGCTGTCGCCACCACTTTTTTACCCGACAAGCAAAGTGAATTTTTACAATTTGCGCAAGGAAATATCGATTTTCTAAGCGGTTTAGATCCTTCTTATAAAGATGAATTACTTTCTTCGGTTGGACAACTGAAAGAAAAATACGCTAATCGAGTTGAAATGCTTTCAGCACCTTATTTAAATACCGAATATTTAGGAATTTACTTGGATAGCGAAACACCAGAAATTAACGCTCGCCAATTACGCCAAGCCATCAATTATGGTTTTAATCGCGAAACGATGATTACCTATTTACGAAACGGAATTGGAACGCCGGCAGAAAACGGATTTATCCCAAAAGGTTTACCCGGTTTTGCTAAAGAAAAATATTATGAATACAATCCGCAAAAAGCGAAAGAACTTTTAGCCGCTTACCAAAAAGAAACCGGCGATACTTCTCCGGAAGTGACTATAAGCACTAACTCTTCCTATTTAGATCTAGTAGAATATATTCAGCGAGAATTGCAGAAAATCGGGATACAAGTAAATATTGATGTGATGCCACCTTCTACCCTTCGGCAGCAACGCTCGGCGGGAAAATTAGACATTTTTAGAGCGAGTTGGATCGCCGATTACCCCGATGCTGAAAATTATTTATCGCTATTTTATTCGGAAAACTTCTCGCCCAACGGACCTAATTACACGCATTTTAAATCGGCTACTTTTGATAGTTTATACGAAAAAGCCATCAATACTTCTGAAGCAAAAAATAGAATCTCTCTCTACCAACAAATGGATTCGATCGTAATGAAAGAAGCTGCTGTTGTGCCTTTATATTACGATCAGGTAGTTCGCTTTACACAGAAAAACGTAAAAGATTTAGGCATTAACCCTATCAATTTATTGGATTTAAAACGAGTGAAGAAGGTTAAAGATTAATCTTTATTATTTACTTTTAAATATTGACTTATATTTAAAAGCTGTAATTTCATCACATATGTCAAATAGTAATAAAATAGCTGTTTTCAAACCTTCTAATCATAATAATGAGTTTGAGGTTATTTTAGACCAAAACAATGACACTATTTGGGCTACAGAACAACAAATTGCAGAAATATTTGATAGAGATAGAACTGTTATTGGTAGACATATTAAAAATATATTTAAAGAAGAAGAATTAAATAAAGAATCAGTTCGTGCAAAAATTGCACATACTGCAAAAGATGGAAAAAGTTACCAAGTTAATCATTATAATTTAGACGTAATCATCTCGATTGGATATCGAGTTAAATCAAATATTGCTACAGAGTTTAGGAAATGGGCAACACAAAAATTAAAAGAATATTTACTTAATGGATATGTTCTAAATAAAAAACTATTAACCCAAAAAACTAAACAAATATCGCTTTTAGAAAATCAAATTAATACTTTAAACGACGTAATACTCCAAAAAGAAACAAATCTAACTGATGGTTTTTTAAATATTGTCAGTCTTTACTCAAAATCTTTTGAATTACTGAATAAATATGATTCTGAAAATCTAAAAACAGATTATTTAAATAAAGAAATTATTTATGTAATAAACTATCAAGATGTTAAAGATGCTATTCTAGTTTTAAAAAAAGAGCTTATAAAAAAAGGAGAGGCTACTGAATTATTTGGAAATGAAAAAGACAAATCTTTTAAAGGGATTTTAGGAAGTATTTCTCAAACAGTTTTTGGCGAATTGGCTTACCCTACGGTTGAAGAACAAGCCGCGCAACTTCTATATTCAATTATAAAAGGTCATGCATTTAGTGATGGTAATAAAAGAATTGGTTCTTTCATTTTTGTATGGTTTTTAGAGCAAAATAATTTTAGCTTAAAGTTCAATAAAGAACGAAAAATTAATGATAATACTTTAGTAGCATTGGCTTTAGCTGTAGCACAGAGTGTTCCAGATCAAAGAGAATTAATTATAAAACTAATTATCAATCTTATAAAGAAATATTAGTTTACAAGCTTCTCATTTTGCGTTAGGGATTGCAACGGAAATACTTTTTACGAGAAACGAGTAAAAAGATTGTAGTGTAAAGCCCGACCCGTTAGGGTAACGCCCAGAAACAATCCTATCGATTAATTCCCATTTTATTGATCCAGCGTACGTAAGCTTGTCGGTTATTATTGTGTTGGCGTAAGGTTTTCGCAAATTTATGATAACCTGGTTTTTCGGGATTTGCCACGAAATAATAATAGTCGTGATCTTCGTAATTTAACACCGCATCGATCGCAGAAATATCTGGCATGGCAATTGGTCCCGGCGGCAACCCTGCATATTTATAAGTATTGTAAGGAGAATCGGTTTCTAGATCTTTGTATAATACGCGTTTGATCACGGTATCAAAATCGTTATTTTTCTTCTTAACAGCATAAATTACGGTAGGGTCGGCGTCAAGTTTAATTCCGCGGTTATAACGATTCATATAAACACCAGCCACACGTCTACGCTCATCAACTTTGGCCGTTTCTTTTTGGACGATGGCAGCTAACGTATAAACTTCGTTGGGCGTTAGATCGATCTTTTCTGCTTTTGCCTTTCGTTTTTCGTTCCAGAAACGTTGGTATTCTTTAAGCATTCGGTTTCTAAAAATTTCTGCGGAAGTATTCCAATACAATTGATATTGATTGGGAATGTACATCGCCAAAGCAGTCTCGGGCTTAAAATTATTTTCGGCTAAAAAAGTTGAATCTTTCATCGTTTCTATTAACGAAAGACTATCGGCTTCGATCTGCATAGCAATTCTGCCGGCAAGATCTTCTAAACGTTCTTGATTGTTAAAAACCAAAGAAACTGGTTGATTTTGGCTTCGTAACGTATTGATCATTTCGTTGTTATTCATCCCTTTTTTCAGAATGAATCTTCCCGGTTTTAGATTGTTGGCGTAACCTTTTTTTCTGGCGATCGCATCAAAACTTTCGATATCTTTTACTAGCGGACGCAGTTGTTGAATAACATCTCGATATTCTTCATCGGTTTCAACAAAAACTTCTTCTGTTGCTGAAGTAAACTTGGTATTGGGAGAAAAAATTGAGTCATAAATAAAATAACTAAATATCCCCAAAGCCACCACTCCTAAAAGTGAAATGATTAATATTATTTTTTTAATATACATTATTCAATAATTGATATAAAAATTCGTCTTTATAAGTTCCGTTTACGAGATTCCAGTCTTTTTTTACACCAATTTTTTCAAAACCTCGCTGTGTAAAAAGTTTCTGACTTTTTAAATTATCTGCCGCCACATTTGCAAAAACCTGATGTAGTTTTAGACGCTCGAAAGCATAATCGCAAAGTAATTGCAAAGCTTCTGCACCAAAACCTTTGCCCCTATTTTCTTGATCTACAATTAAAATACCGATCGCCGCTCTGCGATGTTGTGGGTCAAAATCGAAAATATCGATCAAGCCTAAACTCTCACCTTCTTTACTTTCGATCACTAAGCGCAATTGCTTTACTTCATAAATATCGCGATGCGCATTCTCTAAATATTGCTGAATTAAAAACCGCGAATAAGGCATTTGCGTTGAGCTTAACTCCCACAGATCTTCGTTATTTTCGATATCGTAAATAAAATCGAGATCTTCCGGTTCTAGCGGACGTAAGTTAATATGTTTTCCCGATAATGTTAGCATTCGATTACACCTTCAAAAACCTGTTCTGCCGGTCCGCTTAACCAAACATCGGTAAATTGATTTCCGTTTTGTTTGAAACTGATCTCTAAATTTCCGCCGGGTGTTTGTATTTTTACCGGTAAACTATTGTATTTTTTAGCGTAAGTTGAAGCGATAGCCACAGCTGTAACTCCGGTTCCGCAAGAAAGCGTTTCATCTTCCACGCCACGTTCGTAGGTTCTTACCTGAAGAATTTCATCTTGTGGTTCTACAAAATTCACATTGGTTCCTTCAGCTTTATAAACTTCATTATAACGAATGGCAGCACCTTCTTTTTTCACGTCTAGCTGCTGAATTTCAGGCGTAAAAACGATATGGTGTGGCGAGCCGGTATCTAAAAAATATTCGGTTCCTAATTCTTTTACTTCAGCAACATCTTGCATTTGTAAATGAATTTTATCGGCTTCAATTTTAGCGTGATGTTTACCATCGATCGCTGTAAAAATCGCGGTTTTTTCAACAATATTTAAAAACTCCGCAAAACGAACTAAGCATCTTCCGCCGTTACCACACATCGTACTTTGGTTTCCGTCGCTGTTAAAATAGACCATTTTAAAATCGTCTTCAGGATCTTCAGAATTTTCTAAAAGTATAAGTCCGTCAGCTCCTATGCCAAATTTTCGGTCACATAAACGCTGAATTACTTTGGTATCATTTTTGAAAATTCCTTCTCGGTTATCGATCATCACAAAATCGTTACCCGTTCCTTGATATTTATAAAATTTTACGGTCATTTTTTCGTTTTAAAAGTGCGCAAATATACAATATTCACTTTGAAATTGTGGTGCCGTTAAAAAACAGTTAAGCCAATAATATGAAGAAACAAAAGTTTATAATTTTAGAATTAAAACCAACAACCCTATGAAAAAGTTATCCAGTTTATTACTTGTTTCGATCTTGGGTGGAGCAATAACCCTAGGAAGCTACAAGCTTTTTATTGAAGATGAAAGTCTTAACCCAATTTTAGAAACACAAGAAGAGAACCAAAAAGAAGCCGCAACCTTTATTTCTAATAAATATAGTAAAGTTAATGCAGTAGAAACCGATTTTACCGAAGCTGCCGATAAAACCGTACACGCAGTGGTTCACGTTAAAAATGTAGCGATTGGCAGACAACCTAGAACTCTTCGTGAATATATGAGCGGTATGCGCGGTGGTAGAGCCATACAAGGTGCCGGTTCTGGTGTAATTATTACTCCTGATGGTTATATTGTTACCAATAATCACGTGATCGATGGCGCTAGTGAATTAGAAGTGACTTTAAATAATAACCTTACTTATAAAGCTGAAGTGATTGGCACCGATCCACAATCTGATATTGCTCTGATAAAAGTTGAAGCACAAGATTTAGATTATATTCCGTTTGCCGATAGCGATAATGTAAAAATTGGAGATTGGGCTTTGGCTGTGGGGAATCCTTTCAACTTAACTTCTACCGTAACGGCAGGAATTATTAGTGCTAAAGGAAGAGATTTAAATGAAGGAGACTCTAAAATGCAATCGTTTATACAAACCGATGCAGCCATCAACCCAGGAAATAGCGGTGGAGCTTTGGTAAATACGAACGGAGAATTAATAGGAATTAACACAGCTATTACTTCGCAAACCGGAAGTTATATTGGTTATGGTTTTGCCGTACCGAGTAATAATGCGAAAAAAATCGTGGAAGATATTTTAGAATATGGCGATGTACAACAAGCTATTTTAGGTATTACCGGCGGAACTTTGAATCCGGAAGCTGCAAAGCAAAATGATCTTGCAATTTCTCAAGGAGTTTACATAAATTCTGTAGCAGAAGGAGCGGAAAAAGCCGGACTAAAACGTGGAGATCTTATTACCGAGATCGATGGAGTAAATATTAGAAAGTTTTCAGATTTAACTTCCTACATTAGAACTAAAAGACCGGGGAATACGGTAAATATTAATTACTTTAGAGATGGTGAAGAGCGAGAAGCAAACGTAAAACTAACGAAGTACGAAACTTACAATCTAGATATCGCCGGCGTCGAAATTACCAATGCCGATCAAGATTATTTGAATAATTTTAAAATTGATCATGGAGTTAGAATCGTTAGACCACTCTCCCAACGCATCGAAATTCCGCAAGACAAATACATTATTGTCGAGATCGATAATAAAGAAATTAAAAATATAGACGATGTTAAAAAAATAATGAATAACAAGTCTGAAAACGAAAACACTAAGATTACGTTTAGAAATCAAAACGGACAACAAGAAAGTTACACGTTTAGAAACTAAACCTTGAATTATTCATAAAAAATCCTCTTGAAACACTAAGAGGATTTTTTTATTTTTTTGTTACGAAAACGTTTGAAATATGTATTTTTGCCTCGACTTAAAATTTTTTATTCACAAACACAACACAGAAAAATGAGTCAGAACGAGGCATACGAAAAAGAACTTGCTTTCCAAGCAGACCGTAGAAAAGCAACGGTAGAGTTCATTAAAATTGTTAGCGATTTATGGTACGATAAATCGATAGAATTAGTTCTTTTTAGAAATCAGCTTATCGATAAAAACGTGAGCGAGATTTTAAACCTTCATGAATATGCTGCAAAATTTGTACAGAAACCAATATCTATTTTCGATTCTGTAGAAATTGCAAAAGCAATTCAGACCTTAGACCTTCCACCGGCAAAATTAGACATTGGTAAACTTACTTACGAGTACCAATTAGAAGATGCAAAACACAATGCAACTGCATTTGTTTCAACTAAACTTTCCAAAGCAAAATCTTACAAAAACATCGATCCTAAAGATGTCGTTTTATATGGTTTTGGACGTATTGGTCGTTTGTTGGCTAGAGAATTAATGACGAAAACCGGTAAAGGAAGCCAGTTAAGACTTCGCGCGATCGTTACCCGTGGTAAAGTAGATGCTACAGTTTTAGAAAAAAGAGCATCACTTTTACAAAGTGATTCTGTACATAGCGACTTTTCGGGTACAGTAAGTATCGATGAAAAGAAAAATGCATTGATCATTAATGGTACTACTGTTCATATTATTTCTGCCAATCAACCGGAAGATATCGATTATACCAAATACGGCATCAACGATGCTTTAATTATTGATAACACCGGAGCTTTTAGAGATGAAGAAGCTTTAAAGCGACATTTAAAAGCAAAAGGTGCGAGTAAAGTTTTATTAACTGCGCCGGGTAAAGGAATTCCAAATATTGTTCACGGAGTTAATCATAAAGACTACGATCCCGATAAAGTTTCAATTTTTTCAGCAGCATCTTGTACCACTAACGCGATCACACCTATTTTAAAAGCTGTTGAAGATTCTTTAGGAGTACAACATGGACATTTAGAAACAATTCACGCATATACCAACGATCAAAATTTGGTCGATAATATGCACAGCAAATACCGTAGAGGTCGCGCTGCTGCATTAAATATGGTAATTACAGAAACCGGAGCCGGTAAAGCGGTAGCAAAAGCATTACCTGTTTTAGAAGGTAAATTAACTTCTAACGCCATTCGTGTTCCTGTACCTAATGGTTCTTTAGCGATTTTGAATTTAAACCTGAAAAAATCTATTTCTGTTAGCGGTTTAAATACCATTATTAAAAAATATGCTTTAGAAGGAAATTTGGTTGAACAAATTAAATACTCGATCGATAACGAGTTGGTATCTTCAGATATTATTGGTTCTTCTGCACCTTCAATTTACGATAGTAACGCAACGATCGTTACCGAAGATGGTAAAAATGCGATCTTATATATATGGTATGATAACGAATATGGTTACAGCCATCAAGTAATTCGTCTGGCTAAATATATTGCCAAAGTAAGACGGTTCACTTATTATTAATAGGTAAAAACCGTCGTCTTAAAAACCTACTGCTTGCCCGGTAGGTTTTTTTTATTTTCATTATAAAACTTAAATGCTTTAATTATCTTTGAAGCTTTATTTAAATCGAAAGATGTTTTTACAATAAAGTGGAATAACAAAAGTTATTTAAGCTGAAAAAACAAGCAATGATGAAACTTAAACCATTTTTTTTATTTCTAACTTTTTTACTTACCGTAAATTTAGTCATAGCACAAGAAGAAGCCGAGCAAGAAGATAATTCGATTAACAGTCAGTTTAACGAAGTGATCGATGGTTCTAATAATTACCAAGATTACAAGGTTGTAAAACAATACAAACTTACTCAACTTCAAAAAAATACCGTACAAAGAATAGAATCTTTAAATGAAGAAATTGCAGCTTCAAACAAAACTATCGAAGAGCAAAAATTAAAGATCGAAAATTTAAAAGCTGAATTAAATAATACCCAGAATAATCTAAACCAAGTTACTGAAGAAAAAGATCAAATTTCTTTCTTCGGAATTGCCACCGATAAAGGCACTTACCAAACCATAATGTGGGTAATTGTTTTTGCTTTAGTTTTAATTTTGGTATTCTTTATTTATAAATACAAACAAAGCAATGTTTTAACGAAAGAGGCTAAGAAAAATTTAGCTGAAAATGAAGCTGAATTTGACGAATACCGTAAAAAATCTTTAGAAAAACAACAAAAACTCGGTAGACAGCTACAAGACGAAAAAAACAAACAAAACAAGAATAAACTCTAAGGTTCGTTTATGCGCATCGATATTATTACGGTTGTACCCGATATACTAAGAAGTCCGTTTGAAGCTTCAATTTTACAACGAGCGATCGATAAAGGTTTAGTTGAAGTACATCTTCATAATTTACGAGATTACACCACCGATAATTACAAACAGATCGACGATTACCAGTTTGGCGGCGGCGCAGGAATGGTGATGATGATCGAACCTATCGATAAATGCATTACTCAATTAAAAGAAGAGCGTGATTACGACGAAGTTATTTATATGACTCCCGATGGTGAAACGCTCAACCAGAAAATTGCGAATCAAATTTCACTTCAAGGAAATATCATTATTCTTTGTGGTCATTATAAAGGTGTCGACCAGCGTGTTCGAGATCATTTTATCACACGAGAAATATCGGTTGGAGATTTTGTACTTTCGGGTGGTGAGTTAGGCGCGGCGATACTTTGTGATGCCGTGATAAGATTAATACCGGGCGTTTTAGGTAATGAGACTTCTGCCCTAACCGACTCTTTTCAGGATAATTTATTAGCGCCACCAATTTACACAAGACCCGCCGAATATAAAGGCTGGAAAGTTCCAGAAATCTTAACCAGTGGTAACTTCCCGAAGATCGAAGCTTGGCGAGAAGAGCAAGCTTACCAACGTACCCAAGAACGTAGACCAGATCTTTTAAAAGATTAAGTTTTAGCTTGCCGGTTTAAAAATAATTATTAATTTTGCACTCGTTTCTATATCAACCTCTGGCGATAGTCGCGAATGTTGGTTTAGTTTTATCTTTAAATCTATTTAAATAATGGAATCGTTAATTAAATTTGTACAAGACGAATTCGTAACAAAAAAAGAATTCCCAAAGTTTAATGCGGGAGACACAATTACGGTTTACTACGAAATTAAAGAGGGTGCTAAAACTCGTACTCAGTTCTTTAGAGGTGTAGTTATTCAAATTAAAGGTGAAGGATCTTCTCAAACTTTTACTATCCGTAAGATGAGTGGTACTGTTGGTGTTGAGCGTATTTTCCCAATCAACTTACCAGCACTTCAAAAAGTTGAAATTAATAAAAGAGGTAAAGTTCGTCAATCTAGAATTTACTACTTTAGAGAGCTTACCGGTAAAAAAGCGAGAATTAAAGAACGTCGTTTCAAATAATTCAGCATTTTTTAGAACATATTTAAAACCTTCAGTTTTCACTGGAGGTTTTTTTATGAACAAAAGTTAATAAACTCTGTTTATAAACGGTTAAAAATTAATTACTTATAAAAATTTGATTTCAAAATAAATATTTCTTAATTTTATAGTAGAAGAAATGAGGAAACGACAAAAGGAATTTCCTATTTCAATAAAACATATCTTATCTAATTTTCAGATAAGTCACGATGATGATAGAGTTATACATTTAAATCTATCTCTTCGAAAAGCCATTTCATTATCTCGCTATAACGGAATGGCTTTTAAATTTTTAAAATCTTATCTAATTTCTATTTTCTTAACAGTTTTCTAATTAAATATATACCCAAAAAAAGCCTCTAATTGCTTATATTTGTGATTCTCACGTTTAAATCTATAATTCGTTCTTAGGTAGATTTAAAAAAACGATTTATTAACCAAGGATTTCACGAAAAAATCCGTAAAAACTAAATAATACAATTCAAATGGCAGAACAACCAAGAATTATTTATACAAAAACAGACGAAGCTCCGTTTTTAGCAACTCACTCTTTATTACCAATTATAGAATCTTTCACTCAATCTTCAGGGATTAATGTTGAAACTAAAGACATCTCTTTAGCCGGAAGAATTTTAGCAGTTTTCCCGGAAGTTTTAACCGAAGATCAAAAAGTTGCAGATGCCTTAGCAGAATTAGGAGAATTAGCAAAAACTCCAGAGGCTAACATCATTAAATTACCAAACATTAGTGCTTCTATTCCGCAGTTAAAAGCAGCGATCACAGAATTACAAGCACAAGGTTATAAATTACCAAACTACCCAGATGAGCCTAAGACAGATGAAGAAGAGGCTATAAAAAAGAAATATGATACGGTAAAAGGTAGTGCTGTAAACCCTGTACTTAGAGAAGGAAATTCTGATCGTAGAGCACCAAAAGCAGTTAAAAATTTCGCTAAGAAAAATCCGCACCGTATGGGAGCTTGGAGTTCAGACTCTAAGTCTCACGTATCAACGATGGAAGCTAATGATTTTCGTGCAAACGAGAAATCGTTAACCATCGCTAAAGAAGGTGATGTTAAAATTCAGCTTAAAACAAAAGACGGCGAAACAAAAGTATTAAAAGAAAAAGTACACGTACTTGAAGGTGAAGTGATCGATGGTACGTTTATGAGTACAAAAGCTTTAGTAAAGTTTTTAAAAGAACAAATTGCTGAAGCTAAAGAACAAGGCGTTCTTTTCTCTCTTCATATGAAGGCTACAATGATGAAAGTTTCTGACCCTATTATTTTTGGTCACGCAGTAAAAGCTTTTTTCGGAGATGTTTTTGAAAAATACGGAACAGAATTAAAAGAAGCCGGTGCAGATCCTAACAGTGGTTTAGGTGATGTATTAAGTGCGATCGAAAAGCTTCCCGCAGATAAAAAGTCTGCCATTGAAGCCGATATTCAAAAAGATTTAGAAAACGGTCCCGATATCGCGATGGTAAATTCTGATAAAGGAATTACCAATCTTCACGTACCAAGTGATGTAATTATCGATGCGTCTATGCCGGCGATGATTAGAACTTCAGGACAAATGTGGAACAAGAATAACGAAACTCAAGATACCAAAGCGGTCATTCCAGATAGTAGTTACGCTCCACTTTACCAAGCAACCATCGAGTTCTGTAAAGAAAACGGTGCTTTTGATCCTACCACGATGGGAACAGTTCCTAACGTTGGGTTAATGGCTCAAAAAGCGGAAGAATACGGTTCTCACGATAAAACTTTTGAAATTTCTGCAGACGGAACTGTTCAAGTTGTCGATTCTGAAGGAAAAGCTTTAATTGAGCATGAAGTTGAAGCTGGCGATATCTGGAGAATGTGTCAGGTAAAAGATGCTCCAATTCAAGATTGGGTAAAATTAGCAGTAAATAGAGCTAAAGATACCGGTTGGCCGGCCGTTTTCTGGTTAGATGAAGATAGAGCTCACGATGCAGAATTAATCAAAAAAGTAAACACGTACTTAAAAGATCACGATACTGAAGGTTTAGAGATTCACATTATGTCTCCGGCAAAAGCAACTACGTTTACCTTAGCTCGCGTGAAAGCTGGAGAAAATACAATTTCTGTGACTGGTAACGTATTACGTGATTATTTAACAGACCTCTTCCCTATTTTAGAATTAGGAACCAGTGCAAAAATGCTATCGATCGTTCCGTTAATGAATGGTGGTGGTTTATTTGAAACCGGTGCCGGAGGTTCTGCTCCAAAACACGTACAGCAATTTGTAGAAGAAGGTCACTTACGTTGGGATTCTTTAGGTGAATTTTTAGCGCTTGCCGTTTCTTTAGAACATTTAGGCAAGAAATACGACAATGCAAAAGCTTTAGTTTTAGCAGATGCTTTAGATGAAGCGACCGATAAATTCTTAGATAACAAAAAGTCACCATCACGTAAAGTTAATGAGTTAGATAACCGTGGTAGTCACTTTTATTTAGCAATGTATTGGGCAGAAGCTTTAGCTAATCAAGATAAAGATGCAGACTTAAAAGCTGAATTTTCTGAAATTGCATCTGCGATGAAAGAAAATGAAGACAAAATTGTAAGCGAATTAAACGCTGCACAAGGAAGTCCGGTAAATATTGATGGTTATTACAAACCAGACGAAGCACTTGTTTATAAAGAAATGAGAGCGAGTGAAACCTTAAATAACATCATCAATAAGTAATAATCTAATTACATATTTTCACGAAAAAAGCCACGCAAATTGCGTGGCTTTTTTTATAAAGTATATCCAAATCATCACTAATGATATATTTAGATAAATTCTTAAAATATTATTACTAAAACTTAACAAAAAGTTAAAATTTTTATAAATAAATGCTTTTAAACTGTTAAATTTTCACTTTAACACATGTTATTTAATTGTTTTTCACCTACTTCAAAAAGGCTAATTCAAATAAATAAATATGAGAACAAAATTTAAAGTGTTTTGCACACTGCTCAGTGTGCTATTTTCACAACTGCTTTTAGCGCAGGAAAGTGAAATTACAGGAACAGTGACAGACAACAATAATTTACCCTTACCCGGAGTAAATGTTGTGATTAAAGACACCTCGACCGGTACTCAAACCGATTTCGATGGTAATTATTCAATACAAGCGCAAACAGGAGATGTGCTTGTGTTTTCTTATGTAGGGTTAAAAACAGTAGAATACCCGGTGACCAACAATACCACAATTGATGTAGTATTAGAACCAGATTCTGCAGAGTTAGATGAAGTTGTAGTAACTGCATTAGGTATAGAAAGAGAAAAAAAATCTCTTGGTTACGCTACACAAGAAGTTGATGGCTCTGAAGTTTCTGATGTTCCAACAACTAACTTTGCCAATGCGCTTTCAGGAAAAGTTGCGGGATTAAGAATAAATCCTTCTGGTACACTAGGAGGTTCGACAAATACCGTAATTAGGGGTAATGCATCATTAACAGGTAATAATCAAGCTTTATATGTAATTGATGGAACCCCTATTGACAATTCAAATAATAACACTTCTAGCCAAATGTCTGGTGCAGGTGGGTATGATTACGGTAATGCTGCCACAGATATTAATCCTGAAGATATTAAATCTATTAATGTATTAAAGGGTGCAGCAGCTACTGCCTTATATGGTGCAAGAGCTTCAAATGGAGTTATAATTATTGAAACAAAAAAAGGGCAGAAAAATACTGATATAGGTGTTACCATTAGTTCTACACTAATGGCATCACAGGTTAATGAAAATACTTTACCAGTATATCAAAAAAAATATGGTGCTGGTTATGGCCCATATTATGACTCTGATGATGGGTATTTCGGCTTATCAGATATTGATGGTGATGGTATTCCAGATAGAACCACTCCTTTTACAGAAGATGCTTCTTATGGTGGTGCATTTGACGGTCAACCTATCTTTCAGTGGAATTCAATTTATCCACAATTAGATACCTATCAACAAGCAACTCCGTGGCGTGCTGCTGAAAATGATCCTAATTCAATTTGGGAAGGTGGTACAACAGCAATTAATAGTGTTGCATTAAGTGGTGGTACAGATAAAAGTACGTATAGACTAAGCGTTACAAATTTCTTACAAGATGGTAACTTACCGAACAGTGAGATTAAAAGAAATACTGTAAAGTTTAGTGGGTCTCATGATTTTACTGATAAGTTTTCTGCAAACACGAATATCTCATATACCAAAACAGATGGTAGAGGTAGATATGGTACGGGTTATGATTCAGACAATATTATGCAAGCTTTCAGACAATGGTGGCAGGTAAATGTCGATTTAGAAGAACAAAAGCAAGCATACCTTTCTACTAGAGAAAATATTACTTGGAATCCTAACGGACCTAATAATTTGAGTCCTATATATTCTGACAATCCTTATTGGACTAGATATGAAAACTACGAAACCGATACGAGAAATAGATATTTCGGTAACATTAATCTGAATTACGAATTTAACGATGTATTTAGCGTTCTAGGTCGTTTTACATTTGATACTTATGATGAATTAAGAGAGGAAAGAAGAAATGTTGGTAGTTCTGGCGTATCCGGTTATTCTAGATTTAATAATAGAGTTTCAGAATACAATTATGATATAATTCTTAATTTCAATAAAGACTTAACCGACAACATTAATCTAGATGGTAATGCAGGTTGGAATTTAAGAAGAAATAGCATGAATTATATTGATGCTTCCACGAATGGAGGTTTAGCTATCCCAGGATTATACGACCTAAGTAATACTAATAATCCTCTAGAAGCGCCAGATGAGTATGATGCAAAAAATATGCTATTTGGTTTATACGCAAGAGCTGGTTTAGGTTTTGATGATACTTATTTTGTTGAAGGAACAATTAGAAGAGACAAATCATCAACCTTACCTACAGATAATAATGTCTTTTATTACCCATCAATTTCAACAAGTATATTAGTCTCTAATTTAGTTGAAACAGATTGGTTATCATTTGCCAAGTTTAGAGCTAATTATGCTGAAGTTGGTAACGACACAGACCCTTACAGACTAATAAATACCTATAACGTAAGTTTACCATTTAATGCTAGTGGTAATGCTTCAAACCCTGCAACGCTAAATAATCCTAATTTAAGACCAGAAAGATCTAAAAATTACGAATTAGGTTTAGAGGCAAATTTCTTAAACAATCGATTAGGCTTTGATTTTTCATATTATAATAATAGAACTGAAGATCAAATTACTCCTGTACCAACTTCCGATGCAACAGGATATTCTGCTAGAATTTTAAATGCAGGTACTATCGAAAATAAAGGTATTGAAGTATTGTTTAGAGCAACTCCAATAAAAACTGAAGATTTCAATTGGAATTTATCGGTAAATTGGGCTAGAAACCGTAGTGAGGTTGTTGAACTCACCGATGGAATTGAAAATCTAGAACTTGCAAGTTTACAAGGAGGGGTTTCTATCAATGCGGCACCAGGACAACCTTATGGAGCTATTAGAGGTTCTGATTATGTATATAATGAGAATGGCCAGAAAATTGTTGGTAGCAACGGGTATTATTTAACATCAGATACCAATAATGAAATCATTGGTAATATTCAACCAGATTGGATTGGTGGTGTTCAAAATTCATTTACTTACAAGAATGTAAGCTTATCATTTTTGATTGACGTTCAACAAGGTGGTGATATATTCTCACTAGATACTTGGTATGGTTTCGCAACAGGTTTGTATGATAGAACTGTGGGGACTAACGACTTAGGAAACCCTCTAAGAGCTCCAGTAACAAGTGGTCCTGATAGTGGGGGTAGAATATTACCTGGTGTTACTGAAGATGGAGCACCAAATACAACTAGAGCATCTTTTAATACTTATGCAAATCCTTACGGTTATGCTAGAGATGCTAATAAAGGGCATATTTATGATGCATCTTTTGTTAAACTTAGAGAAGTTAGTTTAAGATATGATTTTTCGAAAAAAATTCTTGAAAACACATTCTTAAGTAGTGCCTCAGTTTCTGTAATTGGTAGAAATTTATGGATCATTCACAAGAATATTCCATATTCAGATCCTGAAGCAGGATTAAGTTCTGGTAATATACAAGGTTATCAATCTGGTGCTTATCCTTCTTTTAGAGAAATTGGAGCAAGTTTAAGACTTAAATTTTAAATAAAATAATATGAAAAAATATATAATCGCAATATTGTTTATAGCAGTGTTTTTCTCCTGCTCAGACGATCAATTCGAAAGTTTAAATACAGATCCTAAAAATCCGCAAGATGTAGCTGCAGATTTTCTTTTCACCTCTTCCACTCAGGCATTAGGTGATCAAATGGCTACGCCTAATGTAAATCTTAATATTTTTAGATTTATATCTCAATACTGGACGGCTACAACTTATCTAGATGAGCCTAATTATAACATTGTCAATAGAAATATCCCTTCAAATCATTGGGCAAGAATTTATCAAAATGTATTATTCGATTTAGAAGATGCAAAAAATAATGTTCAAGAAGGTCAAGTTATAAGTGATGGTCCGCTAAGCGAAGAAGATGCAGCAGCTAGAATTGCTCAAATTGAAGTTTTACAAGTGTATGCTTGGCAAGTTTTAGTAGATACTTTTGGAGATATACCTTATGAAAGTGCTCTTCAAGGAAGTCAAAACCCATTACCTGAATATTCAGAAGCTGAAATGATCTATCAAGATTTGATCAATAGGTTAATTGAAGCTGATGACGCATTAGCTAATGGACAAGGGTTTACAGACGCAGATGTAATATATGAGGGAAATATGAATAACTGGAGAAAATTTTCAAATTCTGTATTGCTTAGATTGGCTATGAGAATTTCAGAATCTAACCCTACCCTATCTCAAGATGCTGCAAATACAGCAATTGATAATGGAGTTATGACGGCAAATTCAGACAATGCATTAATTTATTATCAATCTTCGCCTCCAAATACAAATCCTTTATGGGTAGATTTAGTTCAAAGTGGTAGATCTGATTATGTTACTGCAAATACTATTGTAGATAAATTGAATGAATTAGAAGACCCTAGAAGACCTTTCTATTTTGACGATAACTTAGATAACGGTTATACCGGTGGTACTTACGGTGGAAGTAGCCCTTATGCCTCTTTTACTCATGTTGGTGAAACATTTTTAGATCCAGCACACGAAGGAATTCTTTTAGATTATGCTGAAGTAGAATTTTATTTAGCCGAAGCTGCACAAAGAGGCTATTCTTCTGTTAGTGATGCTGAAAGCCATTATAATGCAGCAATTACAGCATCAATAAATTATTGGGGAGGCTCTGATGATGATGCATCAGATTATTTGTCTCAAACTGAAGTAGCTTATGATTCAACAAATTGGGAAGAACTACTAGGTACGCAATTTTGGATTGCGATGTACGATAACCCTTATCAAGGTTGGAATGTTTGGAGAAAATTTGATGCTCCCGAATTTAATCTACCTGAATCATCTGGAAATCCAGTTCCTTTAAGATACACCTACCCTATAACAGAACAAAATCTAAATACAACGAATTATAACAATGCTGCAAACGCTATAGGAGGTGACACTCAACAAACAGCGTTATTTTGGGATGTTGAATAAAGTGAAAGTGTATAATTAACAAAAGAAATTTCCACTAAACTTTGTCTTTTGTTAATTGAAACCCAGACTTAAAAGTCTGGGTTTTTTTATATTCGCAGATTTTAATAAAAATATTACTTATTAGGCTTTCTACTCATTTTAAAGACCAACTCTCCTCCTTCCATCAATTCTTTAAAAGTAATTATACCGTTTGCAATTACCTTTCCGTTTAAAGTCACAGACTTTACATATACATTCTTTTCACTTTGGTTCTTTGCTTCGATATGTAGTTGCTTTCCGTTAGGTAGTTTTACATCTGCTTTATATATTTTAGGACTACCCAGCATAAATTGACCGGAAGCCGGCGCCATCGGGTAAAAACCTATACTATTGAAAATATACCAAGCACTCATTTGACCGAAATCATCATTACCACCTAAACCTGCCGGAGATGGATTATACATTTCGTTTAAAATTAAACGGATTTTTTCTTGAGCTTTCCAAGCTTGATCCATATAATTATAATAATATAAAATATGGTGAGATGGCTCATTCCCATGTACATAGTTTGCAATAATACCATCTCGAGAAATATCTTCGGTATGTTCAAAATATTTATCGGGCAATTCCATCGTAAATAAAGAATCTAAATGTTGTGAGAATTTTTTTTCACCACCCATTAATTGAATCATTTCTTTGGGTTCGTGAGGTACGTAAAGACTATAATTCCAACTATTGCCTTCTATAAAACCACGCTGACTAGTATTTAGAGGATCAAAATCTTGTAGAAAACTTCCATCACTCAATTTTGCTCGCATAAAGCCGATTGATCGATCATAAACATTTCTCCAATTTTCTGAACGCTTTTTAGTTTGATCAAATTTTCTCCAAAAACCGGTATAAGTTTGTTTTCCATTCTTTTGATGACCATAATTTTTGATGGGCTTATTAAAACTCATTGAGAAATAGACGGTTCGAGTTCGTGCCCAACCATTAGTTTGTCGAAAACCGGTTACCAAAGTGTCGTTTTCAACACGTACAAATGTCCACACATTTTTACCATCATAATTATAAATTCGGTGAGTGAGATCGAAAATTAAGTGATTTTATCCTTCAGCATTAAACGTATATTGATGTATCACAACTCTTTCTGAAGCTGTAAATTCTGCATTAATATTATAATCTTTTAATTCTACTTGTAATATCCGGCTTCTGCATTTTCATTTTTATGAGAAAATCGAGAACGATAACCTGCATCAGGATTAGAAGCTGTATTCGGGTTAAGTTGAAGTTTTCCGGTAGTTGGCATTAGTAAAAAATCTCCTAGATCTGAATGTCCCGTCCCACTAAAATGTGTATGACTAAAACCTACAATGGTAGGATCGTCGTATTGATAGCCGGCACAATATTTATAAACATCGGGATTGTATTTTCCGTTTACAGCAAAAGGAATGGTATCTGTATCAGGACTTAATTGCACCATCCCAAACGGAGCGGTGGCACCGGGATAGGTGTGTCCCATTTTTGCAGTACCAATTAAAGGATCTACAAATTTCACCAAATCTTTTTCTTGCGCTTGGCTATGAACGAATGCCATAACTAAAGCGATGAAAAATGAGTTTTTAAGAAAGCATTTCATAAATGATCTAATTCTGAATTTTATAAATTATGATTTAAAATTTTATTTATTAGAAAGTGAATATGGATAGGCTTCTTTTGAAGTTCCTCGAGTTTTATTGGGAACCGATTGCATTTTAAAATCTAATTGAACTCCTTTCATTAATTCAAAATGATTCAACCAATTTTTAGTATAAACTTCGCCATTCATTTCAAGTTGATCAACATATTTATTTTCTTCTGAATTTTCTTCAGCATCGATAACAATATCATTTCCGTTTTCTAAATGAATCGTCATCTTTTTGAAATAAGGTGTTCCTAAAACGTACTGTTCTGTTGCGGGACAAACCGGGTAAAAACCCATTGCGCTAAATACGTACCAAGCAGAGGTTTGGCCATTATCTTCATCACCGCAATAACCATCGGGTTTCGCAGCGTATAACCTATTCATCGTCTCTCGAATCCAATACTGAGTTTTCCAAGGCTGCCCGGCATAATTGTATAAATAAATCATATGCTGAATAGGCTGATTTCCGTGCGCATATTGTCCCATATTTGCAATTTGCATCTCTCGTATCTCATGAATAACTCCACCGTAATAACTATCGTCAAACACGGGTGGCATGCTAAATACAGCATCTAATTTTTTAGTGAAATTTTCTTTTCCACCCATTAAGTCTGATAAACCTTGAATATCGTGAAAAACCGACCAAGTGTAATGCCAGCTGTTTCCTTCTGTAAAAGCGTCGCCCCACTTAAACGGATTAAACGGAGATTGAAAAGTACCATCTTCATTTTTACCACGCATTAATCCTGTTTTTTCATCAAAAAGTTTCTGATAGTTTAAGCTTCTTTTTTTATAAAGTTTGATCTCTTTTGTAGGCCGATTTAATTTTTTAGCTAATTGATAGATCGCAAAATCATCATAAGCGTATTCTAAAGTTCTTGCAGCACTTTCGTTTATACCTACATTGTAAGGTACATAGCCTAATTTCGTATAATATGGCGCTCCGGCTCTACCGACGGCAGTCATTGGCCCTTCATTATTCGCTCCGTTAAGCAAAGCTTTATAAAGTTTATCGATATCATAACCACGAAGTCCTTTTACATATGCATCGGCAACCACAGAAGCAGAATTATTTCCTACCATAATATTGGCATAACCGGGGCTAGACCATTCGGGTAACCAACCACCTTCTTTATAATCATTGACCAAACCTGCTTGCATTTCTTCATTGATCGAAGGATAAACCAAATTTAGAAAAGGATATAGCGCTCGAAATGTGTCCCAAAATCCTGTGCCGGCAAACATATAACCTTCTTCAATTTTACCATTATACGGACTCCAATGCACAATTTCATCTGCACCATTGATTTCATAGAGTTTATTGGGGAAGAAAAGTGTTCGATACAAACAAGAGTAAAAAGTTCGCTTTTTATCGATATCATTAGATTCAATTTCTATTCGACTTAATTTTTCATTCCACTCTTCTCGAGCTTTACGTTTGGTATCTTCAAAAGTATCTGTTCCTAATTCTCTTTCAAGATTTAATTCAGCTTGTTCTAAACTTATAAATGAAGAAGCAACTTTCACATGAACATCCTCTCCTTTTTTCGTTTTAAAACCTACAACAGCTCCTGTATGATTAGCATCTTGCGAAAGTTTTTCACTTAATGTATCGTTATAAAAAGTCTTTTTTAAATGAAATGGACGATCAAAAATCAGAACAAAATGATTTTTAAAATTTTTTAAATCTCCTCGGGCATAATTTTCAGTGTAGCCGATAATTTTATTTTCTGAAGGAATAATTTTCACAAAAGACCCTTTATCTAAAGCATCTAAAACCACATAAGCGCTATCGGTTTCAGGAAATATAAACTTAAATTGCGCAGCACGCTCAGTTGGAGTTAAGGCAGCGGTCACATTGTGATCTGCCAAATAAACTTGATAAAAATAAGGTGTTGCAACTTCAGATTTATGAGAAAACCAACTTGCGCGTTCACTTTGTTTAAATTTAAGTTTTCCAGTAATTGGCATAATACTAAACTTCCCATAATCATTCATCCAAGGGGAAGGTTGATGGGTTTGTTTAAAACCATTAATTTTATCTGCTGAATATTGATAAGCCCAACCGTGATTCATCGGTCCGGTTTGCGGTGTCCAAAGATTCATTCCCCAAGGAAGACCAACCGCAGGATAAGTGTTCCCGTTAGAAAGGCTTACTTTAGAATCTGTTCCCATTAATGGGTTTACATAGTCTACCGGTTCTTGTGCTATAAGTAAAGAAGTAACTAGAAAAAAGAATAGAAAATGTTTCATAATTTCAAATTTCAGTAAATTTAGCAAAACGTTTTAGTTAAAAGTTCAAACATAAAAAAAGCGATGCATTTGCATCGCTTTTAAATTAAATTTCCTTAGTGATTATCCTTCTGTATCACCAGTTTGCTTCTTCATCATAATTGCTTGAAGCTGTTGCTGAAGTTCTTGATTAGTTTGAATTGCAGCCGCAACTTCTTGATATCTCTGCATGGTTAAACCTTTCTTTTTAATTAAAGCTTCCATTTCAGATTGTAATTTTGGCTGCATTGCCTGAATTTCTGCCATCACTTGCTTGTGTGCAGTTAATTCTTTTTCAGTGGCTTCAACTTCTGTATTAGGATCCATTTGCGCTTTTTGAATCTTCTGAAATTTTTCAACATCTAATCCAGACTCTTCAATCATTGCTACCATTTCTTGCTGAGCTTTTTGGTTTTCCATCTGTACTGCTTGATAAGCATCTGCAAATTTATTTAAATCTTGATCGGTAACTTTTTTAGCTTCTGTTTGAGCAGACATACTAATCGTCCCAAGGGTTGCTAAAAATAAAAATAGGTTTAGTTTTACTGATTTTAACATAATTTTTCTTTAAGTTTTACTTCTTTTTCAGTTTGTAAAAATAACTTTCTATGATAATAACAAATATCTTTGAAAAATTCCTACACCCTAATTTTCTCAAATGTAATGCCATTAATTTGGAATGCCAAGAAAATCAAGCATCTTAACGTTGTTTAATGATTTAAAAAATCTTTTAAATTCTCTAAAACTTTGAGCGACAAACGTTCTTGAGTTTCTTGAGACCACCCCGCACTTTTTTCTGAAATAATGACATTTGATCGTTTTTTGACGGTTGAAGGGAGTGAGTTTGTGGCATCTCCATCAAAAATTGCGTAATTATTACTCAACTCTAACCAGTTTTTAAAAGATTTTTCTTCAAACGGAAAGCCTAAGGAGGTATTGATTAAAAGTTTATGATCACCGAATTGTTTGAATTCTTTTTCTTTTAAAATCTCTGTATTTTTTGGAAGATGAATAGAGATTATTTCGCAAGTATCTAATAAATTCTTTAATTCTAGATATTGAAGTTTTTCATGTTCTAATTCTTTTTTACGAGTTCTGCTGAAATAAAAAACCTCAACATTTAAAGCTTCTAAAGCTTTGGCTAATAATTGACCGGTTGTTCCTAAACCTACGATTCCAAATTTTCGACCACTTAATTCTACCGGTTGTTCCTTCCATTGGTGTTTCCCGAAGCCGTGTAAAAGCTGAATGACTTCAGAAATTACAAATTCAATTACGCCGGTGTCGCCATAATCGAATATTCCAGTGACCTTTATATTTTTTTGTTTAGCATAGTTGACCGCTACATTGGCAGATTCATCATTAAATAACGAACAAGCCAAACCAATGTATTTTAAATTTTTAGAGTTATCTATTATTTCTTCTGAAATTTCTGTTCGCCAAGAAACAATAATTGCTTCCGCCTCCTCTACTCTATTTTTAACTTCATCTTCTGTAGGTTCATCGTGATAAACTTCAACCTCATCCGCATAATTTTTCAATTCTTCTAAAGCAGATGTATTCATCTTCGTTTCATCAACAACGACAATTTTTTTAAATTTTTCCATAGCAGGAAAATAAAAAACCGATGAGGAACAACTCACCGGTTTTGGAAAATTTTAGGTTTCATCTATTCTGAAATTGCATTATTACACTTCGACAAGCTCATTGTGACATTTTAATTTCAGTTAAAAAAATATCTGAATGAGATGCTGAAATCAAAGATTCAACGTTAGTTAATCAAGTTCAGCATGACGTTCTGATTTTAATCTATAAAGGAATATTTCCGTGTTTTCTTTGAGGACGTAATACTTTTTTATGTTCTAACATACTGAAACCTTTTAACAGCTTTCTTCTCGTATCGCGTGGCATAATTACTTCATCTATAAATCCACGTTTAGCAGCTTCAAACGGAGTAGCAAACAACTCAGCGTATTCGGCTTCTTTTTCAGCTAATTTTGCTTCACTATCATCGGCTTCACTAATTTCTTTTCTAAAAATAATTTCGCTGGCTCCTTTAGCTCCCATTACCGCAATTTCTGCACTTGGCCAAGCAAAATTTAAATCGGCTCCAATGTGTTTTGAGTTCATCACATCGTAAGCACCTCCGTATGCTTTACGCGTAATTACAGTAACTTTTGGCACGGTTGCTTCACTTAAAGCGTAGAGTAATTTTGCTCCGTGAAGGATAATTCCGTTCCACTCTTGGTCGGTTCCCGGCAAGAATCCCGGAACATCTACCAATACCAATAACGGAATATTAAAACAATCACAAAAACGCGTAAATCGTGCAGCTTTTTTCGAAGAATCTACATCTAAAACACCTGCCAAACTCATCGGTTGGTTGGCAACGATGCCAATACTTCTTCCGCCTAAACGAGCGAAACCAACAATAATATTTTCAGCATAATCTTTATGAATTTCAAAGAAAGAATCTTCATCGATAATTCCGTTAATCACCTCATGCATATCGTAAGGTTTATTGGAACTATCTGGAATTAATTCATCTAATTTCGGGCGAAGCTCATCGCCTAATTCATAAGGCAATTTTTCTGGCGCTTGCTGATTGTTTTGTGGCATATAGCCAATCATTTTTTTGATATCTTCTAAACAAGCAATATCGTTAATGGCAACGCGATGCGTAACTCCAGATTTGGTGGAATGTGTGCTTGCGCCACCTAATTCTTCTGAAGTTACTTCTTCATTTGTTACCGTTTTCACTACGTTTGGACCGGTCACGAACATATAACTCGTGTCTTGTACCATTAACGTAAAATCGGTCATTGCCGGAGAATAAACAGCTCCACCGGCACAAGGCCCCATAATTGCGGAAATCTGTGGAATGACTCCGGAAGATTTTACATTTCGATGAAAAATATCAGCATAACCCCCTAAAGATCGAACACCTTCTTGAATTCTCGCTCCACCAGAATCGTTTAAACCGATCATTGGTGCGCCGACTTTCACCGCTAAATCCATTACTTTACAGATTTTTTCGGCATGCGTTTCTGAAAGTGAACCACCGAAAACCGTAAAATCTTGTGCGAAAACGTAAACTAATCTTCCATTAATGGTTCCGTAGCCGGTGATGACTCCGTCGCCATAGATTTTCTGTTTGTCCATCCCGAATTCTGTAGTTCGGTGTGTAACAAGAATCCCGATTTCTTCAAAAGAACCTTCATCTAACAAATAATCTACCCGTTCTCTAGCGGTTAATTTTTTCTTTTCGTGTTGTTTGGCAATTCGCTTCTCGCCACCACCTAAATGGGCGTTTTTGATTTTTTCTTGAAGCTGATCTATATTTTTTTGACTCATTTGATTTTAGAATTCAGAATTATTTTAATCTCCTGCAAGATCTTCGAGACCTTGTAGGTCTATAAATTATATTCTTAAGTTTTTCAATATTTATAATTCTTTTTTCATCTGTTCATACCTACAAGGTTTTAGAAACCTTGCAGGAAGTTAAACGCTTAGATTATTCCGTTATCGGTAAACGTAATTGTTGCTGATCTTTTAAATATTGTCTTAATGCTATGATTGCTGCCAATTTTGATTCTTCTTCAGTTTTGGCGTGAAGCTTTTCAGCTGAATAATATTTCTTTACAAAATGGGTATCAAAATTTCCGCTGCGGAATGCTTCGTGCTCACAAACAAACTTCCCAAAAGGCAAGGTGGTTGAAACACCTTCAATTTGATAAGCATCGATCGCTTCGATCATTAATTGAATGGCTTCTTCTCTACTTTTACCGTAAGTCACCAATTTTGCTAACATCGGGTCGTAATAAATTGGCACATCCATTCCTTCTTCAAACCCATTATCGAGGCGAATATTTTCACCCTCAGGAATTACGTATTTTTCTAAATTCCCGACGCTTGGTAAGAAATCGTCTAACGGATCTTCAGCATAAACCCTTAATTCTAAGGCGTGACCAGTGATGGTTAAATCTTCTTGTGTAAAACTTAAAGCTTCACCTCGAGCAACTTTAATTTGCTCTTCTACTAAATCTATTCCTGTAATTAATTCGGTTACGGGATGTTCTACTTGCAAACGCGTATTCATTTCTAAGAAATAAAAATTTCTACGTTCATCAAATAAAAATTCAACCGTTCCCGCGCCCACATAATCGCAAGCTTTGGCAACACGAACGGCAGCTTCTCCCATTTCTTTTCGTAAAGCTTCATCTAACACTACCGACGGAGCTTCTTCAACTACTTTTTGGTGACGCCGTTGTACGCTACATTCTCTTTCAAAAAGATGTACGGTATTGCCATGTTCATCGGCTAACACCTGAATTTCAATATGGCGTGGTGAAGCCACATATTTTTCAATAAAAACAGAACCATCGCCGAAAGCAGATTCTGCTTCGCTAATGGCACGCTTCATTTGTTCTTCTAACACCTCTTCACTTTCAACCACGCGCATTCCTTTACCACCACCACCGGCAGAAGCTTTGATAAGAATAGGAAAACCGATTTCTTTAGCGATTTTCTTGGCTTTTTCGGTATCGGTAATGGCTTCATCTATACCGGGAACCATAGGAATGTCGTAAGCTTTCACCGCATCTTTTGCTGCGAGCTTGCTTCCCATTATCTCGATGGCGTGAGGTTTTGGACCTATAAATTTAATGCCACTATCGGTTACCGCTTTTGCAAATTGGGCATTTTCACTTAAAAATCCGTAACCGGGATGAATCCCATCGACATCAAGTTTTTTTGCGGTTTCTATAATTTTATCGCCTAATAAATAAGATTGATTTGACGGAGCTTCTCCTATACAAACGGCTTCGTCTGCAAATTTTACGTGTGGCGCATTTCTATCTGCGGTTGAATAGATCGCTACGGTTTTGATGCCCATTTTTTGAGCAGACTTCATTACCCGTAAAGCAATTTCTCCGCGATTGGCAACTAATATTTTTTTCATTAGTAATTGTAGTTTTTCTTCTCTTTCATCTTAGAATTTTTTTAATCTACATGCTGAGGATGAGATGCTGGGTCAAGCCCAGAATGACGAAAGAGTTATTATTCCATTTCAATTAAAAGTTGATTTTTCTCTACGGTTTGTCCTTTTTCGATACTTATCGATTTGATGACCGCATCTCTTGGCGCAGTTAAGGCATTTTCCATTTTCATGGCTTCTAATACTAAAAGGTAATCACCTTCTTTCACCTCATCTCCTTCTTTTACATTAACTTCAAGAATTAAACCAGGCATCGGCGCTTTAATATCGTTTACCATTTGAGCATTACCCAAAGACAATCCCATTTCTTCGATCAATAAATCGAGCTCGTTAGCGATATCGACTTCGTAAGTATTTGAATTGATCTTAACAGTATACTTTCTATTTAGAAAATCGCTTTGAACAACTTCTGCTTTGAAAGATTTGTTTTCTTTTAATACATGGTACTTTTTATCGGAAAGTGGTTGTGCATCAAGATTTTGAATTTCATTTAAATCAAACTCTAACTCAACATCTCCGTTTACTTTAACTTTATAGTTTTTATCCATATTGATAAATAAATAGACTTATTTTTGATGATTTGTAAATATATAAAAATCTAAACTGATATTTTTTGAGAATTCAATTTTGTTGGTAATTTTCTATAGGTAATAAATTAAAATAAATCCTAAAAAATTTCAAACTCCGTATTACGCGGTAATTTCAACTTCTAAATTAAAAATAAAGTCAAAAGCCTATGAAGAAATGGCTAGTAAAATGTTTAGACTAACTCAAGAACAACAAGGTTTTCTAGGAATTGAAAGTGCTCGGGAAAATCTTGGGATTACCGTATCTTATTAGAAATATTTAGAAAGTATTAAAACTTGGAAAGAAAATGCAGCACACCAAATAGCTCAAGAATTAGGTAGAAATAAATGGTATGCTGCTTATAAAGTTAGAATTGCCAAAATAGAAAGGCAATATGAGTTTTAATGCGGTAATTTCTTCCGAAGTAAACCGTAAAGAAAAGTACCTAAAATAGCTCCGGCAATAACAATTAAAATTGAAATATAGCCGACTCCGGCTAATGTATACATTGGTCCCGGACAAGCGCCTGCTAAACCCCAACCTAAGCCAAAAATGATTCCGCCTAAAAGGTATCTTGAAATCCCTTTTTCTTTGGGTTGAAGTGATAGTTCTGAGCCATCGATAGCTTTGTAATTTTTTTTCTTTAGAAATTGAACACCGATCATACCGATAGCAACGGCAGATCCCATAATGCCATACATATGGAAACTAGCAAAGTTGAACATCTCATAAATTCTGAACCACGAAGCAGCTTCAGATTTGTACATAATGATCCCGAAAATCGTTCCGAGAAATAAATAAAGTATTGTTTTCATGTTGATAAATATTTTGATGACCTCTCGACTCCGCTCGAGGTGACATTTTCAAACTGATTTTAAAAAATTAACGGGTAAAATAAATGTACCATTACTAAACCACCAATAAAGAAACCGACAATCGCTATTAACGATGGTAATTGTAGATTACTTAATCCCGAGATACCGTGACCAGAAGTACAACCACCGGCATAACGTGCACCAAAGCCAACTAATAAACCACCACCTAATAAAATGAGTATGTTTTTAAGGTTTAGATTTTCTAAAGCAAAAATCTCTGTGGGTAAATAAGCTTCTCCTACGCTGTTGATTCCGTATTCTTGTAGTTGCGGAAGTAAACTTTCATTGATTTGCACTGTATTATCTGAAAGGTAATTAGCGGCGATAAAACCACCAATTGCGGCACCGATCATAATCGTTAAATTCCATCGTTGAGCTTTCCAATCGAAATTGAAAAAGTCGGCCACTTTGCCTCCACCGCCAATTGAGCATAACGATCTTAGGTTAGAAGACATTCCAAATTGTTTCCCGATAATTAAGAGCGATAACATAAAAATCGCGATTGCGGGTCCGCCGATATACCACGGCCAAGGTTCTAAAATCCAATTCATAGTCATAAAATTTTTTACAAATATGCTCGATTAGTATGAACAAATCTGTAACTCAAGTTACTTAATACTTTTTTAGTAAAAGTTGTTAAGCTTATTCAAATTCACAAAACCTTAATAACGAGAAGATTATTCTATAGATATCTTAGTTGTAAGAAACCAATAAAATAAATCGTTATGAGAAAATGGATAATTTTAGGTGTCGTAACCTTACTAGCAATATTTGTTGGTCAGGCACAAGAAAATTTTGATAAACTACCTATGAATGCGCAAAAGATCGTTAAAGACTATTATGCAGGACATCAGGTTGAAAAAATTGATGCAGATCCTAATTCTGGAGATGAGAGCTATCAGGTAAAATTTAAAAACGGAACCAAAATCGATTTTAATGAAAATGGGAATGCCACCGAAATTTCAGGTGAAGAAAAAATACCTTCAGCACTTATCCCGGAAAAGATGAGATTATTTTTAGAAAACAGATATGGTGACGATTATGTAACCGATTGGAAAATGGATGACGATGGGCACCAAATTGAAATGAAAAGTGGCGCTGAACTTGTTTTTGATCTTGACGGAAACTTTTTGAAAAATAAAAATATATAATGCTTAACCTGCTTTATATCGAAAAAGCCAAGCAAAATTGAATTGCTTGGCTTTTTCTTTTTATACAAAGGGTAAATTTGAATTTTCGATTACATAAAATCTTTAATAGCATCGCTTAGATCGAGAACGCTCACCTTATCTATCTCACGATCTAAAATGCTGCTTCCGGCAGCACTTCTGTAACCGGCAGCACAATGCACTACGATTGGTTTATCGGTAGGAACTTCGTTTGCTCGCTCTCTCAATTCGTGTAACGGTATGTTGATTGAACTTTTAAACGGTTTATTTTCTTGAACCTCAGGTTCGTTTCTAATATCTACGATGGTGTAATTTTCCTGATTATTTTTAAATTCTTCCACATCTACTTTTTCAGAAGAACTTAAATCTCCGGCTAGAGTAATTATTGCTTTTAATTGCTTTTCATAACCGATTTTAGCCATTCTCGCTAAAGCAGTCTCTATCATTTCTACAGAAGGAACTACTAAATAAAAAGCTTCTTCCGGCTGGACGATGGCTCCTAACCAGGTTTCTAATTTTTGTGGTTCACGAATTCCTTGAATATTAAAACTTCCCTTTAAATGATTTGCTTTAAACTCTTCTTCAGCGCTAATATCGACAATTACCGCGCCTGATTCCACTTCATTTACATTTAGTAAAACAGGGACTTCACCAATACTTTTTAAGTAATTATCCGGTCCTTTTTTATTGGTATCTACATCGAAACCAAAATAATGCGGAATCATCGGTTGATCTTTTAAGATCTCTTCTACAAACTCTTCTTCGGTTTGTTCTTTAAACGCCCAATTACCCATTCGCTCATTCCCTAATGTTGAAGATGAAGCATCGCTCATATTTTTCCCACAAAGCGATCCGGCTCCGTGTGCTGGATAAACCAAGGTTTCATCGGGTAAATGCGTGAATTTATCTTTGATCGTATGGTACATTTGTTTGGCTAATTCTTCGCGCTTTGCTTGCATATTTCCTGCTTTTTCACGCAAATCTGGGCGACCAACATTCCCAATGAACAACGTATCGCCGGTAAACATTGCTTTGTCATTACCTTCTTCAGCTAAAACTGTAATACTATCTGGAGAATGCCCGGGAGAATTAATGGCAGAAAATTTTACACTTCCTAACATAAAACTATCGCCGTCATCAAAAGTTTGGTGAGGATAATCGGCTCCTAACAATTCACTTACATAAATCGTTGCACCGGTTTCTTTATGAATTTGGTAATGACTACTGATAAAATCTGCGTGCGGATGTGTTTCAAAAACTGCTACAATTTTAGCATTGTTTTCTTCAGCAAATTGATAATACGGCATCGGATTTCTTGCAGGATCTACCACTGCCATTTTTCCTTCGGAAACGATCGCATAGCTGTAATGCGCTAAAGCTTTATCGTTAAATTGTTTTATATTCATCTCTAAAGATTTTATATTTTACTTCTGTGTTGTTTTTTGTTGATGCTGAAACGGATACATCAACTGTTCTTGAAAACTTTTCGGGAAATCTTCATCTCCTTCAAAGCCTAATTCTATATTTTTTCCGTTTTTGGGAATATAAGCCGTTCCGAACAAATAATCCCAAATACTTAAACTTAATCCGTAATTCATTCCGTAAGGTCGGTCTTTTGGCAATTCTTTTGAATGATGCCAAATGTGCATTTTCGGGTTGTTGAGAATATAACCTAACCAACCGTAACTCCACCCTAAATTGGCGTGATTTAAATGCCCTATAAATACCGAGAACATATGCACGACAAAAAATTGCTCGATACCAAAACCGATCATCGCCAACGGAACATATTGCACAGTTTTATACACAATAGTTTCCATAAAATGAAAGCGAAACTGCGCGGCAAAACCCATTTGTTTTACGCTATGATGTACTTTATGAAACTTCCACAGCCAAGGTTGTTTGTGTAATTGTCGATGAACATTCCATTGAATAAAATCTGCCACCATGAACATAATTAGCAACTGCGCCCAAACGGGAAAATTTTGCACTTCGATCGCAACTATATTTTTGATACCGAAGAGCGATAGAAAATCGTTAAATAATTCTACCCCAACATTCGAGATCGCATTGTAACCTACTAAAGAAAAAAGAAAAAAATTAAACAGAATATAAAAACTATCTAACCAAAAGCCTTTTCTAAAAATAGGCTGATTTTTTCGCCAAGGAATAAATATTTCTAACGCCCAAACCAATAACGATAAACCAATGAGCCAGTAGAAATAGTTTGTCCAAGACGGATTGGTTATTTCACTCACTAAATAGTTGAAATAACCGGTAAACGAATCGCTTATTATTTTTAAATATTTCTCTAACATTTTGCTATCAATCGGTAACAAAAATACACATTATCTTCACTTTTATAAGTAACCGGTGTTACATTGAAAATTTCTTGTGATTTCAACTTAAAAATCAAAGCTTCTTTTTGGCGAACATTCTTACTACAGAACCTTTGCCTACGTGCTTTTCACCTTCATTGAGACTGGTTTCTACTTCTTGAAGTTCTAAGAAATCATAATTGATGAATGACTCTTTAAATTCTTCCACAGAAAATAAAAGCTCAGCGTTTTTTGGTCCACCAATGTTGGGATATTTCTTTTGATAATTGGGATGATCTTGACCAAAACCTTCAGCAATTAAAAATCCGCCAGTTTTTAAAAGTCGATCGATCTTTTTGAAATAAGACGCTCTTTTGGTAGTTTCAACGTGAGCATAAATTAAGGCTATCGCATCAAAAGAATTTTCCTTATAAGGAATTTCAAGAAAATCTTGTGTGGAATAGTTAATTCCTACATTAGAATCTTCAGCATATTCAAGTGCTTTTTCTTTTGCTATATTGCTAATATCGAAAGCTTCAACTTGCCAATTATTTTTAGCCGCAAAAACAGCGTTTCTCCCCTCGCCTTCGGCAACGAATAAAATTTTACCGGAAGGTAATTCTTTCAACTTTTCAGCTAAATAGACATTCGGAGATTTTCCGTAGATATATTCTTTGGTATTAAATTTTTCGTTCCAAAATTCTTTCATCTTACATCATCATTTCTTTATAAAAAATATAGATTCCCATCACTAACACCAACCAACCGAAAGCTTTTTTAAGTTTAGCACCATCGATAAATTTATTCAGGTAAATCCCTATAAAAATTCCGACGATAGCAAATGCTGAAAAAGAAAGCAGAAAAGTCCAATCGATCTCGATTTGCAAAGCATCACCTAAAAAGCCAATTAGCGAATTAAGTGCAATGATGAATAAAGAAGTGGCTGCTGCTTTTTTAATAGGAAGTTTTGCCAGAAATATTAAAATTGGGACAATAATAAAACCACCACCGGCGCCAACTAAACCAGTGACGATTCCGGTAAAAACGCCTAATAAAATCAGGCTGAAATAATTTGTTGTTTTGGGTTTGTCTGTTCCGGTTTCTATAACTTTCTTCTTTTTATCTAACATCATCGAGAAAGAAGCGGCTAACATTAATATGGCGAAAAACACCATAATAGCAACGTCTTTGGTAAATAATATGGATTGATTTTGAAAAATGACTTCAGGTATAGCGGGAATAATGAATTTTCTAGTTGAAAATACCGCAAATACCGCCGGAATGGCAAAAATGAGCGAAGTTCCAAAACTTACTAAACCTTTTTGCAGGTTTTTAATGGCACCGAACATCGAGGAAATACCGACTACAAATAAAGAATAACCGGTAGCCAACACCGGATCGATCCCTAATAAATATACAAATACCGGAACAGTTAAAATGGAACCACCGCCGCCGGTAAGCCCTAAAACGATCCCGATAATTAATGCTGCTATAAACCCTAAAATGCTAATTAACATTTGCTATTTTTTCAATTCTGTAAACAAAACTAGATAAAAGAAAAGTTAGCTAGCGTGATAAAAGTTACACAGCTAATAATTTAATTGAATTTCGATGTAATTCGATAGCGTGCTGGTTTTCTAATTTTTTTAATAAACGAGAGATCACTACGCGCGATGAATTGAGATCGCGTGCAATTTCTTGATGCGTAATTTCTATAAGATTACTTTTAAAAAGCTTTTTTTTATGCTGAAGGTATTTTATAAGTCGATCGTCTAATTTTGAAAAAGCAATGTTATCGATAGATTGAAGAACTTCCATTAATCGATGATGGTAACTATCGAACACAAAATTTCGCCAGCTTTTGAATTTAGAAGACCATTCTTCCATTTTTTGAACAGGAATCATCAATAAAGTGGCATTGGTTTCTGCTACTGCTTTAATTTCACTTTTTTTACTGCCAATACAGCAAGCTAAGGTCATTGCACAGGTATCGCCTTTTTCTAAGAAGTACAGTAAGAGCTCGTCACCGTTTTCATCTTCTCGTAGAATCTTAATCGCTCCGGTTAAAATTAACGGCATCGATCTGATGTAATCGCCAACATTAATGAGTTCTTCACCGGCTTTAACTTCTTTAAAAATGGCAACTTTATTGATCTCTTCTACTAATTCAGGCTGAAATAAACCGCCGTAATTTTGCTGAAGCTCTACTGAATGCATACACAAAGAGTTTATTTTTCTACTTGAGAAACTTCTTCCGAAGATACCATTTTTTCTTGTTTGTTGCCCCACATGTTCATCGCGTAATTTAACACATCGGCAACTTCTTGGTCAGATAATCCCATTGGCGTCATTACATTGTCGTAGGTTTTACCATTTACGATAATTTCTCCGCTTAATCCGTATTTAACTGCGTGAATACTTTCTTCCCGTTTCTTAGTGAACCAATCTGATTTTCGAAGCGGCGGATATGAGTTTGGGATTCCGTTACCAGTCGCTAAGTGACATTGCGCACAATTTTTGCTGTAGACAGATTTCCCTCTAGCCATACTTTCTTGAAGCGGCGTTTTTTTTGTTTCAACTTTTGATGCTTCTGGAGCTGTATCGTTATTTGATGTTTTTTCGTTTTTACAAGCTACCAATAATATAGTGGTAAGTGAGATATAAAGTAGTTTTTTCATGGTGAGTTTTGTTATTTTAAAACCTTGGAAATGATTTTATCGTATAAATTTTCAGAATTAATTAGAAATTTGAACTATGATAAATCTATTTTAACATTACTTTTAGATTATTGTTATTTTGATATATTTGCAACTCATTTAAAGTTTCTCTATGAAAAGGTTAATACAATCGCTATTGTTGCTCACAATTAGCATAGGGTTTTCCCAAAAAGAATCTCAATTTATCAAGAAGGATATTGAGAAATATCATAAAAACGGTTATACATTTAAGGCGTATGATATATTTTCAAATTCAGAAAAAAAGCTAGATGAAGAACTAGAAAGGTCTGTTAGAGAAGCATCACTTTTCAACTTGAATAAAAATGTAATTCAAAACATCTATCAAGAAAAACCTCTTTTAATTAGCTTATCTATCCCATTTAAAGGTAATATTATTGAAGTCGAATTATATCGTAAAAATGCATTAGATAAAGATTTTGATGCTTACGATCATAATAAGAATAAACTAGATTATAAAGAAGGTGTATTTTATAGAGGTATCGTTAAAAATGCTCAAAAGTCTATTGCGTCTTTTTCATTTTTTAATAATAGTGTTTATGGAATTGCTTCTACATTAGAGTTAGGTAACATTAATATCGGAAAACTTAAAAACAGTGAAGATTACATAGCTTTCGCAGAACACGACCTAACCGGAACAAATCCTTTTGATTGTGGATTGGATGTAATAGAAAAAAATGTAACAGAGAACACAGATCAAAATTTTGACACCAATTTATCATCTACGTCAAAGTGCGTTAAAATTTATTATGAAGTAGGCCACGAACCGTATTTACAGAATAATTCTGATTACGCTCAAACTATAAACTGGGTATCTGCACTCCATAATAATATTGCAACGCTTTATGCTAATGACGGTATAAATATTTCTTTAAGCGAAGTTATGATTTGGACCCAACCAGATCCCTACATCTACGATTATTCAAATAATTTAGCATACTTCGCAAGTAGTACCTCTAATTTTAACGGAGATCTTGCTCATCTTGTTAACCAGCCATCTACAACAAGTGTAGCTTACTTAAATACACTATGCACAAATAATAATTATGCATATTCTGCTGTAAATCAATATTATAACCAAATACCTATTTACTCCTGGTCGGTTGGTGCATCGACCCATGAACTTGGTCATTCGTTCGGTTCAGAGCATACTCACGCTTGTGTATGGAACGGTAATAATACTGCTATTGATGGTTGTGGTCCAAATGCCGGATATAGCGAAGGATGTAATGGACCTACTCCTTCTAATGGTGGTACAATTATGAGCTACTGCCACTTAACTAGCGTAGGTGTTAATTTAGCTAATGGTTTTGGCCCTCAACCTGGCCAACTTATTAGAAATAATATTGATAGCAAAAGTTGTTTAAATGCATCTTGTGCAAATGCGTGTTTGAGTTACATAGAAAATGTTACCTTCAGCAATTCAAGCATCAGTAGTACAGATTTAAATATAATTGATAATTATTCAACAGAATGGTCATACGGAGTTATTGAGCATAATGGTAATTTTACAATCAATAATACCATAATAACTAACAATTCTACTGTAAGCCTAAATAATCTTATACCAAACCAATACTACGATATATATGTTGCTAGTTTATGTTCAGCTAATGAAATAAGTAGTTACAAAAAATATATCTACTTAAGTGACTGGGATTACTGTGGTAATGAAAAATTTACTGATACAGGTAAAACCTCTAACTATGGAAATGATGAGTATCTTATTAAAACATTCTATCCTCAAAATAACGGAGACTACTTAACACTTACTTTTAATAGTTTTGATACCGAATATGATTACGATTTTATGACAATTTATGATGGAACTTCAATCAACGCTCCAATTTTCCCTAATGCTGAAAATCTATCTGGTAACTTAACACTCCCTCCTTATACTGCTACAAACCCTGACGGAGCGATTACCATAAGATTCGCTTCAGATAGATCTGTAACTGAAAGCGGTTGGGAAGCAGAAATTACTTGTAACAGTAGCCTATCTGCAGATAACTTCACCAAAAGCTCGATAAAACTTTATCCTAACCCGGCTAACTCTTATTTCAATATTTCTTCGGAAGAATTGATTTCTAGCATAACGGTTTACGATCTAGCTGGAAGAAGAGTGTTTGAAAACCAAAATATCAAACAGACTCAAACTCAGGTCAACGTTCAAAACTTAACTACCGGAGCATATTTTGTAAAAGTAAATGTGAATGGAGCTACACAAACATTCAAAATTATCAAGGAATAAGCTTACCGAAAGCAACAAAGCTTTAAAGCTTAAAAACCTGCTCAATAAGCAGGTTTTTTTATTCTAATATATTTTCTTAGTTATTATAAATAAATAACTTTCTACATACATAGTAATAATTCTATAATTCTATTCAAATAAATGAAATAAGTCTGGCTAACAATCATTAATACAAACAAAGGTATGATGTATAACAATACTCTAATTCTGAAATAAAAATGAATATATTGACTTTATTATATAAATCTTTCATTAAATTTTAAAAACAATTATTTCCTAAGCCTATACAAAATTAGACACAAAAAAACCCTTAGAAATAAATCTAAAGGTTTCACTATATCTTGAAAAGTTAAGAAACTAGTTCTTCTTAAACTTCGCGTATTTATTCTTAAACTTGTCAATACGACCAGCTGAATCGATAAGTTTTGTCTTACCTGTGTAAAAAGGATGAGAAGTTCTAGAAATCTCCAATTTTACTAATGGATACTCTGTTCCTTCAACATCAATAGTTTCTTTTGTATTAACCGTTGACTTAGTAATAAAGATCTCATCGTTAGACATATCTTTAAAAGCTACTAGTCTATAATTTTCTGGATGGATTCCTTGTTTCATCTTCTTTAGCTTTAAACCTTATAATTTTCGAAGTGCAAATTTATACAAAATATCTTTTCTCACAACACTTCTACCAATAATTTTTACAATAATAAAAGTTTTTTTATTCGCAATGTAACCTTTTTCTATATTTGTGTACTAACTAGCCAAACTTCAATCTTTCAAAATTATGCAAAATTCTCCTTCTTTCAAATCGACCGCAAGTACTTACGGACTTACTTTAGGTATAATTTTAGTCTTATTTTTTATCTTGATTTATACCTTTAATCTAGAATTAATTACTAAATGGTGGTTAAAACTTGTTGAATTTTTTCTCATCATCGTCATCGCTCTTGTAGGAATGAGTAAATGTAAAAAAGCATTCAACGGAACTTTCACTTATAAATATTCGTTTACCTCATACTTTATTATCATTGTAATTGGTCTTAGTATTTACACGTTAAGCAGTTATTTACTTTTTAATTTTATAGATCCAGATGCTGCTCAATATGTTTTAGATGAAACCATTAGAATGTCGAGAAATATGATGGAAGGTTTTGGCGCTCCTGAGTCTGAAATTGATAAAGCTATCGCTAAAATGGAATCTGAAAATCAATTTTCACTATCAAATCAAATAATGGGCTTAGCGATTACCTTAATTTTTTATAGCGTTATCGGACTTTTACTAGCCTTAATTTTTAGAGAAAAAGACACAACAGCTGCCTAATTATGCAACTATCCATCGTTATCCCACTTCTTAACGAAGAAAAATCTTTACCGGAGCTTTACAATTGGATCATCGAAGTAATGCAAGCCAATAAATATAGCTATGAAATTATTTTCATCGACGATGGAAGTACCGATCATAGCTGGAAAATTATTAAGCAACTTTCTGAAACGAATCCTGCAGTAAAAGCCATTCATTTCAAAAAGAATTACGGTAAGTCTCAAGCTTTACACGCCGGCTTTTTAGCGGCAAAAGGTGAAGTAGTTATTACGATGGATGCAGATTTACAAGATAATCCGGAAGAAATTCCGGATTTATATAATCTTATTCAGAAAGAAAATTTCGATCTGGTTTCCGGGTGGAAGCGTAAACGCTACGACAACGTCATCACTAAAAATCTACCTTCTAAATTGTTCAATTTGGCAGCACGCAAAGTTTCCGGATTACAATTGCACGATTTTAATTGCGGGCTCAAAGCTTACCACAAAGATGTTATTAAACAAGTTGAAGTGTATGGTGAAATGCATCGTTACATTCCGCTACTCGCAAAAAATGCAGGATTTCATCGCATTGCCGAAAAAGAAGTAAAACACCAAGCTAGAAAATATGGCGAAACTAAATTTGGTTCAGAACGTTTCTTGCACGGTTTACTCGATTTAATTACTATTTGGTTTTTATCAAAATTCGGTAAAAACCCCATGCATCTTTTCGGTGGTTTGGGTATTTTAATGTTTTTTGTCGGTTTTCTATCGGCGCTTTACATTGGTGTTTCAAAATTATACCACCTCTACAATCACGTTCCCGATATTTTGGTCACACAAAATCCTTGGTTTTATATTGCGTTAACCGTCATGGTTTTAGGTACTTTGCTATTTTTAGCAGGTTTTATTGCTGAACTTATTTTGCGCTCACAACACAAAACCGAACGTTATAAAGTTAGCAAAACCTTAAATCAATAGGCATCCGTCTTTTTTTCGCTATTTTTGTGAATAGCGACTAACTCAAAAAATACAATGGAAGAAATTTTATCTAAAGCCAAATATTGGCTATCTGATGTTTTTGACGAAAATACTCGTAAAAACACACAGCATTTAATAGAGAACGATAAAAAAGAATTAGAAGATAGCTTTTATAAAGATTTAGCTTTTGGTACCGGTGGAATGCGCGGAATTATGGGTATTGGCACCAACCGAATTAATAAATATACCTTAGGAAAAAATACACAAGGACTTTCTAATTACTTAAAAGAGAAATTTTCTGATCAAGAAATAAAAGTAGCGATTGCTTACGATTGCAGAAATAACAGTAAAGAGCTCGCTCAAATTGTTGCCAATGTTTTTTCTGCTAACGGAATAAAAGTTTTCATCTTTTCAGATCTAAGACCAACACCAGAGCTTAGTTTTGCTGTAAAACATTTAGATTGCCAATGTGGTATCGTGTTAACCGCAAGTCACAATCCGCCGGAGTATAATGGTTACAAAGTGTATTGGGAAGATGGTGGCCAGTTAGTGCCACCACAAGACAAAGAAATTGTCGATATTATTAACGCATTAGAATACAGTGAGATTAAATTTGAAGCTAATGAAGATCTTATTGAATATATAGATCAAGAAGTAGATCAAGCTTTTGTAGAAGCTTCATTGAAAAATGTAGATTTTGGAGTTTCTAAAAAAGCAAAAGAAAACTTTAAAATTGTTTTTACAAGTTTACACGGAACTTCAATTACTTTAATTCCGCAGGTATTAGAAAAAGCAGGATTTAGCAATGTGTTTATTGTAGAAGATCAAGCTGAACCTAACGGAAACTTTCCAACGGTAAAATCTCCCAACCCGGAAGAGCCTGATGCTTTAAAAATGGCATTAAAACTTGCTGATGAAGAGCAAGCAGATATGGTAATTGGTACAGATCCCGACAGTGACCGTTTAGGCATCGCTGTTCGTGATGATAACGGAGAAATGGTTTTATTAAACGGAAACCAAACCATGATCTTAATGACCGATTTTCTGCTGAAAGAATACAAAGCGAAAAACGGTTTTAATAATGATGAATTTATTGCTTCAACCGTAGTTTCAACACCAATGATGAGCAAATTAGCAGATCATTACGGTGTAGAATGCAAATTGGGATTAACCGGTTTTAAGTGGATCGCTAAAATGATTAAAGACTATCCGCAGCAAAGTTTTGTAGGCGGTGGCGAAGAAAGTTTCGGTTATATGGTGGGCGATTTTGTGCGTGATAAAGATGCGGTAACCTCTACTCTACTCGCTTGTACAATTGGTGCGCAAGCAAAAGATAAGAATAGTTCGTTTTACCAAGAATTATTAAATCTTTACGTTGAACACGGTTTATTTCAGGAGAAATTAATTTCGTTGGTGAAGAAAGGAATTTCCGGAGCTGAAGAAATTAAAACAATGATGACCAATTTACGTGAAAATCCGCCAAGAGAATTCAACAATACTAAAGTGGTTTTATTTGAAGATTACCAAACCGGCAAAGCGCAAGATTTTAACGCAAATTCAACCAAAGAATTAGATTTCCCAAAATCGAATGTGTTGATTTTCTACCTAGAAGACGGTACAAAAATTGCTGCAAGACCTAGCGGAACAGAACCTAAAATTAAGTTCTACGTAAGTGTGAATGGCGAATTAGATTCAACTGAAAACTATAAAAAAACCAAAGAACAGCTCGAAAATAAAATTGATTCGGTACTTTCGCACTTTGATTTTTAAGTGTCAATTTTAAATGAAATACATTAAAAAGATTTATCCTTTTGTACTTCCGTATAAGAAGTATGCCTTTTTAAACATATTTGCCAATATATTTTATGCATTGTTCAGCACCTTATCAATGGTCGCGTTAATACCAATGCTTAAAGTGATGTTTGGTGAAGGAAAACCGATTACAGAAACTCCCAAATTTGAAGGTTTACTTCATTTGGGAGATTTTTTTAACAACTACTCTAATTATTACATCACGACAACTTCCGCAGAAAAAGGAGAAGTTTATACACTTACCATTTTAGTTGTTCTTATCATTAGTTTATTCTTATTAAAAAACCTTTTCAATTATATGGGCTTATTTTACATTGCCTATTTAAGAAACGGAGTTTTAAAAGATTTACGAGATAAGCTTTATAAAAAGATCGTAGAATTACCTATTTCTTTTTATTCTGAAAAGAGAAAAGGAGATATTATTGCCAGAATGACTTCTGATGTGCAAGAGGTTCAAAACTCTTTTTTAGCGGTTTTAGAATTGATCGTAAAAGAACCTTTAACCATCATTTTCACTATTGTGATGATGGTAGTTATAAGTCCGCAATTAACTTTGTTTGTTTTTATTTTCATACCAATTTCAGGATATATTATTTCTTTAATCGGGAAACAATTGAAGAAAAAATCTGATAAAGTTCAACAAGAAAACGGTCATATTCTTTCAAATTTAGAAGAAACCCTTTCCGGCTTAAAAATTATCAAAGCTTTTAATGCTGAAGGAAGGTTTACAAAGTTTTTTCAACAATCAACCCAAAGACATTTTCATTTTTCTAACGATTTGATGCATCGTAAAAATTTAGCTTCTCCGGTAAGTGAATTTTTAGGAATTATCGTGATCGCCATTTTATTACTTTATGGCGGCAGAATGGTGATTTTAGACGGTTCTTTAGACGGAGCTTCATTTATTGCTTATATGGGATTAGCGTATAATATTCTAACACCAGCCAAAGCGATTAGTAAAGCTTCTTACGGAGTTAAAAAAGGTAATGCTGCTGCAGAACGTGTATTAAGTGTTTTAGAAACCAAAAACCCGATTCACAATAAAGAAAACGCAATTAAAAAAGAAAATTTTGAAAACGGGATTTCTATTAAAAACATCTCTTTTCGCTATGACGATTATGATGTCTTAAAAAACTTCAGCATCGAAGTTCCTAAAGGTAAAACCATTGCTTTGGTTGGTCAATCTGGTAGTGGTAAATCGACGATTGCCAACCTAGTGACTCGCTTTTACGATATCGAACGTGGTGAAATTTTAATCGATAACACCAATATTAAAGACATTAATAAAGAAAGTCTGCGAAATTTGATGGGAATGGTAACGCAAGATGCTATTTTGTTTAACGACACCATCAAAAACAACATTTTGATGGCAAAAGAAAACGCTACCGACCAAGAAATTATCGAAGCTTTAAAAATTGCAAATGCCTGGGAGTTTGTTTCAGACTTGCCCAAAGGTATCGATACCAATATTGGCGATAGTGGTAACAAGTTAAGTGGTGGTCAAAAACAACGAATTTCGATTGCTCGTGCAGTTCTTAAAAATCCGCCGATCATGATTTTAGATGAAGCCACTTCTGCCCTAGATACCGAAAGTGAAAAACTTGTGCAAAAAGCCTTAGAAAATATGATGAAGAACAGAACTTCTATCGTTATTGCGCATCGACTTTCTACCATTCAAAATGCAGACAATATTATCGTGATGCAACGCGGTGAAATTGTCGAACAAGGTAAACACAACGAATTACTCACCCTAAACGGAACTTATAAAAACTTAGTTGAAATGCAATCTTTTGAGTAGTTGCAAATTTGTAACTTATGGCAACCCGGCAAGAAGAAGATATACTGGTAGCACAACTTCAAAAAGGAGAACGCAAAGAAGAAGCATTCTCTAAGCTGGTCGCGCTTTACAAAGAACGTTTATATTGGCATGTGAGAAATATGGTTAAAAACCACGAAGATGCCAACGATGTGTTACAAAACACATTTATTAAAATTTTTAGATACATTCATAATTTTAAAGGCGATAGTAAGTTATACAGTTGGATGTATCGCATTGCTACTAACGAGAGCATTACTTTTATTAATAAAAAAGCCAAACGACTGCAACTTTCGAGTCAAGAAATGCAAGATTATTTAGTGAATAATCTAGAAAGTGATGTTTATTTTGAAGGCGATAAAATTCAGTTAGCTCTGCACAAAGCTTTAGCAAAATTACCGGAAAAGCAGCGACAGGTTTTTAATATGAAATATTTTCAAGATTTAAAATACAAAGAGATCGCAGAAATTTTAGAGGTTTCTGAAGGCGCTTGTAAATCCAACTACCATCACGCGACTAAGAAAATTGAAGAATATTTAAAAGAGGCTTAAACCTTTTGTTGAAAATGAAGTCTTAACTAAACATGAAAGAGAAAAGAAACATACCAAAACAAACCGGCTTTAAAGTTCCCGATAATTATTTCGAGGACTTCAAGGTCGATTTTTCTCGTAATGAAGTTGAAAATTCTTCCACTTTAGAAACTATAAAATCTTCCGGTTTTAAAACTCCGGAAAATTATTTAGAAGATTTTAAAGTCGAAATTCCTTCAGCAGAAAAGAAAACTTCCAAAGTCATTTCTATTAACAGAAATAAAGTATTTACATTTATTTCTACCGCTGCTGCTGTTGCTTTATTTATTCTTTTCATCTATAAAGAAGACACCATCGTACCGGAAGCTTCAGAGTTAAGCAGATTAGCGATCGAAGATTATTTAGAGCAAAATGAATTCGATTTTGAGAACGAAATAGATTATAAAAACAATGCGAATCTTAGCGATTTTCATTCACAATTAAATACAGTTGATAACGAAGCTATTTTAGAGTATTTAAGTAATAATACCGATATGACTTCTTTTCTCAACGATGAATAAATTATGAAAAAGTATATTTTTTACCTCGCTTTTTTCTTGATCTCTACCCTAAGTTTTGGGCAAGAGACAGAAGATGAAAAAATAGAGTCTTTAAAAACCGCTTTTATTACCGAAGCACTTTCATTAACGCCGGAAGAAGCACAAGCTTTTTGGCCTATCTACAATTTATTTGAAGATAAAAAAGAAGCTTTATATGATGCTAAATGGTGTGAAGTTAAAAATGGTTTAGATACCATTGAAGAAATAGGCGAAGCGAAAGCAGAACAATTGCTGGCTACTTACATGAAAATGAAAGAGGAGCGTTTAAAATTAAGACAGGAGTTTGTTGCTGAACTTGAAAAATTAATGTCTTCTAAAAAGATTTTAATGCTCAAAAAAGCAGAACACGATTTTCATAAAATGTTACTCGAGAAGTACAAAAAATAGGTTTCAGCTTTTATTCTTCTGCCGGAGTTTTCTCCATAAAAGTAAGCTTACTAATTCTATTATTACCGGCAGCATAAGCCACAAATTCGTTTACAAAAGCGATCGTATAAAAAGGTTCGTCGCTAAGCTGTTTCCAGGTTTGGCCATAATCGGCGCTGTAAGCAATACCTTCAAAACCAATGGCAACGATTTCTTTTCCGCCAGAATTTGGTACAAATTTCACACAACTGCGGTAACCCGGTTTTCTGTTTTTAGCGATCACTTCCCAAGTCTCGCCACCATCGTTAGTAAAAATTTTATTATTAAAATTATATTCTGGTCTGGTATAATCGCCCCCAAAAGCGATCCCTATATTTTGATTGTAAAAATCTAAACTATAAGCTCCGGTAGTTGGTTTTCCCTTGGCTATGGGTAAATTGTAAACTTCCCAAGTTTTCCCTTTATTTTTAGAACTGTAAATACGAGATTGTTCTCCGCCTGAAACGAACCAAACTTTATCGCCAACAATAGAAATATTCGAGTTACTTGCCGCAAAAGCCGCTTCTCCCTTTAAAGCTTTTGGTAATTGAGAACAAGGTAATTTTTTCCAGGTTTCACCACCATCGTTGGTAATTATTACAGACATACAATCATCGGTAGGATCGCCGATGGCAATACCTTCTTCATTATTCCAAAAAGCCATGGCATCATAAAAAACTTTTTCATTTTTTTCTTCGTAGACCAACTTCCGCTTCCCGAAATAATTCACTTTATAAAGTTGTGCAGGGCTTCCGGCAGAAAGTATAAAGTCAGATTCTTCGGTACTTCCAATAGCTCTAAATTCGGTTTCGGTATCTTGCGCTCCTATTCTTCCTAAGAAAGCAACGGAATGATCTGCGGTATTTAAATAACCAAATTGCCCTTGAGAACCGGCATAAAAAATATGATTAGGAGTTACATTTAGCGCACGTATACTAACCGATTTATTAAAAATATCTTCTACCGTAACCGAGCTAAACTCGTGTGCTACATTTTCTTGCTGAGCTACATTTACACAAGCCGTAAGAAATAGTAAATATAGAAGTGCGCTAAATCTTTTCATAAATAGATTTTTTTCAAATATAACATTATTCGCATATTAAATTACGTAACTTCGCGCCCTAAAAATTTATAAAGATGCGATTGCACAGAAACTTGGTTTTTGCAGTTATAGACACTTTAAATGCGATATTTAATGAGAACAAATATGCAGATAAAGAAATTGCCAAAGCATTAAAAAGAGATAAACGTTGGGGTTCTAGAGACCGTAGTTTTATTGCTGAAACTACTTACGATATTGTTCGTTGGAAAAGACTTTATGCTGAAATTGCCGATGTAAAGCAACCTTTCTCACGACCTAATCTTTTTAGATTATTTGCCGTTTGGGCCACTTTAAGAGGAATTGAGCTTCCGGATTGGAAACAATTAGAAGAAACACCAACACGTAGAATTAAAGGAAGATTCGACGAACTTAACCAAACCAGAAAATACAGAGAATCGATCCCAGATTGGTTAGATGAATTAGGGGTTGAAGAGTTAGGTGAAGAAAAATGGACCAAAGAACTTGCGGCTCTTAACCAACAAGCGCCGGTAGTTTTACGAGCAAACACGCTTAAAAACAATAAAAAATCACTTCAGCAATCATTATTCGAAGAGCATATTGAAACACACACCATTAAAGGGTATACCGATGCTTTAGAATTAGATGAAAGAGCCAATGTATTTTCAACACAAGCCTTTAAAAACGGACTTTTTGAAGTACAAGATGCCTCTTCACAATTAGTGGCAGAATTTCTTGAAGTTGAACCGGGAATGCGCGTGGTCGATACGTGTGCAGGTGCCGGCGGAAAATCGCTTCATCTTGCCGCTTTAATGGAAAATAAAGGGCAAATTATTGCATTAGATATTTACGAGAATAAACTTAAAGAATTAAAACGTCGCGCTAAACGCGCCAAAGCTCACAATATCGATACCAGAACTATCGATACGACTAAAGTTGTTAAAAAACTTTACGGTACGGCAGATCGTGTACTTATCGATGCGCCTTGTAGCGGTTTAGGAGTATTAAGTAGAAATCCTGATGCCAAATGGAAATTGCAACCCGAGTTTATCGATAACATTCGTAAAACACAGGCAGAGATTTTAGACCGTTATTCAAAAATCGTTAAAGAAAATGGTAAAATGGTTTATGCGACTTGCTCGATTTTACCTTCAGAAAATCAAAAACAGGTAGAAGCTTTTCTTCAACGTGAAGAAGGAAAAGATTTTAGACTGCTCAATCAAAAAATTGTTTTAGCACACGAAAGTGGTTACGACGGTTTTTACATGGCTTTATTAGAAAAAACAAAATCATAAAATGAAAAAGAGTTTACTTTTATTCGCATTAACTATTTGCGCATTCGTAGTAAAAGCACAAGTTCCTGCAGGTTATTATAATTCTGCCCAAGGTTTAACCGGTTATACGTTGAAGTCTGAGTTAAGCACGATCATCACTAATGGTCATACTGCACAAAGCTACGGTGCGCTTTGGACTGTATATTATACCTCAGATGTAGATAATTATTACGAAAACGACGGAACAGTTTTAGATATCTATTCTGAAAAACCTAATGCTACAGACGCATATAATTATACCTTAGGAAGTGATCAATGCGGAAATTATCAAAATGAAAGCGACTGTTACAATCGTGAGCATTCATTTCCAAAAAGTTGGTTTAATGATGCTTCACCAATGGTAACTGATATGCATCATATTTTTCCTACCGATGGAAAAGTAAATAGCGAACGTAGTAATTTCCCTTATGGTGAAGTTGGTAATGCTTCTTGGACATCTACAAACGGAACTAAAAAAGGGAATAACAATTATAACTTCCCAAATGCATATAACGGAACTGTTTTTGAACCTATTGATGAGTTTAAAGGAGATCTTGCACGTGTATATTTTTATATGGCAACACGCTATGAAAATCAAATTTCAGGTTGGGAAACCTCTAATGCCGGAAGCGATGCTACGCTAAATGGAACTTCAAACCAAGTTTTTGAAGATTGGATGTTAGCGATGCTAATCGATTGGCACAATGCAGATCCGGTTTCTCAAAAAGAGATCGATAGAAATAATGCGGCTTATACATTTCAAGGAAATAGAAATCCGTATGTCGACAATCCGCAATACGTAGCACAAGTTTGGGGAACGCCAGATACGCAAGCGCCTACTGCTCCAACGAACTTAAACTACAATAGCTTAACCGATTCTTCAGTAAATTTAAACTGGAATGCAGCTACCGATAATGTTGGCGTTGTTTCTTATCTAATTGAACAAGACGGTGTTGAAGTTGCTACAATTTCAGCTACAAATACCACTTATTTAGTAAGTAACTTAAGCCCGGAAACCACTTACGATTTTGAGGTTTTTGCTTTAGATGCCTACGGAAATATTTCAAGTGCGAGTAATCTGGTAACAGTAACCACTCTCGAAGCTGCTGAAGTAATTTTCTCTGAAGATTTTAACGATTGCCAAAACGTACAGTTTACGCCAGTAAGTGAATTAAGTACACAAGATTGGCAATGCCAAATTGAATTTGGCGAAGATAATACTGGATGTTTTCAAATGAATTCTTATTCGCAAGGAAATCAAGTACCTAGTATCGATTGGTTAATTACCACCAATAGCATCGACTTAGCTAATTATACGCAAGAAAGTCTAAGCTTTTATACGGTTGCAGCTTACGGTAATTCAGAATTACAATTATTATATTCTACAGACTATAATGCTGCAAACGCTCCTTCAAATGCAACTTGGACGGCTGTTCCTAATCTAACGATACCGCAACATCCATCAGGTAATGCTAACGAGATTGTTTTCGAATTTAACGATATCGACATTAGTTCAATAAGCGGCAATGTATATTTCGCTTTTAAATACGACACTTCTAACGGTGAGCAAGCTACACGTTGGACGGTAGATAGTTTTTTAATTGAAGGAGAACAAAATTTATCCACTTCAACAGAGCAACAATTAGCATTCAGTATTTACCCGAATCCATCACAAGGTAGATTTAATATTTCTTTACCTTCAAAAGCTGAATTCTCGTATGCGATCTACGATCTAAACGGAAGATTACTTCAGAAAAAAGAAAAATCTACTACTCAAATTTCTGTTGAAAATTTAGCTAGCGGACTTTATTTGCTCCGAGTTTCTTCAGCAGGAAAAACCGCGACAAAGAAATTAATTATCGAATAAAAGTTATTAACGATAACTAGTGAAAAAGCGACAAAATTTTGTCGCTTTTTTTATATCTTAAATTCATCATAAAAAGTTAAATTTGCGTTTTTAAAACACAACGCAAATAACCCAATTATGATTCTTTTCTTCGGGAACCCAACAGCTACCGTTTATGCGGTACAAGTTCAACAAAACTTAACTTCAGAAGACATACAAAAACTCAACTGGCTTTTTGGCAACACTTCTCAAATCGATCAAGAAACTGTAGAAGGAGATTTTGTAGGTCCGCGTGCAGCAATGGTCACTCCTTGGAGTACCAATGCGGTAGAGATTACCCAAAATATGGGCATCGACGGTATTATTCGAATTGAAGAATTTTATAATGTTGCTGAAGATTTTACAGATTTTGACCCGATGTTATCGCAAAAATATCCGGAGCTTCATCAAGATATTTACGATATTCATCTTCAGCCTGAAAAAGTTATTGAAATTGAAGATATTGAAGCTTACAACCAACAAGAAGGTTTAGCTTTAAATAAAGAAGAAGTGAATTATTTAGAACAACTTTCTGAAAAATTGGGCAGAAAGTTAACCGATTCTGAAGTATTTGGTTTCTCACAAGTAAATTCTGAGCACTGTCGCCACAAAATTTTTAATGGAACCTTTGTGATCGATGGCGAAGAAAAACCAAGTTCACTTTTTAAACTCATTAAAAAAACTTCCGAAGAAAACCCGAACGATATCGTTTCGGCTTATAAAGATAATGTTGCGTTTATCAACGGACCAAAAGTCGAGCAATTTGCTCCAAAATCTGCCGATAAACCAGATTTTTATCAGAATACAGAATTTGATTCGGTTATTTCTTTAAAAGCAGAAACGCACAACTTCCCGACTACTGTTGAACCATTTAACGGAGCAGCAACCGGTAGTGGTGGTGAAATTAGAGACCGTTTAGCAGGTGGGCAAGGTTCTTTACCGTTGGCAGGAACTGCGGTTTATATGACTTCTTATAGCCGTTTAGAAGAAAGACCTTGGGAAAAAGCAATGCAGGAGCGCAAATGGTTATACCAAACCCCTATGGATATTTTGATCAAAGCTTCAAACGGAGCTTCAGATTTTGGGAATAAATTTGGGCAACCGCTAATTTCTGGTTCGGTATTAACTTTTGAACATTCTGAAGATAACCGCGATTTAGGTTACGATAAAGTAATTATGTTAGCCGGTGGTATTGGTTACGGTAAAAAAGACCAAGCTATAAAAGCTACTCCGCAAACCGATGATTCTATCGTTATTTTAGGAGGTGAAAACTATAGAATTGGGATGGGTGGCGCCGCGGTTTCTTCAGCAGATACAGGAGAATTTAGCAGTGGTATCGAATTAAACGCGATTCAACGTTCAAACCCTGAAATGCAAAAACGTGCGGCCAACGCTATTCGCGGAATGGTTGAAGCCGATAAAAACCCAATTATTTCGATTCACGATCACGGAGCCGGCGGACATTTAAACTGTTTAAGTGAATTGGTTGAAGATACCGGTGGAAAAATTAATTTAGATAAACTTCCGGTAGGCGATCCTACCCTTTCTGCTAAAGAAATTATCGGTAACGAATCTCAAGAACGTATGGGATTAGTGATTAGCCAAGAGCAAATTGCTACCTTAAAGCGTGTTGCAGAGCGTGAACGTTCACCAATGTACGAAGTAGGTAAAGTAACCGGCGATCATCAATTTACGTTTAAAAGCGAAACTACTGGAGAAAAACCAATGGATTTAGCGCTTTCAGATATGTTTGGAAGTTCACCAAAAACCATTATGAATGATAAAAAAGTAGATCGTAATTATGCCGATCTAGCTTACGATAATTCTAAAATATACGATTACGTAGCGCAAGTTTTACAACTAGAAGCGGTTGCCAGTAAAGATTGGTTAACCAACAAAGTAGACCGTTGTGTTTCTGGTCGAGTTGCCAAACAACAAACTGCCGGTCCGTTGCAATTATCGCTTAATAATGTTGGCGTAATGGCGCTCGATTATAAAGGTAAAGAAGGAGTTGCCACTTCAATTGGGCACTCTCCTATTTCTGCTTTAGTAGATCCTGTAGCGGGTTCTAAAAATTCGGTTGCTGAAGCTTTAACCAATATGGTTTGGGCTCCGCTAAAAGACGGTTTAAAATCGGTTTCGCTTTCTGCCAACTGGATGTGGCCTTGTAATAATGAAGGTGAAGATGCCCGTTTATATGATGCTGTTGAAGGTTTATCGAACTTTGCAGTTGCTTTAGGCGTAAACGTTCCTACAGGAAAAGATTCGCTTTCGATGAAGCAAAAATACCCTGATAAAGAAGTGATCGCTCCGGGAACAGTAATTGTTTCTGCAGGAGCTAACTGTAATGATATCAATAAAATTGTTGAACCGGTATTTCAGCAAGAAGGAGGCGCGGTTTATTACATCAATTTCTCTCAAGATAAATTTAAATTAGGAGGTTCTTCTTTTGCGCAGATTCTAAACAGGATCGGTAGCGAAGTACCTACGATTAAGAATGATGAAAAATTTGCGACTTCATTTAATACCATTCAGCAACTTATTAAAGATGATTTAATTCTTGCCGGTCACGATGTGGCTTCCGGCGGATTAATTACTACACTTCTAGAAATGTGTTTTGCCGATACCAATTTAGGAGCAGAATTAGACCTTTCTAAGTTGAATGAAGAAGATTCAGCTAAAGTATTATTCAACGAAAACAGTGGTATTGTTTTTCAGGCGAAAGACAATTCCGTAGAAAATATTTTAAAAGAAAATGGTGTTGAATTCTTTAAACTTGGTTTAGTTACTAAAACTGCCGAATTAAAGATCGTAAACTATAGTGACAACTTTATTTTTGATATTGAACAATACCGTGATACTTGGTTTAAAACTTCTTATTTATTAGACCAAAAGCAAAGCGGAAAAACCAAAGCAACCGAGCGTTACAACAACTATAAGCAACAACCGCTTTCCTATAAATTCCCGGAAGATTTCACAGGAAAACTCCCAAAAATCGATACCGGAAAAGCTAAAATTAAAGCAGCTATTATTCGCGAAAAAGGGTCGAACTCAGAGCGCGAAATGGCTCGTGCAATGCATTTAGCAGGTTTTGATGTAAAAGATGTACATATGACCGATTTAATTACCGGTCGCGAAACTTTAGAAGATATTCAGTTTATCGCTGCCGTTGGTGGTTTCTCTAATTCTGATGTGTTAGGAAGTGCAAAAGGTTGGGCAGGAGCTTTTCTTTATAATGAAAAAGCAAATACCGCTTTAAAAAATTTCTTTGATAGAGAAGATACGCTATCGTTAGGAGTTTGTAACGGTTGCCAATTATTTGTTGAGTTAGGTTTAATAAATCCTGATCATCAAGAAAAGCCGAAAATGCTACATAACGATTCGCATAAATTTGAATGTAATTTTACTTCCGTAGAAATTCAGGAAAACAATTCTGTAATGCTTTCAAGTTTAGCAGGTAGTAAATTAGGAATTTGGGCAGCGCACGGTGAAGGTAAATTCAGTTTTCCATACGCAGAAGAGAAATATAATATTGTAGGTAAATATGGTTACAATGCGTATCCGGCCAACCCGAACGGATCAGATTTTAATACCGCCATGCTTACCGACGATTCTGGTCGACATTTAGTAATGATGCCGCACTTAGAGCGTTCGACATTCAGCTGGAACTGGGCTTATTACCCAAAAGACAGAAAAGATGATCAAGTAACTCCTTGGTTAGATGCTTTTGTAAATGCTAGAAAATGGCTTGAGAAATAGAAATTAATACATTTTTATAATTCTTAAAAGCTGAATCTTTTTTCCAAGGTTCAGCTTTTTTTATGGATGATTTATAATATTTAAATTCATTTTTGAAAATTAATTACCTTCTACACTAGGCAATTAGACAATTTTTAAGATGTTTTTTTATATATTTAATATTAAATAAGCAGTTTATTTTATATTTTGCAGTATATAAATTGACATCTTCCTATGACTGAAATTAAAAGATTATTCGATTTTCCATATTATCAGTTAGAAAAATTCAACCTAAATCAAGCCTTAGTTACCAAATATAACGGCGAATGGATTGGAACTTCTACTGAAGAATATATTGCTAAAGCCAACAAAATTAGTCGGGCTTTACTAAGAATGGGCGTTAATCCTAACGACAAGATCGCGCTTATTTCTACTTCCAACAGAACGGAATGGAATATTATGGATATTGGTATCTTACAAATCGGTGCGCAAGATGTTCCTATTTACCCTACTATTTCTGAAGAAGAATATGCTTATGTGCTTAATCATAGCGAATCTAAATATTGCTTCGTTTCAGATGAAGAGGTCTTAGCCAAAGTGAATAAAATTAAAGACCAAGTTCCTAGTTTACAAGAAGTTTATTCTTTCGACCAAATTATGAACACCAAAAACTGGTCAGAGTTATTAGAATTAGGCGAAGATGAAAGTAATCAAGGTGAAGTAGATCGCATCAAAGACTCAATTTCCGAAGACGATTTAGCAACCATTATTTACACCTCAGGAACTACAGGAAGACCAAAAGGTGTGATGTTATCACATAAAAATATTACAAGTAACGCGATTAACAGTGCAACACGCTTGCCTTTAGATAAAGGAAGTAATGTAGCCATTAGTTTTCTACCGGTTTGCCATATTTACGAGCGTATGTTGCTCTATATGTATCAATACGCCGGAGTAAGTATTTATTTTGCTGAATCGATCGATAAAATCAGTGATAATTTAAAAGAAGTTCGCCCACATGTGATGTCGGCCGTTCCCCGTCTTTTAGAAAAAGTTTACGACAAGATTATTGCAAAAGGCTCCGATTTATCAGGAATTAAACATAAGCTTTTCTATTGGGCAGTAGAATTAGGATTAGAATGGGAACCTTATGAAAGAAATGGTTGGTGGTACGAATTCAAACTAAAAATTGCTCGCAAACTTATCTTTAGTAAATGGCAAGAAGCTTTAGGAGGTAGATTAAAAGTAATCGCTTCAGGAAGTGCTGCTTTACAACCTAGATTAGCCCGAGTTTTTAATGCCGCAGGAATTGGTGTTATGGAAGGTTATGGTTTAACAGAAACTTCTCCGGTTATTGCTGTAAACGATATGAGAAATAATGGTTTCAAAATAGGAACCGTTGGTAAAGCTTTACCAGAAAGCAATGTTAAAATTGCTGAAGACGGTGAAATAATGATCCAAGGTCCACAAGTAATGATCGGATATTATAAAGATGAAGAAAAAACGAAAGAAGTTTTAACCGAAGACAAGTATTTCCACACCGGAGATATAGGTGAAGTAGATAGCGAAGGTTTCTTAAAAATTACCGATCGTAAAAAAGAAATGTTCAAAACTTCAGGAGGTAAATACGTGGCTCCACAAATTATAGAAAACGCTATAAAACAATCACGATTTATTGAACAAATTATGGTGATTGGTGAAGGTCAAAAAATGCCGGCGGCACTTATTCAACCTAATTTTGAATTCATACAAGAATGGGCAAAACGTAAAAAAATTAATTTAGGTTCTACCAACGAAGAGATTATTAAAAATCGTGATGTAAATGATCGAATTCAAGAAGAGGTAGATTTTTATAACGAACGCTTTGGTAAGTGGGAACGCATCAAGCAATTTAGACTAACGCCAGATGTTTGGCTGGTAGAAAGCGGTCACCTCACGCCTACCATGAAAATGAAACGAAAAGTGATCAAAGAAAAATATCAAGATCTTTACAACGATATTTACGAAGTTCACTAGAATCATATTAAGTTATTGTTAAACTCCTCATTATCGAGGAGTTTTTTTATGAATATGATTAATTTCAAAGAAATATTTTTCAACTTTATTATGCGTGCATAATATTTTTTTATTATATTTGAAAGGTATAATAAAGATATGAGAGAAAAGACGATAGATTATGTACTTCGAGCTACGTGGATCGCTGTAGCGAAAATGTATAATGAAGAAGCTGGCAAGCAAGGAAGCACAATGGCAACCGGGTTTGCCCTTTTAAATATAGACCCCGAAGAAGGAACACCATCAACCTCTTTAGGTCCTAAAATGGGAATGGAAGCCACAAGCTTATCCCGAACACTAAAATCTATGCAAGAAAAAGGATTAATAGAACGAAAAAAAAATCCTGAAGATGGTAGAAGTGTATTAATAACACTTACAGAATACGGCCGAGAAATGAGAGCTTTTTCAAAAGGAGTTGTCCTTAAGTTTGATGAAGCCGTTAAAGAATCGGTACCGGAAAAAGATATAAAAACATTCATAGATGTGGCCAACACAATTATGGAACTAATCAATAACAAAAAAATTTATAAATCTGAAACCTCAGCAAAGTAATGAATAGAACAATCAATAAAGTTGCTGTCATTGGTTCTGGGATTATGGGTAGCGGTATTGCCTGCCACTTCGCCAATATTGGCGTCGAGGTATTACTGCTCGACATCATTCCACGAGAACTCAATGAAAAAGAACAAAAAAGGGGGCTTACTTTAGAAGATAAAGAAGTGCGTAATCGTATCGTTAACGATTCATTGCAAAATTCTTTAAAATCGAAGCCCTCTCCTATTTACCATAAAGATTTTGCCAAGCGCATAAGTACCGGAAACTTAGAAGATGACATTGCTAAAGTTTCTGAAGTAGATTGGATCATCGAAGTGGTCGTAGAACGACTCGATATTAAAAAACAGGTTTTTGAAAAACTCGAAAAACATAGAAAACCGGGAACATTAATTACTTCGAATACTTCCGGAATTCCTATCAAATTTATGAACGAAGGTAGAAGTGAAGATTTCCAGAAACATTTCTGCGGAACGCACTTTTTCAATCCCCCAAGATATTTACGCTTATTCGAAATTATTCCGGGACCAGATACTTCAGATGAAGTCTTGAATTTTCTGAATGATTACGGAAAAAAATTTCTGGGTAAAAAATCGGTTATCGCTAAAGATACGCCGGCTTTTATCGGAAACCGCGTTGGGATCTTCAGTATTATGAGTTTGTTCCATATGGTAAAAGATATGGATATGACGATTGAAGAAGTTGATAAACTTACCGGTCCGGTGATTGGTCGTCAAAAGTCGGCTACCTTCCGTACCGTAGATGTGGTTGGTTTAGATACCTTGGTACACGTTGCTAACGGCTTGTACGAAAACGTTCCCGACGATGAAGCTCACGAGCTGTTTAAACTTCCAGATTTTATCCAAACAATGATGGATAATAAATGGCTGGGAAGCAAAACCGGACAAGGGTTTTATAAGAAAGTAAAAAAGGAAGACGGTTCCAGCGAGATCAAATCTTTAGATCTCGATAAAATGGAATTCCGTGATCGCAAAAGCGCGAAATTCGGAGTTTTAGAACAAACCAAAACTATCGATAAACTTAGCGATCGTTATAAGGTGCTTATTAAAGATGAAGGAAAAGCCGGTAAATTTTATCGCAAAAACTTCTCGGCACTTTTCGCTTATGCGTCAAATAGAATTCCTGAAATCACTGATGAACTTTACAAGATTGACGATGCGATGCAAGCCGGTTTTGGATGGGAGCACGGCCCGTTTCAGGTTTGGGATGCGATTGGTGTGGAAAAAGGAATTGAAATGATGAAAGCTGAAGGTTACGAACCTGCAGCCTGGGTTTCAGAAATGGTAGACGCCGGTATCACTTCATTTTATTCAGTAAAAGAAGGAAATACTTATTATTATGAAATTCCGAAGAAAGAACACGTAAAAGTTCCAGGGCAAGACTCTTATATCATTTTAGATAATATTCGCGAATCTAAGGCTGTATTCCAAAACAGCGGAGTTGTTGTTGAAGATTTAGGCGATGGAATATTGAATCTGGAATTCCGAAGTAAGATGAATTCGATTGGCGGGGATGTTCTCGACGGAATCAATAAAGCGATCGATCTTGCTGAAAAAGAATACCGCGGATTGGTAGTTTCTAACGACGGAAAAAACTTCTCTGTAGGCGCCAATATCGGGATGATCTTTATGATGGCGGTCGAGCAAGAATACGACGAGCTGAATATGGCGATCAAATATTTCCAGGATACGATGATGCGTATGCGCTACTCCTCTATTCCAACGGTTGCTGCGCCGCATAATATGGCGCTTGGTGGTGGTTGCGAACTTTCACTTCACGCCGATAAAGTGGTGGCTCACGCTGAAACTTATATTGGTCTAGTTGAATTTGGAGTTGGGGTAATTCCCGGCGGTGGTGGTTCTAAAGAATTAACTTTAAGAGCAGCTGATACTTACCAAAAAGATGATGTAGAACTGAATCGTTTACGTGAAAATTTCCTAACAATCGGGATGGCAAAAGTATCTACTTCTGCTTACGAAGCTTACGATACCAATATTCTTCAAAAAGGTAAAGATATCGTAGTGGTGAATCGTGATAATCAATTAGCCATTGCCAAGAAACACGCAATGTTAATGGCAGATAATGGGTACACGAAACCAATTATGAGAAAAGATATTAAAGTTCTTGGAAAACAGGCTTTAGGTGCTTTTTATGTAGGAACAGACCAGATGAATGCCGGAAAATACATTAGTGATCACGATAAGAAAATCGCCAACAAATTGGCTTACGTAATGGCCGGTGGAGATCTTTCTGAAGCGTCTTACGTTAGCGAGCAATACTTATTAGACCTGGAACGTGAAGCTTTCTTAAGCCTTTGCGGAGAACGAAAAACCTTAGAACGCCTTCAGCATATGTTACAGAAGGGGAAACCGCTTAGGAATTAAAATTTGGTAATTAAAGACTCTAGAGAATAGATATTAGACGGCTAGACCAGTTCAATATGGCTCGACATAATTTTCAGAAATTAAAAGTTTGGCAAGACGGAATTAATCTTGTTAGCGAAAATTACAGGTTAACAAGGACATTTCCTAATTTTGAAAAATTCAATCTTGTTAGTCAGATGAATAGATGCGCCGTATCGATTCCATCGAATATTGCTGAAGGATCTAGTAAAAGTTCAGATAAACATTTTAAGCAATTTTTAGAAACGAGTTTAGGCTCTGCTTTCGAGTGGGAAACCCAATTAATTGTTGCATATAATGAAAGTTATCTTGATGAAAATTCTTTTAAAGACCTAGAAGATAAAATTCATCAATTACAAAAAATGTTAGGAAAACTAATTGATAATCTAAAATAGAAAAGTCTAGGCTCTAGGCTCTAGCTTCTAAATTCTAAAATAAAACAAATGAGTAAGACAGCATATATAGTAAAAGCATATAGAACCGCCGTGGGGAAAGCACCTCGAGGTGTGTTCAGATTTAAAAGACCAGATGAACTGGCAGCGGAAACCATCGAATATATGATGGATAAACTTCCGGAATTCGACAAAACACGTATTGACGATGTGATCGTTGGGAATGCAATGCCTGAAGCTGAGCAAGGTTTAAACGTTGGGCGTTTAATTTCTTTAATGGGATTAAAGACCGAAGACGTACCGGGAATGACGGTGAATCGTTATTGCGCTTCAGGATTGGAAACCATTGCGATCGCTTCAGCAAAAATCCAAAGTGGAATGGCCGATTGTATCATTGCCGGTGGTGCAGAAAGTATGAGCTACATCCCGATGGGTGGTTATAAACCGGTACCAGACTATAAATTGGCGAAAGAAGGCCACGAAGATTATTACTGGGGAATGGGATTAACGGCGGAAGCGGTTGCCAATCAGTATAAAGTTTCTCGTGAAGATCAAGATGAGTTTGCTTACAACTCGCATCAAAAGGCAATCAAAGCGCAGGCAGAAGATCGTTTTCAAGATCAGATTGTTCCAATCACGATCGACCAAACTTATGTGGATGCTGACGGAAAAAAGAAAACCAAAAGCTATACGGTAAATAAAGATGAAGGTCCACGTAAAGATACTTCTGAAGCAGTGTTGAATAAACTCCGCCCTGTTTTTGCTGAAGGCGGAAGCGTAACTGCCGGAAACTCTTCACAAATGAGTGACGGCGCTGCTTTTGTAATGGTAATGAGTGAAGAAATGGTAAAAGAACTTAATCTTGAACCAATTGCCAGAATGGTAAGCTATACAGCAGTTGGTGTTGAACCTAGAATTATGGGAATCGGGCCGGTTAAAGCTATTCCGAAAGCAATAAAACAAGCCGGATTAAAACAAGACGATATTTCATTAATCGAGTTAAACGAAGCTTTCGCTTCACAGTCGCTAGCCGTGATTCGCGAATTAGGATTAAATCAAGATCTGGTGAACGTCAATGGTGGCGCTATTTCAATGGGACATCCACTGGGTTGTACCGGAGCGAAATTATCGGTTCAGATCTTTGATGAAATGCGCAAACGCAACCTGAACAATAAATATGCGATGGTAACAATGTGCGTAGGAACCGGGCAAGGCGCTGCGGGGGTTTATGAGGTATTTTAGTTATGAATTTTGAATGCTGAATGTTGAATTAGAAATGGGAGAACTTTGAAAACAGAAAATATAATTATCGATAAAACTTTCAATTTCTCTCTGAGTATTATTTCCCTATTCAAAAAATTACAGGAAAATAAAGAGTTTATTATTTCGAAACAGCTTTTAAAATCAGCAACAAGTATTGGCGCCAATGTTGAAGAAGCCACGGCAGCTCAATCGAAAAGAGATTTTATAAATAAGATGTCTATTGCTTCAAAAGAAGCTAGAGAAACTAAATATTGGTTACGATTACTGAATGATTCTGAGCTCACAACTCTCGATGTTTTAGATGAAATAAAGGAAGTAAACCATATCATCAATATCATTACAAAAATCATAATTACAGCAAAAAATAATGTCTAACAATACTGAATTATAAGCATTCAACATTTATAATTCAAAATTCAAAATAATAAAAATGGCAAATAAAGAAATATTACGCGGTGGTCAATTCTTAGTGAAAGAAACAAATTGCGAAGACATTTTTACTCCTGAAGATTTTAACGAGGAGCAAAAGATGATGCGTGATTCTGTGCAGGAATTTGTAGATCGTGAGATCATTCCGCATAAAGAAAGATTCGAGAAAAAAGACTACGCGCTTACCGAAGAAATTATGCAAAAAGCCGGGGAACTTGGTTTTCTTGGTGTTGCTGTACCAGAGGAATATGACGGACTAGGAATGGGATTTGTTTCCACAATGTTGGTTTGTGATTATATTTCTGGGGCTACCGGCTCAATCGCAACTGCTTTTGGAGCACATACCGGGATTGGAACGATGCCGATTACACTTTACGGAACTGAAGAACAAAAGAAAAAATATGTTCCGAAGTTAGCCACCGGAGAATGGTTTGGTGCGTATTGTTTGACTGAACCGGGTGCAGGTAGTGACGCAAATTCAGGAAAAACCAAAGCCGTACTTTCTGAAGATGGAAAACACTACAGTATTAGCGGACAAAAAATGTGGATCTCTAACGCCGGTTTTGCGAATGTATTCATCGTTTTTGCTCGTATAGAAGATGATAAGAACATCACCGGATTTATCGTAGAAAACGATAAAGAAAACGGAATTTCTTTCGGGGAAGAAGAAAAGAAATTAGGAATCCACTCCTCTTCTACTCGCCAGGTTTTCTTTAATGACACTAAAGTTCCGGTAGAAAATATGTTGGCTGGTCGCGGCGAAGGTTTCAAAATTGCGATGAATGCCTTAAACGTTGGCCGAATCAAGTTAGCGGCTGCTTGTTTAGATGCGCAACGTCGCGTAACAGCAAATGCAGTTCAGTATGCTAATGAGAGAGTTCAGTTTAAAACGCCAATTGCACAATTTGGTGCGATCAAGCAAAAGTTAGCAGAAATGGCAACTTCAGCTTATGTTGGAGAGTCTGCTTCATACCGTGCAGCTAAAAATATCGAAGACCGAATTAATATTCGTTTAGAAAGCGGAAATTCACATTCTGAAGCCGAATTAAAAGGTGTTGAAGAATATGCGATAGAATGTTCTATTTTGAAAGTAGCTTGTTCAGAAGATATTCAGAATTGCTCTGATGAAGGAATTCAGGTGTTTGGCGGAATGGGATTCTCGGCCGATACTCCAATGGAAGCAGCGTGGAGAGATGCTCGTATTTCCAGAATTTACGAAGGAACCAACGAGATTAACCGAATGCTTTCTGTAGGTATGTTGGTGAAAAAAGCGATGAAAGGTCACGTAGATCTTTTAGGACCTGCACAAGCTGTAGCCAACGAGTTAACTAGTATTCCATCTTTCGATAAGCCGGATTATTCTGAATTGTTTGCAGAAGAAAAAGAAATTATCAAGAAGCTGAAAAAAGTCTTTTTGATGGTTGCCGGAAGCGCCGTTCAGAAATTCGGACCTCAGCTGGAAGAACATCAGCAATTATTATTGGCTGCTTCAGATATTCTAATCGAAGTTTATATGGCAGAATCGGCTATTTTAAGAACTGAAAAGAATGCGAAACGTTTTGGCGAAGATTCACAAAAAGAGCAAATCGCAATGTCGCAACTTTATCTTTATAATGCTGTTGAAATTATTAATGCAAAAGCTAAAGAAGGAATAATTTCTTTCGCTGAAGGGGATGAATTAAGAATGATGCTAATGGGATTAAAGCGTTTTACGAAATACGACAACTTCCCGAATGTGGTCAAATTAAGAACTGAAATTGCTGATAAATTAATCGCAGAAAATAAGTATTGTTTTTAAGTTGAGGTTTAGTTAAGTTTGATTTTTAAATTGAAAAAGAGCTGCCAATTGGCAGCTCTTTTTATTATTTAATATTAATGATTCCATCGAATCCCGTGAGTTTTCATTGGAAGTTTATAAACCGCATCGGAAGCGGTAATAAACAAAATATCTTCATTGGCTCCACCAAAAGTAACATTACCTGTCCATTCTTTATCAATTTGAATATGATCTATTTTATTGCCTTCTTTATCAAAAACAACAACTCCATCGCCGGTAACGTATAGATTTCCTTCATTATCTAAGGTCATTCCGTCAGAGCCCATATCAGCAAAAAGCTCTTTATCGGTTAGTGTACCATTATCCTGTATTTGATACTTATACACTTTTTCTTTTGAAACATCTGAAACATATAAAACTTGATCTTTAGAAGAACCAATAATTCCGTTTGGAAGTACAAAACCTTCTGCCACGGGTGTTACGGTTTTATGATCGGGACTCAGGTAATACACTTTTCTTTTCTCCATCTCAGGAGATTTTCTTTCCCAGTATTCTCTTTGATAGTAAGGATCTGTAAAATAAAAACCACCCTTTTCATCCATCCATAAATCATTAGGACCATTAAATGCTTTGTTTTCGTGACCGTCTAAAACAACGCTTACTTCTTTATCTGGACTTATCTTCCATAACTGAAAATTTTCATCGGCACAGGTCCATAAATTTTGATCATCGTCAAAATACATTCCGTTAGAACGACCTGCATCTTTCATATAAACTGAAATGGAATTACTTTTTGCGTCCCACTTTAAAATTTGATTATTAGGCTGATCGGTAAAATATACATTTCCCTCCTTATCAGAAGCCGGGCCTTCGGTAAATATAAATTCATCAGAAATTAGTTCCGGTTTTGCTCCATCTTTCACAGGAGATGTATGTTTTTCACAACTCACCGTAAGCAGATGAAGGCTGCATACGCTAAGAATTAAAAGGTATTTTTTCATTTTCATTCAATTTTAAAAAATTTTAAGCTTCAAATTTACTCATTAAAAAAAGAAAAGCTTTTTATTGAAGCAATAAAAAAATTAAAAAAGAAGCGTTTTTTCTTTTTAACAAAACACTAATAAAATCTATGCAAAAAAGCCAGTAACTTGTGGCTTATGGCAAAAAACTATTCAACCTTTACCTATTTCTTATTCATTTTCATTTTGAGTTCTGGTGTTTTATACGCTCAAAAAACTCAAGATTCAACCTCGCAAAAAACGAATACTTCGCTTCCTAGTAAAAATCCCACTGTCGAAGATTACGGAAGTTTTAAAAGCAATCCTATTAAAGAATATAATGAAGCTTATTATATTTTAGATAGATTGAATAATAGTATAGGTTTACCGCCAAACGAATATAATTTTCAAACTCCACAATCGGTTTTAGAGCACTTTGTTCGAAAAGCTAGAAATAACGAATACAAGGAAGCAGCTTATGCGCTAAATCTTAATTTATATCCTGATAATATTTCTGAAGAAGATGCCGCGATTCTTGCTGAAAAATTATATTTCGTACTTAACCAACGTGTAAATATTAATTGGGATGAACTTCCCGATCGTCCCGATGGTCAAATCGATATTCAAACCACCACTAACCAAGCTGTAGCCGGTAACCCGAGAAGAAGCATTGTTTTTGGTGAAGTAGATATGGACGGACGCGGAATTGTATTTCGAGTACAACGAGTGAAATACAAAGATTATGGTGCCTTTTGGCTTATTTCTCAAAACACGGTAGAAAATATTGATGCACTTTATGCAACCTACGGTCCGCGAAAACTAGACCGAATGATGCCGGATTGGGCAAGAATTAAAATTCTAAAAATGCCGGTTTGGAAGTTTGTTGGAGCGTTAATTATTCTTGTGATCTGTTATTTTATAGGAAAATTTGTCGCCTATTTTCTTCGAAAACTATTCTTAAAATCAGATAAAAAATGGATCAATCATATTGCCAATAAATTAGCGACACCTGCCGGATTTGCCGTGGGCGTGTTAGCTTTTTATTTACTTTTAAATCATCTTATATCATTTGCAGGAGCTTTTGCCAGTACACTTTATGCTATTTTATTGGTGATTGTTATTGGATCTGTCACTTGGTTTTTTATGCGAATGATTGATTATTTTATGCTTTACGTAGCAGAAAATAAGATCGGCGATACTTCTGTTGAAGAAAATACGGAGGCACGTAGAATGCTTACCTATATTTCTGTAGCTAGAAGAATTGTAACTTTTTTGGTGATTATTATTGGAGCGTCGGTGATCCTCTCCCAGTTTAGATCCTTAGAAAAACTGGGCATTTCACTTCTGGCATCTGCCGGAGTTGCCACTGTAATTTTAGGTATTGCCGCACAAAGTACCTTAGGAAATATAATTGCAGGTATTCAAATTGCTCTTACCAAACCAGCAAGAATTGGCGATACCGTTGTTTTTGAAGATGAATGGGGTTATGTTGAAGATATTCGCTTTACCTATATGGTGGTGAGAACCTGGGATTGGCGTCGATTGGTTATACCGTTGAAACAGGTGATTTCTGAAACTTTTGAAAACTGGTCGATTACCTCGGCACATCAAATACGGCCAATCGTTTTGTATGCCGATTATAAAATCGATGTGAAGAAAATTCGGAAAAAATTCAAAGAACTTTTAGAGTCGAATGAAAATTGGGATAAAAATCATCCGCCGGTGGTTCAGGTAGTAGACACTACTGAAAAAGCAATTAAAATTAGATGTTTGTGCAGCTCAAAAGATGCTTCTTCAACTTGGGATTTGCATTGTGAACTCCGTGAAGAACTCGTTAATTTTATTGGCAATTTAGAAAGCGAAATTCATTTACCTACTACCAGAGTTCGGGTGCAAGAGTTTCCTTCCGAAGAAAATAAGTCTAACGCTCAAGAAGAATAAATTGTAATTATGGCCCTTATTGCAGAAAATATAAATATAGATCAACAAAGCCTTCGCTATCTTATATATGGAGTTGTAGGTATTATCGTTACATTTTGGATCGCTTTTTATGCCATAAAAAAACTAGGAAAAGACCCAAGAAATATTCTTCCGGTAAACTTTGCAAAACGCATTCAAATTCCGCTATTACTATTTTTAGTAGCGATCGTTTTATGGATCGGGAATGCTTCAAATTCTTTACCAAATGAAAGTTACGAATACGCAAGTAGGCACTTAATAATTGTACTGCTGGTAATTTCAATCACTTGGTTTTTAATTTTACTACTGAAAGTTTTTAAGCGACGACTTTTAAGTAAATACGATGTTTCTACAGAAAATAACTTAAAAGCTAGAAAAGTTTATACGCAATTCGCAATTCTTGAAAACATCATCATTTTTATTTTAGTTATTCTTTCGATCGGTATCATTTTAATGAGCTTTGAAAGTATTCGGAATATTGGGGTGAGTTTGCTTACTTCTGCCGGTATTGCGGGAATTATCGTGGGTTTAGCAGCTCAAAAAGCTATTGCAACTCTATTAGCAGGAATACAAATTGCGATTACCCAACCTATTCGTTTAGACGATGCAGTTATTGTGGAAGGCGAATGGGGCTGGATCGAAGAAATTGCACTTACCTATGTGGTAGTGAGAATTTGGGATAAACGCCGCTTAGTTGTTCCTTCAACCTATTTTATTGAAAATACATTTCAGAATTGGACGCGCACTACTTCAGATATTATGGGAACGGTTTTTTTATATACCGATTACGATATTTCTGTAGATGATTTACGTGCTGAACTTACCCGATTATTAGAAGGTTCGCCACTTTGGGATGGTAAAGTAAATGTATTGCAGGTGACCAATGCTACCGAAAAATCGATGGAGTTGCGTGCGTTGGTTAGTTCTAAAAATTCGCCTACCAATTGGGATTTACGTGTTTATATTCGAGAGAAGATGATAAAATTCATTAAAGAAAACTACCCGAAAAGCCTTCCAAGAACTCGAGTGGTTCTCGAAAATAATGACGCTTCGGATAGTAATACTAAGGTTGAAAATTCATCTAAAAATGATGAATAAACTCTATTAATTCTTCTTCTTCCGTTATTCCTCCGGAAAAATTAGTTGCGGTTTCAATTAAGGCTAAGTGTGAATAAGCTTGCGGAAAGTTACCGAGTAAACGCTTGGTTTCAAAATCGATATCTTCACTAAACAAACCTAAGTGATTGCTGTAAGAAAGTAGTTTATTGAAAAGTTTAATGGCTTTTTCCTTCTTCCCTATTTTGAATAAACTATTGATAAACCAGAAACTACAAATGGTAAATGAAGAGCTAGGCTCGCCAAAATCATCTTTATTCTTGTAACGATACATTAAACCATCTTTTAGTAATTCGCGTTCGGTAGCTTCAACGGTTTTAATATAGCGAGGATCTTGCGCTTCTATAAATCCGTAATCTTCCATCAATAAGGTTGAAGCATCCAGATCTTTAGAACCGTAAAATTGCGTATAAGCTTGTACTTCTTCGTTCCAAGCGTTTTCGTAAATATCGTTGAAGATCTCGGTTCGCAATTCTTTCCAATGTTTTAGATTGGCGGTTTTATGAATTAGTTCTCCGATTTTAATCGCGCGATCTACGGCTACCCAACATAAAAGTTTAGAAAACGTAAAATGGCGATCTTCTGTTCTTAATTCCCAAATTCCTTTATCGGGAGCTTTCCAGTTTTCTTCCACCGTGTGAACAGTTCCGCAGGTAATCGTCCATAATTCTTCAATGTTCTCTAAAGTATTTTCAAACCGAACAAATTGCTGGTAGATCACTTCCATTAAAATTCCGAAGATATCATTCTGCTTTTGTAAATACGCAGCATTCCCTGTTCTTACCGGTTTAGAATCTTCGTAACCGGCTAAATGATCTAAAATATGCTCGGTTAAATTTCGCTCCCCGTTAATGCCATACATAATTTGCATTTTGTCACCTTTATCGGGAATAATATCGATGATAAATTGAAGAAACTTTTGTGCCGATTTTACGTGCCCTAATTCTGAAACAACTTTAATTACCATCGAAGCATCACGAATCCAACAGAAACGATAATCCCAGTTTCTCACTTCGCCAATGGTTTCTGGTAACGAGGTTGTTGCGGCAGCTAAAACAGCTCCACTTTTCTCGTAAGTCAGCATTTTTAGCGTTAACGCACTTCGTAGAATTTCGGTATTATAATAACGGTAAGAAGTGGTTTTTTCACTCCAATTTAACCAATATGTATAGGTTCGCTGATATTGTAAAAAAGCGCGATCTAAAGTCTGACTCAAGATTTTTTCGTGATAACTCATCACAAAAAACGCGTGATCTTTTAGCGTGATTTCCTTTTCTTCTAAAATATCTTCATAATCGAGATTCGAATACAAATAAACCGAATCGTACTTCCCTTCTATCGTATGACTTTTAATGTAACCATCTTTTACACGTCGAATGGTTTCTTCTTTGGCAAAAGCAGGTCTTGGTCGGTATTGAACTTTAAATTTTGGAGCTCCAGAAAGTAAAACTACACATCTAACAATTTCGGCAGGTGCGTGAGATGTGCCGTCTTCTTTAAAATAGCGAGGCATAAAATCTCTAATTTCAAAAGAACCTTCTTCAGCTTTAAACCGAGTTACGATAATATTAGTTTTGGGTAGATATTCTTGCTGAATTTCATAAGCTTCAGAAGTAATTAAATCGAAGTTTCCACCGTTCTCATTATCAAGTAATTTAGCAAAAATCGCATCAGAATCGAAGTTGGGCAAACAGCACCAATCTATAGAACCCGATTTAGAAACCAACGCAGAACTTTTACAATTTCCTATTATTCCGTAATCTAAATTTTTCATTAAAGTTTTAGTGTATTTAAGGTCGTTTGAATATAAAGCTGTAAATTAAAAAAATAAAAACAACCAACACTAAACTTTAACCAATGAAAAACAAAACTATTATTGTTTCTAACCGTTTACCACTTCAAATTTCTATTGAAAATAATCAAGATGTAACAGTTTCTCCAAGTGTGGGAGGCCTTGCAACAGGAATGAAATCGGTACACCAGGAAGGTGATAGTCTTTGGATTGGATGGTCGGGTCTTACCGAAGAAGAAGTAAACCCAGAAATTCAAACTCAAATTAACAATGCTGCAGAAAAAGAGAAATGCCTAGCTATTAATTTAACCGAAAAAGAACTCGACGATTATTATTATGGTTTTAGTAACCGAACCATTTGGCCGCTGTTTCATTATTTTATGGAATACACCAAATTTGATGAAGAACAATGGAAAGGTTACAAACAAGTAAATGAAAAGTTTGCTGAAAAGATTATTGAAAACTTAAACGACGGCGACACGGTTTGGGTACACGATTATCAATTATTATTGGTTCCGGGGATTATTAAAGCAAGTAAACCGAATGTGACTGTTGGTTTTTTCTTACATATTCCATTCCCATCCTACGAAGTTTTTAGAACACTTCCTTGGCGTGAATCTTTATTAAAAGGAATGTTAGGCGCAGATTTATTAGGTTTTCATACCTACGATTACGAACGCCATTTCTTAAGTTCGGTAAGCCGTATTTTACGCCACGAAACTCAGTTTAACGAAATTACGCTGAAAAATAGAATTGTAAAAGTTGACTCGTTCCCGATGGGAATTGATTATGAAAAATTTGAACAAGCGGCTTTAGAACACTTTGAAAAAACACAAGATCAAAAATCTGAACTTCAAGTTCGCTTAGATCAACATTTAGATACCCAACCGGGTTCTAAGATGATTCTTTCGATCGATCGCTTAGATTATACCAAAGGTATTGCTAACCGTATTCAAGCTTTCGAGCATTTTCTAGAGAAATACCCAGAATTTAAAGAAAAGGTTCGTCTAATTATGTTAGCGGTTCCTTCCCGTTCGAATGTGCCACAATACCAAAAATTAAAGCGAGAGATTGATGAATTGGTCGGTAGAATTAACGGTAAATTTTCAACTGTTAGTTGGACGCCCATTTGGTATTTCTACCGTTCAATGCCTTTCGATAACTTGATCGATCTTTATACTTCTTGTGATATTGCACTATTAACGCCACGTCGCGACGGGATGAATTTGGTTGCCAAAGAATACATTGCCACCAGAACCGATCTATCAGGTGTTTTGATTTTAAGTGAAATGGCCGGTGCCGCGCACGAAATGAATGAAGCTTTGATCATTAACCCAAATAATTACGATCAAATTGCCGATGCGCTGAAACAAGCCTACGAGATGCCACTGAAAGAGCAAAAATCGAGAAATAGAATTATTCAACGTCGTTTAAAACGCTACGGAATTAAGAAATGGGCAGATGAATTTATGAAAGCCCTAGAAGGCACCAAAGTGAATCATATCTCTAAGAAGGCTAAACATGTGAATGAAAAAACTGAACAATATATAGTAGATGAATTTAATCAAGCTTCAAAGAAAATTTTGTTCTTAGATTTCGACGGAACTTTAGTCGATTTTAATGACGATCCAGAATTGGTGGCTCCCGATCCAGAGCTTTATAACACCATCGATAAACTCAACGCTAAAAACTGTGAATTGGTAATTATAAGCGGTCGAGATAAAGATTTCTTACACACACATTTTGGCGATAAAGAAGTCACTCTAATTGCAGAACATGGTTTGTGGTTAAAAGAAAAAAATGGCGATTGGGGCATTACTGAAAATGTAAATAAAAACTGGATGAGTAGTATTCGACCGGTATTTGAATCATTTGTAGATCGCACGCCGGGAACATTTATTGAAGAAAAAAATTACTCACTGGCTTGGCATTATCGTAAATCTGATCCGCAACTTGGTGGTCAAAGAGCAAACGAACTTTCTAGCGTCGTAAAAGATTTAACTTCTAATCACGATTTAAGCGTTTTAAACGGTAATAAGGTTATTGAAATTAAAAATAGCGGCGTTAATAAAGGGCGTGCAGCAACTAAACAACTCAAAGAAAAGTACGACTTCATCTTTGCGATTGGCGACGATTGGACCGATGAATATATGTTTAGAGAATTACCCGATGAAACTTTTACTGTGAAAGTAGGTTTACAAAAAACTGATGCCGATTATTTTGTAGATGATACCGAACAAGTAAAACACTTATTAGAAAAATTTGCTGAATAAAATGAAAATGAAATTCACCCCACTATTCTTTATTGCGTTTCTGTTTTCGCTGAATATTTCAGCGCAAGAAAACACAGAACTTTATGATATTATAGATGAAGTTTCTAGCGAGCGTATAGAAAAAGACATTACCAAATTAGTAAGTTTTGGTACTAGAAATACGTTTAGCGATACCACATCAACCACCAGAGGAATTGGTGCTGCCCGAAGATGGATTAAAGCAGAATTTGATAATATTTCTAACAACTGTAAAAATTGCTTAGAAGTATTTTACCAAAAAGAAATCGTAACACCGGAAGATGGAAGTAGAATTCCGCATAAAGCAGCGGTTGTAAATGTTGTTGCCATTCAACGAGGTACCAAAAATCCAGATCACTATGTAATTATGAGTGGCGATATCGATTCTCGTGCCAGTAGTGCAACAGATTTTACCACCGATGCTCCCGGAGCAAATGATAACGCTAGCGGAATGGCCGGCACCATCGAAGCCGCAAGAGTGCTTTCTAACTATAAATTTGAAAACAGTATTGTTTACGTTGGATTGTCGGGTGAAGAACAAGGACTTTTTGGCGGTAAAGGTTTAGCTGAATATGCTAAAAAAAACAATTGGAATATAATTGGCGTACTCAATAATGATATGATCGGAAATATTGAAGGTGTCGATGGAGTGATTGATAATCGAAGTTTCAGAATTTTTTCTGAACCGATTCCGCCCACAGAAACTGAGCGTGAACGTAAAATGCGTAGGTATTATGGTGGTGAAGTTGATGGTATTTCTAGACAATTAGCCAGGTATATTCATAAAACAACCAAGGAGTATTTACCAGAGATGAATCCGATGCTTATTTATCGATTAGATCGTTTTGGTCGTGGCGGTCATCACAAACCCTTCAACGATTTGGGTTTTGCCGGCGTAAGAATTATGGAAGCACACGAAAACTACAACCGTCAACATCAAGATATACGAACCGAAAATGGTATTGAATATGGCGATGTTCTCGAAGGCGTTAATTTTAAATATGCTGAAAAATTAACCGAAGTAAATGCAATTAATTTAGCAAGTTTAGCTTGGGCTCCATTAGCTCCAGAAGAGGTTGCAATTGGTGGCGTAGTAGAACCTTCAACTAAATTAAAATGGAAAAAATCTAACAATCCCAATATTAAAGGTTATAAAATTTACTGGCGAGATACCACTTCACCTACTTGGGATTATTCAAGATATGTAGGCGATGTTTCAGAAGTAAACTTAGAAGGGATCGTGATCGATAACTATTATTTTGGAGTTGTTGCCGTTGGTAAAAATGGTTTTGAAAGCTTAGTGAGCTTCCCAAAAAGTGTATTTTAATTCAACTGTTAAAACTTTAAGGAAAGTTCGAAAAGTTTAAATGAAGCTTAACTATAAATATTTCAGCACATTTCATCTTCTGCTTAAATTTATATCAAGTTTAATTTTAAAACCAAAAACAGAATGAAAACAGGAAAAATGTTGATCGGAATCGCCTCAGGAATGTTAGCAGGAGCGGCAGCTGGAATTTTATTAGCGCCAAAAAAAGGTGCAGATACTCGTAAAGATATTGCAGATACCAGCAATGATTATGTAAAAGGAGCTAAAGGAAAGTTAGATACTGTAAAGAATTCTATCGAGCATAAACTAGAGGCTTTAAAAGCTAGAAAAAAGGCTGCAACGGCAGAAACTAAAGGTGAAGAAATTGGTTATAAAGCCAAAGCAGAACTTCATCAAGCAGCAAGCTAAAATATATCTTATAAAAGTTTAAAAAGGGTTTGAGTATTTCAAACCCTTTTTTATTTTTAGCAACTTATTGCAAACCCTAATAGTTGAGTTTACAAAAACACAAATATTTTAAAAAGTTTACCTTCTATTTAGCTTTATTACTTCTAAATATAAGTGTCGACGCTCCTATTTCAAATAATATTACTTACCGCGAAAACTTAAATTATAACAAGCAAGAAAGTATTGTTGAGATTATCGTTGAAAAAGTTTTTGGTGAAGAAGATGCTTTTGAAGAGTTTGAAGACTTTGAAAATAATTCGATCAACAAAAAGGATTTCAAATTAGATTTCCACGCTTATATTTCTTCTTCAAATTATTTCAGTATTGAAGTTCAGAAAGAACAAATCTTCACAAATTATAGTTTCAGTTTAAAGTCTATTTTCCCGGAAGTCACCTCTCCTCCTCCACAAGTTTAATGATTGAATTTTAAAAAATATTAGAAACCTCAATAATTAAACTATAAATAAAAATGAAATACAACTTTTTTAAGATTGTAGGTTTAGTGCTATGCCTAAATCTATATCAATATTCCTATGCCCAAAATGTAGAAACTGAAGACGAAGAAAATCTACCCGATAAGGTAACTCACGCCGAACCGCTTTACATCGATCTCATTCGAGATTTAGGAGCTCGAAAAGGTGAACGAGAATGGAATGTTGGTCTCGGACTTACCGATCGATCTGATTTTGACGAATATATAACACTAGTAGAATATGAATGGGCGCCGATAGATCGTTTAGGTTTAGAAGTAGAATTACCTTTTTCTTTCTACTCGCCTAACCAAGGGAGTTACGCGCCGGCAAATAACCTAAACAGTATAAAAATGGCAGCGCAATACAGTTTTTTTGTTTCTAAAAAACATGAGATGTCGATGGCGTTTGGGTACATTCAAGAATTTACGTTAACCGATTTTGAAAATTATGGTGACGGAAAATTATTTACCGGTAATGTTTACAATCCGTTTTTTATTGCGGCTAAACGTTTAGGAGCTAATTTTCATTCGTTATTATATACGGGTCCTGTTTTTGAACATCATTTTGAAACTAATGCTATTGAAACCCATTGGCAAATTAACTCGAACGTTCATTATATGATTCCCGGTTCTAGAAATTTTATCGGAGTCGAATTTAATAAAGAAGTTCACGAACACGATTTTGAAATGACCATTAGACCGCAAATGCGTGTAGAAGTTACCGATCAACTTCTTATTGGTATTGTCACAGGTATTCCTATTAGTAAAGAAAATGAACGCTTTAGTTCTTTTCTGCGATTAATTTATGAGCCTTAATTCTAACCAAAAAAAGGGAGAACAAATTGTTCTCCCTTTTTTATTAGCCTAAATGTTCTTTGGTATGTTGCATGGCTTGTTGGCTTTCTCTAAAATAGCAAACCTTTACGCCCATACTTTCTATATTCTTCAGTATTTTTTTAATCTCTTTTTTCTTCTTCTTTTTAGTTTGCCTAATGTAAACTGTACTAATATTTTCAGGAAAAATTTTAGTGATGTCTTGATAGATATAAGCGTCTTTTTGAGAATCGTCGCCTAATAATACAAATCGTAACTCAGGATAAAATTCAACTAAATGCTTTATTTTATAAAATTTATGGTTGTGATCACCACCTCCGCTGAAAAGGAAATCGGCAATCCCAGTTTTAATATCTTTTAGTTTAAGAACCGCTTTAGGCAATTCATTTAAATCTGCAAACTGACTAATAAAGTTATACAAATTCCACTCGCTACTACTTACATAGAAAAAAGCATTATTGGTAGATTTGTCTTCTCTACCTAATCGATTTAAAAATTTGTAATGATCTACAGATTCATCAAAAACCGTACGCTTATTAATATTTTTAGTGAGCATCACATACACTTTTTTAAAAATATTCCCTGAATGAGAAATTAAAAAAGTATCATCAATATCACTAATTACGCCGTATTCTCCCGGATAAGGTTTTACAAACTCTCCTTTTTCTACACGAATATTCCCTTCTACTTTCGCAGCTACTTCAAACTCGTGCCAACCGCTTCCAATTTCTTCGTGATAAGGAATGGTTAGTCGAAAATGACCATCATCTAAAGTCTTCGACGCAATTTCTTTTCCTTTAAATTTAAAAATCACTTCAGCATTAGCAATCGTTTTAATTCTAAACATTCTAATTACTGCCCAAGCGTGTTTATACCAACGTTTATCTAAATCGAAAACATCGGGAGCGTGTTTTTTAAACAAATGCCCCATCACTACGATTTCTCGTTCGTTGGCGTAGCTTCGATAAATTTTTAAGTCTAGTTTCATAAATTATGGTAAGTATAACACAATTTGATTTGAAAAATATCTATTTTTCAAAACTTTAAAACTTTAGTATGCAATTTCTATTCATTATAAATCCTATAAGCGGTAATGAAGATAAAAGCCATTTACTAAGAATGGTAAAAGCTGAATTAAAAACCGACGATAAGCTCACGATTTTTAAAACTACGGGGGAAAATGATACTGAAAAAATTCAGCAACAATTAAAAAAAGAAAATTTTGATCGTGTTTTAGTTGCTGGTGGCGACGGAACCATAAAACTTGCTGCTGAAGCGATGGGAGAAAACGCTTTACCTATTGGTATTTTACCGGCCGGTTCTGCCAACGGATTGGCAAGCGATCTAGATTTACCGGAACAACCTAAAAAGTTTATCCCGATAGCTTTGTACGGCAAAACCAGAAAGATCGATGCAATAAATATTAATGACGAGTTAGGATTGCACATTAGCGATTTTGGGTTGAATGCTGAATTAATTAAGGAATACGAAAGCAGCTCGCTACGTGGTAAATTAGGTTATGCCATTAATAGTATCACTACACTTTTTCAGAGTAAAGGTCCGTATGAGTTTGAAATTTCAACAGAAAAAGAATCATTTACTAAAAAAGGAATTATGCTGGCTTTAGCCAATAGTAAAAAATTTGGTACCGGCGCCGTGGTTAACCCAAAAGGTAAAATTGATGATGGCATTTTTGAAGTTTTACTCTTTAAGAAATTAGATCTATTTGAAATTTTAAAGACCTTGAACGAAGGCAAAGAACTTTCTTCAGACTTTGTAGAAAGCTTCCCGGTAAAAGAAGTAAAAATTAAAACTCAGCAAAAAGTAGATTTTCAAATTGATGGTGAATATTGCAAAGCTATAAGTGAAGTAAACGCTAAGATTTTACCCAATAAACTCGAGATAGCCGTACGATTGGGCTAATTTGCGACAAATCATTAGAAACATATTTATTTCTGTTAAGCTTAACATAAAATATTTTATAGAAATTGTGTAGGCTTTAAATTTGAACAAAACAATTTAAACCAAATTTTTATGAAAAAAGTAAGCTTAATGCTAGCTTCTGCGATGGTAATTTTCGCTACCTCTTGTAAAGAAAACAAGAAAGAAGCTGAAAACGATACTGAAAATACTGAAATGACAGAAGAAACTTCTGAAATGGAAGAAGAAGTTGAAGAAATTACAATCTCTCCGTTAGAAGATTCTCCTGCTTATGAAACTTCAAGCTTAAAACTAAACGCTCCTACCGAAGATATGGTAGCAGATGGTAGCCAAGTACAATTTGATTTTGAAGTAGCAAACTACGAATTAGGAGTACAAACAGAAGGTGCTAAAGAAAAAATGTTAGCTAACTCTGGTAAAGGGCAACATATTCATTTTATTTTAGACAACGATCCTTATTCTGCTCACTACGAGCCAAGTTTCACTAAAGATCTTGAACCTGGTAATCACCTATTAGTTGCATTTTTATCGCGTTCTTACCACGAGTCTGTAAAGAATGACAATTCATTTGTAGCAAAAAAATTAACCGTTGGTGATGCACAAGACGATGAGTTAGCAAACTTAGATCTTACGAAGCCACATTTAATTTACAGCAGACCAAAAGGAACATATTCTGGAGAAGGAACCGATAAAGTAATGTTAGACTTCTTCTTATTAAATACAGATTTATCTGCAGATGGTAACAAAGTAAGAGCTACAGTAAACGGTCAAGAATTTATGATCGATACTTGGGAGCCTAAAGTTATGGAAGGTTTACCAATGGGAGAAAATACTATTAAACTAGAACTTTTAGATGCTGAAGGAAATTTAGTTGAAAGTCCGTTTAACCCGGTAACAAGAACAGTAACTTTAGAAAAATAATTCTGGAGTTTCTATAAAATTTTGATAAAGCTGCCTTCGGGCGGCTTTTTTTATATGATATAATCAATTAATTTTTATACATTTATAAGAACAACTAACCAACTTTTTATGCAAGAGCAACCCGACGGACTTATAGCCGAACTTCAAGCTAAAAATCCTAAAGCTTTCGAACGTATTTACGAGCGCTATTCAGAAAGTACTTTTGGCGTTATTAATAGTATAGTTCACGATAAACATACTTCAGAAGAAATCTTACAAGATGTATTTATTAAAATCTGGAATAATGCAGAATCTTATAACTCTTCAAAAGGAAGATTTTTTACCTGGGTATTGAATATTGCTAGAAATGCGGCCATCGATAAAACAAGATCTAAAGCATATAAAAACAAAAAGAAAAACTTAACCGCAGAATATTTCGTAGATATCATTGAAGAAAAAACAAACCTATCTAGCAAAGTAGATGCGATTGGAATTAAAAAATACATCAAGGCTTTAAAACCCTACTGTAAGAAAATAATCAACTTACTTTACTTTCAAGGATTCACGCAGGCAGAAGCTTCGGAAGAGCTTGATATGCCTCTGGGAACCATCAAGACCAGAAACAGAAATTGTATGAACAAATTACGTGAGATCTTAACAACATAAGCGATGAATTTAAATGAATATATATCTTCTGGTATCTTAGAATTATACGTTTACGGGGCGTTACCCGAAGAAGAAAGTATTGAAGTTACCAAAGAATTAAAAAAGCATCCTGAAATTTTAAAGGAGGTTGAAGAAATTGAAGATGCATTAACGCAACTTTCAACAGCTGCCGCTCCTTATAATCCGGAAGCTTTACTGAGTTCTATTCAGCAGAAAATTTCAGATAAAAATCATTCGGGAGTTATTGATCATCCTGCGAAACAGAAGAAAAATAACTTGGTGCTTTACATTAGTTGGGCAGCATCAATTGCGTTGTTAATAGGTTTAATTTCAGTAATTAATCAACGTAACGAGTTGCGTGATAACATTAACTCGATAAGTGCTACCAATGCTCAATTAGAAGAGCAAATAGATGAAGCACAAAATGATGCTGAAAAAACAAAACAACTCTTAGAAGTATTTAGAGACAAAGATATTATTACAGTTCCTTTAGATGGGCAACAAGTTGCTCCGGAAGCTTACGCGGCTATACATTGGGATGTAGAAACCAATCAAGTTTATGTAGATGCTAAAGAACTACCAACGCCGCCAGAAGGTAAAGAATACCAGGTTTGGTCGTTAACTTTAGAACCGCTAACCCCAACCAGTATTGGTTTACTTTCTAACTTTAATGAAGATGATAACAAGATCTTTATCTTAGAAAACCCTAATTCTTCACAAGCTTTTGGGATAACCTTAGAGCCTAAAGGAGGAAGCGAAACACCAACGATGGAACAACTTTATACTTTGGGTGTCGTAAAAAACTCTTAATATAACTAACCTAAGTATCTTAGTAAATTGCGTTATTCTTTAAAATGAATAACGCAATTTTTTTGCCTGTACTTTATGTATGTTTTCCGTAGTTCCGGACTTGATCCGGAATCTCATACTAATTTGAAAATAAATTATTTAGGATGAAACCCTGAATCCAGTTCAGGGTATAGACAACTTATTATAAAATATAACAGATATTCAAAATTGAAAAATCAAAAAAGCCTCTTCAGTGATACTGAACAGGCTTTTTAACAACTAACAAAAAACTTGAAAAAACCATTATCGAGTAAAGGTTAAAAAATAAATTTCATAGCAATTTTCCCCTTTAAACTCTTGTTGAAGCTGAATCAATTTCAACTTCACTAATAATTACGAGTAAAAAGCAATTGCGGTTTTTATTTTTTCAAATTTTAACATTTCTATTTTTTTTCAGCTAAAGAATTAAATAATTTTACATCATCTTTTAATTCTTTTAAACTATGAATCCCTCTTCCGGTGGTTGGATTAATAAACACTTCACGCATCTTCAACAACACGTTTTAGATCAACATTTTACTGAAGAACATTTTTACCTTCAACTGCAACAAACGGGATTTATTTATGCGCATAGCACCAAAACCTTAAGCTACTCGCATCCGTTAAAATTTAAATGGACGCTAGAAGAGAAAACCAAAATCAATTTATTTGATGCTTTGGCGTATGTTTATTTTTCAACGTTTCCAAAGGCTACGAAAATTGATTTTATTGAAGAAACGGTAAAATTTTATGAGTTATTAGAAAAGGAGTCGATCTGGAAAATTAAATTCTCTTTTTTTAAATCTAAACCTGAAGAAACCTTAGAGAAAATACTTCAGCATCGTATTCAGATCAATGAGTCTTACATTCAGAAAAACTTTAGTCATTTAATTACCAATGCGCTACTTTTTATCGATGTATTGGCATTTCGAGAATATTTAACGCATAAAAAGCACCCTAAAACTTATTTAACCGAGTTGGAGAGTTTAATTACCAATGTGGTGATTTTGGCTTTTCAGAAAAAAACGATTAAAGATAATTACGAAAATTTAGTGATCAAGCTTTTAGAAAGTTCGTTGCGTTATCATAAAATTCAACCTCAACCTAAAAGTTTTGACGAATTAAATTTTGAAGGTTTTTCAGTACATTTCGAGAAAAAGTATATTCTAGATCTCGCTTCGATCACTATTTACAGTGATGAAGAGATTGAAAAGAAAGAATATGCTTTTATTGAAAAATTAGGAAATGAGTTAGGTTTTAGTACCGATGAAGTAGATGAAAATATTGCGCAAATGCTTCAGTTTTTAAAAGAGCACAAAAGCGAAATTTCTTATTTTAATTACAGCAATTCGATTCAGCATTTTTACAAAAACACCAATAGAATGGTAAAAGTGTTGATTATGCGAAACAAAAACCGATTACTGAAAGAGATTTTAGAAAGTAAAGAGTTGGTGGTTTTATTAAGTAAATCGACCCACAAAGATCTATCGGAAGAAGAAAAACATAAGGTAAAAGAACAGTTGTTAGACATTTGCAAAACCATCCCGTCGTTGGCTATTTTTATTTTACCCGGCGGTAGCGTTTTACTGCCTATTCTCATTAAATTTATTCCGCAGCTTCTGCCCTCTTCTTTTAATGAAAATAGAATAGAGAAACCTTAATTTGCCAACCATTCTTTAAAATCTTTTACGCGTTCACGCGCTACGATAATTTCTTGCTCGTCAAAATGATTCAGCTTCACTTTTAAACGACTGTTGGTGTAACTTACCATATCTTCGATAGCGTTAATGTTCACAAAAAACTTTCGGCTTACGCGATAAAACTTTTCGGGATTAAGTTCTGCTTCCAGATTTTCTAAAGTAGTTTCCAGCAAATAACTTCGGTTATCTTTGGTGTGTAAATACGTGCCTTTATTTTCGCTATAAAAACATTCAATTTGATCGACAGGAAACATTTTTAAATGTTGACCGACCTTTACCGTAAAGCGTTTTTTATAGGTTTTTGTAGCATTTTCTGAACCTAAAAGTTTCTTTAGTTCACTTAAATTTGCAGTAAGCTCATTATTATTGGCAAACTTAGAACGGTACTTTTTTAGTGCGGTTTCTAATTCTTCTTCATCAATAGGCTTCAACAAATAATCAACGCTATTCAGTTTAAAAGCTTTTAAGGCGTATTCATCGTAAGCGGTGGTAAAAATGATAGCGCTTTCAACTTCAATCTCTTCAAAAATTTCGAATGAAAGCCCGTCGCTTAACTGAATATCCAAAAAAATTAGATCGGGTTGCTCATTTTCTAAAAGCCACTGTATCGAGTCGTTAACCGAATGCAATAATTGCTCTACAGGAACATTTAATTTTTCGAGCATTCGCTCTAAACGTCGTGCTGATGGTTTTTCATCTTCAATAATAATTGTTCTCATCTCTTTACTATTCCCAACGTTGTTGCTTGTTTTCTTCTTCTTCTAAAAACTGCTGAATTTTTCGTTCTTCCCATTCTTTACTAAATCCGGGATTTATTCTAAACGCGTGCGCTGCATTAAAAAGCAAACCAATTCCCCAACCGGCAAGCGACCATAACATCCACGGATAAGTATCGAAACCGTTTCTAAAATTTAGGTACGCCAATAAACCGTTGATCACAATATAAATAAATAGGTGAACGTAAAAATCTCTTAAATCTTTTACTCGCTTTTTGGCTTCAAAATAACGTTTTTCTTTGTTAGTCATTTCCATAATTTCCAATTTTTTAGTTGAATTTGTGATCGTCTTCATTCATATATTGCTTGATTTTTCGCTCTTCCCAATCTTTAGAAAAGAACGGATTTTTATCGAAAGCTTCCATATATTGAAACACTAAACCTATTCCCCAGCCTGCCGCAGCAAACAAAAACCAAGGGAAACCAAAGCCCATCGTGAACCAGTTGATAAAAGCCAGAAACGGAATGATGATTACATAAGAGGTTAAACTGGCATAAAACTCTTTTTGCTTTTTCACCATTTCTCTGGCGCGATCTAATTTTTGATAATCTTGCATGTTTGTATTCATTTTTGGTTGTTTTATAATTGAACTTAATTGTTTGGTGAGTATCGGTAACTTCACCTGAAATGTTGTTTTATCTTTTTCGATCGCCACTTTTCTAGACGTAAGCAGATCGTAACGTTGCTGAATGTTTATTAAACCGTAACCAGAACTTTTACCGATCACATTTTTAGATTGCAGGTTATTTTTCACCACCAAACATCCATTTTCTTCTACTATTGAAATATGTAGCGGATTTTCTTCGGAAACAATGTTGTGTTTTACCGCGTTCTCTAACAACAATTGTAGCGATAACGGAACTATTTTAGCTTCCGGATTGCTAATTTCTTCAGGGAAAGTGAACACAATACTATTTTCAAACCTCATCTTCAATAAACCAATGTAGCGTTTGGCAAAAGCCAGCTCGTCTTCTACATTTACCAACTCTTTATTTTTTTGTTCTAACACATAACGATAAACTTTAGAAAGTGAAGTCGTGAATTTTTGTGCCTGATCGGGATTTTCTTCAATTAAAGAAGTGAGTACATTTAAACTGTTGAACAAAAAATGAGGATCTAACTGATTTTTAAGTGCATCAAATTTAGCTGAAGCCGTGCCGGCAATCAATTTCTGTTCGGTTACTTTATTTTCTTGAATCGCTTTATAAAAATAAAAAGCGTGCAGAAAAAGACTCACAATAAGCGATAACAGAAAAGGAAATAGATATTGACTAATCGATTCGTTCGCTACAAATTCTGAAAACGTGTATACACTTTCTATTACGACTAAGTGAATAGCTCTACAGATCGCAAAAGCAATAAGTGTGACAATGGTCGAACCGGCAACGCCAATCACAAATCTCTTTTTACTTTCGGTTTTCCAATCATATTTATTTTCTAACCAAACAAAATATGCGAAGTTGAAAAGAGTAATGATAAAAGAATAAGAAAATTGTACGATCACTTTTTTCCAATGCAGAGAAGCTGTGTTAAAACCGTTAAATACAAATTCTAAAAGAACGATCACAGCAGTGACAACAAAGGCAATTCGAAATAATATTTTAAAATGTTTCGCTTTCATTTAACTATTAATTACAGAACAAATATCTTTTAAAAGTAGGCTAGATAAAAATACAGTTGACCCAATTGTAAAATTTAAAGTACGAAATGTAAATGCAACTCAATTTACTTCACTTTTACCAAATACCGAATATTAAATCTATGTTTCAATAATGTTAGCTAGGTATTTAAAAACTGCAAATACACCTTAAAAGTAAAACTTAGTTAATTATTAGTTGAAGTCTTTCCGCGATTCAAAAACTAATTTTACGTGCAATTAAAACTAACATTTAGACTTATGAAAAAATTTTACTTAAGTGCACTTTTTGCACTTATCTCTTTAACAACTTTTGCTCAAGAAGCACTGATTACCGGTTATGTAGATTCGCCTTGTTCTGGAGCAGATGGTAGAGTTGTAGAAATTTATGTAAATGGTACCATCGATTTTACCGGATGGAATTTAGTTAGACAAGCTAATGGCGGTGGTTATACTTCTAACATCGATATTAGTAACTTCGGAACGATTACCGACGATTTTGCTTACATTACCAACGACCAAATTATTTTTGAAACAGAATTTGGTACACAAACTAACCTTATCGAAAACGGATCTATTACTTCTAATGGTGATGATGCTTTTCAGTTAATTGATGATAATGCAACTGTTATCGATCGCTTTGGTGAAGATGGCGTAGATGGTTCTAACACCGCTTGGGAACATACCGATTCTTACTATTTAAGAAATAGCGGAGAAGCTGCAAATGCAGGAAACTTCGATGCTAATAATTGGACTTTCGGAGCATTAGATGCGTTAGATAACGAAGGGACTTGTAACGGTGGAACTCCACTTAACCAATTAGTAGCTTTGGGTAGTTTTACACCGTCACAACCCTTACAAGAAGTTAATTTTGATGAAGCTTATGTAAGTGTGAACGAAGATGCAGGTTCAATTACTTTAACGGTTGAAATTTCTGATGTTCCTGCTTCAGATGCTACAGTAGATGTCTCTATTTTAACGGCAGAAAGTACTGCGATCGCTAACCAACATTATACGTATGCCGGAGAAACTTTAACTTTCACTTCAACAGGAAGTACTTCTCAAACCATTACGATCACCATTCCTAACAACACAGATGCTGAACCAGATACGCTTTTAGCTTTAGAATTAACTAACGTAACAAATGCTGAATTAGGTGAAGACGTGGTAAGCGTTGTTTATATTTTAGATGATGAATTGAATGCGCCAACAGCAGCAGAAAATTTAGGAATTACTTTTGGTGCAAGCTATGCGATCGAAGGAAATAATCCGGGATCAGAAATCGTAGCACACGATGCCAATACAGAACGTTTATTTGTGATGAACAGCGGAAATGCTTCCGTAGAAATTTTAGATTTCAGCAATCCTTTAGCTATTTCATCTATTTCAACCATCGATCTTTCAGCTTACGGAGCATCGGGAACAAGTGTTGCTTACCATAACAATGTAGTTGCTGCAACGGCGGTTCCTTCAGATAAAACTTTAAACGGAACAGTTGTTTTTATGGATACCGACGGAGTTGTACTTTCTACGGTAAACGTTGGCGCTTTACCAGATATGATTACATTTTCTCCTGATGGCACTAAATTATTAGTAGCCAATGAAGGTGAACCAAATTCAGATTATTCAGTAGATCCTGAAGGTACTATTTCTGTGATTGATCTTACCGGTGGTGTTGCCAATCTTACTCAAGCTAATGTTACTAGCTTAAACTTTAATGCTTTCGATACCCAAGAAGTACAATTAAAAGCAGACGGAGTTAGAATTTTTGGACCTAACGCAAGTGTTTCTGAAGATCTAGAACCAGAATACATAACCGTAGCTTCAGACAGTGAAACGGCTTGGGTAACTTTACAAGAAAACAATGCTATTGCGGTGATCGATCTAGTGAATCTTCAAATTACCGATATCTGGTCGTTAGGTTATAAAGATCATAGTTTAGCAGAAAATGCATTAGATACTTCTAACGAGCAAGACTTTATTTTTATGGCGAATTGGCCAATTTACGGAATGTACATGCCAGATGCTATTGCAAGTTATACCGTAAACGGAAATACGTATTATGTGACTGCCAATGAAGGTGATGCAAGAGAATACGATACTTTTGAAGAAGAAGTAGATGTAGAAGATCTAATTTTAGATGCAAGTGTTTTCCCGAATCAGTCTTTCTTAGAAATTGAAGAGAACTTAGGAAAATTGACTTTCACCAATACTTTAGGAGATATTGATAACGATGGTGAGTTTGAAGAGCTTTATGCTTTCGGCGGAAGATCTTTCAGCATTTATGATGCTTCAACAGGAACTCAGGTTTATGACAGCGGTTCTGATTTTGAAAGAATTATTGAAGAAGATCCAGTTTACAACGCTATTTTTAACGCTACCGACGATGAAAACGAATTAAAGAATCGTAGTGACAATAAAGGTCCTGAACCAGAAGCTGTGATCGTTCAAGAAATTGACGGTGCTTATTATGCGTTTATCGCTTTAGAACGTGTTGGCGGATTTATGGTTTACGATATTACCAACCCTAACGCTCCGGTGTTCGACGGTTATTACAACAACAGAAGTGTAACTCCGGGAGAAGATGATATTGAAAATTTAGGTGATCTAGCTCCGGAAAGTTTAGTATATGTTGCTCCGGAAGATAATGCTGAAGGAAAAGGTTTAATCGTTGTGGCTAACGAAGTAAGCGCAACAATTAGTGTTTATACTTTAGAAAACAACGTACTTTCTACCGATAATTTTCAAATGAATAAAAACAGTTTTGTGATTTACCCGAACCCTGCAAATTCAGCAAGAGTATTTTTTAACGAACCTACAGACTATACGCTTTTTGATATTCAAGGAAGACAATTACAAAACGCTACACAAGCTACTTACATAAATGTAAGCACATTAACCTCTGGAACTTATTTAGTAAGAAATGCTAAAGGGCAAGTTCAAAAATTAGTAATTAACTAAATTAACCAACCAACAAAACTTAGTTAATGATAACCACGAAAAAAGGGAGCGTTTTGCTCCCTTTTGTAATTTATTAAAAGAATTTCAATTAAAATCTAAACCCGAAACCAAAGCTAAATCTCAAGCCATCTTCTCCTGCAAAAAGATTAAAAGTTCCGTTAACGGCTTCGGCGCTATTTACCCAAATACCACCACCAAAGTCATTATGCCATTGTTCGCTATCTTCACCATCTAGCCAAACGCGACCTACATCGCCACCACCAAAAATACCAAATTCAAATGGTAAAAATGTAGTTTTAAATTCACCTAAGGTATAACGAATATCTGCCGATGTGGCTAAAGAAGATTCACCTATAAAACGTTCGTTACGGTAACCACGTAAACCAGAATCGCCACCAAGATTTGCACCTTGATAAAATTCAAAATCGTCACCGATATTTACGTGAGAATTTAAAGCAGTATGTAAAACCCATCTTCGATTTCTGGAAATAGAATTATAAAATTCGATCGATGGTTTAATGTAAGCATACATATTTTCTGTTTTTCGGGTATTCATTTTACCACCTAAACTCAACTGAAAACGCATACCGTTTGTCGGGTTTAAAACATCATCATAACTTTCGTAACGATACGTACCATCTACTCCTACAAAATATTGACGGTTAAAAACTTCTGGATCATCAAAATACTGATCGACAAATCTTCCTCCGGTTTCTTCAACTTCAACAGATTCATAAGAAATATGGTAACCAAAATAACTCCCAAACGGACTTTGTCTAACCAATCCTACCTGAGCTCCTATTTTACTAATCTTTACACGGTTAAAATCGAAATCTTCATCGTCATCGCGGTTAGCATTTCGGGTAGAGTTACCTAAACCAAAAAAGTTTTGCGCAAAATTAGGACTGGTAAACCAACCTCCTGCACTTAAACTATATTTACCTACAATTCTTGCAAATCTTGCATTATAATGAATATCGAAACCATTAGTTGCAAAATAATAACCTGCTCTTAAACGGTGTTGCGAGGTGTAAGGATCTCTTTTAAAACCATAATGAGAAAATACGTTTTGAATGCCTAATTTTAAACCGTCATCAGGATTATAACCTATCCCCGGAAGAATCACATTGGTAGAATATATTTTTTTATTCTTATTGTAAATATTCTGCTCGTAGTTATCTGAAAGTCTAATTTTTGCATTTTGCGCATTATCGAGTGTATTAGGTTTAGACTTATGATCGTAAATTTTAAGTTTATTAGGGTTTTCTATGTTATAAATATCATTGTTTTGTCCACCAATTAAGCGTAAGAATATATTTCCGCTATTACTTTCTCCTGTTACGGTAAAAACATCATCATCATCTAAACCATAAATCCAAATTTCTTTAGTGTCTTTCTTATTGTAGGTTTTATCAATAAATAAGTATTTACGCTTTCCTTTAATATTTCTAAAAATTTTGATATTGGTTTTCCCTTCAGGTAAACGAGTAACATCGATATAATCGTCTTTATCTGTTGCCGTTACAATGGCTAACTTATCTAAATGCTTGGCGTAACGCTCTGCTATAGCTACTATATTTTCTCGGCGTGCTTTAAGTAATTCTTTGATGCGTTCTGTAGATTCATCTTCTCTAACTTCTTTGGGTAGATCGTTGAATGCTTCTTGAATTACCTCGTCGGTAATATGTTCTTGTAAATACTTAGCTTCTGCCAACCAAGTTTCTTTGCCTTCATTTTGAATAATTGATCGATCTAAACCAATGGCTGCGGTATTAAACCAAGTAACGTCATCAATATCTTCACCGTATTTTCCGAATTGTTTTGCGAAACCGGCAAGTCCTTTTAAAGTTCCGAAGAAAGCTCCATCAAAATTTGAAAAAACTTGATCCCGATCTCTTGGAATGGGTTTAAAAATGTGTTTCCCATCTTCGGTTTCAAACTCTGCCCAACGCCATTGGTCGTTGTGACGATCCCAATCGCCAATAAGCATATCAAAAACTCTTGCACGTATGTAAGCTGCTTCATCAATGCTATATTTTTCATCTCTACGCATACGATCAAACATTCCTTCTGTACTTTGAATGTCGTGGTTTGGGCTACCAAAAAAATCGGCATCCATCCAATCTTCTTCAGGTCGCTCGACGATCATATAAATATTACCACCATAAGCTTCATTGTATTTTCCTAAAGCTTTTTGTTGTGGCAAATAGATGATTTTTGGATTGGTATGATAAATGCCTGCCGCTTCACTTAGTTTAGGAACTGCCATAAAAGCGTAAGGATGCGACGCGGTATAAAAATCTTCAACAGCATCTTCTGCTAACGTATTTTCAAATTTTTGCTCAACCGATTCATCTTTAAATGCGACGGTTTGTAAAAACTGTACGGCACTTTTCTTTAATGCTCGAATATTATAATCTCGACCTTCTCTGTCTTCAACCCGAATAGATCTGGTTTGGTGTCCGCCACCTTCTCTAACTACTTTTAAACCACCATAAAGCGTATCGAGTAAAGCTACTTGCGCTTTTATTTTTTTACCGTATAAACTTCTGTAATGATCGCCCCAAAGACTTTCGTAAACTTCACTTTTATCGGTGGCTTCTTGATCGTAAATAGAAACTTCTACTTCGTTAGACAATTCAAAAGGATTAGGAATAGAATCGAAAGTAGGTTCTTGATCTTCTTTAAAAATTTGAGTTTGAAATAAAAGTTTAGGCTTGTTATTTTCTGAACCATAAAAACGAACCCAAGTCGACTTATCTTTAAAAACATCGTAAACCGCAAAACCTTGACCTGGATAAGCAAAAACACCATCGTTTCTTAAACTGGCAAAAGAACTTTTAGAACCTGAACCTGAAATAATTTGATGCAAGCCTTCGTGTAACACATATTGCATATTATGCTCGTGACCAGAAATATAAGTCACTCTTTTGTATCCTTTTGAAAGGGTTTCTAAACGATCTCTAAAAGATTTATAACGCTCATTTTGTGCATCTTGAATCGAAACTCCGCCCGTAGTTCTAATTAACATCGCTAACGATCCTAAAACCGGCATTGGTATTTTTTTCTGTGAAGGATATAAATGTCTATTAAAATGGTAATTACCACCGTGAACACCATTGGTATACATAGGATGGTGTAAAACCATTAGTACATTTTTATTCTGACTTTTCTTTAATTCGGTTTCAATTTCTAGAAATAAACCTGCTCTGGTTTTAATCTCAGGGCAATTATCATTAATTGTTGGGTTATCATCCCAATCTTCTAAATACCATTGCGAGTCGATAATGATCATCGTAAGATCATCACTTACATCTCTAATCTCTAAACCACAACCCGGGGTTGGCGCCCAAATATCTTCTTGCTTGGTACGTTCTTCAATATAATCTGCCTGTTCTTTTACTCCGCCAATACCTTGGTCGTACCAATCGTGATTACCGGGAATAAAAAGAATTTCACCATCATAATCTTCTAAAGCATCAATTTGAGCATCGATACGATATTCAGATTGTTTACGAAGCGGGTCGTCTTCACTTGGCATTCCTGCAGGATAAATATTGTCACCTAAGAATATGGTGTATGTATTTTTTGTTTCTGAAGAATCTAAAAAAGATTTAAAAGCTTGCAATCCTGCTGAAGAACCTCCCGGTTGCGAGTAACCCGCATCACCAATTAAAAAAAAACGTTTATCCAATTTTTTTTCTGAAGGATAAACGAGTGTATCTTGAGGATAATCTTTATTGATCTTAGGTTCGAAGGTAGCACAAGCTGATAATAGAAATAAACTACAAATTGTTAGAAGTATGTTATTTTTCTTCATATAATCTAAAAGCTGGTTGATTTTTTACTAATTTGGCGATGGTCATTAAACAGAAACTAACCAAAATTTATGGAGAACATTATTGAGAAGGCAGACAATTTTGTAATGAAACTATTTAAGGATAAGTTGCCTAATACATTCATTTACCATAACTATAACCATACACAACGTGTGGTTAAAAGTACTAAAGAATTAATTGAAAATTCTCAAATTAATGTTAAAGAAGAACAGGTATTGCTGCTCTCTGCCTGGCTTCACGATACCGGCTATACGAAAACTATAAAAGGTCACGAGGAAGAAAGCGTAAAAATTTCCAAAAAATTTCTTGAAGAAAATAAGGTAGATCAAGAAACGATCAAGGAGGTTGAAAAGTGTATTCTGGCAACTAAAAAAGAAGTTGTACCAGAAACAAAGCTTGAAGAAATTATTAAAGATGCCGACGCCTCGCACTTGGCAAAAGATTATTTTGAAGATACTACCGAGTTTTTAAGACAAGAACTTAAGTTACATAATATTAAGTATTTTACCCCAAATGAATGGGTTGAAGAAAATATTAGAATGTTCACTGAAGAACACAAATATTACAGTGACTACGCGGTAGAAAACTGGAAACCTAAAAAGGATGAAAATCTTCTAAGTCTTTTAGAAAGTCAGAAAAAACTTAAGAAAAAATACGAAAAAGAAGAAGCCAAGGCAAAACTAAAAGCGAGGTATAAAAACGATAATCCCGAGCGAAGTATTCAAACTTTATACAGAACTACGCTTAGAAACCATATTAAACTTAGTGATATTGCAGATACGAAAGCGAATATTCTGTTATCGGTGAATGCTATTATTATTTCGTTAGCACTTGCCGATATTATCCCGAAACTTGACGCGGCTTCTAATCGACATTTAATGATCCCAACACTTATTATGGTTTGTTTTTGTGTGGCTTCAATCGTGTTATCAATTATGTCTACCAAACCAAATGTAACCTCGGGTGAATTCACTAAAGAACAGGTTAAAAACCGTGAAGTGAATGTATTATTCTTCGGTAATTTTCATCAGATGCAATTTGATCAATACAACTGGGCGATCAATGAAATTCTAAAAGATAAAGATTACGTTTACGAAGCGCTTACCAAAGATTTATATTACTTAGGAATCGTATTGAATCGAAAATATAAGATCTTACGTTGGACGTACACCATTTTTATGACCGGAATTATCATCTCGGTGATAAGCTTCGTAATTGCATTTTGGTTAATGTAAAACTTCCATCAGGTCTTCGTAGGTTAAAGCTTTTTCTTCTGAAGCATCTTCATCTTTATGATAAAGTACTTCAACTCGAATCGCTTTTAAACCAACAACACCCTGAACATCTTCTAATTCTAAAAGTTCTACCTCATCACCGAGGTAGTTCTTTTTTTGTAGGTATTCTACATATTTTAGGTATTCTCGCTCATCTGCTTTTTGAGAATAAATAATCGCTATTTTTCCTTTTTGCGTCACGCGCTCTTCCGTATTTTTCACAAAAGCTTTATCGATACGCTTCTTTATAATTTCGTATCTCGCATTGTACGTACCATCAACATCAAATTTCTTCTCATCCATTCGATATCTAATAGATAAGGTTGAACTAAATACTAAAATAAGTGAAGCGGCATCTAACTTTAAAGGAAGATTTTCTTGAATATGGTAAAATTTATTTTCCATCTCGCAAACAATCTGTAGCTGCCATAACCTAATATTATGAAGGTAAACACGACTAAACTCTTTGTTTTTAGTCATCGATTCTCCAATGTAAATGTTGTGATCTACTCCATCGGTTTTGTATCGTTCAAAATAATGAGGAAATATTCGTTGTGCTTCTACTTGTTTTCTATCGATATAACGTGCTAAAGTACGATTTATACGTTGTACGGTATCGTCGTAATTTTTTCGCTGATCGTAAACTACACCGGCATCTTTATCGATGCAATTATTATAGTGATCGATCATTTGCGAAAGCACATCAGATTTTGATTGAAAATGCTCAATAAGCGGATTGATTTCTTTATGTATAAAATTTACGATCTTCTGTTCACTAGAAGCATTTAAATTCTCTTTTAAATCGTCAACATATTTATTAATTCTAAACTTGGTTTGCTCATAAATAGGCAAAGGCTCTTCTTCTAAAGCTTTATCTACGATCTGAACAATTAAGTTTAAATGTTTTAAAAGATCTTTTTGAATAGCAATATTTCTTTCATCGGAAGATCCTACAATATCAATTTGCCCGTATAACGGAAAAACATCTTTAAACGCAATATCTCTAAACGAAGAAACACCGTCTCTATCGAGATCTCTAATATAACGTCTGGCTTCTTCTTCAAAAACCCAAAGAACACTAGGATGAATCGATGTACATTCACTTTGAATTACCGCTTTTACCCTATTTTCAAAATCTGCTTTATTTCTTTCTAAAGCCGTTACGATATAAGGAACGATATCTTCCAGTTTAATAGCATTTATACTATTCAATTCATTTTTATGAAAAGAAACCAGCTCTAGAATTGCCAACAAATCATTTCCTTTAGCAATAGGCGCAAAAATACAGCTCTTAATTTTTTTATGCTGAAGGTTCTTACTTAGAACACTATCGGGATGTTTTTCTATATAAGCTTCAACATTAGAAATAGCAAAATACTGGTGTTTATCGATGATGGCATTATAGGCTTCATTACAAAAAGCATCGTGACAATTTAACTCTTCGATAGAGTTTAAAATATAACTTTTAATTTGATCGTTTTCCATTTTGGTAAGATCTAAACTCTTACCATCGTAAAGTGTTAAACCTACTTCTAGATCTGGACTACGATAAATAGACCTAAATATTTCTGTAATCCCTTTTAGATTATCTTCTTTAGGCAAGTTATTGTTCAGCAATTGGGTTTTAAGATCAGAAATACCATCATCGACAGTAACGTCGGTTAAATTGGTAATTATAAATCCTTTAAAAATCCAGCTTAACGGCGGAAATTTCTCTCGCCACAAATCTATATCGTCTGTATTCTGAAGAAGAAGATCTACATCGTCTTCAGTAATATCTATAGCCTTCTCTGTTTTTTCAAACTCTACAAAATCGGCATTGGCCGCAATACGGTAATGATGCATAATTCCGTTTTCATCAGGAATATCGTAATAAAACGGACGCGTAAAATCGATATTATAACCGTAATAACCATTCAAAATTAAAATACAGCCAAATACATAATCGGTTTCATCTGTAAAATTTCGAACTTTTAAATCAAAATCTTTTCCGGCGCGTTTTATAATCTCTTGAAAGCGCTTGGTTTTATTAAACAAGAAGTTCTGATGTGGTAGCGAAGCCGCTTTTATCTCATTATTGGTAAGTATATTAGGAAATAGATCGTCTAACAAAATATGAATAGGATCGATGTGTTCTTTAATCTCTGTTTTACTTTCTAAACCGGTCTCCAGTTTAGGAAACTCGTCGATGTAATCGAGAACACTTTTCAGGTAATTTTTTGCAATAGGATTTTTTTCAACCTTCGCTCGTTCACGATAAGTTGAAATCACCTTTCTAAAACTCACTTTTATGTTAAAAGGAAAATCCTTATTCTGACTTTTCATTGCAATAATTTTATAACTAACAAGATAACGTAATACGTCACAACAAAGATAGGAATAATAAATCTTAACAATACTTTAGAAATTTGTGCCTTTAATTTACGTTAGTTACTTTTGTAGCTAAACTAAATTTTAATTAATGAAAAAATTATTTGTAATTGCTCTGGCAGCCTTTGCCGTTGCTTGTCAAGACAACAATAAAGAAAGTAACGAACCTACTTTTAAAGGTTCTATTAGCAACGTAGAAGATAGCACCGCAATTTACTTATCTCAATTAGGTAATACCGGTCAACCTCAAGCTATCGATACGGTAATGGTAAAAGATGGTAAGTTTGAGATCGATTTACCTAAAGTAGATTTTGAAACGCTAAACATCTTAACGCTAGAAGGCGGAAGAGGTAATGTGGTTTTTATTAATGAAAATGAACCGATTACTGCAACCGTTTATAAAGATAGTTTAAGAAGCTCTAAAGTTGAAGGAGGTAAGTCTAACCAATTGTTTAACGATTATGTTTCTGAAATTATGTCTTTAAGAAAAGAAATGCAGAAAATGGTTGAGCAATACCAAGCAAACAACCCGAACCTTAGACAGAATCCTGCGTTAATGCAAGAAATTCAGCAGAAGCAAAAAGAGCTTCAAGAAAATAATACAGGGAAGTTCCAGAAAATGATTTCAGAAAATCCTCAGTCTTTAGTTTCTGCATTGATCTTATCTGATATGATGAACGGGAAGTCGTTAAGCAACAACGAATTTAAAGAGTTATTTGAAAATTTAGATGAAGAAGTTAAAAACTCTGAAATCGGAAAACAGTTAAATGAAACCATTCAAAAAGCTAGTGCAACCGCTGTAGGTAGCAAAGCTCCAGAATTTTCTGCTCCAACTCCAGAAGGTGAGCAACTTGCCTTAAAAGATGCTTTAGGGAAAATAACTATTGTAGATTTTTGGGCATCTTGGTGTAAACCTTGCCGAATCGAAAATCCAAACGTAGTTAAACTTTACAATGAATACCACGATAAAGGTTTAAATATTATCGGTGTTTCTTTAGATAAGAACGGACAAAAAGATAAGTGGTTAAAAGCAATCGAAGACGATGGTTTAACTTGGCAACACGTTTCTAACTTACAATACTGGCAAGGTCCTGTAGCTCAGCTTTACAATGTAAGATCTATTCCTGCTACATTTATTTTAGATGAAAACGGAGTGATTATCGCTAAAGATTTAAGAGGCGAAGCACTTAGAGCTAAAGTATCAGAAATGTTAGACTAAGACATTTCTTCTTATTAATAAAAAATCCCGTTCTAAATAGAACGGGATTTTTTTATGATTCTAAATTGACTACTAGTTAATAATCGAGAAAACCACGTGAATTTGCGATTTTATTTCCATCTCTCCTACTGCCAAAGTTTGTGTATTAGATGATGAAACGCTACTTTGCTTCATCTCCATTGTTCTAAAAACCTGCGGATTAGAATAAGAATTCGAGCTCTCACTAATTAAAGTTGGCGTTCCTACTTTTACCTCTAAAGCTTTAGCATATTCATTTGCTTTAGATTTTGCATCTGCAATGGCTTTTAAACGAGCCTGCGCTTCGTATTTTTCAATTTCTGAAGATTTAAATTGAACGCTATTAATACCGTTAATTCCTAATTCTAATAATCCACGAGTAATTTCATCATACTTAGAAACATCAGTTAATAGAATAGAAATGCTCTGATTAGCATAAAAGTTAACGGCATTAGGAACATTACCGTATTTACTGTTTTGTACGTTCTTCCCCAATCTCACATATTCAGTTTGAATATTTTTCTGCGGAATTTTTTCAGACTTTAAATACTTCAACACCTCATCAATCACCTTATCGGTATTTTCTTTTACTTTCTGTGCACTTGAAGCTTCTTCTTGAATATAAACCTGAATAAGAACTTCATCGGGAACCACAGTAATTGTTCCTTCACCATTTACTGAAATTCCGCTAGGTTGTTCTTGTGCTACCAGACCAATTGTAAAAAGTAAGGCAACAGCTAAAAATAATTTTTTCATAATATATATTGTTAAGTTTTTTATTGCTAAACCAAGAATGAGACCAAAAATTAAAGTTTACCGTTTTTCTGTAAAATAAATAACACTATAAGAGGTATAAATAATAATACGACCATTAATAAATGCTCACTAAACACCCAAGGTTCAAAAATTAAGGTAATAAAATAACCGCCCATTGCTCCGCCAAAATGTGCATCGTGACCAATATTACCAATTCTGTTTTTCATCCCGTAAATGGTATAAAGTAAATAACCAATACCAAACATATAAGCAGGAATAGGTAAAAGAAAAAATAAGCCCAAAGTCATTCCCGGTTCTAATAAAATGGCAGCATACAAAATACCCATTACCGCTCCACTGGCGCCAACGGCAGTATAATGATCTTCGTCTCTATGAAAATAGAGAGAAAATAAATTTCCTAAAATTAAACTCCCTAAATAGATCACAAAGAAATTTATGGTACCGGTATAATTAATGACAACTCCAGAGAAAAAATAGAGCGTAAGCATATTTACAAATAGATGAGTAACATCGACGTGTAAAAATCCAGAAGTAATCACTCGCAATTGCTCTCCCAGCTTTATAGCTCCTACATTAAACTTATATTTATCAAAGAAATATGTATCGTTAAAACCTTTTAGAGACACCACGGCATTCATTCCAATAACAATAAATGTAACTATTTCTAAATCTCCCATAACATGCGTTTGAATACCTTCAAATATACCATATCTTTGTAAAAATTTTCTGTTATTCATGCAAAGATTGGGATTTATCGCGGTCTACCCTATTTTGTGGTTTATATCTATTTTACCTTTTAAAATTTTCTATTTATTTTCAGATTTCGTCTACGTGATTGTGTATTATGTGGTTGGTTATCGTAAAAATGTAGTGAAATCGAATTTAGAATTAGCTTTTCCTGAAAAGTCTAAAAAAGAGATTCATCAAATTCAGAAGAAATTTTACCATCACTTTTGCGATATGTTTTTAGAAATGGTAAAAACCATGTCTATTTCTGGTGCAGCACTAAAAAAACGTTTTGTAGTAAAAAACCCAGAAGAACTTGAACGTTTACAAAGTCTCGATAAAAGTCATATCATTTTACTTGGGCATTACGCCAGTTACGAATGGGTAAATGCTTTACATTTTTACGGACTCACTTATGAAGCGTACGGTGTTTACAAAAAAATAAAAAATCGTTATTTTAATTGTTTAATTAAAAGAATTAGAAGTAAACACCATACCACGATGTTGGCCACCAAAGACGTGCCTAAACAGATTTTACGAAACAAAAAAGATCAACTTTTATCTAGCTACGGAATGATTGCCGATCAAGCTCCCAAAGGTGCTCACGCTAAACATTGGCTGAAGTTTATGGGAAGAGAAGTTCCTGCATTTACCGGAAGCGAGGTTTTAGCGAAACGATTAGATCTAGCGCTTACCTATTTACATATTGAAAAAGTAAAACGCGGTCATTACACTGCAGAATTTATACCATTAGCAGATCATCCTGAAAATTTTAAAGATTTTGAAATTACTGAAAAATATTTTCAACTTTTAGAAGAGCAAATTAAAGATAAACCCGAATATTATTTATGGTCACACAAGCGTTGGAAACACGCAAAAAATTAATAGATAATTTATAAAATTGCTAATTTTACTTTTATTTTTTTATAAAAAATTATATTTGACAGCTTATCATAGATTTTTATGAAAAAAGTTGTCTTCTATTTAGCTTATCCTCTATTATGGTTAGTTTCTAAACTACCATTTCCTATATTCTATTTGGTTTCAGATTTTTGCTATGTGATCGTTTTTTACCTGATCGGATACAGGAAAAAAGTAGTACGTGATAATTTAAAAAAATCTTTTCCTGAGAAGTCTATTTCAGAATTAAAAAAGATCGAAAAAAAGTTCTATAAACATATGTGCGATATGTTTTTAGAAATGATAAAAACACTTTCTATTTCTAACAAACAATTAAAAAAACGCTTCGTTTATGAAAATATTGAAGAATTAGTAAAGTTTGAAAAAGAATGTAACGGAGCCATTGTTATGTGTGGCCATTATGCGAGTTACGAATGGGCAACGGCTATTAATTTTTACGACACGCACAATAAAGCCTACGCGATTTATAAAAAGATAAGAAATAAACACTTCGATAAACTAATTAAAGATATTCGAGCCAATTTAGGAACCACGCTTATTACCAGTAAAGAAGTGATCCCAACAATGATGCGCAACAAGGTTAATAACCAGAAAGCGAGTTATTATATGATCTCAGACCAATCTCCTAAAAACACTAAAAATGCGTGTTGGGTAAATTTTATGGGAACAGAAACTACAGCGTTTACCGGTTCTGAATCGATGGCAAAAAAACTAGGCTTTGGTATTTTGTACCTTCAAATAAGAAAAGTGAAACGCGGGTATTATTCAGCAAAACTAATTCCGTTAACGGCAACTCCTAAGGATTATCAAGATTTTGAAATTACAGAGAAATTCTTTCAGCTTTTAGAAGAGCAAATTCGTGAGCAACCTGAATATTATTTGTGGACGCACAAACGCTGGAAACACACAAAAAAAGCTTGAGCCAACGCTCAAGCTTTTTAATTTCTACTTTATTCAATAGAAAATTAAATACCGGCAATGGCTTTAATTTCCATCATAATTTTATCGGCAAGATCGTCGACTTCTTGTTGCGATTTTGCTTCTGTGTAAATTCTAATAATTGGTTCTGTGTTCGATTTTCTTAAGTGAACCCAATTGTTCGGGAAATCTATTTTCACGCCATCTACGGTTGAAACTTCTTCGTTAGCATATTTCTTTTCCATTTCAACTAAAATCGCATCAACATCTAACTCTGGAGTTAACTGAATTTTATTTTTACTCATAAAGTACGCCGGATACTCTTCTCGTAGTTGAGAAACCGTGATTTTCTTTTCAGCTAAATGGGTTAAAAATAAAGCTGCGCCCACTAAGCTATCTCTTCCGTAGTGAAATTCAGGAAAAATAATTCCGCCATTTCCTTCACCACCAATAATCGCCTGAGTTTCTTTCATCAAGGTAACTACATTTACTTCTCCTACCGCGCTGGCTTGGTAAGTTCCGCCATGTTTTTCAGTTACATCACGTAAAGCGCGAGAAGAGGAAAGGTTGCTTACGGTGTTTCCTTTTTCTTTACCTAAAATATAATCGGCAACCGCCACCAAGGTGTATTCTTCACCAAACATATTTCCTTTCTCGTCGATAAATGCTAAACGATCTACATCGGGATCGACCACAATACCAAAATCGGCATTTTCTTCAACCACCAATTTGCAGATATCGCCTAAATGCTCTTTTAATGGCTCCGGATTGTGCGGAAATTGACCGTTAGGTTCGCAATACAATTTTACAACCTCAACACCCATTGCTTCTAATAAACGAGGAATGGCTATACCTCCGGTTGAATTTACCGCATCGACAACCACTTTAAAATTCGCTGCTTTTACCGCTTCAACATCGACCCATTTAGAATCTAAAATTTCGTCGATATGTAAATCGATATATGCATCGTTTACCGTAATTTCACCTAAATCGTCTACATCGGCAAACTCGATGGTGTTGCTTTCTGCAATTTCCAGAATTTTAGCGCCTTCTTCTCCATTTAAAAACTCACCTTTTTCATTCAGTAATTTTAAGGCATTCCATTGTTTAGGGTTATGGCTTGCGGTTAAGATTATTCCGCCATCGGCGTGTTCCATCGGCACGGCCATTTCTACGGTTGGTGTAGTTGAAAGTCCTAAGTCGATTACATGAATGCCTAAACCAACTAAAGTGTTCATCACTAATTGCTGCATCATTTCACCAGAAATTCGAGCATCACGACCAACGACCACACGGTATTCGTCTTTTTCTACCTGACTTTTAACCCAAAAACCGTAAGCTGAAGCAAATTTAACCGCATCGATCGGCGTTAAATTATCACCAACGTTGCCGCCAATGGTTCCACGAATTCCTGATATAGATTTTATAAGTGTCATAAATTAATTTCATTGATTAGTGTAACAAATATACACGTATTCATTTCTGAAGCAAAAAGCCAAGATTAAGTATTTATCATTTATAATAGGTTTAGATAAAAAGTGTGTAACGATTCCTCAACACAAGTGTAGAAACCTGTTTCTGTTGAATTTTTCAGCGCAGAACTTCAAACCAATAAAACACTGATAAACAAAACATTAAATACTATTCATTAACTATAAACGTGATGGCATAATCATTTCTAATAATTAATCACAACAATTGACTTAGAAACCACGGTTATGAAACTTACACACTTAATATTACTTTCTTTTATCTTTTTAGCAAGAGGTTTTGGTGAAGAAATACCTTTACTAACGTCATTAGATAGCAAAGTAAATGAGTCTTCAGGATTGTTACTTTTAGATGGTCGCCTTATTACCCATAATGATTCTGATGAGCCTAATGAGTTATATGAAATTGACGCTAAAAACGGAAATGTACTTCGAACCGTTGTGGTTACCAATGTAGAAAATAACGACTGGGAAGATCTAGCGGAAGACGAAGAATTTCTGTATATAGGAGATTTTGGTAATAACTTAGGAAGTCGAAAAGATTTAAAAGTTTATAAAATTGAAAAGGAAGCCTATAAAAACGCAGAGAATGATAGCATACAGGCAGAGATCATTAACTTTAGTTATGCCAATCAAGAAGAATATTTACCGGCAAGATATAATAGTAATTTTGATGCGGAAGCACTAATTAGTTATCAAGATAAACTTTATATTTTCACTAAAAACTGGGAAAACAAAAAAACCGATGTTTATGAACTAAGTAAAACCCCGGGAACTTACAAGCTTGAAAAAATTGACACGATCGAAACGGAAGGCTTAATTACCGGCGCTACTTATGATGAACTTAATGATAGAATTTTATTGTGTGGTAATAGTATGCCAACACCATTTATTATTGAATTGAAAGAATTTAGTCGTGGTAAATTTTCTAACGGAGAAATGAAAAAATATAATCTACAACCACAGCTTGGAGCATCTATACAAATTGAAGGAATTACCATGATCAATAAAAATGAATGCTATCTATCTGCAGAAAAGAGTATTACCGGTACTTCTGCACTTTACAAGTATACTTTTGATAAAAATTTAGACCAATAAAATGTATTATAATAGGCTGATTATTAATTTTTTAATACCTTTACGTTTCAGTAAAATTAAGTCCACCCAAAAACCCTATCGTTATGAAAAAAGTAAAAATTATATCACTAATTGCTATTGTTTTCTTAACGATAGGTATTACTTATTTAGACTTTCAAGATTTAGGTTTATACAAAAATTACAAAGCCTATATTCTTATTTTTTTAGGAATAAGTACGCTTATATTTTCTTTCTTTAAACCTATAAGCGTGAACTTAGGACGTAAAAATTAATTTACTCCTTATGCTCTAATTTCACCTTATGCCTTTTAAAAGGTCTAATAATTAATCTTGCCGCACGATCAAAATTAATGTAGCTGTACGTCCAATTAAAGAAAGTGACTACTCTATTTCTAAAACCTACTAAAAACCAAAGGTGAACGAACATCCAAATAAACCAAGCAAAAAAACCACCGAAGGTAGATTTATTTAAATCGACTACCGCTTTGTTACGGCCAATCGTTGCCATTGTCCCTTTATCGTAATAATCAAAAGGTTGAAGTTTTTCATTTTTTAAAATACGCTCTAAGTTCTTTGCTAAATGTTTACCTTGCTGTATTGCCGGTTGCGCCACCATTGGATGGCCTTTTGGATATTCTTCACTTTTCATTAAAGCAATATCTCCTATTGCAAATACATTTTCGTATCCTTCAACCTGATTAAAAACATTTACTTGGTAACGATTAGCCCGATCTACAATCGCTGAAGCATTTAAACCTTTAACGGGAGAACCGGTAACTCCTGCGCTCCAAATAAAAGTTTCGGTTTCAAAACTTTCATCGGTGTTGGTTTTTACAAGCTCGCCGTCATAATCTTCTACCATCGTATTTAAATGAATATAAACCCCAAGATCTTTCAAAAACTTTTCAGCTTTCATCGAAGCTTTTTCAGACATTGGTGGTAAAACGCGATCTAAACCTTCTAATAAATGAATTTTCATTTCAGAAATATCAATATCAGGATAATCTTTCGGGATAATATTATTTCTTACCTCTGCAATGGCTCCACTAAGTTCTACGCCTGTAGGTCCTGCACCGGCGATCACAAAATTTAATAGTCGTTTTCGAGTCTTTTCATCGGTAGTGATCGAAGCTTGCTCTAAATTTTCTAAAATTAAACTTCGAATGTTCAAAGCCTGCGGAATGGTTTTCATCCACATCGCATTTTCTTCAACAGTATCATTTCCGAAGAAATTTGTTTTAGAACCGGTGGCGATCACTAGGTAATCGTACACTAATTCTCCTATATCAGAAAAAATGGTATGATGCTCTGCATCAATCGAAGTTACTTCCGCTAGACGAAAGAAAGCATTTTTCTTTTCTGTAATTAATTTTCTTAAAGGGTATGCGATCGAATCTGCCTCTAAGCTAGAAGTAGATACTTGGTATAATAAAGGCTGAAATGTGTGGTAGTTTCTTTTATCTATAAGAACAACTTGAAATTTTTGCAGTTTAATTAGTTTTTTTGCCAAATTCATTCCGGCAAAGCCACCTCCTACGATGGCCACGGTAGGTAATTTAGAGGCTGGTATATTCATAAGGTCTTAAGTTTCTTCAAAATTAAAACCCGTAAAGCAATATTTATGTTAGCGTTGTTATAATTTCTAAAAAAATTGTAACATTTTAGCGATTAAATTTACTTATAGTAAAAATCCAATCATCTTGACCGAAAAAACTGAACATAATTTTGTGCAATTGCTGGAGCAAAACCAGAATATTGTTCATAAAATTTGTCGGCTTTATACCAACGATCAAGATGCGCATAACGACTTATTTCAAGAAATAACCATTCAATTATGGAAAGCTTACCCCAAATTTAGAGGCGACGCCAAGTTTAGTACCTGGATGTATCGTGTAGCGCTAAATACGGCGATCACCTTATATCGAAAGTCTAAACGAAAAGTAAAAACACAAGAATTTGAAAATGTTGCTTTTAAAATTAAGGCTGAAGAATACGACGACACGACAGAAAAACAACTTTCTGTGATGTATGCCGCCATTAAAGAATTGAATGATATAGATAAAGCTTTAGTGTTTCTATACCTGGAAGATAAAAATTACAGCGAAATTTCTGACACGCTAGGTATAAGTGAAGTAAATGCAAGAGTGAAGATGAACCGAATTAAAAAGAAGCTAAAAAGCATTTTAAATCCGTAAACCCGATGGATGAATTAGATTTATTAAAACAAGACTGGAAGAAACAAGATGCCAATCTTCCTAACATAAAGGCTAAAGAGATTTATCCACTTTTACTCAAGAGGTCATCCTCGATCGTAAAATGGATTTTCTTTATTAGTGTTGCAGAGTTAGCCCTAGGTGTCGTTTTAAACATTTTATTAGCCGATCATGAATTTTGGCAACAAGTAGAGAACATTCACCTAAAAAACACTACCATCGTAATGTATGGTTTAGGCTATGCCATATCGATTTTCTTCATTATACTTTTTTACAAACGCTATAAAGCGATTAATGTAACCGATAGCGCTTCAACTTTAATGAAGAATATTTTAAAAACCAGAAAGGTGGTAAAGTATTACATTATTTATGTATTAGCATCTTCAGGAATTGTAAGTTTTGTGGTTTTTATTTTCTCTTTACTTTATGCGGAAGAATTTTCTGGGATAAGAAGTAATATCGACTGGGCAAAAGCAATCGCTATAGGTTTAGTCACTACAATTGTTTTCTTATTGGTCCTTTGGGGAATTTACACCTTGATCTACGGTTTACTGCTTCGTAAATTAAGAGCGAATTACAAAGAAATTAAACGCCTAGAAATCTAAACTTTATAAGTACTCAAACATTTATTTAAGAGTGTTTTAACAAGGTCTATCGTTAGATTTGTGTTTTAGGATTTTCAATATTTCTATAACCAAATCTAACTTATGAAAATTAAACTTTTACTCTTTTTCACATTTCTTAGTTACACATCGATCTTCGCTCAAGAAGTTTCTAACCAAGAGATTAAAGAAATTATAAAAGAATACCGAAGCCTTCATCGTGGACCTTACCTAAAAATCGAATGGTTTTGCGACGATGGTACCAAAAGAGATTCTAAAGATCCTTGTCCCGATAAAATTGGCGGTATTCAGCACGCGAGCTATAAACCGCTAACCATTAGACTACAAGAAAAAAATCACCTGTTTTTTGGTGATATCTTAGCCTATACCGATAAAGGTGATTTTTGGGATTACCCCAACCAACATTCTAGATTGAAGCAATACCAACTCAACAACTACCTGGAAAGTGTAGATAATGGTTGGATTATGGAAAAAGCCCAATATTATCGTGGTTCTGTACAATCTGAAGACGAACAAGAATGGGGTATCGATTTTTACAACTGGTTGCTCTTAAGCAATACGAGAATTGAAGAAGACTATTATTTAATTCGACAAAGTTTAAAAGATATTCCGCATAGTGGCGACAATCAAGACGCGCAGCAAATAAGAAGTCTTTCTAAAGTGATTGCTGAAGAGAATTCAAAATTTATGGATGCGCGTACCAAAATACACGGGCAACCCGATAAAAGCGATATTCAATTAGTTGAAAATTTTATGGAAGAACACAAAAGTGATCTTTCAGAAAAACAACAAAAAGATCTGGATTCGCTTACAAAAGCCATGAAAAATTTTTATGCGCCTACCGATTTAAGTTATTTTGCTGAAAAAGCAAAGAATTTTCCGCAAGGCAGTTTTTTAAGAGATCAGTTAGCGCATTTAGGAAAACAAGACAAAGACTCGATTACTCAGCAAGCTTTAATTGAAGAAGCTGCAAGTTTAATGTGTGAAATTAGAACCGAGCTTCCCGAGGTGCAAAGCACTTCAGACCAATTAACCGCTTTAGATGTTTCATTAAAACTTGAAGAAATTATCTTTAAAACCGCACCAGAATGGCAACCTAAAACATTACTTGAGCAACTCGATAAAATTTATGCGCTTAGTTTAGCATCTGCCAGCGCCGGAAATGTAGAATGGTGGGAATGGAACCAGATCGATCATTTACTTCAGCCTCAAAATTTAAATGAAATTACGATTGAAGAACTCAATAAAAAATTATCGCTCGCTCGCAGCCAAGTAGAATGGAGTACTTCAATGGTAAAAGCCATTTATGGTGATGTGGTTGAAAAATATCAAGGTTTTGAGCCTAAAGCAACCGGTTTTATCGACGATCGCGTTCGCTCTTCGTTAGCTTTGCGTTTAGGAGAAACGGTAAGCGAATTAGGAAAATTTATTCGAGAGCAATCGAAACTTTCTAATCAAGTATTAGATTTAGATAGCCAAAGTTCTTTTCGTGGTTTAAATCCCGGTTATGCCTTCGGAAAATTAATTGTGGTTGAAAACAACAGTGAAGATCTAGAAGTTTCGCCAGAAAATATTTATGTATTTCAAAAACCACCATCAGATTTAAAACCTGTTGCCGGTATTGCTACGGTTTCTGAAGGTAACTTGGTTTCTCACGTACAATTATTGGCGAGAAATTTAGGGATCCCGAATGCAGTATTGAGTCCGCAAAACTTAGAAGATCTAAAAGCTTACGATGGGCAGAAAATTTTCTACGCTGTTTCCGATCAAGGAACCATCATTATGAAAGAAGAAGATGATATGTCTTCCGAAGAAAAAGAATTATTCAGCAAAGACAAAGAACGGGATCAAGATAAAATTAGCGTTCCGGTAGAAAAAATAAACCTCGACCAAAAAACGGTACTTAACCTAACCGAAGTTGATGCCAAAAGCTCTGGTAAGATCTGCGGACCAAAAGCCGCAAACCTCGGACAATTAAAAAGTATGTTCCCAGAGAATGTAGTAAACGGCGTGGTGGTTCCCTTCGGAATTTTTAGAGCACATATGAATTTACCAATGCCTAAACAACAAGCAACGTATTGGGAATATTTAAAAGAAACTTTTGCACAAGCAGAAGAAATGCGTGAAAGCAACATCCCGGAAAGTGAAGTGCAAAATTGCCAATTAGATCGTCTAAGTTTACTTCGTGAAGCGATCAAGAATATGGAACTAAAACCTGAGTTTGTAAGCAATTTGGAACGTGGTTTTCAAAATAATTTTGGCACCAACATCGGCGGAACTCCGGTTTTCTTAAGAAGTGATACCAATATGGAAGATTTAGGAAGCTTCACCGGCGCCGGACTTAACCTTACGGTTTTTAACGTTCGCGAACGCGAGAAAATTTTAAACGGAATTAAAGATGTTTGGGCTTCTCCTTACACCGAGCGTAGTTTTAAATGGCGCCAGCAGTATTTAAACAATCCTGAAAATGTTTTTCCTTCTATTTTAATTATTCCGTCGGTAGATGTTGAATATAGTGGCGTAATGATCACTAAAGGAATTAACAATAACAATCCAGACGATTTAACTGTCGCATTTAGTCGTGGCGCAGGTGGCGCGGTAGATGGGCAATCTGCCGAAGCCTGGTTGCTCGATCTCGATGGTGAAGACTTATTACTTTCGCCTGCGAGGGAAACTTTTTACAATCGTTTACCGGCAAACGGAGGTTTAGATAAAAAATCGACTGCCTTTAATACTTCAATTTTAAATAAAACTAATAAAGAAAAAATTAAAGCTTTAGCAAAAAACATAAGGAAAACTATTCCTGAAAAAACAGAAGCCTCTAACACCGGACCTTATGATGTAGAACTTGGTTTTCTAAACAATAAATTATGGTTGTTCCAGATTAGACCTTTTGTTGAAAATAAAAACGCGAAAAGTTCAACCTACTTACAATCTATTTCTCCGGAAGTAGACACCAAAAAATCAATTAATTTACAAAGCACGATATAATTTATCTATGAAAATTTTCAGCAAAAAATATACTATTCTTGGGATTACGCTTATTGTTTCATCGTTTGTTTTAATGAGCTTCTACCCTATCGATGGTTACGAATCTACAGGAATCACTCGATTATTAAGGTTACAACGTATTCAGCAAGATTCTACGCAAAAATTAGATTTACCGATCGGCGCTCAGCTTCCGTTAAACTGTATTAATTTACAATTGACTTCCGTAGAAGATTCTATCACGACTATTTTAAAAGAAGATGAAGAGTTTTCAGCAAAAATAAAACAAGTGGTTCCTTCAGGAAATTATTCGGTGACGGTATTAGATATGAGCGACCCGAATAACCTAAAATATGCCGCACACAAAGAGAGTTTAGGTTACCAACCAGGAAGCGTTGGGAAACTTACTGTAATCACCGCTTTATTTATGCAGCTGCATAATATTTGTCCGCAGTCTTGGGAAGCCCGCAAAGCTTTACTAAAAAACAAAAAAGTGAGAGCCGGCGATTGGGCGTTATACGACCATCACACCATTCCCGATTACGATATCGAAAATGATCGTCAAGTAAAAAGAAAAGTAAAAGCAGACGATGTATTTACGCTTTACGAATGGGCAGACCATATGATGTCGGTAAGTAATAACGGTGCGGCAAGTGTAGTTTGGCGAGAAGCTTTATTAATGGCTGCTTTTGGTGATGAATATGAATATATTACCGAAGAAGATGCCGATGAATATTTTAAAAACACGCCTCGAAAAGAATTAACGCTTTTAGCTAATAGTATCGTAAACGATCCTTTACGTAAATTAGGAATTACCAAAGATGAATGGCGTTTAGGAAGCTTTTTTACCTCTGGAGCTAATAAATACGTGGGCGATATTGGCGGAAGTATTGGTACTCCGGTTGGATTAATGAAATATTTAGTTCAGTTAGAACAAGGTAAAGTCGTTGATAGTTCTTCAAGCTTAGAAATTAAACGTTTAATGTATATGACCGACAGACGTATTCGTTATGCTTACGCGCAAGAAATTAGAGATGCAGCGGTTTATTTTAAATCGGGTTCTTTATATTCTTGTGACCGCTCTAACGGAAAGTCTTGTGGTGAATATGCCGGTAACGTGTATAATTATATGAATTCTGTTGCGATTATCGAACACCCTAACGGAAAGAAATATATGGTTTGTTTAATGACCAACGTTCTTAGAAAGAATTCTGCTTGGGATCATATGGTATTGGCTTCTAAAATCGACCAAGTGATTAACCCGAAGAAAAAAGAAACATCTTCTTAAGCAGAAGTTTAGTCTTCTAATAAATTATTAAGCGCGTTTATAGCAAACGTGCTTATTTTTTTGTTCTGATGTCTGGTAAGTGGTTTAACTAACGGAATATAGGTTTTGTTTTCGCCATCTAATTGTGCGATCAAATACAAAACAGCCAATTTTATTTTCTGGTCTTTCCCTTTTAGTAGCATTTCAAAGCACATTTTTTCGGTTGGCGCAACTAAATCGTCTGCTTCTTGGTTTTCATTAAAAACCGTAGAACTTTCAACTAAAGGTAACAGCGTGTGTTTTAAATTAGGCTGAAGTAAATTATCTAAAAACTCAATGGCGTTGGCTCTAACTTCTTGCTTTTCGCTAATAATCCCTTGGTAAGCGATCTCGATATCTTTTTGTTGATATCGAAGTCCTAAAAGGGTAAAAATCTGCTCTAAACCGTGGTCTAATCGTCGTTCTAAAAGATCGATCAAACTATTTCTAGCTGAAAATTCTTCCACATCTTTATCGCTGGTAAGCATCTCTTCATATTTTAAAAAGATCTGTTTTTGTATTTGCATGGCCGATAACGTACGATGGTACAATTTACACTCTTGCAAAATTAATCGCACCACATCACGCTTGCTAAATTTTAAAGAAGGATGTTTCGATTTTAATTTATTTAAAACTCTTGCCGATTCTAAACGCACAATGAGGTCTTTATTCCTCAGCAATTTAAACAAAGCATTAACTGCTTTTTGACCACCAAAAGCGCCGATAATTTCAGGAATAAATTGTTTTGAATTTGGATCGATTTGATCGTAATTCAATTTAAATATCAATTCTTTAATGATTGCGTGACCGTAGTTTTTTAAAGCTGAAATAGCTTCATTCCTAAATTTTTTATGCTGAAGAAAGTCTAATAAATTATCTAAGAACAACGGACTAGAACTTATTCCTGCTGCCTTGATCGCGGCTTTAATAACTTCATCATTTTTGTTGTTGAAATGAGCTGTGATGTAAGAATAAAACCTTGAGTTTTCTGCATATCCGATGGTCTGGATCAACTCGATGGTTTCTTCGATTCGATGCGTATCACTAGGAAGGTTTACGTGTTCAATTTGTTTTGCTATTCTTAAACCTAATTTATAACGCTGTGCCAAACGTTTATTATCTCTAGATTCGATTGCTAAACAAAGTAAGGCTGCAGAAGAAATATATGGATCTTTATGATTTAAGTAAGCGTCGAATAATTCTAATCCATTAATATCGGTATGTATAAGCAAATAACGCATGGCTGCAAGGACCACCTCATCATCACGTTGATAAATTAACTCCTGAACTTTATCGATCGCCGTTCCTTTATCTAATAGATATAAATTAGATATCGCTGCGGCTTTCACTTCATTTGAAGGATGATCTAGGAGTTGAATGATTAAATTTTTCAGGCGCTTATCGCTTACATCATTTACTTTATTCAGCATATATAAAATCTCACTTTCCTCTCCATTTTCTAAAACGTTTATAATCGTTAATTTGGTTGAAACGCTTTTCGATTTTCTTTTTTTTCGTTTCGTCTGCTTTGCGGTAAAGCTGATTAAATTTTCTCGGAAAGATTCAAAATACGTAGTTCTCACTTTAAAGATGAAAAATAACCAAACGCTGAGTAAAATGAGAATTAAGATTGAAACCTGATAGGCTTCAAAATCTAATCCTTTCACCACAAAAATTAAAAGACAACCGGCTATTCCTGTCGCCACGCTATCGACCACCACATCGATAAACGACTTGGTTTTATTTTTCACTTCTGTTGGTACAGGAAGTACTAATAATTCTGAAGCAGCTTTATTGATTGATTGTTTAAAACTCCCATCGATCGCTTTTATTAAGATCACTGCCCAAAGCTCCGGAAAGACAATAAATAGAATCGCTGCCAAACCAATCCCTAACGGAAGTATCAATAAGGTGGAAGCTACGCCCCAAACCCCAACAATTCTTCTTGTTAAAAATAATTGAATTGCTAATGAAGTTAAGTTGAAGGTAGAAAACCAAAATCCAAAAAAAGAGGCTAAATCATCTGAATTCCCGATTGCTTTTGAAGCCATGTCACTAAATTGATAATCGACCAGTTTAGCTACGATCACACCTACTCCAATAATTCCTGCGATATAGGTGAGATGTTTGGATTTTAAAATAAGTTTAAATGAAGGCTCATCGGAAGCATACGTACGTTGTTGTTGCCTAAAAACTCCTAGGTTTTTCACTCGCTTTCGCCAAATAATATGTAATAACGGAATACAGGCAAACATTATAAGTGCAGCAATGATCATTAAATCGTCATTACCAATTACCGGCGCTAAAAGATTAGTTAGATAACCTCCTAAAATACCACCACTAATGGCTCCCGCACCAATAAAACCAAATAATCGTTTGGCTTCTCGAATGTTATACACCAAATTGGCTAACACCCAAAATTGAGAAGTTGCCAAAACTGCATAAATAGCTACCCAAACATAGTAGAAATATAACAGCCAAGTTGAAAAATATTGTAGGCTTAGCAAGAACTTTAACGATATAAAAACCACTCCGGAAACGATTAAAGTCGCCGTAACAATTTTTAGTAATGAAAATCGTTTTAATGCCTTGTTATAAAAAAAAGAACTTCCGACAGCTACCAATGCCACTAAAAGAAAAGCATAAGGTAAACTCTCGGAAGTTAATTTAGATAAAAACAACGCATTAACCGTAGGTTTTACAATTAATAGCGTTGTAATTATTAAGAAGATGTACAGTTGCATTAACAAAGAAACGCCTAGTTCTCCGCTTCTAATGTCGAATGTTTTCTGTATAAATTTTCTTAGCATTTTTTTTGGACAAACTACAACTATTATGTAGTTTCCAAAGAACGTGATTTTTTAATTATATTTTCTAAAGGAACTACTAAATCTCTAATAATTTGTTCTCCATTAGGATCTTCTACTAAAGCTACAAGAATATATTTTCTTCCGTCTTTACCCCAAACTAAAGCAGAATCTGCGTGATAGTTTCTCCAAGACCCAGATTTTCTAAAAACTCTAGCGTTTGGAGCAATACGATCTAAAGTATTTACAAATTTATGGTGAAGATGAGAATCTTCCATAATATCTAACATCTTCTTAGATTTTTCCGGTGAAACTAAACTACCAGTGATCATTTTATAGTAAAATCTACAAACTTGTTGCACGGTAGCTGCGTGACTTAATCCTTTAATAGGATCAGGATTTCTTGGTCCGCCGGCAGCATAACGTTTACCTACCCAAAGGCCACCGCCATTTAATTCATCGTATAATTTATATTCAGGACTTTGTAAAACGGCAGCGATTTTATCGTAACCTAAACGGTCGATCATTCTAGTAGAAGCGTGGTTATCTGATCTGTTAATCATTAAATTAAGATCTCTGGTTACTTCTACAGTTTCTGCTAATTCACAATTCTCAATAGCGTCCATCGAAGCTAAAAGAATAGCGATCTTAGGCAAACTTGCCGCATACATCATTTCGTTACTGTTGATCCCGGCGTAGTGAGCGTTATTTATATTATTTAAGTCTACTACACCTATCGACATTTTTTTGTTATTAACCAATCGCCTCCACGTAGGATTCTTCATTACCTCATCTTCTAGTAAAACTTGAAGAGGATCATTAGCTACTTCGGTAAGAGGTGTGATTTCCGCTAAATCTGCAACAGGTAAGCTTTGCTGAGCACTTACATGAATTGCAGTAAACATAAAAAGACTTAATAAACTGAGACTGATGTGTTTTAACATAAAAAGTTTTAAATTTTAATTTGGGTTGATTCAAAAATAGTGAAAAACTAATCATAAATAACTTAAAATCAGTTTTTAACATTCGCTTATATGAAATACAAGTCTCGTGCCAATTAATATTTATTATGTTAAATCTTACAAACTTTAACAATTAATCTTCAAAATGAGGACCATTCTCTTCTTTATAACTCCATCTTCTCATTTGATTGAGTTCTTCTTGGATCTTCAATTCTTTTTCAGAAATAACTTTTAAGAAAGAAGGATGTTGCTCGATCGCATATTCTATTTTAGAAACGATCTCATCGTAGCTTTCATTTTCATAATCGATTTCTAAAGGTTCTTTAATCACCATCGATTGTAAAATACCGCGTTTTTTTATACGAATACCTTTTTTGTCGAAAGAACGTCGAAAACCATCGATCACGATCGGTACAACGATAGGTTTGTATTGCTTAATAATATGCGCGGTACCTTTTCTAATTGGTTTCCAAGGTTTTGTAGTACCTTGTGGGAAAGTAATTACCCAACCGTCGTCTAGAGCTTTACCAATATTGGTAATATCGCTCATTTTTACTTGTCTGTTTACTTCTTGACCTTTAGAACGCCAAGTTCTTTCAATAGAAATACTTCCGGCATAAGCCAGTATTCTTGCCAATAAACCTGCTTTCATGGTTTCTTTAGCAGCGATATAATAAATATTGAGTTTAGGATTCCACAAGTAACCTACGTTCTTAATGGTATCGACACGACCACTTAAACTGGCATTAAATACGTGAAACATCGCCACAACGTCGGCAAAATAGGTTTGGTGGTTAGAAACAAAAAGAACATTATTATCGGGAAGATCTTTAATAATATCTGATCCTTCAATATTTAAATTATTAAAACCACGGTAACGACGATGCGTCATAGCGCCCATAATTCTAATTAACCACTTTTTTAAAAAAAGTATATGCCCGAATGGATTTTTTTTAAATATCCCCATTTATTTTCTATTAGAACCTCCAAATATACAAAATTAGCTCGGGTTATAACATCTCATTAAGTAAGGCTTTTACCTCATTTAACATCATTCCTGTAGCTCCCCAAACAATTTGTTGATTTAAATAAAAGGCAGGAACGCTAACATTTTTAGCGTAAGAGGTTGAAAGTGTTTCTTCTACTAAATTATCATTATTTAAAAAGTCGCTTAACTTTACTTCTAAAATTTCTTCTACTTCGCTCTCTTGCTTTTTAAAATTTGGAGTTTTTTCTGCAATTCCTAAAAAGGGTTGAACCCAAAAATTTGAAGGTGGAATATAAATTTTAGTCAGTTTTTTTAATACTTCGATCTCTTTTGGATGCACTCCAACTTCTTCGTACGTTTCTCGTAAGGCGGTTTCCCGTAAGTCTTTATCTTGTTTTTCTTTTCTTCCTCCGGGAAAACCGATTTGAGCAGAATGCACGCCTTTATAGGTTTTTCTCAAAATTAAAGTTAGACAAGTTTCCTCTTCAGAATTAGGATAAAACAAGGCCATCACTCCTGCTTCTTTAGGTTTTTTAGCTTCAATATTTACTTGTTCTAGTTCGGTTTTTCTAAAATTCGGAGCCATTTGCAGGTGTGCTTCTTCTCCTAAAACTTCAAAATTTTCTATTTTTGAAATCGATTTTTTAAATTCTGAAAATGTCATACTTTCAAAAATTAGTAAGCTTTACATTTGTAATTACAATTCTTTTTGCGAGTTGTGAAGATACTAAAACCAATAGTAGTTCTAAACAAACTCAAAAAGAACTTCAGCAAAAAAAACAAAAAGTTAAGCAAGATAGTATTATAAATTCGATCAACATTCCTGATGGTGGTAGCAAAACAGATATCGACCTAAGATCTATTACAACGGTAGAGCAAGAACAGCTTATTCCTTTTCTAACAAAATATGGCAAAGAAAATCCTGAAGATCAAGTAACGATATACACTAATTTTGGTGAGATCGATGTTAAACTCTATAAAGATACTCCGCTACATCGTGCAAATTTTATTCGATTGGCTAAAATAGGATATTTTGAAACTACATTTTTTCATCGTGTGCTCGATAACTTTGTGGTACAAGGTGGTAATAGTGATAATCTTTCAACTCAAAAAGTGAGAGCTGCTGTTGGCGATTACCTTATACCGAGTGAATTTTCTTCGAAACATCAACATTATCGCGGAGCTTTTTCTGCTGCGAAATATGCTGAACAAAATGTAAGTAAAGCTTCTTCTCCTTTTGAATTTTTTATCGTTCAAGGTAAACGTGGCGCGCATCACCTAGACAACGATCATACTGTTTTTGGTGAAGTGACTCGCGGAATGGACGTGGTCGATAAAATTGCTAAAGTAAAAACCGATGCCAGCGAATGGCCTATTCGTAATATATTAATTGATAGCGTAGTGGTTAACTAAATTTATTTTTCTTCAGAATGAAAATATACCGAAGGTAAGCGTAAATCAAAATACACTGCTAAGGATCTTACGATAATTACAACCGCACCAGAAAGGGTAAATACTACTTCTGAACTAAGTTGAAGTTTTAATAAGATAAAGTAAGTGATACCTCCCAAAATACAGGCTGTGGCGTAAATTTCTTTGGTTCTAAATAATAGCGGGATTTCATTACAAAGAATATCTCTAATTACCCCACCAAAACAAGCCGTCATCGTACCGATAGCGATACAAATTATGGGAGGGAAATCTGCCGCAAGCCCCTTCTCTACTCCAATTATGGTGTACAATCCAATCCCCACCGTATCGAAAAGAAACAACGATCGTCTAAAAAAAATTAGCTTTTTTCGGAAGATAATCGCAAAAACGGTGGTTGCTAAAATTACGTGAACATAGGTAAGGTTACGCATCCAAGCCACAGGAAATCCAATTAAGATATCTCGTAAAGTCCCGCCACCAACAGAGGTAACAAAAGCGATAATTAGTATCCCAAACGGATCCATTTTCTTTTTCATCGAAGACAGCACTCCAGAAATAGAAAAGGCGATCACCCCAAGAATATCGATAATTAAATAATAATCCATTTATTGTTGTGTGTAGTAATTATAGTCTGCAATTACTTTTTCGATAAACTTTATCGGTTTCTCGTTAGGCGTAATTTGCATCATTTCACTGGTTTTATTAGATAAAGAAACAATAATCGCGTGATTGCTTTCTCGCTTTGCTTTTTGAAAGAGATTTTTAATCGTTTGTATTTCGTTATCGTTAAAAATAGTTACCTGTGGATATTGTGGCTGATAATCTTCTTCAACATCAACATTTAACGTATGATGTAAAAAAACACGCTGCTTTTCTGAAATTACAGCGGTTTTTGCAGCAATGTCTCCCAAACGTTGACCTTTACCATTAAACAAATAGACCACCAAAGCTAAAGATCCAGAAGTCATTCCTAATTCGATCATCCCTAGCAACCAACGTATCGCAAAATTAGAAAATCCGGCACGAGAACCGTCTAATTTTACAACTCTAATTCGTAATAATGCTTTACCAACAGTTTGACCATTCCAGAAAGTTTCAGAAAGCATCGGGTATAAAAATGGCGGTAAACCTACAATTAGCATATAGACCCATTGTTCTCGCATTCCTAAAGAAAGAAAGCCCAAAAGCACAGAGGTTAAGATCATGTAAGCGATCATCACTAACACATCGACAATATAAGCTAATACTCGATCGCCTAAATTGGCAATATTTTGATTGATGGAAACATTTTGAGCTGTTTCTATTTGAAAATTATCCATTTAATACGTTTCTTTGAAATCCAATCTTCAGAAATTATGCGTGAAGCTGCATTTGTAAAGCAAAATAAGGATAAATGGAATAAATTTGAAAGGGTTATTCAAAATAATATGAATATTCCTCCGGAAGAATTATCGGCACTTTACCTTGAAGTGACTGACCATTTAAGTTATGCGCAGACGTTTTACCCAAATAGCAATACGCTACAATACTTAAATAGCTTATCGTCGCGAGCACATCAAAAAATTTATAAAAGCAAGCGCGAATCTAGAAACCGATTCATTACTTTTTTCACGAAAGAGTTTCCGTTAGAGTTTTATCATTACCAAAAGCAGTTATTAATCGCCTTTTTATGTTTTATGCTTTTTGCCGTCGTAGGCTGGTATTCTGCCGGAAGCGATCAAAGTTTTGTTCGTGCGATTATGGGAGATGCTTATGTGAATATGACTTTGGAGAATATCGAAAATAATGACCCGATGGCGGTTTATAAAGAGATGAGCGAGATGAATATGTTTTTAGGGATTACCGTCAATAATATAAAAGTAGGTTTATTTGCCTTTGTTTTAGGCTTGTTTTTTGGGATTGGCACTATTTACATTATTATGCAAAACGCAATTATGCTGGGTAGTTTTCAATATTTCTTTTACGAAAAAGGTTTACTTTGGGAATCGGTGAGAACCATTTGGATTCACGGTACTATCGAGATCTCTGTAATTATTGTTGCTGCTTGTGCCGGTTTAATTGTTGGGAAAGGTATTTTATTTCCCGGTACCTTTAGCCGAATGGCATCTTTTATAAATGGTGTGAAAGTCGGCCTAAAAGTGGTATTAAGTACCGTCCCCTTTTTTGTGATTGCCGGTTTTCTAGAAAGTTTTGTAACCAGACATACAGAAATGCCCGATTGGTTAGCTATTTTAATTATAAGCTTATCTTTGGCACTCATTTTATTTTATTACGTTTATTACCCAATACATTTAAATAAATTACAATCGAAAGATGCAGAAATACATTCAGTTTAAAAGAGAACGAGATCTTGGTGAGATTTTAAGCGATACCTTTAAGTTTATAAGAGAAAATTATAAACCGCTTTTAAAAGCTTTACTAAAATATACCGGTCCGGTATTTTTATTACAACTTTTTGCGTTGGGTTATTACAGTTATGTAAGCGTTGGCCAAGGAAACAATCTTTTTACCTCCGGAGTTATTGGTCAAGGTTGGGGTTTTAATATGGTCACCGGCTTTTTCTTTTTGTCTTTAGCATCGATGGCTTACCAAGCTTTTATGAATGGGACCATTATGCAAAGCATTAAATCTTACATAAAAAATAATGGTGAAATTAATGTAGATGAAGTTGGCGAAGGCATGAGCCAAAATTGGTCTTCATATCTTGGTTTAGGTATTGCGGTGAGTATTATGATTTTTGCCGGAACTATCTTTTGTGTCCTTCCGGGTATTTACCTAGCGGTACCACTTTGCTTGGTTTATGCCATAAGAACGTTTGACCGCTTAGGTTTTTCTGAAACTATTTCTTACGCTTTCAGCTTAATTAAAGAAAATTGGTGGATTAGCTTTTTCACGCTTTTACTGATGGGGATTATCGTTTATGTAATTGCGCTTATTTTTCAACTTCCTGCAATTATTTATACACTTACAAAAACCATTACTTACGTTAATGAAGGTACGTTTTCAGACCCGTCGTCTATGTTCGATTGGGTTTATTTAACGCTAAACATTGTGGGAAGCGCACTTTCGTACATTATTTACGGTATGCTTTCAGTATGTATAGGTTTTATTTACTTCAACTTAAATGAACAAAAAAATCATACCGGAGCTTATGAAAGTATCGAAAACCTAGGGAAAGACGAGTAAATGAGCTATTTTCAATACGCTATTTTTTCTATTTTACTTTTTACCGCTAATCTAAGTATAGCGCAAGAAGACACGTTAGTATCACAAAATTTTGAGTACGATAAAACTCAAAACCTTACTCCCTTATCTTTTGATGAAGTACAATTAGAAGACTATAAAAATGATAGCGATTTTGATTATACCGAAGTTAGTGCAGAAAAATCTTGGTGGTACCAATTTAAAAGATGGATAGCCAATATTTGGAGTGACTTTTGGCATTGGCTATTGGGCGATTATAAAGCCGATGGTTTAGTGGCTTTTCTTATTGAGAGTTTACCTTATATTATTCTTTTTCTTATCATCTGTTTTGCCGTTTATCTTTTTATAAAACTCAATCCTGTCGGTGAATATCTTGGTGATAAAGAAACCGGAGAGGTATTTTTATCTGAAGAAGAAAAAATTATTTATACCGAAGATATTAATCAGCTTATTACAGATGCTTTAGAAAACCAACAATACCGTCTGGCGATTCGCTATTCTTATTTACTGGTATTGCGTGAATTAAAAAATAAAGAAATTATCGATTATCAATTTCAAAAAACCAATCACGATTATTTAGCTGAAATTGAATCAGAACAACTCAAACTTCAGTTTAAAAAAATCACCAAATGGTACGATTTTGTTTGGTACGGTGATTTTACAATTTCTGAAGAAGAATATCAACACGCTTCAAAAGACTTTGCAGCCATTAAAACGCAATTACAATAATGGGCAGAAGTTATAAAATCATATTAGGCGCTTTACTTGCTTTACTGGCAATGCTTATCTTTTTAGAAGCCAATCAAAAAGATCCGGTAAACTGGTATCCCAGCTATTCGATCACCGATAAAATTCCGCAGGGTACTTTTGTATTTTATGAAAGTTTAGAAAAAGTCGCTAAAGTGGAACAAGTTAATATTCCGCCATTCGAATTTTTAGAAGATACCTCCACTACCGGTACTTATTTCTTTTTAAACGCTTCTGTAGGGATCGATGCTGCTGAATTAAACAAACTTTTAAAATGGGTAGAAAAAGGAAATACCGCAGTAATTTCTGCCAGTTACATTAGCTATCCGTTACTCGATACGCTAAAAATCACTAACGATCAAAAAATTAGAAAAAACGGACTTGAAAACATACCGCAATACAATTTTGCCAATAAAGATTTAAGAAGCGAAAAATATTACGAATTCAACAGAGATCATACGCTAGAATATTTTGATTCACTAAACGGTAAGCAACAAAAAGTTTTAGGCATTGCTAAAGTAAAAGACGATAATTCTCTACAAAATGATAGTCTAGCCAATTTTGTTGAAAGCAAATTTGGTGAAGGCCGATTTTTGCTGCATAGCTCTCCGCAAGCCTTTACTAATTATTTTTTATTGGACGGAGAAAACTTTGAATATGCAGAAAAATTCTTAGCCTATTTAGACTTACAAGAAACGATCTATTGGGATAATCATTATAAAAACGGCAAGATTATTCATACCTCGCCGCTTTACATTCTACTAAGTAATCGCTATTTTAAATGGGCCTATTATTTTGTAATTATCGCGACAATTTTGTTTATCTTTTTTGAAGGAAAAAGAAAGCAGAAAAGCATACCGGTGGTCGATCCGTTAAGAAACCAAACTTACGATTATACGCGAACCATCGCCGGGATGTATTTAGACCAAAAAGATTATCGCACAATAGCTCAAAAAATTAGAGATCATTTTTTTATCTTCCTTCAAAAAGAATTTAAAATAAACGTAAAAGAACAGAAAAATTACCGTCAATTAATCGAGCAACAAACCAAAATTTCTTCAGAAGAAATCGATCTATTATTTGACCAAATAAAAGCGCTAGAGGTAAAACCTAGCGTAACTAAAAAAGATATCGAAGCACTTAACCGCTTAATTATTCAATTTAAAAAGAATATGTAATGGAAAATGAACAGGAAAAAGAGTTCTCACAAGAACCAATGCAACCCATAGAAAATACTTCTTCAACAGAAGAAAATCAAGATATAAGTTTTAATAGTCGCATTCCTTTAGATGAATTAAAAGCTGCCGTAACCCAACTAAAAGACAATCTATCGAAAGTAATTGTTGGGCAAAAAGATTTTGTTGAATTGCTTATCGTTGGACTTTTAGCCGATGGTCACGTTCTTATTGAAGGAGTTCCCGGGATTGCCAAAACGGTTACTGCCAAATTATTCGCTAAGTCGATTAAAACTGAATTTAGCCGAATTCAATTTACACCAGATCTTATGCCGAGCGACGTGTTAGGAACTTCGATCTTAAACGCAAATTCTTCTGAGTTTGAATTTAAACCCGGACCTATTTTCTCAAACATTGTTTTGATCGATGAGATTAACCGAGCGCCGGCAAAAACGCAAGCCGCACTTTTTGAAGTGATGGAAGAACGCCAAGTTACCATCGACGGTAAAGAACATAAAATGCAACCGCCATTTATGGTCTTGGCCACGCAAAACCCGGTAGAACAAGAAGGAACTTATGCTTTACCAGAAGCACAATTAGACCGTTTTATTTTCAAAATAAAAGTAGATTATCCTTCGATTGAAGAAGAAGTGATGATCTTACAATCGCATCACGAGCGCAAACAGAAAAATCCGACCGATTTAATTGAAGCCGTGATCACGCCGGCATTGCTGAACAAATACAGAACGCAAATTCACGAGATCGTAATTGAAGAAAAGATCATTAATTACATCGCGCAAATCGTTACCAAAACAAGAAATCATCCGCATTTATTTTTAGGAGGTTCACCAAGAGCATCGATCGCCATTATGAATGCTGCAAAGGCTTTTGCGGCAATTAACGGTAGAGATTTTGTAACTCCGGAAGATGTTCAAAAATCATTAAATCCGGTACTTGGGCATCGTATCATTTTAACACCAGACAAAGAAATGGAAGGAATGAGTACCGAAAATGTGATTGAAATGATTGTAAAATCTATCGAAATCCCAAGGTAATTTGATCAAGCTCATTAAATCACTATACTTTAGCGAGCGCTTTTTTTATGCGCTTTTTGGCTTCGCAGCCCTATTTTTGCTTTCCTATTGGGCAAAACCCATTTATCCGTACATCTGGTTATTGGTGATTGCTTTTGTGGTAATTGTATTTGCAGAAATTGTTGCCCTTTTTAAAACCAATGGTTTATCGGGCGATCGCGTGCTGGCTGAAAAATTTTCGAATAGTGATGAAAATGAAGTGATCATTAATTTAGCGAGCAAATATAGCTTCAACACCGAGATTGAAGTGATCGATGAGATTCCTATTCAGTTTCAAAAAAGAGATTTTTTAAAGAAAATTTCAATTTCAGCAAAAGAAGAAACTTTATTTACCTATTTATTGCGACCGGTAGAACGTGGTGTTTATACCTTCGGAAGTTTAAATTGCTATGTAAAATTTGGGTTGAAGCTAACAAAGAGAAGATTCAAATTCAACAAAGATCAATCGGTAAAAGTGTATCCTTCTTTTATTCAGATGAAGAAATACGACTTTCTAGCAATGGATCGTCGCGTAACAATGACCGGCTTAAAAAAAGTGAGACGTATTGGTCATACGATGGAGTTTGAACAAATTAAAGAATATGTTTTAGGCGACGATATTAGAACCATTAACTGGAAGGCGACGGCAAAACATCGCGATTTAATGGTAAACCAATACCAAGATGAAAAATCGCAACCTATTTACTCGATTATCGACACCAGCCGAGTAATGAAGATGCCTTTTGAAGGTCTAAAACTATTAGATTATGCAATTAATAGTAGTCTGGCATTTTCTAATATTGCGCTGAAAAAAAATGACAAAGTCGGGTTGCTTACTTTCTCTAATACAATTCAGAAATTTTTAGCTTCCTCTAGTAAAAAAACGCATTTACAAACCATTTTAGAGTCGCTATACAGTATCGATACGAAGTTTTTAGACAGTGATTTTGGTACGTTATATGCATATACCAAAAGAAAAATTACGCATAGAAGTATGTTAATGCTTTACACCAATTTTGAGCATATTTCGTCATTAAGAAGACAGCTTCCTTATTTAAAAGCTTTAAATCGTAAACATTTATTGGTGGTCGTATTCTTTAAAAACACCGAATTAGAAGATTTGATCGAAAAAGAAACAGAAAATGTTTTTGAGATTACCGAACAAACGGTGGCGCGACAGTTTAAGAACGATAAGCAAATTATGGTAAATGAGCTTCAGCGACACGGTATTCAAACGGTTCTTACCACTCCTAAAAATCTTACGATCAATACGATCAACAAGTATTTAGAAGTAAAATCGAGAGGTTTACTTTAAAAATTACAATTCAGCAGTATTAAATTACAGTTGAGAAACTCTTATTCTTTATTTAAATGAAGTTGAAGTTTCTTTACATCGTTATTAACCACTAAATATTTTAAACGATGAAAACTGTTCTAATTTGTGTGATGCTTGCCTTAGGTAAATTTGTTTTAGCACAAGAAACTACTACCATTACCATTGAAGTAGAAAATATTGCTAACGATGAAGGTCAGCTAATTTTAGGAATGTACACCGAAGATGATTTCTTAAAAACAAAACCCTATTACTCGCAACAAGTAAAAATTAACGACGGCAAGGCAACGGTTGTTTTTAAAGATGTTCCTGTTGGCGAATATGGTATTTCTTGCTTTCACGATGCTAACGGAAATCAAAAAATGGATTTTGAACCTAGCGGAATGCCTGCTGAAGATTACGGCGTTTCTAACAACCCAATGCTTTACGGACCGCCAAGATGGGACGACGCAAAGTTTCAGCTTACCGAAGAAAACAATACCATCTCGATACGATTTTAAACTGAATTTCAAACAATTATATAAGTCAGGATCTAAAAATTCTGACTTTTATATTTCACAAATTTTTAATAGATTTATTTGATAGTTATAGTATATTTGCATTTAAAAAACAAATAGTTATGACTATAACTCAGTTACATTACGTATTAGCCGTCGCTGAGCATCAAAACTTTACGAAAGCTGCGCAAAAAGTATTTGTTACTCAACCTACGTTAAGTATGCAAATACAAAAGCTGGAAGAAGAATTAGAAGTACAAATTTTCGATCGTAGCAAAAAACCTATTGAACTTACTGAAGTTGGGAAGAAAATTGTATTTCAGGCAAGAAATATTGTTAATGAAAGTGATCGTATTCAAGATATTGTAGATCAACAAAAAGGTTTTATTGGTGGTGAATTTAGGTTAGGGATTATCCCGACCATTATGCCAACATTATTACCAATGTTCTTGACCAATTTCATTAAAAAATATCCGAAAGTAAAGCTTAAAATTGAAGAATTACATACCGAAGCGATCATTGAAAAATTGCAAGACGGTCATTTAGATGCTGCCATTGCCGCTACGCCTTTAGAACACGAAACCATTAAAGAACGTGTTTTATATTACGAACCTTTTGTAGCTTACACTCCACCGGGACATCGTTTGTCGAAAGAGCAAAAAATTAAGCCCGAAGAATTAGATGTAGATGATATTTTATTATTAGAAGACGGTCATTGTTTTAAAGAAGGAATTCTAAACATCTGTAAAACCAATAAAGATACCGACAATGCAAGTTTTCAGTTAGAAAGTGGAAGTTTTGAAACACTCATCAAGTTGGCTAATGAAGGTTTAGGAATGACGCTTCTGCCCTATTTACATACCTTAGAATTACCTGAAAAAGAAAGTAACAACCTTAGAATGTTTGAAGAACCTTCTCCTGCTCGAGAAGTAAGCTTGATCTATAACAAAAGTGAATTAAAAATGCAGATTATAGAAGCGCTACAACAAATTATTTCTGGCGTAGTACGCGGAGCGGTAGCTTTTAATAATGTAAAAATTGTTAGCCCGCTGCAGCAGAAAAACTAATTGAATATCATTATAAAAAACAAAAGCCGCTTTGAGAAAAGCGGCTTTTTTAAGTTATTTTAAATAAGTTAGACTTGCGATAAGGTGAGGGTTTTGCTTCGATAAAAATACAATAAAGAGTTTTAATTCCTCAAGTTCATAAGGTAGTAAGCGATTGATGGCCTTTTGTACTTCTTTACAGAATAAAGAAACATCGAAACTTACTTTGGTTAAAATTTCTTTAGTGTATTCAAACATCGCTCTTGCCATAAATTTGAATAGTTTAAAGTTAGTTTAAGTAGAGTTGGTTATAGGCGCTATTTTTTAATTCCTGCCTAATTTACAAATTATTTGAATATTCAGCAATAAAATAAGTTAAATTTATCAAGTTCACATTTTATTAAACTAATCGTTACTTAATATTAAAATATCTTCAAATTTAAGACTTCAATTTTACAGTCCACATAAAATTAAACTCAGAGACTACTACTCCATCTTCATTTTTCCCTATCGATTTCATCCAACAGGTTTGTCCTTCTTTAGTTTGAATAGATTTTTTTATCGCTTCAGCAATTAAGTTCCCATCAAGACATTCAAAAGTAATTTTTCCTTTGGCTTTTTTAGAAAAACTGGCATTGTTTTCTGCTACGAGCATCGATATTTTATGATCTGTTTCTTGTATAGCTTGCATCACTAACGCACCGGTCGATAATTCTGCTGCCATCGCTTGTACGGCAAAATACATCGAGTTAAATGGGTTTTGATTGATCCACCGATGTTTTACATTTACCGTCGCTTTTTCAGCAGAAATACTTTTTAATCGAACTCCACAAAACCATGCTGATGGCAACTTCATCATGGTAAACAGGTTTATCTTTTTTGGTGTTAATTCCATTTATCAAAAAAATTTTACGCATTTCTAAAGTTAGTAAATTAATTAAGATCATCACGTAATTGCCTATAAATACTGTATTTAATTTACTAGCTAATTGAAAATCATGAATAATTCAGCATTACGCAAATGTTAAATTTTAGTACTTTGTATTGCATAATACCTTTTTTTAGATATATATTTGCATAAGAAATTAGTTTACTATGCAATCTATCAATCAAAAAACAATCAGTTCAGTTGCTCACTTAGGAGCATTTAGTAAGTATTTTATTCCGCTAGGTAATTTTCTTGTACCAATTTTTATATGGGTTTTACACAAAGAGAAGCCATTTGTGAGTGCACACGCCAAAAGAAGTTTAAACTTTCAGATTAGTTTATTTCTTTATGCCAGCGTTCTAGCGAGTATTGCCATTTTTGGCTTATTAACTTTAGGAGTTAATTTAGGTAACCTTGATCAATTTTATTTTTCTGCCGGTAACGATTTGGTGATAAGTAATCACTCTCCGCTTTTTACTATGCCTTTTATGATTTTTGCAGGCGTGGTAATTATTTTAACCATCGGTTTATTTTTCTTAGAAATTCTATGTGTGATCAATGCTGCAGTAAGAGCATGTGAAGGAAAAGCTTATCGTTACCCACTAACCATCAATTTTATTCAGCTTACTTCAGAAGAACAGCAAGATCTTCAAGAAGAAAACTTTCAAACCAGTCTTTAAACCATCAATCTTATGAATATTTTACTTTCATTCTTAGCCGCACTTGTTTTGTCGCACACGCTACCAAAAGTGAAAAAAACAAAACTACCATCGAACCACACAAAATTAATAGAATCGCCTCATCAGCAACTAGATTCTATTACCACAAAAACTTCTATTTGCCAACTTCATCAACTGGAAAATAGTTGTATCAATTAATATTTCATTCATCAAAAATTCAATCAAAAAATGAACAGTTTAACGCATATAAAACAAATGCCTTATGAAAATTGAAAACACCAAAGCGCAAATGCGTAAAGGCGTTTTAGAGTATTGCATTCTATCTATTTTAGATGAAAACGATGCCTACGTAGCAGAAATCTTAGATACGCTAAAAGACGCAAAACTATTGGTCGTAGAAGGTACAATTTACCCACTACTTACCCGACTAAAAAATGCAGGATTACTAAGTTACCGTTGGGAAGAATCTACCAGCGGACCGCCACGAAAATATTACGGACTTACCGATACCGGCAAACATTTTCTAGCAGAACTTACCGATACCTGGAATAATTTACAAAATGCAGTTTCTATTGTAACCAAGACAAAAACTAATCAAGATGAACAAGACAGTTAATATAAATCTAGCAGGCATATTTTTTCATATCGATGAAGATGCTTTTTTAAAGCTGAAAAACTATCTCGATGCCATCAAACATTCGTTTACCGATTCTCAAGGTCGTGAAGAAATTATACAAGATATAGAAGCGCGTATTGCTGAACTTTTTGCTGAAAAACGCGAAACAGATAAGCAAGTGATCGGGATGAGAGAAGTTGATGCCGTGATCGAAATTATGGGGCAACCCGAAGACTACAAAGTCGATGACGATATTTTTGAAGATGAAGAAACATCACATTCTTCTTACTCTAATACTAAACATACCGAAGCAAAAACCGAGAAGCGAAATAAAAAATTATACCGCGATCCCGATAATTCTTATATCTCTGGGGTAAGTTCTGGTTTAGGGCATTACTTTAGTATCGATCCAGTTTGGGTGAGAATAATTTTTATTATCACCACTATTATCACCAGCGGAACGTTCTTACTCGTTTACCTAATTTTCTGGATCGTTATGCCAGAAGCGTTAACCACTGCAGAAAAATTAGAAATGCGTGGCGAGCCCATTAATATTAGTAACATCGAACGTAAAGTAAAAGAAGGTTTTGATTCTGTTGCCGATAAAATGAAAGATGTAGACTACCAAAAATATGGTAAAAAAGTAAATAGCGGCGCTACCAATTTCTTCAAAAGTTTAGGAAATGCTGTTGTTACTTTACTAAAAGTCTTTGTAAAGTTTATTGGTATTTTAATCATACTTTTTGCAGGATCTGGCTTGATCGGACTTTTATTTACCTTATTAAGCGTAGGAACTTTCGGACTTTTTGATGCGCCGTGGATCGATTATGTTGAAATGGCCAACATCGGGATTCCTATCTGGCTGGGAAGTTTACTTATTTTCTTTGCTGCCGGTATTCCTATCTTTTTCTTATTCATCTTAGGCTTAAAAATCTTGGTGACCAATTTAAGATCTATTGGTACGCCGGTAAAACTAGGACTTTTAGGTTTATGGCTAATTTCGATATTTGTAATTGCTTTTCTTGGCGTAAGACAAGCTACCGAACGTGCTTTTGAAGGTGAAGTGATCGAAACCAAAACTTTACCAATTTCTGCCAACGATACTTTGTTTTTAGCAATGCAAGGAGACAATTTCTACGGAAATACTTTAAGAAGAGACAGCGATATGGAAATTAAATTCGATAAAAATTCAGAAAAAATTCTGTATTCAAGAGATATTAGACTTATCGTAAAATCTACCAGAGATACCGTCGCTAAGCTAGAAATTACCAAAGGTGCAGAAGGTAAAAGTTATCAAGTAGCTAAAGAACGTGCTGCAGCCATCAACTATTCAACTAACTTTAGTAACAACACCCTTACGTTAGATGGTTTTTTTACTACACCTGCAGAAACTATGTTTAGCGATCAAGAAATAATGATTGTACTTTATTTACCAGAAGGCACCACACTTTTAGCGGAAGAAAATACAGCTTCGTATCATTTAAATTATAGTTATAATGGCGATATTCTTTTACAAGGTCAAGAAGGTCACTTTTTAACCATTGGTCATAAAGAAACGATTTGTAAAACTTGTCCGGTAGAAGATAAAGATGACGATGATCATTTCTTTGAAGAGAAATCTGGCGATCATTATAAAGATGATGAAGAGCCTACTTCTTATGAAACCGATGATGAATGGTACCAAGAAGAAGAGAATACTGGTACCAATCAGCAAGAAATAAATCAACCGGAAGTCGATTCAACAACTACAAATTAATTCCAACTAAAACTGAAAAAAAAAATGAAAACTAAAATCACCAAATTATTACTACTAACGATGGTCACCACGTTAGTAGTAGCTTGTAAATTCGATATTTCTGGTATTAGAGGTAAAGGCGAAGTAATTACCAAAGAAATTACATTAGACGAGAACTTTTCTGAAATTAAAACAGAAAGTGGTTGGAAGGTAAACCTTATTAAAAGTGATAAAAATAAAATTGTTGTTCGTGCAAACGAAAATTTAATCGAACAATTAGATTATTACATCAATAACGAGCGTCTTACCTTAGGTAGTAAAAATAATATTCAATCGGGTACGCGAGAATTAACGCTTTATTACACAGAGAATTTAACCACTATAAAATCTAGTAGTGGTTCTTCTATAGATTCTGACGATATTTTTGAACAAGAAGAAATTACGATCGATGCTAGTAGTGGCTCTTCAATCGAGTTAGAATTAAAAGTGAAGAAAACAATTGTCGATGTTTCCAGCGGAGCCAGAGTAGAATTAGAAGGAACTTCAATTTATTTTGATGGAGAATCTAGCAGCGGTTCTAGAATCGATGGCAAAGATTTAAAAACAAAAGAATGTGTTGTAGCAGCAAGTTCTGGCGGTAATATTGATATTTACAATGAAGGTTCTTTAAAAGCAAGTGCATCATCTGGCGGAAATATTGACTACTATGGGAATCCTGAAAAAATTTCTACCAACGAAAGTATTTCGGGCGGTAATATTGATCACGAAGAAGATTAGCAAATCTTTAAGATATAATTGATTACTTTTATTGTCTTAACCAAAATAGATTTTAAAATGAAAAAATTTAAATTTATAATGCTTGCTTTTACATTTAGCTTAGCATTAGTTTCTTGTCGTGATACAAAAGAAAAAGAAACCAAAGAGGTTGAAGGTGTTGAAGTTGAACAAAATGCTAAAATTGAAACAAGCAGCGACGGACAAAAAATCGAGATCGAAGACAGCGAAAAAGAAGTAAAAATCAAAAAAGACGAAAACGGAAATATCGAGAAGAAAAAAATCGAATATAAAGACGAGTAATTTTTCTCCACAAACTTAAAACAAAAATCCCCTGCAAATGCAGGGGATTTTCTTTTAAACACAAATTGAAAACTAGTCTTCTTTCACAAAAAAACTTTCTTCTAGATCTTTGATCATTATTTTAAACTCACCGGCTTCAAGAATACTTTTACCATTTTGATCGGCATATTTTAGATCGTCTGTTGAAATTGTAAAGTCAAGCGTTTTAGAAGCACCAGGCGCTAATTCAATCTTCGTAAATCTTCTAAGTCGCTTAACATCCGGAGTTATTTTACTCGCATACAAATCTGAAGTATACAATTCAACAACTTCTTTTCCTTTTCTATCTCCTGTATTCGTCACTTTTACTGAAACTTGTAGCTTCTCTCCTGCTCCAATCTCAGTTGTATTAATTTTTAAATCTGAATATTTAAAAGTGGTATAACTTAAACCATCACCAAATCTGTATTGCGGATTATAATCGGCTTCATAATTATAAACGCCTTCCGCTTTCTTTTGCTCTTCAGAAGGTTTATGAATGTAACCGATCGTCGCATTTGGATATCTTGGATATGTGTAAGGTAACTTCCCAGAAGGATTTACTTCTCCAAATAAGATATCTGCCAAGGCATCACCTCCAAAATTTCCTGGTAAGTAAGTCTGTACAACCGCTTTCATTTTTGGTTCGATCTTACTAATAATTCTTGGTCGACCTTCATTTAAAACTAAAATTACCGGAGTTCCCGTGGCAGCAACTTTTTGAGCTAATTCAACCTGATGTCCATTTAAATACAAATCGTTTAAATCTCCCGGTTTTTCGGTATAGGTATTTTCGCCTAAACATAAAATCACCACATCTGCTTTTTTAGCTTCTAAAACTGCTTTCTCTAGCTGATCCGGAGCTTGCTCATAATATTTCCCATCCATTTTATAGCTCACTCCGGGAACGTAAGTCACGTTCTTTTTCTTTCCTTTTTGCTGAAGTGCTTCCAGAATCGTGTTATAATCTTGTGCGTATTCTGGAGTTTTTTCACCTTGCCAAGAATACGTCCACGCCCCATTTAAAGTTCGCATATTATTAGCGTTAGGACCGGTCACTAAAATCTTCGCATTCTTTTTAAGCGGAAGTATATTTTCTTCATTTTTTAGTAAAGTAATCGATTCTGCTGCGGTGTTGTAAGCTGCATTTTCAAAATCTTTACTTCCAAAATCAGGATAATCTTTTGGATTGGTCGTAGGATGTTCAAATAAATTCAACGCAAATTTCACCCGTAAAATTCGTCTTACGGCATCATCGATTCGTTCTTCTTTTACCTTTCCTTCTTTTACCAATTCAACCAAACTATTGTAAAAAACTTCGTATTTATAAGGAACCATCGACATATCTATACCGGCATTAATGGCCATCATCACTGCTTCTTTATTATCTTTAGCAATACGATCACGGCGATGAAGATTTTCAATATCTGCCCAATCGGTCACGACTAAACCTTTAAAGTTTAATTCTTCTTTAAGTAAACCCGTCAATAAATTTTTATTGGCGTGAACAGGAATTCCATTAATGATTCCGCTATTGATCATAATCGTATGCGCTCCGGCTTCGACAGCAGCTTTAAAAGACGGCAAATGATATTCGCGTAATGCTGAAGTAGGAATGTAAGAAGGTGTTCTATCTTTCCCTGAAGTAGCCGCGTGATAACCTAAAAAGTGCTTTAAAGAACTCGCTACGTGTTCCGGATTCGAAAGGTCATTGTTTTCACCTTCATAACCATCGATCATTTCTACGCCTAATTCTGAAATTAAATAAGGATCTTCACCAAAAGATTCCCAAATTCTAGGAAATCGAGGATCCATTCCTAAGTCTAATACCGGAGAAAAATTCCAAGAAATACTGCTCGCTCTGGTTTCGTAAGCTGTGATTTCTGCTCCTTTTTTTACTAAGTCACGATTTCTGGTTGCCGCCTGACCAATTTGCTGCGGAAACATTGTAGCTCCCACCGTATAAGTCGCTCCGTGAATCATATCTACTCCATAAATTACAGGAATCTCTAATCGATCTTTTAATGCAGTTTCTTGAATTTGACTAATTAAAGAATACCATTTTTGTGGCGTTAATGCACGGTTATTCGCCGTATTCAACACCGAACCAATATGATGATCTATCAAAGCTTTGTTTAACGAATCTTGATCTAACTCAAAAGGTTCGTAACTAGAATAAATATCGTCTCCTTTTGTGATCACATCGAGCGTGATCTGCGTCATTTGCCCGACTTTTTCTTCAATCGTCATTTTATTGATTAACGACTCGATCTCTTGATCGTGGGCTGTACTGTTTAATTGCGCCTGAGCAAAATTTCCGAAGAGCAAAAACACTCCTAGAAATAGTGAATATAATTTCATAAAGTTTATAGTTTTTGGGGATTTTTTAAATAACGAACGTACCAACCGATTCTGCAGGTAATTTCACTTTAAGCGTTTCATTTTCTAATTGAAGTTGAAATGATTGCGCTTTTTTATTTTTATTCTGAACGATCACTACAATTTTACCTTCAGGAGTTTTAAAAGCAACATTAGGTAATTCTTCCAGTAAATTAGATTCGATTCTAACAGAACCAGGCGTTACAAATTTTGAAGCTTGCGCAATAATATAATACGCAGGTTCACGGGTAACCTCATCTCCTTTAATGGTTATTGCGCCCAAGCAACGATCACAACCACCACGATCGGTATGCGGTTGTTGATTTTCGTCTGCAGCAACATTCCACTCTAAAACAGTTTTACACCAATTTCTAGTCGCACCGATTATTAGATTTTCAGTATGCCAATTCATTTCTTTAGCAAAATCGCCAGGAGCTCCTACCCATTGTTCTGTAAAATATAGGTTTTTATCGGGATGCGCTTCGTGTACTTTCGAAATCGCATCAACCTCACCACCGTATAAATGAAATGCAGAACCATCTATATATTTTGCCGCTACAGAATCGTTTAAGATCGTGATGGGATAATCGGGACGATCGGCATTGTGATCATAAACAATGATCTTGGTTTCTATATTATTTTCTTCGAAAATTGGCCCTAAATGATTTTTTACAAATTCCTTTTGCTGTTCAGCTTCCATCAATAAACTTGGATTGTTGCCGGGATGCAAAGGTTCATTTTGTACAGTAATAGCATCGATCGTAATTCCTTCAGCCTTCATCTCTTCAATATATTTTACGAAATAATTGGCATAACTATCGTAAAATTCTTCTTTTAAACTTCCGCCGCGAGTATCGTTATTGGTTTTCATCCATTTTGGCGGTGACCAAGGAGAACCTAAAATTTTAATTTCAGGTTGAATTTTAATGATTTCTTTTAGTACCGGAATTAAATGTAGTGTATCATTAGCTAAAGAAAAATGCTCCAGATTTTTATCGGTTTCGCCTTCCGGTAGATCGTTATAAGAAAATGGTGCTGCATCTAGATCTGAAGCGCCAATACTTATTCTTAAATAACTTACGCCAATGCTATTGGTATCTCGTGCAAAGAGTTCTTGTAATAAATCTTGACGAACTTTATCTGACATTTGGTGAATATGCATCGCGCTACCACCGGTTAAAGTATAACCAAAACCATCCATCGTTTGGTAGGTTTTGTCAGCATCAATTTTAATAACCGATAATTGTTCAGCATTCTGAGTTTCAGAATTTGTGATCTCACTTTCAGCTAAAAGTTTTTCTTGATCGAAGGTTGTAATATAAACATTGCCTAAGCTTTTATTTTTTTCTTCGGAAGAATTTGCTTTAGAATCGCCGATGCAAGAACTAAACGTTGATAACATTGCAATACCTAAAGAAACTCCGATGCATTTATGAAGTATTTTTTTCATATTTATTTAAAATATCTAGGCAGATGATTGGCTAAGATCATCTGCTTAGAAAGGTTTAGCGAAATTTATTTTTATTCAGCAGTAATTTCGAAAGTTGCGTTAGAATAAGTTGAATCAAAATTTAAAGTGGCTTGATAACTTCCGGATTGTGTGATTGGATTTAAATCTCCGCCTCCGTTTACTAAGTTTCCGCTCATCACAGAATTATCACCGCCTTCCGGTGTGCCAAACTGTACATCCCAAGGTGAATTGAATTTTAGGTTATAACCAGCTTCTAAATTTTGAGTTGTGGTGAATTGCATCGGGTGAACGTAGGTCATCGCAAATTCGTTACGCCCATCCCAATCATTAGGATCCCAATGGAATAATTTAATATTGTAATATTGCCAACTTCCACTACCACTAGCAAAATTAAAGCTAAGCTTATAAGCTTGATCATGATCTACATTAAACTCTCCTTCACCTTCTACAAAAGAAATTCCGGCAGCTACACTGTCGCCATCAGGACTATCGGTAGCGCCAATAATATTTGAGGTAAAATAAGAAGTACCAGAACCATCTTGAGCACTATTTAAACTGTAACTTACTCCAGCTTGTAATGGTAAATATTCTGAAGTGAATGTATCTTGATCTAAAGAAAATTCAGCAATAGAAGTTCCGTTTTCTAACAAGAATAAACTTGAAGGCGTTTCTGAAGGAGCGCTTAAATTACTCTCTAAATTATACGTATAAGTATCTCCCGATAAATCTAAAGTTACGGTAAATTCACCTGAATTGTTTAATGGGATATCTTCAATATTAATACCAGCATCACCGGCTTGTGACTCCATATAAACTTCGTTCGAAGTACCTTGAATTCTTTTTAGCAAATAACCCCAATCTTGGTTAGCTCTAAATACAAAACCGCCAGCTGTTTCTCCGTTAGGAACTGTTAAAAACATAGTGGTTTCCCAAACTCCACCACCAATATATTCTAAAGGTTCATCTCCGTCCCAAGCATTTGGAATAACACTTCCTACAATACTCCAATGTTCAATTTTCCAGAGTGAATAAGTATGATCGTTTAAATTTACGGTAATACGATACTGACCGCTTTCTTCAACTGTAATGGGAGTTCCATTTTTTTCGATAGTTCCTTCGCCGCCACCATATTGATGAGCCGGTAATTCTTGGTTGCTATATAAATTGAAAGAGCCTCCGGCTTCTAACGATGTATAAGCTTCAAAAATATATGTAGATTCGCCTGAAGAATTTTCTAAATGGCGCATAGGGATTGCTGCTGAAATATTAGATCCTACTTCGGTAGCACTTCCTGCTATAAACAATTGATTGGGAACATATTCATTCTCAAATCGAGTTACATTAATTGATCTTGTCGCGTAAGTTTTTGTATCCTGACAAATTGCGACTACCGTCCATTCTACTTCTGAAGTTGTATTGGCAGAATAACCAGCATAGGACAAAGCCAAATCTAAAGCTGAAGCTTGGATACTTGCTGAAGTTGATTTTCCGTTATTATCTGAGGTAATACTTAAAATAGGAGATTCGTGATCGGTACTTCCCAAAGTATCTATTTGAAGCTCATAACGAACTTGGAAGCCTGCCGTTGAAACCGCTTCTTCCCATTGAAAATAAAAAGTTTCGTTAGCTCGATCTTCCTGAAGTAAAAGTTCTTCTGCATCTTCCGGCGAAATTAACTCGGGAGTAGATAACTCCCAATTTCCTACCGGATCTAAGTTGTCGTCGTTTTCACAGCTCATGAAACCAAACATCGACAAACAAACGACTAGGTATATATAATATTTTTTCATCTTTCTAAATTTTTAAATTTTATTCCCAAATAATTGTGGCCACACTTTCTGAAGCAAGTGCATAATCAAATCTATTTTCTCCCATAATTGCAGAAAACGTTTTGGAAGTTGGGGTTTCATTAAGTACAATTAATACTTTACTGCCATCTGGGTTTTGAAAAGCAACTCCTGTTAAGCCTGAATTATTCTCAAAGTCTGAAGAACCAATTCGATGTGCACCCGGTCTCACAAATTTTGAAAAGTGTGCAATGGCATAGTATTCTTCGTTCATTTCTATTTCTCCTGAAGAATTTATCGTAACCACTCCTCTACAATCTTGACAACCGTTATTGGTTGGTCCGTGATTTTCATTAAGAGCTAAATTCCAAAACAAAGCGTTCTTAGACCAATTTTTAGTAGACCCCATTAATATATTCTGAATATACCATCTTAAATTACTAGAGAAATCTGTGCTCCACTCTCCTCCTGAAATTTCTGTAAAATAGAGACCTTTATCTGGGTAAGCATTATGTACTTGCGACATTGCACTTACCTCACCGGCATAAGCGTGAAATGCACTACCAGATACATAAGAGTTAGCATCTGCATCATCTAACACTGTCATAGGATAATTTGCTTCATCGAAATTGTGATCGTACGCAATGATCTTTGTTGAAATATTTTCTTCAGCAAAAGCAGGTCCTAAAGCATTTTTAATGAAGTTTGCTTGTTCATTCGCCTCCATACGCATTGTTGGGTAACCTGCAGTATGTAAAGGTTCATTTTGTGGAGTTATAGCATCTATTGAAATTCCGTGATTTTCAAAAGCCTGAATATATTTTACAAAATAGTTAGCGTAAGTAGCATACCATTGTTCTTCTAATTTTCCTCCATATAAGCTTTCATTATCTTTCATCCAAGCCGGAGCACTCCAAGGGCTTCCCATAAACTTGACTTCTGGGTTAATTGCTAAAATATCACTAGCTACGGGAATAATATGAACTTCATCTGGAGCAATAGAAAAATTATCTAAATTAGGATCTTCTTGCCCTTGTGGCATATCGTTGTAAGTGAAATCTTCCAGTGAAAAATCTGAAGCGCCAATGGTTAATCTTAAGTAACTCATTCCCGCTCCATTTTCAGGATCAAACAAATTAGATAATAAACTGTTTTTCTGAGAAGTACTTAAATTGTTAATCAAATAAGCTGAAGAACCTGTTAAAGCTGCTCCAAAACCTTCGATTTCTTGCATTTGCTCATCTTCATTGATTGTAATTGAAGGATAAGAAGTTTCATTATTATCAATAATACTTAGGTTATCTTGAGCAGAAAGTAATCTACTTTCGTCACCACTCGTCACCCAAATTTGTGCTGTACCAACTTCACTACCGCTTCCTCCTGTTGAAGGAGGCGGATAACGTTTAATATCTTCATCTGAACAAGCAACTATGGTTGTTGCTATTGCTATAAGTATAAAAAATTTCTTCATCATTTTAGTATCCTGGGTTTTGTTCTAAATTGGGGTTTCTATCTATTTCATCTTGTGGAATAGGTAAAAGCAAATCTTTTTCAGTTACATTGTAATTCACAGATTGACCTGTACTTAAATCTACATCATCAACATTATTCATTACTTCAATAGCTCTGTCATATCGAATTAAATCGTCCCAACGTTTTGCTTCTTGAGCTAACTCTAATCGACGTTCTTTTAAGATCGCATCTCTCATTGCACTTTGAGAAGAAGTTTGCTCTTGAGTTAAAGGATCTAATTCTGCTCGGTCTCTAATCGTATTTACAATTTGCTCGGCTTGCGCTGTTTGTCCTAACACATTTAAGGCTTCCGCTTTCAATAGCATTATATCTGCTAAACGAAGTAAGTATTCGTTATCTGCACTTGCCCAAGCACTTGCATTTTTCCATTTGTAAGCAAAAGGCACGCTGCTATTAGGTGAATTTCCCCAGTATTCATCTATCCAGGTAACATTTTCAAAAAGGATAGTAGCATTTTTTCTAATTTGATCACCTTCAGCATCAAAAGCATCTACTAGATCTACCGATGGAGTTACAAATTTTCTCCAACTATCTCCGCTTATCGATGGTGGTAAATGCATTTGCGGCGCCCAGTTACCTTCATCTCCTCCTAAAAATTGAATTTCTAAAATAGATTCTGAATTATTGTAATTATTTCCGCTAAACAATTCAGCATAATTAGAAAGTAAGCTATAACCTGCAGAACTATTGATTACTGCATCTGCATGAGCAACTACTTCTGCGTAATCTGGAGTTGGCATTTGCGCATAAACTTTTGCTAAAAGAGCATTAGCAGCACCTTTGGTGGCTCTTGCTTTATTTTCACTTGCATCGTCACCGTAATCGTCTGGTAATCTAATGACAGCTTCTTCTAAATCTGCTAAAATTTGAGCATATACTTCATCTTGGCTTGCTCTAGGTAATCTGGTTACACTCGGGTCTGGAGAATTAATAAATTCAAGATATAAAGGCACTCCACCAAAATTTTTAACCAACGTAAAATAATGGTAAGCTCTTAAAAAATAAGCTTGACCCATGATGTGCTCACGTTCTTCTTCAGTTATTCTTTCTTCCACTAAAGGGGCGTTTTCTAAAACTACATTCGCTTTAGATATTGCGTTGTAAACGTTTCCCCACATTCCATAAACTCTAGAGTTTGTAGGAGTAACTTCTACACGATCAAACTGAAATATTTCAGGGTTATCACCACCAGCGTAATAATTATCTGAGCGAACATCTTGATAAATCACCCGATCCCAGATATAATAATCTGAAGATTGAAAAGATTCGTAAACTCCGGTTAATGCAGCTTGTATTTGCGGACCGGTAGCATAAGCTGAAGCGGCTGTTTCTTCTGAAATTGGTTTTAAATCTAACTCATCATCACAAGAAGCTAGCGAACCAATTAGCATTGAATAAACTATATATTTTTTTAAATTTTTCATTATATCATTCTTTTTAAAATCTAACATTCATTCCAAAAATTACATTTCTAGTTTGCGGATAGGTACCAAAATCTACTCCTTGTACTGCATTATCACCACCAAAAGCATTCACCTGAGGATCGAAACCAGAATAATCTGTAAGAGTGATTAAATTTTCACCGGTCACATAAAATTTTAATGCGTTTAAGTGTAGTTTATCTAAAGCATTTTGTTTGAAATTATAACTAAAGGTTACAGCTTTAAATCTTAAGTAAGAACCATCTTCTACATAGCGGTTTGATAATCTTGAGTTATCTGTGCTTCCTTCTGTATTTACTCGTGGTATATCGGTAATATCGCCAGGTTGTCTCCATCTATTAAGTACAGAAGCTAGTTGGTTTTTAGAATCTATCATCGATTCCATTTGGAGTTTTGTAGCATTAAAAATATCATTTCCTTGAGAACCTTGTAAGAAAATATCTAAGCCAAATTCTTTATAAGTAAATGTATTTCCTAAGCTGTAAATAAAATCTGGATTAGGATCTCCTATAATTTTACGATCATCGGCAGTTGGAGTAAATGTACTTTCTCCTTCTTGATTAATATAGTAAACATTACCTGTTGCAGGATCTACACCTCCCCAAACATAACCGTAAAATGTACCTAAAGGTTCACCTTCTCTAATTAAACTCACATTACCTCTACTTGCTACACCTCCTCGAGTAATTACTTGACCAACGATATCTTTAGCTTCATTTCTATTAAAAGATAAATTAGCTGATGTTCTCCAAGTAAAGTTTTCGTTACTGTAATTAATGGTATTTAATTGAAATTCAAGACCTCTGTTTTCAATTTCACCAACGTTTTGAATTGCTGAACTAAATCCTGTTCCAGTAGGCATAGGCACATTGAGCAATAAATCGTAATTTTTCTTAATGTAAGCATCTGCAGAAAATGTGATTTTACCATCGTATAAGCCTAAGTCTACTCCTAAGTTAGTTTGCTCAGACTCTTCCCATTTTAAATCGTCATTGGCAATGGTAGCAGGATAAGTTCCCGGCATAGTTTGCCCTCCAATAGGATAATTACCGCCGCTACCTACACGAGCTAAATACGCATAAGAACCAAGATTATCGTTACCTACAATACCATAACCTGCTCTAAGTTTTAGTTCAGATAATTCATCAATATTTTCTAAAAAAGATTCTCTTGAGATTCTCCAACCTACAGAAAATGAAGGAAAGTATCCCCAACGGTTATTTGGACCAAAATTGCTTGAGCCATCTGCTCTAAAGTTAGCAGTTAATAAATAACGATTTTTGTAATCGTAATTTATTCTAGAAATAAAAGAGGCATTCGCTTTTTCACTCTTTCCGGCACTTGCACCAACAATTTCTGAACCTGCTCCCGGTGTAGTGATCTCTGCAATTGCAAAGTTTCTTCTTTCAATATTACTGTATTCCCCTCTATTTTTTTGATAGACGCTTCCTACTAATCCTTCAATTTTATGATCTCCAAACTTATTTTTATAGCTTAAAGTATTATCCCAAATAAAGTAATTATTTATGTTGGTGTTATATTGACTAGAACCGTTTAGAGCTCTACCATAACTTGTTCTAAAAGGATCTAAAAAATAATCATAACGGTCTGCATTAAAATCTATCCCGAAATTAGTTTTGAAGGTAAAATTTTTAAGAAAATCTACTTCAGTATAAATATTACCAAGTAAACGTTGATTTTTATAACCTCTGTCTGCACCATCTGTGCTTGAAATCGGGTTTTCCCAGTCTTGGAATGGATTACTGGTAAACGTACCATCTTCATTATAAACTCCTATATTTGGAGGAGTTGCTAAAACACCTAGTAAAACTCCACCTTGATTAACGGCAGCATTGTCGGTAACATCTACATCTGAATAATGTGTATAATTTACATTGGTACCAATTTTCAACCAATCGTTAACTTCTTTAGATAGATTAGTTTTAAAGCTGAATCGCTCCATTTCTGCACTTCTTACAGCGCCTTCTTGATTTAAATATCCTCCAGAAATATAATATTGAGTTCCATTATTCTTACCAGATACAGAAAGTTGATAGTTATGGGATAGTGCATCTCTAAATACTTTATTTTGCCAATCTGTATTTTCGTTGTACTGATCCCACTGCGTATTATAGCCTAACTCAGTCATTAAATCTCGGTATTGTTCTGCGTTTAAAACTTCTAAAGTTTTCCAAACTTGTGCTACCCCAACATAAGAATCAAATTGAAATTGAGCTTTCTCAGATTTTCCTTGCTTGGTAGTGATTAAAACTACACCGTTTGCACCTTGAGCTCCATAAATAGCTGCCGAAGAAGCATCTTTTAAAATAGAAATACTTTCTATATCTGATGGATTTAAAGAACGAGTATCTGTAGTAGGAACTCCATCGATAACATACAAAGGATCACTTCCTGCACTTATCGAGCTTGTACCTCTAACTCGAATATTAAATCCTGCAGAAGGTTTCCCAGAACTTTTAAGTACTTGAACTCCGGCTGCTTGACCTTGAATAAGAGAACCTAAATCATTGTTAGGTCTTTCTTTAAAAGTTTCTTCAGCATCTATTACTCCAACTGCACCGGTAATATCTTCTCTTTTTTGAGAACCATAACCTACCACAACAACTTCTGATAATGCTTCTGTATTTTCTTCTAAAGAAACATTCATAGTCACTTTATTACCAACAAGAATTTCTTTGTTCTGAAAACCTACATAAGAAAAGACTAGTGTGTCTTGTGAAGTAGCCATAATTGAATAATTACCGTCAAAATCGGTTACTACTCCATTATTTGTTCCTTTAATAATTACATTCACCCCAGGAATTGGCATATCTGTAACTGCTTCTAGAACTTGACCATTTCTTTCTGTTTGTGACCAAGCCATAAAACCTATAAAGGAAAAACAATAAATCAAATAGTTTTTTAATCCCATATTTTAAAATTTAAATAATCATTTCAATCGTTATCGTAACTTTACAAAATTTAGAATTCTAATTACAAAGCTTTGTATTTTGCAAGTAGTCTACAACGATTTCGTTTAGTGTTAAAAATTTTTAGAAAATTAGAAATTGAAAAGATGAGATATCGTTTTTTTAATACACTTCGATTACTTCACCATAAATTAACAGTACGTCATTACTACTTCAATACTTATAAATAATTATTTTTTAAGTGATTATAAATTTAAAAATTATAGATTTGAAGGAGTTTTTAGTGCTAAAAACAAATGAAGACACTATAAAAGCATAAATTATTCTCATAATTAACAGATGACATCAAGCATTAATTATTTTTTTAAGCAAAAAAATGTGATTCTATTAATGAATTGGATGATAATTTTCATCATTTTCCTATTTCATTTTTCAATAAAAGCACAAAATTTTGACTTATTTCAAGATTTATCTCTACAGTCTAAAAACCCAAGTATCGTTCATTTTACACAGCAAGATTTTGATGCAGATGCTCAATTTTGGAGTGTTACTGAAGATGATAAAGGTGTAATGTATTTTGGAAATAATGACGGTATCTTAATTTACAATGGTAGCAGTTGGAATAAAATTAAACTACCAAATTCTTCATCTGTTAGAAGCTTAGCAAAAGATAGCAACGGTGTTATTTATGCTGGCGGATATAATGAATTGGGAACGATTAGCAAAAACCAATTTGGCGAATACACTTTTAAGTCGCTTAAAGATACACTTCAATTAAATAATGTTTCGTTTGAGAATATTTGGCAGATTAGTGCTATTAATGATAATATTATTTTTAGAAGTTTTAAAAAATTATTCCTATTAAAAAATGGTACTGTTACCCAAATACCTTCTAGAAATTCTTTTATAGAGAGCTTTCAAGTGAACGACCGATATTTTGTACAAGATGCAAATGAAGGTATTTATGAGGTTGACCTTGCTACCAATCAAATCAAAAAATTTTTAGATGCTTCTACTATAAATTATGAAACGGTTGTCTACATCACTAAAAATTTAGAATTGATTACAAATACCGGAAATGTATTTCGTAAACAAAAAGAAAGTATTCAGCAAATTCAGTCATTATTTAAAGATGCTAACGATCAAGTTATCTCTGCAATAGCTTACAAAAATCAAATACTATTAGGAACATTAAGCCAAGGCATTATTGTTCTTCAAAAAAATGAAAATAAATTTCAAGTAAATAATTTAGAGAATCTAAATGGTCAAACGGTTTTAAATTTATTTCAAACCCAAAAAGAAAATGTCTGGGCATTACTTGATAACGGTCTAGAGTTTTTAAATTATAATAGCCCGAGAACTAATCTATTTAATCTAGCTTCTGTTTATGATGCACAAGTTTTTGAGAATAATTTGTTTTTGGCTACCAATAAAGGTGTTTATTATTCATCACTAAACAATAACACTATAAATTCTAATAGTTTTAAAAAAATAAACAGCCTTCAAGGTCAAGCGTGGAGTTTTTCTATCATTAAAGATGAATTATTTATCAATCACGATAAAGGACTTTATAAAATTTCTAAAAATTTAAAAGTTGATAAAATTGGAAATATTAATGGAATTTGGAAAACTATTCCTTTTAATAAAAGTGAAAATGCCTATTTAGTTTGTTCATATAATGGTATATATATTCTCCAACTAATTAATAACAATTGGAAAATTAGAAATAAAGTTGAAGGTTTCGACGAATCTTCTAGAGATATTTTAGCCAGTAAAGAACCTTACACGTATTGGGTTTGTCACGGTTATAAAGGTGTTTACAAAATTACATTTAGCGAAAACTTAGATAGAACGATAGCCATAGATCATTATACCGATAAAAATGGGTTGCCCTCTCCTTTTAATGTAAATGTTTTTAATTGGGAAGATGAAATAGTTTTTTCAACCAATAAAGGTGCTTTTTACTTTAATGAAAAAAATAAAAAATTTGAACCTTTTGAAAAATTAAACAAGATCATAGACACTAAGAGGAATCCGCGAAAAATTCTACAAAGTCTAAATAAAACTTGGGTTGTTCAAGATGATGAATTAGGCTATTTTGAAACGAATTCAAATAATCCTTTCATCGAAAAAGATATTTTTTTGCAAACTAAAGGCACTTTTAATCGAGGTATGGAAACTATTATTCCTATATCAGAGAATGGCGTGTTAATTGGAACTCATACAGGATTATATCTCTATAATCTCAATAAGAAAAGAAAACCGGAAAACATTTCAACAGAAATTACTAAAGTTAGCTTTTCTACAGAACAAGAAACTTCATTTCTACCAATTGTAAATGACTCACTAATCAATCTGCCTAATAATTTAACTACACTTCGATTTTCTTTTGCTGCACCAAATATGCCGAACAGCTTAAATAATAGTTATAGTTACCAACTTATAGGTATTGATAATGATTGGTCTAATTGGCAACAACTTTCATTTAAAGAATATAATTTACTCACTCCCGGAGAATATACTTTTAAAGTTAAAAGTAAAAATGTTTTAGGCAATGAAGCTTCACCGGCAATTTTTAGATTTTATATTCAGCCTAAATGGTATCAAACAAAACTGGCATACTTCATCTATTTCTTACTATTTATAGGTTTAATTTATATAATACAACGCTTAGTAAAACGGAAGATTAATTATGAAAATAAAAAATCGATTCTTAAAGAACAGCGAGCTAATAAAATGCTTCAATTAGAAATTGATCAACTTAAACTACAAAAAGATAAAGCTAAGATCGAAAAAGATAAAGAACATTTAGAAAAGGATATATTACAAAAAAGTAAAGAATTAGCCAATTACACAATGTTATTGGTAAATAAGAAAAATTTCTTTTCTACTCTTCAAGAAGATCTAAAAGAATTAAAAACTATTGTAAAGAGTAAACAGTCTAATCAAAAAATTCTTGAAATCTTTAAAAAAATGCATCAAAATAAAATTGATGAAGAATATTTAGCTGTCTTTGATAGTAACTTTGAAAATGTTCATCACGACTTCTTTAAGAATTTAAGAAAGGTTGTACCCAATCTCACTAAAAAGGAATTACGTCTATCAGCCTTTATCAAAATGGGCTTATCGAATAAAGATATAGCTCCACTTTTGGGTATTTCTGTAAGAGGTGTAGAAACTGCAAGATATCGATTCAGGAAAAAACTAAATCTTGATCACGATGATAAATTAATTGAATTTTTTGAAAGTCTTACAAACTAAAAAATCCCCTGCAATTGCAGGGGATTTTTTATTATATATTAAAGTTGAATTTAAAGTTCTTTATAATTTTTCACCTTCTGGTTAGTGATGGCATGTTTTAAAACATCACTCATATCACTAACATAATGAAAAGTAAGCCCTTTTAAATAAGTTTCGTTTATTTCTTCAATATCTTTTTTATTCTCTTCACAAAGAATAATCTCTTTAATCTTAGCACGCTTAGCTGCAAGAATTTTTTCTTTAATTCCGCCTACCGGTAAAACTTTACCTCGTAAAGTAATCTCTCCAGTCATCGCTAAATTCTTTTTCACTTTTTTCTGAGTGAATAAAGAGACCAAAGAAGTAAGCATAGTAATTCCCGCGCTTGGTCCATCTTTTGGGGTCGCTCCTTCCGGTACGTGAATATGCACGTTATATTTCTCTAAGATTTCAGGATTGATACCAAATTCTTCTGCATTTGCTTTAATGTATTCCATCGCGATGGTTGCAGATTCTTTCATCACTTTCCCTAAGTTTCCAGTAATACTAAGATTCCCTTTTCCTTTAGATAAAATAGATTCAATAAACAGAATATCGCCTCCAACGCTTGTCCACGCTAATCCGGTAACTACTCCGGCTACATCGTTATTTTCATATTTATTAGCTTCTCTCGCAGGACCAAGAATTTTAAAAATATCTTCTGTTGAAATTTTTACGTTATACTCCTCTTCCATCGCAATATTTTTAGCGACATAACGAACTACTTTCGCCAATTGCTTTTCTAAACCACGAACTCCAGATTCTCTCGTATAACCTTCAATTATTTTTTCAAATTGAGGCTTACCTAATTTGATATCTTTTGCTTTGATACCGTGCTCTTTTATTTGCTTCGGAAGTAAATGGCGTTTAGCGATTTCAACTTTTTCTTCAATCGTATAACCCGTCATATTGATGATCTCCATACGATCTCTTAAAGCAGGCTGAATTGTATTTAAACTGTTTGAAGTAGCGATGAACATAACTTTAGAAAGGTCAAATCCTAATTCTAAAAAGTTATCGTGAAATTCGCTATTCTGCTCAGGATCTAAAACTTCTAATAAAGCTGAAGAAGGATCTCCCTGATGACTATTTCCTAACTTATCGATTTCATCTAAAACAAAAACAGGATTACTGGTTCCGGCTTTCTTCAAACTCTGAATAATTCTACCCGGCATCGCTCCAATATAAGTTTTACGGTGACCTCTAATTTCTGCTTCATCACGTAAACCACCTAAAGAAATTCTTACATATTCTCTACCTAGAGATTCTGCAATAGATTTACCTAAAGAAGTTTTACCAACTCCCGGAGGTCCGTATAAACATAAAATTGGAGACTTCATATCGTTACGAAGCTTAAGCACGGCTAGATACTCAATAATTCTACGCTTAACTTCTTCTAGACCATAATGATCGCGATCTAATATTTTTTGAGCTCTTTTTAAATCAAATTTATCTTTGCTGAATTCATTCCAAGGTAAATCTAAAAATAGATCTAAATAATTACGCTGAATAGAATACTCGGCAACTTGCGGATTCATACGTTGCATTCTGAATAATTCTTTATCAAAATGCTTTGCTACCTTTTTATCCCATTTTTTCTTTTTAGCACGTTTGCGCATTTCTTCAATCTCTCCTTCATCAGAAACACCTCCAAGTTCTTCTTGAATTGTTTTTAATTGTTGATGAAGAAAATATTCACGCTGTTGCTGACTCATGTCGCTTTGCACCTTCGACTGAATATTATTTCGAAGCTCTAACTTCTGAAACTCCATATTCATAAACTTCAAAGTCGCCAAAGCACGTTCTTTCAAATCATTAGTTTCTAATAAACTCTGCTTTTCTTCTACTGTTAAATTCATATTAGAAGAAATAAAATTGATCAAGAAAGAATGACTCTCAATATTTTTTATAGCAAAAGAAGCTTCTGAAGGAATCGTAGGACTATCCTTTATAATCTGCAACGATAAATCTTTAATAGATTCAATAATTGCTGAAAACTCTTCACTTTCTGTCGCGGGTTTTACCTCTGGAACAGATTGTACTGTCGCTTTAAAAAATGGTTCGTTAGCAACAACTTCATTAATTTTAAAACGCTTTTTACCTTGAATGATCACCGTAGTATTTCCGTCAGGCATCTTTAAAACTCTCAAAATTCGAGCAACCACTCCTAATTGATGAAGATCTTTAGCTTCAGGATTTTCAACATTACTATCTTTCTGCGCAACAACACCAATAGTTTTATCTCCATTATTAGCTTCATTAATTAATTTAATTGAAGCATCTCTTCCAGCAGTAATAGGGATAACAACTCCAGGAAAAAGAACCGTATTTTTTAAGGGTAAAATCGGTAAAACATCTGGCAATTCTTCTCGATTAATTTCTTCTTCATCTTCAGGTGTCATTAATGGGATTAATTCTGCATCCTCATTAATTCCTTGCAATGACAAATTGTCTATATTAAAAAAATTAGATTTACTCATAAATATATTTTGGTCATCTTGACAGTAATAACCGTCAATTTCGGTAGATTATAATTGATTCTACTTTGGTTTACTAAACTTATAAATTCTTTATTATAAAGTTCAATTCTTATGCCAAATAGAAAAATAGTTTGAAGCTTATAAATTATACTAATATCCTCTATTAGAATAAATATGAAGATTAAAAACTATAAGATAATTTGTTTTATGGCTTTTCCTTCGGCTCGTGCTATCGCTACTCGCTTTTCACTTTTTATTTTGATTAAAAATAAAAGAGCTTAAACAATTAGCTTGTTTTGAGCGTAGTCGAAAAGCTCTATCCCTAACGTTGGTGTGGTTTCTTGATTTTTGGTTTTGGTCATAAAAAAAGCCCTTTATCATATGATAAAGGGCTTTTATAAAGAAGGCGGCGACATACTCTCCCACAGTTAGCAGTACCATCTGCGCTAACGAGCTTAACTTCTCTGTTCGGAAT